>JBEVWG010000013.1:19425-75652 GCA_040506705.1 Candidatus Thiodiazotropha sp. 6PLUC1
TGGATACCTCAGAAATACTGGTCGCATTCCTCTTACTCACCCGTGTCTATAGCGGTAAGCTGTCTGTTAACCTGCTTATCAGGTGGTTTTCATTTCAGTTGGGCATGGTGCGGCAGGGCCGGCACCCTACATGCAAACCAAAGCATAAGTATCGACATTGGATGCAAGTTGGAATCCAGATACTTCGCAAGCTGATAACCTACAGGGTACGACCCAAAAAGCAGATTCAGACTTCACGCTGCCCAACTGATCTTTTTTGGTTAAAGCCACAATAAGCAAAGAAGAGGTAGGGTGCGGCCCTGCCGCACCATAGTGTGTGGATACCTCAGAAATACTGGTCGCATTCCTCTTACTCACCCGTGTCTATAGCGGTAAGCTGTCTGTTAACCTGCTTATCAGGTGGTTTTCGTTTCAGTTGGACATGGTGCGGCAGGGCCGGCACCCTACATGCAAACCAGAGCATAAGTATCGACATTGGATGCAAGTTGGAATCCAGATACTTCGCAAGCTGATAACCTACAGGGTGCGACCAAAAAGCAGATTCAGAACAAGTGCAATATATACCAATCCTGCTACACGATTGAGATAAAACTGAGCTTTGGGTGAGTGATTAAGCCAAGAGCCCAATGTGCCAGCCATTACTGCCACAGCGCCAAATATCATTAGGGTTATCAGGATAAATATAAAGCCCAGGAGAAATATCTGCTGAATCATGCCACCCTGATCGGGGTTGGTGAACTGTGGTAAAAAGGCGAGAAAGAATATGGTTACCTTGGGATTGGTTATATTCATAATGACGCCACGCCCAAAGAACTGGAGGTCAGATAGTCTGCTATCTTGAAATCTACCCAAAGGATTCAATGATGCAGTAAAGGCTTTCCAGGCGAGATAGAGAAGATAAAAGGCACCCATGTATTTAAGCAGATTGAAAGCTACGGGTGATGCTTTTACAAGCGCTGCAACCCCAAGCGCAACAGCTGTGGTATGGACGATCAGGCCAGTGCAGAGCCCCAGTGTAACAAGCACTCCTTTTTTAGCTCCATGAAGTGCCGATTGAGTCAAAACAAAAATATTGTCTGGGCCTGGCGCAATACATAAAAGCAGGGATGCGAGTAAAAATGTATAGATTGTTTCCAAGATTATCAACTGCCTAATTACTAGAAGCGGGTAGAAATCAGTCCGTTTTTTATTGCTCTTCGATCTCCCTTATCTATTGTTGGGGGAGTTTAGGTTGGTTTAACCTATATGGCAGGCAAACTATTATGCTTGGATCGCCAGGTTTATAATAGTGCGATGATGTAGGGTGAGGGTTCCACGTAAATACCGATTGTTTTTTTCGTTCCTGACAACGTCTGTTGTCTGCGTATTAGGTGGTTTTCATTTCAGTTGGGTATGGTGCGGCAGGGCCGCACCCTACAGACCTTGATATTTGCAGCTGACTTTATAAACATAATCGAATCCATTCTCCAGTTGCATGCGTAAATAGAATTGAAAGCAGAATTAACTGCATTAAATTTGAACATACGAGGAGATTGAGATGAAAAAAATTATGCTTGCTGCGGCTATGATCCTGTCAACCAATCTATATGCTGGTGCATTTGATGTGACTGGAAATAATCCTGATCTTTATGATGGTCTAGCTGATTCTTCCTCACAGCCTACTGCCATTCAGCCTGGCATTGGTGATTCTTATGGTAGCTCTATTCTCCATTCAGGAAAGGGATACGCACGATCTGTTGCTAAACCACAGGGGGGGATGGATGAAGGCTACGGAAGTATTCTGATCGATGTTGGCGTTCCGCTCTATTGGTAAGTAGCAGTGGGTGGAGGTTGTCTCAACCTCCACCCGTATGGCTGGATTACAAAAAGATATTTGTCAGTGAATAATACGTGTCGGTGTTCAGGCAAGCCGCCGGATCACTCATCACTATAGCCGCCACCTAGTAGCGCTGCAGTCTCTCTTCTTCTGCTTGGGCGTGGGTGCTGATTAGAGGTGTTGCTTCTATTTCCACTCTGAGTGCGCCGCTTATGTTTATGTGGTGCCTTGGTGGATAACTGTTTTTCACCAGCTTCTTTCGACTTTGAGTGTTGCTGCTGCGAGTTAGCAGATTTTTTAGCGTTGTTGTTACTCGCTTTGGTTCTGTTTTCAGGCCGCCTACCGTTTCTACGTTGAGGGTTGTTGTTGCTCTGTTTTTTTAGAGGAGCCGCTTTTATCGCTGGGTCTGGTTCATAGCCCTCAATAACAACCTCAGGAATCGGTTTTTTCAGCAGACGCTCAATATCCTTCAGTAACTTGAGTTCATCAACGCATACCAGTGAGATGGCTTCACCTTCATTCCCAGCACGTCCTGTGCGACCGATTCGATGCACGTAATCCTCAGGGACGTTGGGCAATTCGTAATTTACAACATGTGGAAGCTGGTCGATGTCCAGGCCGCGTGCTGCAATGTCAGTGGCAACGAGAACCCGTACGTCACCATTTTTAAAGCTGGCGAGTGCGCGTGTGCGGGCACCCTGACTTTTATTGCCGTGGATTGCCGATGCGCTGAGTCCATCCTTTTCCAGCTGTTGTGCCAGACGATTCGCACCATGTTTGGTGCGGGTAAAGACCAATACCTGGCGCCAGTTTTGTGAGCCGATCATATAGCTCAGCATCTCTCTCTTGCGATTTTTATCGACACGATGGATAACTTGCTTGATCCGTTCAGCCGTTGTGTTTCTACGGGCAACTTCGATCAGCTCAGGACGATCCAATAAACGGTCGGCCAGTTTTTTGATATCACTGGAGAAGGTGGCGGAGAAAAGAAGATTTTGGCGAGTGCTGTTAGTGGGTAAAAGTGCCAGGACTTTGCGTATGTCATGTATGAATCCCATGTCCAGCATACGATCGGCTTCATCCAGAACCAATATCTCAATCTGTGAGAGGTCCACAGTTTTTTGACTGGCGTGGTCCAATAGGCGGCCTGGTGTGGCAACCAGAATGTCGACTCCGCGACGCAACTTCTCTATCTGGGGATTGATTTTGACACCACCAAACACCACTGCTGAACGAAGTGGAAGGTGGCGACCATAAGTCTCTACACTGGCCGCTACCTGAGCTGCCAGTTCCCGGGTAGGGGTCAAGACCAGAGCCCTGACAGGGCGGCGGCCATTGTTAACTGTTTTTTCAGATAAGCGTTGCAAAAGAGGCAGGGTGAAACCAGCAGTTTTTCCGGTACCGGTCTGGGCACCGGCCATGACATCCTTACCACTAAGGATGACAGGTATCGCCTTACTTTGAATAGGCGTGGCTTCAGAGTAGCCCTGCTCGCTGACTGCGCGCAGGAGTTCAGCCGAAAGGCCGAGGTTTTCAAATGACATAAAATTGTGCTCCATAACCGACAGGCAGCACCATACCTATGGAACTGTTAGCTGGTTATTGTAAATATTTGGGATTTTTCAGGAGGTGTAGAGCGAACTCTAACCTCTGGCGAACATCCGAAAAACAGTTTTCGGGTGTCTGATTGGAACTATAAAAGGTACTCCGGTCGTGCCCTCCCTGCATCAGCATCTGCTGGCGGGAGCCGGTCCGGGCTGTAAAAAAGAATTCTGTGATCAAGCGGGAAGCATTGTCCCGAATGAGGGATAAGCGACGGCTTAAGCTATTTCGGCGATCTGTTGATCGTGCAGGCGCTAACCGGTAAGGCGCCTCGAATTGACCACTATAACAGAAAAAACGCAGCTATTCAGATATTTACTGTATTTGACTCAGAATTGAGAGCAATCAGTAGCTTGTAGTGGGAAGTGAGTAACTCTATCTGTTGCTGTGATACTCCACTAATGCCACGCAATCCTGGTATCGCAACAAGTAGGGATGGTAGATCGATAGTTATCGAATTGAATATGCTGGTCGGGGTGAGAGGATTCGAACCTCCGGCCCCTGCCTCCCGAAGGCAGTGCTCTACCAGGCTGAGCTACACCCCGAATCTATGGCCGTTACAGAGAGCCGAAAATGGTATAGGAATAGCCTGGGCTGATCAATGGGTTCTGGCAACTGAGTAGTCGGCCAGCTCAGCCAGTGCCTCTCGGTATGGGTTGTTCGGTATCGATTCCAGTGCCTGTTTTGCGAGCTGCGCCTGTTGCTGTGCAAGCTGCATTGTATAGGCAATCGAATCACTCTCCTGGATAGCCTGCATGACGAAATCGATCTCTTCCAATCCGCCATTCTCGATGACCGAGGCAAGTCGTTGGCGTTGTTTCTCATCTGACTTTTTCATCGCCTGGATCAATGGCAGGGTGGGTTTACCCTCAGCCAGGTCGTCGCCGATATTCTTGCCGATATCATCATTACTTGAGTGGTAATCGAGGGCATCATCCACCAGCTGGAAAGCGATACCCAGGTGAAGGCCGTAGTCGGCCAAGGCCTGTTGCTGTTCCTGGGGGGCCTCTGAGATTACGCCACCAAGTCGCGAGCCAGCCTCGAACAGGGTGGCGGTTTTACGCTTGATCACTTCCATGTAGTCAGATTCGCTGGTGTCTGGGTTGTGTACATTGAGCAACTGTAGAACCTCGCCTTCGGCGATGCGATTGGTTGCATGTGAGAGGATGTCCATAACGGGCATCCGTCCAACTTCCACCATCATTTCAAATGAGCGGGAGTAGAGAAAATCCCCAACCAGCACGCTGGCCTCGTTACCCCAGACCGCATTGGCAGTCTCTCTGTTGCGACGCAGATCTGAACCATCGACGACATCATCGTGCAGCAGGGTGGCGGTGTGGATGAATTCGATTATGGAGGCAAGGTTGATATGCTTATCACCGCTATAGCCACATGCTCTTGCGGCCAGCAGTACGATCATGGGTCGCAGACGTTTGCCACCGCTATGTACGATGTAAGCTCCAATCTGATTGATCAGCACAACATCAGACTTGAGTTGTTGAATGATCAATTTATCGACAGCATCCATGTCATCGGCTATGAGTTGGCGTAGGCTTTTAATATCCATTGGCGATGTCAGTTAGAGCAAACCAGCGCATGCTAGATGAGAGCTCAGTAGAAATCAATGGGGCATCTCCTTGAGATCTCAGTGCTGACATGCTTTACAGAAGAAAGTTGATCGCTGTGCTATGGCCTTGCTATGGATCGGATTGCCACAGACAGGGCAGGGTTCACCAGCTTTTCCATAGACTTGCAGCTGTTGTGCGAAATAACCCGGTTTACCATCCTCTCTGCGGAAATCGCGCAATGTTGTACCTCCTTGAGCTATTGCTGCATTCAGAGTCTCCTCTATTGCCAGGGCGAGTCGTAGGTATCGCTCACCAGAGATCCGGTTACTGGGACGGGTAGGATGGATGCCAGATTTGAACAGGGACTCGCTGGCATAAATGTTCCCTACCCCGACGACGGTTTTACTGTCCATAATCAGTTGTTTAACAGGAATACGGCGACTGCTCCCCCGGCTGTGCAGATACTCCCCACTGAATTCATCTGCTAAAGGCTCCGGGCCCAGGTTGGCGATCAGTGGGTGTTGGGTTGGTGGTTTGTCGGTCCAGAGTACCGCACCAAATCGGCGGGGGTCCCTAAGTCTGAGCTGCTTTCCACTACTGAGTTGCAGGTCGAAGTGGTCATGTTTTTGTGCAGGGCTTGACGGATCGACAATGCGTAGACTGCCTGACATACCCAAATGTAGGATCAGGGTGCCATGATGAAAGCTCAACAGCAGGTATTTACCTCGTCTGGCTACCGCGAGCAGCTTGCGGCCAGTAAGTAGCTGGGGCAGCTCTTCAGGAATAGGCCAGCGAAGTCGGGGATGACGAATCACTACTTGTTTGACCCGTTTGCCGGTGATGTGGGGAGAGATACCGAGACGTGTTGTCTCCACTTCGGGAAGTTCAGGCATCCCGACTCTCCAGCCAGGCATCAATGGGAGCGATCAGATGGTGCTGGAATCCGTTACCGATCAGATGAATCTCACCCCTGTGCAATACATACCGCCAGCCATTGATCGGGTCGGTTGTGCCAAATGAAAACTGCGTCTGGTTAAGGCGTAGTATCAGGTTGGGTTGATCCAATCCGAAAGGTTTGAGTTCTGCTGGGGCGGGGAAATGACGAAGGCTTTCTGTTCGGCAGATCTCCAGAAGTTGTTTGACTCTTGAGTTGATTCCAGCACGTTCTCCTATCATCCACTGATCCCCGGTAAGTGTCATGGTGATGGTCTCTCTTGCTGGGCCGCTGAGTTCTACTCTGGTGATCTGTTGCGGTAAGAGTTGGCTGAGAGGGGTTACAGCTGCAGGTTGCGACCACCACACCACTGCTGTCAGGAGGCCGATGACAAGTAATAAGGTCAGGTTGGTTCGCAGCTGGCGTTGCATGTTATCCGTGTGGAATCAGTTATTCGGCTTTGGTAGACCCTAGGCTGTTGCCGGGCTACCTGCATCTTCACTCAGGAACAGGTGAAGATGATTTTTTGATCTTATATTCAGGTCTGAGAGTGTAGTTCATTCGCAAACTCGAACCAAACAGAGTCATTCAGACCTAAGCGCGATTTCGACGCCACATCATCAAACCACCGAACAACAGTAACAGAATTGGTGCGACGATGAGAGAGCCGAAACCAATCACTCCGATAGCAAGTTGAGAGAGGTGCAACTCCCGGTCACTGGCTTCAGTTACTGGAATACCTATCAGCTGGTCATCACCGACAAGCCAACGACTGATGGTCAGCCCCAGATCCAGGTTGCCGGCATTGCTGAGAAAACTATTGGATAGAAAGTCACCATCGCCAATGACCAGGATGCGCTGCTGTTGATCATCAAGCTGTCGAGTGAGCGTCACACCGAGCGTTAATGGCCCCGGTTCCTCGCCTGACAGTGGGTTGCGTTCGATTTCACCCTGAAGTGATCCTGTTTCATTCCAGCTCCTCTCCTGCGTCTGCAGGATAGGGGTGGGGGTCCACATGCTCTGTTTTGGAATCTGAAGCGCCGCAGCCTGAGGAAACAGGGTCAGCAGGTTGAATCCTTGCGTGGCCTTGTGATCAGGATATCTGGGTACCAGGGCAATCGCTGGGTTATCGATGCCAAGCTCTTTCACATTGGCATCAACAATAGTACCGGGAAGCTGTTTTATACCAGTCAGCTGTCGCATCAGTGAGTCGCCAACCTGACTCTCAGGTTCACTAAGCAGCAGCAGGTTGCCGCCTTTTGCCAGATAGCTCCTGAGGCGCGCAATCTCGACAGCGAGCAAGGCTCTTTGTGGTGAAGCTATAATCAGTAAAGCTGTATTGTCGGGCGGTGTTGGCGTGGTGGCCAGGTCAATGCCGATCACCTGATAACCTTGCTGTTTCAGGGTGGCACCAAAGTCACCGAGATCATGATTGGCCTTGCCCAGCAGGTCGCGCTCGCCATGGCCTGTCAATCCGGCAACCCAGCGTCTATCTGTCTGCCCCAGTCGCAATACGGCGTTGGTAAATTGCTCCTCATCCAGTCGTTGTATACGCTCTTCCCGCTGGTTGTAACTGAGCAGGATCTCTCCTGAGAGGCTGATCCCCTGCCGGCGGGTCTGATCGGGGTGGCGCAGGGGATCTATAAAAGTCAGTTCGATATCTGGTTTCAGGTATTGGTAACGGCCGATAAAGCGACGAACCTGATCACGCAGCTTAGTGGTTTCCGGTACATAGGCTATAACGGCCAGAGGGCCAGGGGTGCGTTGAATGGTCTCAATGCTGACCGGACTGAGACTGTTGCTCCCCTGGTGGGTCAAATCCCAATGAAAATCGTATCGACCACTCAGCCAGGCCAGTAATATCAGGATGATCAGCATCAGCAGATAAAACAGCAGGTCGTTGAATCCTATCTTTAGCCAGCCCATCATCCCCTCCGCAGTCTGTCCAGTCTGTGTAGGGCCAGTCCCAGAAAGAACAGGGCCAGAAGCAGGAAATAGGACAAATCACTGAGGCGAACCAGCCCCAGTTGAAGATCCAGGTAGTGTGAGGGCCACGCCAGCCAATGTATGAAACTACTGCCATCTGTCTGTTGATCCAACAGGGAAATCAACATCAACAAGCCATAGCTTCCAGCTGCAGCAACCCCAGGATTGTCACTCAAGGTGGAAAAATAGAGCCCGATAGCCGTGAAGCTGGCACTCAACAACAACAGGCCGATGGTGGCGGCCATAAGTAGCCCGAGATCAAGTCGTGTACCTCCGGAAAGGCTTAGGCTGAGTAACAGCGGTATTGCGACGATAAGAGCGAGAAACAGCAGCACGCCAAAAAATTTACCGAGGAGGATGTTGCTGTTAGAAAGTGGTGCGCTGCTCAATAGTGCATAGCTTCCAATGCGGAATGAATCACTGAAAGTGCGGGCGGTAAGTATCGGCGTGATGATCAGAATCAGAACTGCAGTCAGTCCATACAGCTGCAGACTGAGGTGGTGACTGAGACCCAGTTTCCTATGCTCTGTCTGCATGCCGCTGAAGGATTCCAGGGTGCCGAGAAACTGCCAGCTGAGCAGACATAAACAGAGCGCGAGCAAACTCCAGGCAAGGGGGGTGCGCATCAATCGCCGCCACTCAATCGAGGCAAGAGGCCAGCTCATTGAATGCCTCCTGTGGTGGCTTGCAGGAAAAGCTGCTCCAGGCTGCGGGTTTCGGGGGACAGCTCACATACTTGCCAGCCTCGGCTAAGTATCTGTTGCAGACACTCACTGGGTCGGCACCCCTGCTCGAGGGTTATCAGAAAATAGTCAGTGTGTAACTGCTCGGCAGAGGCAATTGCCGGTAGTGCTGCGATTTCAGACTCCAGGGGATTTTGTTCAAGGCCCAGTCGGTAGTAGGACTGATCGGCTGGCGTGATCTCTCCGCTATAGACGGTTTTGCCCTGCTGCAGGATAACCACCCGGTTACAGGTGGCTTGAATCTCCGGCAGGATATGGCTGGAGAGAATGACTGCCTTGTCAGTGGCCAGTGTGCGGATCAATTCCCGCAATTGACGGATCTGAGCCGGGTCCAGACCATCGCTCGGCTCATCGAGAATGAGCAGCCTGGGGTCATGAATAATGGCTTGTGCCAGGCCAACCCGCTGCTGATAGCCTTTGGAGAGTTTACGGATTAATCGTTTGCCATACTCTTCCAGTCCACACTGTTGTTTGGTCGATTGTTTAGCCTCTTCTATCTGTTTTCGTTTCAGGCCATGAAGCCTCGCGCAATCAGCAAGGAACTCATCGACGGTCTGATCGGGGTGAAGTGGAGGACGCTCAGGCAGGTAGCCGATTTGCCGTTTGGCTTGCTGTGGCTGCTCAAGTAGATCAAAGCCGCAGATCTCCACTGAGCCACCACTCGCAGCAAGATCACCACAAATCATGCGCATGATGGTCGATTTACCAGCACCATTGGGACCCAGCAGTCCAAGGATGTCTCCTTTGGAGAGTTGCAGGTCGAGAGGTTCGACAATCTGAACTTGATTAAAGCTTCTGCAAAGCTGGTTGGTTGAGAGGAGGTTCAGCATTGTTGATAAAGGTGGACGGGCAGTACTCAAGCTGTTGTGGAATAGATAAAAAAGTCGTTGCAGAAGCCCGCCAAACATATCACTCTTGGCTCGCTATGCAAGGCCTGTGATTGGAACCAATCCGCATTTCTCGATAGGTTTGAACGTCTTAACCGATAAATTCATGGTTAACAACGTCTAAAAACAGGTCGCAGAATAACTGACTCTCGGCATAGCTATCAATATTTGCCGGAATAGAAAATGACAAAGCTGGATCAACAAGCCTCATTTCCTGTGTTGCTGGGCGTCGATACTGGCGGCACATTCACCGATTTTGTGTTGCTCAAGGATCGTAAAATAGAAATTCACAAGGTGCTCTCAACACCTGAGGCACCAGAGCGGGCGATACTGCAGGGGATTCAAGAGCTGCAACTGGAAGCCGACGGTCTGGTATTGGTACATGGCTCCACTGTCGCCACCAATGCAGCACTGGAGGGAAAAGGGGTTCGTACCCTCTATATTGGTAACCGTGGACTGGCTGACCTGTTGACCATTGGTCGTCAGGCGCGTCAGGCGCTCTACAACCTGCAACCTGATGCTATCGAGCCACCAGTGTCATCTGAGTACTGTCTTGAGACTGGGGGGCGTCTGGGAGGTGATGGGCAGGTTATTGAGCCTCTGAGTAAGAATGATCTTGCCTGCCTGAAAGCAGAAATAGATCGGCTCAACCCGCAGGCTGTCGCCATCAACCTCTTATTCAGCTACCTGGATGATAGTTTTGAGCGGCAGATCGAGTCTCTGGTATCAGGGGATGTTTTCTGCTCCCGCTCCTCCGAAGTGCTCCCTGCCAGTGGGGAGTATGAACGGGGCATTGCTACCTGGCTCAATAGCTGGGTAGGTCCGTTGGTGGCAGGATATCTCAAACGCCTCAGTTGCGGATTGCCGGGAACCCGTCTCTCAGTGATGCAAAGTTCAGGTGAGGCAATTGCTGCGGAGCAAGCGGCGCGTCAGGCAGTACGTATGCTGTTGTCAGGGCCTGCCGGTGGTCTGGTCGGTGCTGGATTTATAGCCGCAGAGTCTGGACGTAGTCGACTGCTGACTCTGGATATGGGGGGAACCTCCACTGATGTGGCCTTGATCGATGGTGCTCCCCGTCTTACCCGTGAAGGTCGTATCGGCCCCTGGCCGGTGGCTGTACCGATGGTTGATATGCATACCATTGGTGCTGGTGGGGGCTCAATAGCTCGGTTGGATGCCGGAGGCATGCTGTTGGTGGGCCCGGAGTCGGCTGGTGCAGATCCGGGGCCAGCCTGTTATGCAAGAGGCGGCAGAGAGGCCACTGTAACCGACGCCAACCTGCTACTGGGGCGATTGCGGGAGGATGCCTTTCTTGGGGGGCGAATGAGACTGCAGCGGCAGGCAGCCGAAGAGGCGGTTGGGCGATTGGCGCAGCAGATGGCACTGCCAATAGAGACCGTCGCGGAAGGGATTATCCGTGTGGCCAATGAGCATATGGCTCATGCCTTACGGGTTACATCAGTTCAACGTGGTGTAGACCCCAGAGACTACACACTGGTCTCCTTTGGCGGAGCAGGGGGGCTACACGTTTGCGCCTTGGCTGATGCATTGGCAATGAGATCGGCTTTAGTACCTGTAAATGCCGGGGTGCTCTCTGCTCTGGGTATGCTGGCTACTAAACCGGGGCGACAGCTTGTAAGAACCCGACTGGGGCTGCTGGATTCACTGGACGATAAGTCGATCAATGAGGCGTTGTCAGAACTTGCTGCAGAAGGCAGGAGGGGGCTGCTGCAAGAGGGTATGAGTCAGCAAGAGATTGAGCAGGCTTACTCGGTCGATTTACGTTATCTCGGCCAGTCTTACACCCTCAATGTGCCCTGGGAGAGCCAGATCCAGGCTGAGCGGGAGTTTCATGCCCTACACAAGTCCAGATATGGACATCAAATGGATGGCAGCGTCGAATTGGTCAATTTAAGAGTGGCGCTGCACGGCGCTCAGGCCGATATTGTGCTGCCAGGCGTTGCCACAACTCAACCTGCTGAGCCAGTTGAGCTGTTGAGTCTGTCAGGTGAAGATACTCCAGTTCCCTGTTATGAGAGAGAGGCGTTGGCTGATGAGCAGTCTATCGAAGGGCCCGCCTTGATTGTTGAGATGGCTTCCACCACTTGGCTGGCGCGAGGCTGGCAGTGTGTGGTTGATCGGTCAGGGAACCTGATGTTGCATCGGGTTTAAGTCAATGGATGACCTTAGCCATAGAGAAGCTTTTTACTCTTGGTTAGGAATCTCTGGCATAAAAAAACCCGCCGGTGTGGCGGGCTTTTCCAGGGATAGTGCAAGATCTATTTGATCTTGGACTCCTTGTACATCACGTGCTTACGAACCTTAGGATCGAACTTCTTGATCTCCATCTTTCCCGGCTGATTACGCTTGTTTTTGGTTGTGGTGTAAAAATGTCCAGTCCCGGCGCTCGAGACAAGTTTGATTTTATCACGCATGACTCAATGCTCCTTGATTAGACTTTTTCGCCACGGGCGCGAATTTCAGATAAAACCGAGTCGATACCCTTTTTATCAATGATGCGCATACCTTTGGAGGTAAGGCGCAGACGAACCCAACGGTTCTCACTTTCAACCCAGAACCGATGCGTATGCAGGTTGGGGAGAAAACGGCGCTTGGTTTTGTTGTGCGCATGGGAAACGTTGTTTCCCGAGACCGGGCGCTTGCCGGTTACTTGGCAGACTTTTGACATAGTCAAAACCTCAAAAATTGTTATCCCTGGGGGCGAAAGGCGCGTATTTATATCAGAGTGCAGACTATGAATCAAGGGAATTTGGATATGATTCTCTCAGATCATTCCCCGCTCAGCCAATGAGGCCGGCTCTCCATCGCCAATGATAATGTGATCAAGCACCCGAATGTCCACTAGAGCCAGAGCGCTTTTCAGCTGTTCTGTAATTGCTCTGTCGGCACGACTGGGTTCGACAATACCGGAAGGGTGGTTATGGGCAAAGATCAGCGCGGCTGCATTGTGTTGAAGTGCGCGTTTGACTACTTCTCTGGGATGCACGCTGGCACCATCGATGGTGCCGCGAAACAGCTCTTCATAACAGATGACCCGATGATGGTTATCTAGAAACAGGCAGGCAAAAACCTCATAGGGATAGTGGCGTAGCTTGCTGTGCAGATAATGCTGGGTTTGTTGAGGATTGGTCAGACTGTCGCTGTGTTGTAGCTGTTCGTGAAGATAACGCCTCGAAATCTCAAGGGCTGCCTGAATCTGAGTGAATTTGGCCACTCCCATTCCCTTGGCCTGACAAAACCGGGATTGGTCTGCCCTTAACAGTGCGCCAAGGCTTCCAAACTCAGACAACAAGTTGCGAGCAAGATCAACGGCGGTTATACCTTTGACACCAGTACGTAAAAAAATTGCCAGTAGCTCTGCATCGGAGAGTGTAGCCGGGCCTTTCTGGAGTAACTTCTCCCGTGGACGCTCGTCATCTGGCCAGTCTGTGATCGCCATATTTTAAGACCTCCCTGTCTCATGTTTGACCGAGAAGAGATCATAGCCTGTTTTGTTGTCAGGGACATCTAAAGCAAATTTGTTAACATTTTCAGGCCCAGGGGTTACTCTTGGTGGGATGAGCGAATGGTGTGGACATAACTGATGAGCAGTCTGGCAAATAAAAAAATCCTGCTAGGCGTTACTGGTGGAATTGCAGCCTATAAAAGCGCACTACTCCTGCGCGAACTGCAAAGAGCTGGGGCTGAGGTGCGAGTCGTGATGACGGCATCGGCCCAGGCATTTGTCACACCGCTGACCTTTCAGGCACTCTCCGGACAGCCGGTTCATACCGAGCTGCTCGATTCCGTTCAGGAATCGGCCATGGATCATATCTCACTGGCACGCTGGGCGGATCTGGTGTTGGTGGCGCCGGCAACGGCAAATTTTTTAGCAAAAATGTCGACAGGTCTGACAGATGATCTATTGACCACGATCTGTTTAGCTACCATCGCGCCGATAGCACTGGCGCCGGCAATGAATCAGCAGATGTGGCTCAACCCTGCAACTCAGGAGAATGTAAAGAGACTTACAGCTCGTGGGGTGCATAGCTGGGGGCCGGATTCTGGAGAGCAGGCTTGTGGTGAAACCGGGCCAGGGCGAATGCTTGAGCCAGAGCAGTTGATGGCGCTGGCACAAGCGTTCTTTGAAGTGGGTTCACTGATTGGTGTTCATGTGCTCATGACAGCTGGATCGACTCGGGAGCCGATCGATCCGGTGCGGTATATCGGTAATCGCAGCTCGGGGAAAATGGGTTACGCACTGGCCGAAGCGCTTAAAGCACAAGGTGCTGAAGTAACCCTTGTAAGTGGTCCTGTTGCATTGGCAGTGCCGCCAGGTGTGAACTGTGTCAACGTTGAGCGAGCGGAGGAGATGCGAGCTGAAGTAATGTCATATGTGACCGATTCGGATATCTTCATTGGGGTCGCTGCTGTTGCAGATTACCGCCCTAGCAGCGTTGCTCATGATAAAATTAAGAAAAATAAAGAGATAGTTACACTGGAACTTGTAAAAAATCCAGATATACTCGCTGAAGTAGCCAGTCTTGATGAGCCTCCATTTTGTGTCGGTTTTGCCGCTGAGACAAACGATGTGGAGGCCTATGCAGAGGCAAAACGACAGACCAAAGGAGTGGAAATGATTGCAGCCAACAAAGTTGGTGCCAAGGAAGGGGGGTTTGAGTCAGATCAAAACGAACTACTGTTGTTGTGGGAAGGGGGACGAGAAGTCTTACCCATGATGTCAAAACATCAGTTGGCACAACAACTCGTAGCGAGAATTTCAGAACGATATCATGCAACAACGCAACAATAGTATTCACGACTCTTATCAGGGTGAAATATTTTGCTGTCTGAATCTCTTTCACGGGGTAGTCAATTGAGACCTGCACACTATGCTGGCATCAATTATCGTACTGAAACTCGGGCTGATTGAACTTGTTTTGACAACTATTGTTTTTCATGTCTGAAGATACCGGGTGGGCTGAAATAACTCAGCTTTGTTGTTAGGGGCCAAGGTTTGGCATGATAATCTGCTTGGTGGTTTAGGTCGTTCTGTAAGGCATTGATATCTAAGATTGTTGTCATGATAGAGCTGTAGATGACGAAGAGCATCTGCCTGGGTAGTGATAGAATTCAGGGTTTATTATGGGTTTTGCAAAAAAGAATGGGGACCAGATGGCTAAGCAAGGGAGTGGGCGCACAATTCGCGGTTATTGGATGATTGGGGTGTTTGGCTTATTGATCCTGGTCGTCGCCGCTTGGGCTGCTGATTACTACCTGGCCCAAAATGCGAAGCAGGCCAATCAGCAGTTTCATACCAAAGCCGTAGCCCAAACCCTGGCAGAGGCTGTCAGTGCTGGAATTCAGCAGCAAATCGATTTGATCAGAGGATTGGCCAGTCAGGTTGGAACCTCTGCGCTGTTTGACTTGAATGACCCTGAGAAATTACTGCGTGAACAACAAAGACTGACCGATTTAGTACCTGGCGCACTGCAGGTTCGTCTTCTGCCTGTAGGTGTAAGTGAGCCGGATAAGAGTATCTCTCCCCACATGGGGTATGCGTCACTGCAACTGCTGAGGCAGGCTGAAACCAGTGATCAGTCGCTCCCAGCTGAACTGCATCAGTATGGTACGGCTCACCAGCATATTGCTATTGCAGCTGCGATCCGTGGGCCAGCAGGCCAGATTAAAGGGGTCATTCACGCCTCTTTTCCAAGCAAAGAGTTCCAACGGTTACTGGATAGTGCCGGCAGCACAGTTGGGCGTATCGAGTGGCAACAGGTAATTTCTGGTAAAGCGCCTTTATCGCTTGCCGGAACGGGATTGTTGGCAGCAGCAGGTATACAGTCGGATGGTGTGATTTCTATTCCTGGATCAATTTGGCAGATCGCCTATTGGAGCAGTACCGGGGCTGTGCTCGATCCTCTAAAGATCGGAATGCAGATTGCTCCCGGTGCGTTGCTGTTTCTTTTTACCGCTTTGCTGTTATTGATGCTTTCCAAACAGATGACCAAAGCATTAAAAGCGGATCAACACAGCATACTCTCTCTGGTAGAAGCGCTGGTGGTGGGTCGTCCACCTAAATCCCAATTGGCGCAACTCAGTGATCTCCAGCCAACCTTGGATGTAATGGAGCATCAGATAAGAGAATATCGTAGCACGCAGGCAGGAAAGGCGACCACCAAACGAGGGAGTGCTACTGATGACAAGCCAGGAATGGGGATCTCTGTTGAAGAGGGTGTTCCGGCGATTCATGATCAAGCCGATTCTGAGACATTGATCCGTTCAGTTGATCTCTCGCCAACAATTTTTCGTGCGTATGATATCCGTGGTGTTGTGGGTGAGGTCCTGACAGAGGAAGCCGTTGCGGTGCTTGGTCAGGGTATTGGCAGCGAGATTTATGAGCAGGGACATAGCGCAGTAATTGTAGGTCGGGATGCGCGTAGATCGAGTGAAAGCCTTCAAAGTTCTCTCATTCAAGGACTTCAGGCCAGTGGCCGGGATGTGATTGACCTGGGACTGGTGCCAACGCCACTGGTCCATTTTGCTGCCCACGAACTCGATGCGGAGTGTGGGGTTATAGTGACCGGCAGTCACAATCCACCTCAATACAATGGTTTGAAAATGGTAATCGGGCGTGAGAGCCCCTCTCCAGAGGAGATCCAAAATCTCCGTCGTCGTATCGATGCTGATCAATTGCTGGTGGGTGAAGGCTCTTTTGATTCCAGGGATATCATAGAAGACTATATTGAGAGAGTGCTCTCGGATGTGCGAATGGGGCAAACCCTCAAGGTAGTGGTTGACTGTGGGAATGGTGCTGCATCTGTAGTTGCACCAGAGCTCTATCGCCAGCTTGGTTGTGAAGTAGTGGAGCTCTATTGTGATGTCGATGGTGATTTTCCCAATCACCATCCCGATCCGGGCGACCCGAAAAATATGGCTGATTTGCAGAAGGCTGTTGTAGAACACCAGGCTGCATTAGGTCTGGCGTTCGATGGTGACGGAGATCGCTTGGGAGTTGTTGACTCATCGGGGAATATCATCTGGCCTGATCGTCTGTTGATGTATTTGGCAATCGATGTGCTGACCCGTGAGCCCGGTGGTGACATTATTTACGATGTGAAGTGCAGCCGTCATCTGGCAAATATCGTACTCTCCAATGGCGGTCGTCCGTTAATGTGGAAGAGTGGCCACTCCATGCTGAAGGCCAAGATGAAAGAGACCCATGCACTGTTGGCTGGGGAGTTCAGTGGCCATATTATTTTTTCCGAACGTTGGTACGGATTTGATGATGGTATATATGCTGGGGCACGCTTGCTTGAGATTCTCTCTCTGGATTATCGTACCAGTGCAGAAGTATTTGCTGAGCTTCCCGATAGTCTATCGACGCCTGAATTTGTTGTACGCCTTGATGAGGGGTATGCCGAGACAGTGATGGAAGCACTCGATCTGTTGCCTGACATGCCAGGAGCCAGAATGGTCAAGATAGACGGTTTAAGGGCTGAATTTGAACAGGGGTGGGGCTTGGTGAGAGCGTCGAATACCTCTCCGGCACTGCTGTTCCGTTTTGAGGCAGAGACTGAAGATGGGTTGGCAGAGGTGCAGTCCATCTTCCGTGATATGCTTAATAAAGTCGATCCACACCTTGAGTTGCCATTCTAAGCGGTGTGTATCAGGCTACTTTGTATAGATAGTTAAACCTTCCTCACTGAGTTGTCACCAAAAGATGAGTCTAACAGCTGAACAGGCGCAGAATATTGCCCACGTATTAACCTCAGCCCTCCCCTATATCCAGCGATTTAGTGGTAAAACCCTGGTCATTAAATATGGCGGTAACGCCATGGTCGACGAGGCTTTAAAAAACAGTTTTGCCATGGATGTGGTGTTGATGAAGCTGGTTGGGGTTAATCCTGTGGTTGTGCATGGCGGCGGTCCACAGATTGCCGATCTACTGGGGCGGTTGGGCAAGAATTCTGAGTTTGTTCAGGGGATGCGAGTCACCGACAGCGAAACCATGGACGTTGTAGAGATGGTGCTGGGTGGATTGGTGAACAAAGACATCGTTAGTCTGATCAACCGTGCAGGTGGTTCGGCTGTGGGGCTGACAGGTAAGGATGGTGATCTGATCCACGCAAAAAAAATGGTGATCAACCGCGTCGGGCCTGAGTTGGATGTTCCTGAAATCATCGATATTGGGCATGTTGGTGAGGTGGAGAGCATTGATGTGAGTGTGGTCGATATGTTGATACAGGGTGACTTTATTCCTGTAATCGCACCTATCGGTGTCGGCAAGGACGGCCACTCCTATAATATCAATGCAGACCTGGTTGCCGGTAAGGTCGCAGAGGTTATGCAGGCAGAGAAGCTGATACTCCTGACCAACACCCGGGGATTGCTTGATAAGGACGGTGGTCTGCTGACAGGTCTCTCTGCTGAACGGGTCGATGAATTGATTGATGATGGGACTATTCACGGTGGCATGCTGCCTAAAATTGCCACGGCTCTGGAAGCGGTGAAAGCGGGAGTGGGAAGCTCTCATATCATTGATGGACGCGTACCCCATGCAGTTTTACTTGAGCTGTTCACGGATGAGGGTGTGGGTACCTTGATTCGGCGTAGATGATGACAAAAGAGAAGAAGGTGCCTCGTAGGCAATTGATTCTCGAGGCACTGGCTCGTGAACTTGAGCAGAACCCTGGGGAGAGGATTACAACTGCTTCTCTGAGTAAGGCGGTTGGTGTTTCTGAGGCGGCACTCTATCGTCATTTTGCCAGCAAAGCCAAGATGTTCGAAGGATTGATTGATTTCGCTGAAGAGAGTGTCTTTATTCGCATCAATCAGATTCTCAAAGAACATTCAGATGCACAAACCCGATGTGCACGAATTCTCTACCTGTTATTGGTTTTCTCTGAACGGAATCCAGGCATAACCAGAGTTTTACTTGGTGATGTTCTGGTGGGTGAGACAGAGCGCCTGTTGGCTCGTGTCGGGCAGTTTTTTGATCGCTTCGAGACCCAGCTAAAACAGATCCTGAGAGAAGGAGAGATGAGGAGTGAAGGGCGGCCTCATGCCTTGGATAGCGCAATTTCTGCCAACATGATGACCTGTCTTGTAGAGGGGTTGCTGCACCAATATCTGCGTAGTCGATTTAAAGCATCACCACTGCAGCATTGGGAGATTCAGTGGCGGCTTCTATCAGCAACCCTGTTTCCAGATAGTTAACGGCCATCAGGGGTTTGCTGGTCAGCATTCAGCCATATTCCATCAAAGTATACTCCACACCAGAATATCACTCTGCCAGCTATTGGGTGAGTGCTTTCTGAAACCCTTCTTTTATTTTCAATACCTTTGATGTTTTCTTGCATGGGATGCTGTTTGTCGGATCAGCTTTGCATTGTAGATCCATGAAGATCACAGTATTGCCCTTTTGTGGATCCTCAATACGGGACATGGAGATGCTGATATCGCCATCATTGACAGGCTCGCCTGCAATCACAATGTTTTTGCCATCGATTTTGATTGCTGTGGTGCTGTGCTTTTTAAGATACTGCTTGGCCAATATCCAGGGTTTGTCACAGGAGTTGTCATCCTGGCAATCGTAGACATTTTGAAGTGCGTCACTGAAGGTTGACTCGGCCTCTTTGATAGGATTGTTGCTGGCACTCAGCTTTTTCAATTCACGAAAGCGCTTCAGGTCCTGGGCGAATGATTGCCGTATACGGTTTTTATGGTGTTCTCGATCGATAATGGAGCTGTAGGCATCCTTTAAAGCCTGCCGTTTGATCTCGATATTCTTCTGCATCTTCGCTGAGACAGGTTTTCCGCTCAATTCTCTCTGCGCGGCATGCTGTTGCATGTCATCAAGGGTCGATTTGAGCCGTTTGATATTCGATTGGGTTACCCTGATGTGCGTGTCTACAGCCTGTAGTTGCCCATTACGGGTCATCAGAATATCATCTTCAGTGCGGAAGGAGCGTAACAGCACATTATCAAGGGCCTGCTGTTTTTCCAGTACCCTCTGTCGCTCCAGTCGCAGCCGCTCCTCTTCGCGCTCCTGCCTGAGTTCCTCGGCAGTCTTAGCCGCGTCCACCTTTTGTATCGTGACGCCATGCTCATCTAGATGAGTACGTGCCCGATGTGTCTCCGTTGGTGGTAACTTGTCGGAATAGTGGGTACGCCCTTCGTCATCCGTCCATTTGTAAAGCTTCCCTGCAAAACAATTTAGGGGTAAGACGCTGCAAAAAAGGATAGCTATACAGATATTTCTCAAACCCATGCTCGCTTATGACTCTAATTTCGTTAAATATCGATTATACTTCGGGAGTTACCTCATAAGATAGCTGGTTTGTGGAACAGTTCACCCTTTTCATTATTTCTATTCTGGCGAATCTCTTCTCCGCCTTCTCTGGTGGCGGTGCGGGATTGGTGCAATTGCCTGCATTAATCTTCCTTGGATTACCTTTCGGTATCGCTTTAGCGACCCACAAAGTGGCCTCTGTGGCGCTGGGGATTGGCGCCACTATACGACATCTGCGCGAGGGTGGGCTGGAGCGTCAATTTGTGATCTTTATGCTCGCAGCCGGTATACCTGGCGTGATCCTTGGTGCAAGTCTTATTCTGCAGATACCGGACAGGATCGCCGAAGTCTCCCTTGGAATACTCACCCTGGGGTTGAGTCTCTACTCTTTTCTAAGTCCTCAGCTGGGGCAGGAGTACAAGGCAATTCATCGTGACCGGATAGGGATGATCGCCGGGGGAGTGGGGTTGTTCCTGATTGGTGTGCTGAACGGCTCTCTCACTTCTGGCACAGGTCTGTTTGTTACGCTCTGGCTAGTGCGCTGGTATGGGCTCGACTACCAGCGTGCAGTAGCGCACACCTTGGTCCTGGTTGGGGTGTTTTGGAATGGCAGTGGGGCCATTACTTTAGGGCTTCTGGGGGAGATACGTTGGCAGTGGTTGCCTGTTCTGATTGCTGGATCGTTGATTGGTGGCTATTTCGGAGCACACCTCTCAATTGCTAAAGGGAATAGATGGATCAAAAGGGGGTTTGAAATTGTCACCCTCCTCGTTGGATTGAAGCTTATTTATGGATAGCAGCTCCCGACACTTGAAGGAGGAGTAGCTCGAGTGCCGGGTGGTGCTTGAAGCAAGCTGGGGTTGCAGATTACGCGACCCCGTAATTCTTGCGATAGGCTTGAATACGTTGCAGTGCATCCTTGTCATCATCTTTCTCACTGAGATATTCGATCAGCTGCTCAAGCTTGACTATGGCGCTGACAGGCATGCCGTAATCACTCTCGACTTCCTGTATGGCCGATCTCTCCCCCTGTCCCCGCTCTTGCCGATCCAAGGCGATCACAACCCCTGCAGGGATGGCACTTTCGCTCTTGATGATCTCCACTGATTCACGCACTGAAGTGCCTGCAGAGATGACATCATCGATGATCATTATTCTGCCTTCCAGGGCATGTCCGACAATCACACCACCCTCGCCATGATCTTTAGCCTCTTTGCGATTGAAGGCATAGGGCAGATCCAGACCATGATGGTCATGCAGCGCAGCAGCAGTTACTGCAGCCAATGGAATGCCTTTGTAGGCTGGGCCGTAGAGTACATCGAATTCGATTCCGGAATCGACTATAGCCTGGGCATAGTATCGTCCCAATCGTGCCAGACTGGCACCGGTATTGAAGAGTCCAGCGTTGAAGAAATAGGGGCTGACCCGGCCGGATTTCAGCGTGAACTCGCCAAACCGAAGTACCCCGACGTCGAGGGCGAAGTCAAGAAATTCCCGTTGATAATCCTGCATGATCGAATACCTGTTTAAAGAGAGGTGCGCATTGTAACCTCCCGCCACCTAAATAGTCATCAGAGCATACAATTTGGGCTTTGAGCCGACAGGGTGTTCACCGGACTCGAATGGGACTATTGACCAACAGAAGCATATAATGCCCGATCATTTCACGATTAGAGGTATCCGTGTCAACAGCCAGCAGGTTATCCAATTGGCGCCAAACATTGTCAGTCTATTGGCAGCCGGGCGTTCGCAATATGCTCTTTTTGGGGTTTTCAGCCGGATTGCCCCTGTTGCTGGTTTTCGGGACCCTCTCCTTTTGGCTGCGAGAGGCTGGCATTGCCCGCTCCACCATTGGCTTTTTGAGCTGGGTGGCTCTGGCATATGGCTTCAAGTGGATCTGGGCTCCATTGGTCGATCGTATGCAATTACCCTGGCTGACGAGACGTTTGGGGCGTCGTCGGGGATGGATGATTTTTGCCCAGATGATGGTGATCCTGGGGCTTTGTGGATTGGCCTTCTCTGATCCGCTGCAAGGATTAGGCTCATTTGCTTTGTTTGCGCTGTTGGTGGCTTTTTCTTCCGCTACCCAGGATATCGCCATCGATGCCTACCGTATCGAATCGGCTGAGGTAAAGTTTCAGGGGTATATGGCTGCAAACTACATGATCGGCTATCGCTTGGCGATGATCGTCAGTGGCGGTGGTGCCCTGGGGATTGCGAATTGGGTTGCACCAACTGAGACTGGCTATCATCTTGCTGCCTGGACCCTGGCCTATCTGAGTATGGCGCTGTTGATGTTAGTGGGTGTGGCGACAGTTTTGCTGATATCAGAACCGGATGTACATCCCGATAGGGCAACCTTAGAGCAGGAGGCCAAAGTTGAGGAGGCCCTGGGGCAACAAACCTGGCTACCTGAACCGCTGCGTCGATTCATGACCTGGTTTTCCGATGCGGTAGTCAGTCCATTTGTCGATTTTATCAGGCGTTACCAATGGCAGGCTCTATTGTTACTGGCCCTGATTGCCACCTACCGGATTTCAGATATTGTGCTAGGGGTTATCTCGAGCGTTTTCTATGTTGATCTGGGTTTCAGTAAGGGTGAGGTTGGTCTGGTTGTCGGTGTGTTTGGCGTGGTAATGACCTTGGTTGGCGCTGTTCTTGGGGGTACTTTGGTTGCTCGTTTCAGTGTGATGCCAATCTTACTTATTGGTGGGATATTGGCAGCGGCAACCAATCTCCTTTTTGCCTGGTTAGCTGAGGTTGGATATAACCTCTTCTTTTTGACCCTGGTGATCTCGGCAGATAATCTGAGCGCCGGCTTGGCAACTGCTGCATTTGTTGCCTATCTTTCAAGTTTGACCAATGTCGCCTATTCGGCAACCCAGTATGCGCTATTCAGCTCAGTAATGTTGTTATTGCCAAAATTCCTGGGTGGCTTTTCCGGCGTGATGGTGGATAGTTTTGGTTATCCTGCATTCTTTCTGATTACCGCTTCAATCGGAGTGCCTGTCATATTCCTGATTCTATTGGCAATGCGATATGTACCTGTGCCCAGCTCGAAGCATAATCCCGGATAATGTGTCAATTTTTTGAGGTTAACTGCAATGTGGTCTGAAATACGATCTGATAGTCTCCAGCTGGTGATTCATACAGATGATACTCATATCATTGATAGATCGAGGTTGATTGTCGGGAGCGCAATCCATGGTTGAACCAGGAAGTTATCTGGCTGCATTTGTTGTTGGGCTATTGGGTGGTGGTCATTGTGCCGGTATGTGTGGTGGCATCGTTGGTGCTTTGACATTCGGCCTGCCGGAACAGGTACGGGATAGACTTATACAGACACTGCCTTACCAGGTTGGTTATAACCTTGGTCGTATTACCAGTTATGTCTTGGCTGGCGCGATCATGGGGGGGCTCGGTCTATTACTGGCTCAATTGATGCCGGTCTATGTAGCGCAACAGGTGTTGTTGATCGTAGCTGGTTTATTCATGATCTTTCTTGGGCTCTATCTAGGTGGTTGGTGGTTAGGTTTGTCTAGAATAGAGCATCTGGGTAACAGTTTATGGAAGCGTATCGAGCCCTTTGCAAGAAAACTGTTACCGGTTAAAACCCCTGCACAAGCTTGGGTTCTGGGTATTGTCTGGGGCTGGATCCCCTGTGGTCTGGTCTACAGTATGTTGATCTGGACTGTTTCATCAGGTGGCATTGTTGAAGGTGCGGGATTGATGTTGGCCTTCGGCTTAGGCACATTGCCAAATCTTTTTGCTATGGGGATGGTTGCAGGTAGCCTGGCGAGATGGCTCAAGGATATTCGGGTTCGTCGTGCAGCAGGGTTGACGGTCATCATATTTGGTTTGGTGACCTTATATCGAGCTTTCTAACAGCCCTGAGTGTCGTAATGCTTGTGGTCTGATTACTATAAGAGAGTTCCCGTTAATCAACCCCTCTCACCCAGAGGGCGAGGGAGTTAGTGGGGTAGCAGAGCTAGTCGATATAAAAATCCTGGCTCAACTTGGCGGTATAGAAACGCCGCTCTCCTCTGGGTTGAACCTTTAACTCAAAATTCAGTGTCTCCTGGTCAGCGATGCGGAACTCACCGATGTAATAGACGGCATCACCCTCTGTGACCTTACGCATGGGGATGCTGATCAACTGGCCGCGTATATTATTAGCCTTGGCCATTACGATGGCTTCCGATGGTGTACCGGTGGTTCCTTCCTCTGATTTGATGATGCTGACATTCAGCATGCCACGGTACTTACTTCGTTGAATGCCATATTGGCGCGCTACATTGGGTTCCAGTGAAGCACTGGGTATGGCGTTGTGGTGAATGGTATATCCAGGAATGGTGGTACTGTTTTCTGCCCAGACAGGAAGGGTGATGAGTGATACAAACAGCAGTCTGGTAAAAAAATTAAAAACGGACATGTAAACTCCTCCATTATGCCGGTCTGATTGACCGGTCTAGGTTGTGATTGCCCTGGTCAAGGTGAACACCTTTTCTGCCTATGTCAAAGTGGACGATGTCGATCAGAAGAGCAGATAAGCACTCTTCTATGCTTGGGGCATGAACAACAGTTTAGACGATCAAGCCCAGAGCGTGAAGTGGAACTGTATACGGGGTGGGGTGTAGGACGCCTGCTGGTTAGTAGATTGCAGGTATATGAGCCTGAGGCCGATTAGTCTCTTAAGCGCTGATTAACTTGGTTAATATAAGGCTTGCAGATCGAAGATAATAGCTAATTAAAAGACGACCTACTGCAGTGTCACAAGACAGGGCAGTAGGTTTATTTAGATTAAGACGAACTCTGTTATGCAGCTATCAACCCGCATTTTGTTTAACCAGTGTTGGTTTCTGGCGTTTAGCCTGATGCAATGGACGGCTATTGCTTAGTCTGTTGGACATATTGCGTAGTGCTGTCAGCTGTCTGGCAAGTTCGGTATATTGTTCCTGAAGTTCGAGTATGCGGTACTGCAAAGTATTTCGGGACTGGCCAATCTTTTGCAGATTTGTAAGCCGCTTCTCCATCATCTCCTTGTGATCTTTGATCTGCATCACTAAGGGTTCCAGGGTTGAACTGAGCCATCTGTTGATATCTTCGTCAGCCCTTTTAAAGATGTCGTGAGCGCGCTTAACCAATGCAGAGAAAAAACGTTTAACGACAAAGTTCTGTTCCATCATGGCAGTTACAGGGCTATTTCGAAAGATCTCAGCCTCCTGGTGCAGCAGCTCAAGTTCAACACGATATTTCACAATCGAAAACATCTTTGGCTGCACCACGGCAAAACCGTGTTCATTCTGAAATTTTCTGTAGATCGCGCGTATCAGCTTACGGGTCTGTTCGCTTTGGTTGACAACCATAAGCATGGTGCTGCGTGTCTCTTCGAACAGGTTCTTCATCGAACCCTTCATGCCGCTGGTGGTCCAGCTGTTGGTCATCTCTTTGCGGGATTTTTCAATCGTACTTTCCAGGGCTTCAAGGCTGAGGGTTTCAGAGAGCGTGCTGGCCTGCTGTTTCAGCTGCTTGCGGCTCAGCTGGAAAGTTTCTACATCACGGAGATATTGCGCCTGTTCACTGCGGGTCTTCTCCATCAGATTGGTGATCACGTCATCACTCTTATCGCTCAGCTCTTCCAGCTCTTCGAGTTGGTACTTGGTGTCGTTGAGCTTGCCGGAGAGCATGCTGCGGCTGTTGTCGAGCATCTGACCGACATCAGAACTGACCGTATCGAGAATGATCTGTTGTTTGATGTTCAGAACATCCTGACCCAGGTAGTTTTCAAGTTCCAGTAATGCACTCTTTTCAAGTAGCGATGGTTCGCCTTTGATCTTTGCAAGCAGACCTTTCTGAGCAGAGATGGGAAAAACAACTCTTGGTTCAACACCCAGCATCTCAGCTGTATTAGTCTGCTGGTTTCTGATTGCATCATGGATATCTTCATGTTCACGCAAATCATCCCAGAGGGTGTCGATCTTGTTCAATACCACCATCAGGCCTCGCTGGCGGCCACTCTGAAAGCCTTTGATATGGTGTTGCCAGATCTCCATGTCGCTGCGGGTTACGCCAGTGTCAGCGCCAAGTACAAACAGCACTGCCTGAGCGGCAGGTAACATGTTGAGGGTCAGTTCTGGTTCCGTACCGAGTGCATTCAGGCCGGGGGTGTCAAGAATGGTAAGACCCTTCTTCAGCATCGGATTGGGGAAGCTGATCAGGGCATGACGCCATTTTGGAATCTCGACAGTTTCAGGTGGTTGTTTCTGATGGGGGTGCAGGTCAGGATTGTAGAGGCCGAGATGTTTGGCCTCTTCGAGGGTGACCTCTTTTGTCTGGATAACTTCACTCAACGCAGCTTGCATCTGCTCAACGGAGTCGATTTCGAGCGGATAATGAACCCACTGCTTGGTGTCGTGTCTCAGCTGAGAGAGCGTGGTGTCCTGCAGTCGAGTCTCAATGGGCAGCAGACGTACATAGGCTTCGTCCCGCTCGTCATCGTAAAATATCTCAGTAGGGCACATTGTGGTGCGGCCGGCATCAGATGGCAGCAGTCGGCGGCCGTAGTCGGCAAAAAAGATGGCGTTGATCAGCTCAGTCTTACCGCGAGAGAACTCAGCGACGAAAGCTATCGTGAGTTTGTCACTTTTGAGAGTGTCGAGTGTATGTTTGATGCGCTGTTGGATGTCCTCTGTGGACATACCATTCTCTTCCAACCAGGGACCATACTCTTCAATGGTATTGATAATGTCCTTTTTCCACTGCTCGTAAGCTTGTAACTGTTCTTGAAATCTTACTTTTTCCATGCAATAGCCCCAGTCTTACACATGCTGAAACGGACCCATTTTCCGCTCTGATCAGCTTTAGGAAAAAATGATACTCGAGTAATCAGGCAGACGCCATGACCACAGTCTCACTTCTCAATCGGTATCGGCAGACGCTTAGGAGACTTTAGTTTCAGGCACTTGCTGCGGGATGACTCTCCAGTGAGCAGAGAGATGTTGCTTCTAGGGAGGCCAAAAGCCTTTGAAATGAACTTCAGTAACCGGGCGTTCGCCTCTCCATCAACAGGTGGTGCCATTATAGCCACCTTGAACTCATTTTCGCCATAGGGCCCTACAAAACGATCCTTTGAGGCCTTGGGTTGAACCCGAAGGCGCAAAATCAGGTCATCCTCCTGCCACTGATACCAGCTCATGCAAAGGGGCTAGAAGTAATCTGCAGCAGCGGTGGGATCAGCAACATTTTCAATAAAACCAACCCGATCATCACCAACATAGGCGATAAATCAATACCACCAATCGGTGGTAGAACTTTTTGAGCTGGTCGCATCACCGGACCAGTGAGGCTGTAGAGCAGATTGGTGGCTGGGTTGTAGGCCCCCGGATTGACCCAGCTCAGAATGACCTGAATCAGTACACCGAACAGAAAGATGTTGATGGTGAGTTCAATCAGTTCAGGGATTGCCCACAACAGCGGACCCAGAAGATTGACGCTGCTACCCGAGATCATGATGACCAGGAACAGCTCAACTGTTTTCAATGCCCAGGCCAGTATCAGTGACGACAGATCAATACCCCCAAATCCAGGTATGATGCGACGCAATATCTTAATCGGCGGGTTAGTCACTTTGACTAAAAACTGCGAAACAGGGTTATAGAAATCGGCTCGTACAAGCTGCAGCAGGAAGCGCAGCAATATCGCGAGGATATACAGGCCAAATATGGTTTGTACCAGAAAAATCAAAGGGTTGGAGAGGTAGCTGCTACCCATGATCATTGTGTCCTAGTAAATTGGAAAGTTCGTGGGAACGCTCTTTGGCACCTTGCAGGGCATCTTTGAACAATTCCCTGAGGCCACCTTTCTCAAGGATATCAAGGGCTCGTTCGGTAGTGCCACCTGGGGAGGTGACTTTTTGACGTAGCATGGCTGGCGAGTCACTACTCTCAATCGCCATGCGGGCTGCACCTAAAGCTGTCTGTAGCGTGAGCAGTCGGGCGCTCTCTTCATCAAGCCCCATCGACTTGGCCGACTCCTCTATGGCCTCCATGACCAGGAAGAAATAGGCCGGACCACTTCCGGAAACAGCAGTTACTGCATCGATGAGGGATTCATTCTCTACCCAGCGTGTAAGGCCTACGGCTCTAAGAATGCTCTCTGCCTGGTTGCGTTGGTTTTCACTCACTCCGGGGCTGGCATAGAGACCAGTTGCACCAGACTGGATCATTGCCGGGGTGTTCGGCATGCTGCGCACTACTGCCTGATCTCCACCGAGCCAGCTATCGAGGTCTGTAGCGGTAATACCCGCAGCGATGGAGATGATCAGAGGCTTTGAATTTTGAAGGGTTTTAGCCAAATTCTGAGCAACCGACTCGAGAATTTGTGGTTTGACCGCCAATACAACGATCTGAGCCTGCTGAACCGCCTGTTCATTATCAGGCTCTGTTGTAACCCCGTAGCGGGCAGCCAGTTGGCTTAATTTTTCTGTATCGGGATCACTGACTGTAATGGCATTGCAATCATATTCGTCTGCAATGAGGCCGCTAATCAGGCTTGTTGCCATGTTGCCGCCGCCGATAAAAGTGATTTTGTCGTTTTTCATGCTACCGCTCTGTGTTCAGAGGTGATTACTGGGATTGATTATACTGCCGGGGGCCAAAAATTGCGGTGCCGATTCTGACGATGGTCGCTCCCTCGCAAATAGCATCCTCCAGATCGTTGGACATCCCCATGGAAAGGGTGCTTAAAGGCTTCTCTTTTGTACTCAATTGATCACGCAGTGTCCGCAGCAATTGAAATGGCTGTCGGGGGTCAGAATTGTCTTCTACAGGAGCTGGAATGGTCATCAGTCCCTGAATTTGTATCTTATCCAATGCTTGATATTCAGGTAATAGTTCTTTCAGCTCTTCTGGTGAATGACCGTCTTTACTCGACTCGCCGCTGGTATTGACCTGCAGGCAGATGTTGAGTGGAGCCAGGTTGTCAGGACGTTGTTGGCTGAGTCGGGTCGCATGTTTGAGGCTGGCAACGCTGTGTACCCAATCGAAGTGCTCTGCGATCTGTCGGGTCTTGTTACTCTGAATACGACCAATGAAGTGCCAGGAGAGTTTCAACGCTTCAAGTTGTGTGATTTTGCTCACCGCTTCCTGTAAGTAATTTTCTCCAAACATTCGCTGTCCTTGCTCTGCAAGCGCATGAATTTCCTCGCTGCTACGGGTTTTACTCACAGCCAGCAGTTCCACACTGCCGGGGAGGCGCTTACAAGATGTCTCTGCCTTGCGGATGCGTTCCTGTACGTGATGAAAGCGTTGCCGAAGCTGATCAGATTTGGATATGGTGTCGTCTGTCACGTCTATCTCATGCCATTTTGCCGGATAACGGATATTTGTAAGGCGGATTAGTATATTATTTGCTTATCCGGCAGCGTAATGTTGCTTTCTTATGTGTGGTCAGTCAGGTGCCAATTCAAGTTTAAGTGCCAGTTAAATTTATCTGTCTGGATGTCGATAAAGGGATAATGCCTACCAGCATGAGATACAGTACCATGATTTGCTGAAATTTTATGTGCCCGCAAATGGCACATGCATCCTTTGCATGATAGTAATGGGGGAATGAATGGATATCGCTGAACTTTTGGCCTTCAGTGTCAAACACAACGCATCAGATTTACACCTTTCATCTGGCTTACCGCCGATGATTCGCGTAGATGGAGATATACGCCGGATCAACGTGCCGGCGCTTGAGCACAAGGTTGTGCATGCCTTGGTGTATGACATCATGAACGATAAGCAGCGCAAGGATTTCGAGGAATTTCTGGAAAACGACTTCTCTTTTGAAATTCCCGGTCTGGCCCGTTTCCGGGTCAATGCCTTCAACCAGGCGCGGGGTGCCTCGGCAGTATTTCGTACCATTCCATCCAAAGTTCTGACCCTCGAAGATCTGGGTTGTCCTCAGATATTTAAGGATGTTGTAGATGTGCCTCGTGGCCTGGTTTTGGTCACCGGCCCCACCGGCTCAGGTAAATCGACTACTCTCGCGGCAATGATGGACTATAAGAATGATAATGATTATTCCCATATACTGACCATCGAAGACCCCATCGAATTTGTTCATAACAGCAAAAAGTGTCTGATCAATCAACGAGAAGTACACCGCGACACCCTCGGCTTTGCTGAAGCGCTGCGATCTGCACTGCGTGAGGATCCGGATATCATCCTGGTGGGTGAGTTGCGTGATCTTGAGACCATTCGTTTGGCGCTGACGGCTGCGGAGACCGGCCATTTGGTATTCGGTACCCTGCATACCAGCTCAGCAGCAAAGACTATCGACCGAATCATCGACGTCTTCCCTGCAGGTGAGAAATCAATGGTTCGTTCCATGCTGTCTGAGTCTTTACGTTCAGTTGTAGCCCAGACACTATTGAAAAAAATAGGCGGTGGCCGAATTGCCGCTTGGGAGATTATGGTTGGTACCCCGGCGATCCGTAATCTGATTCGTGAAGACAAGGTGGCTCAGATGTACTCTGCGATACAGACCGGGCAGGCAGCCGGGATGCAGACCATGGATCAGGCCCTGAAAGAGCTGGTGCAGAAGGGCGTAGTGAGTCGTTTGGATGCCAGATCCAAAGCACAGCACAAGGATCAGTTCTAGAGTGCGTTATCAAACCTGGCTGTAGGCGTGCACAGCGGCTGAAAGCGATATACTTAGTCGCCGGGTTAATTATAATTAGGATTAACTGATAGCCATCGAAATTGCGCTGATTTACCGTATTCGGCGCATAAGAATGAGTGTTTAGAGGACAAGAATATGGAACTGAACCCACTCCTTGCCATGATGGTCAAGAACAAGGCCTCGGACCTGTTTATCACCGCAGGTCGGGAACCATCCATCAAGGTGGATGGTAAAATTCACCCAGTGAACAAAACAGCACTGACCCCGCAACAGACCAAAGCCTTGGCCTACAGCGTCATGACCGATGCTCAGCAGCGGGAGTTCGACGAGACCAAAGAGTGTAACTTCGCCATCAGCGCGAAAAAGATTGGGCGGTTTCGTGTCAGTGCTTTTATACAGCGGGATGCAGTCGGAATGGTTCTGCGCCGGATTGAGACCAATATTCCAACCCTGGAATCTCTCTTTCTTCCGCCTGTACTGCAGGATTTATCTATCGCCAAACGTGGTTTAGTGATCTTTGTTGGCGCTACCGGTACCGGTAAATCGACTTCTCTGGCTGCAATGATTGGATATCGAAATACACGGGGTGACGGCCATATCATCAGTATCGAAGACCCGATCGAGTATATGCATGATCATGACAAATGCATTATCACGCAGAGAGAAGTGGGTATAGATACAGAATCGTACGATGTAGCACTGAAGAATACTCTTCGTCAGGCACCGGATGTGATATTGATCGGTGAGATCCGTAGCAGGGAAACCATGGAAAACGCAATCACCTTTGCTGAGACTGGTCACCTCTGTCTGTCCACCCTTCATGCCAATAATGCAAACCAGGCATTGGATCGCATCATCCACTTTTTCCCGGAAGATCACAGAGAGCAGATATTTATGGACCTCTCCCTGAATCTAAAAGCAATAGTAGCGCAGCAGCTGATACCCAAAGCTGATGGGAATGGGCGTCGCGCTGCGATTGAGGTCATGTTAAATACGCCTTTGGCTGCCGATTTGATAAGGAAGGGTAAGATTCATAAGCTGAAAGAGTTGATGAAACGCTCGAACGAGCTCGGCATGATTACCTTTGATCAGCATCTTTTTCAACTCTATGAAGAGGGCGTTATCAGTTATGAAAATGCACTCGCCCATGCTGATTCCGCCAATGATGTACGATTGATGATCAAACTTGGAGCAAGCCAAACCAACGATTCACTGGTTGATGGGCTGGATGGTATTACCCTGATGGATGGGAAGGCCTGAGATATCCAGGCACTACTTGGTCAGAGCTGTTTTTTAGGCACACAATCAACGAGATTCAGATAGCTCCTGTAAATCTAAGGGGAGACTCTGAATACTCCTGTTCGGAGAGAAACGCTATCATCGGTGTTATGCTTGCTTAAACCTGGATTCTGCAGTTGACCGCTGATCTTGCGCTCGCACACCTTACCAATGGCGTGGGTGATCCGGCTGAGTGTTTCCTAATTTACCCAACACCACACTAGGGCAGAAAAGCCTCAGCAAGGCGATACTGATTTTCTGATTCGTTGGCCAGACCACCTCCATCATTCAGAATCATCTCACAATTTTTTGCCATGCGTGCCTGCATCGCAGCCCGCCATGCCCCCTTTGTGCCATCGGCTTCATCAGGCGTCAGTGAGGCTGTTGCAGCTGCGGCAACAAAATGTTCAGCTTGTGCAGCCCAGTCTGCATCACGGCCGCAAGCTGTATAGGTCTGAGTCGCCAAAGCCTTGGCGTCTTTATAGGCAGTTTCGACCTCCTGGCTTGAGAGATCGGGGTTTGTTGCAGCTTCAATTGCCCGGGCAATCCTTGGATCTGAACTTAAATGTTCAACGCTGGCTACAAATTTACCTGCTAAAGCTCTCTGCTGTTTACTGGATAGTTGGCTAATAGCATCGCGTAAACTTTGGTCATTAGTGATTTGATTTGACATGAGAGAAACCTCCAAACCAGTAGACTGGACGTAGGATGAGATAGATTTGGCTCATCTATACATCTTAGGATTAGTCATGTTATTACTTGATGATCCAGATCAGTGAATGAGATGTTTTTATTTGATCTGTTTTCGCTGCTGTTCGTTTTACCTTCAGCTACCCACCATGTGCTGATTCATGAACTATTGAGTCGCCACTCAAATAAAGATGCCTTAACTAATTGATATAAATGGTTTTAATGGCTATCTGAATCTAAACGCACAAGGAAAGATTGAGTGCGCAGCTATTTCCTAAGGAAGAGGGTGTCAGTGGGAGAGCTGAGATGATTCAACCATTTCCGATATCTCTGAATGTTGATTCTTTGTGGCCCAGTCAAGGGCCGTCAAATTACTGAAATCGCGGATATCGCGGTTGGCTTGATGAGCCAATAGTGTTCTCACCGATTCAATATGACCTAGCTTTGCAGCCCAGATTAGAGCGGTCCAGCCACCGGTAACCTCAATCTGGTCAATTTTGGAACCATGGGTCAAGAGTAACTCGACAATCTCATAATGGTTGTTTGAGGCAGCAAGCATCGTTGCAGAATACCCCCCCTTATCGACTTGATTAACATCAGCGCCCGCATCAATCAGACGCTGAGCTATGCCTAGATGTCCATTGAGTGCTGCTTTCATTAACGGCGTCCACATGCAGGCATCCTGAATATCGACCTGGCCGTTATCATCAATCAGCTTGCGTATTGTTGGCAGGTCGCCTGTTTCCGCAGCAACGATCATCGCAGGAGTGTTTGAGAAACCCTCCTGCAGCTGATCAGCGGTTTGTTGAGAACATGCGCTGACCAGAGAGATTGAACAGATTAGAAAGGGAAATATTTTCATATCGAAAAGAAGCAGTGAAAGTCACCTCCATTTTCGATATTTCCTGGTGATGCTCAATGCGTTATCGCAATCAGAGCCTACTTCTCTGGTCTGTTTTTAGGGTTAATAAAATGGTTTGGGAATGGAGTGATGTTGGAGTCCGAGTCAATATCGATGATTTTTCCTGGACCATGATCATTTTTTTCCACCTCATCGATACGAATCACAGAGTGGATAGGAATACGTGTCCGCTGTACTCCGGAAAACTCCTCTTTTAATTTTTCAGCTGAGGGGTCAACGACCAGTGAGCTGCTCTCCTGAAATATCAGGTCCTCAACCTCGACAAAACCGTAAAGCTCTCCCTGACGAATGGTTTTAGCAAAGATTTCGTAGACTTTTCCTTGATTTAAAAAAACGATTTTAAACAAGTGCATGGGGAGTTATATGGCTCCTTGGTGGTGAATATCTGACATGAGTAGATGCCTTTTAAGCTGAATCCAAGATTTATGAATCTCTGCAATCTATAAGGCATTGATCCAATGAGAAATAAATAGCTTGGTTGAAGCTGTTATGGTTTTACAGTTTTGCTGTTTATTAGTCGCTAGCTTAATTCATCACCAGGAAATGTCCAATGATGAACATGTCGCGGATAGAGGATTGAGTCAAAAATGACGGTCTCAAGGGTGTAGATATAACTGTTAGCAGTGGATTGGACTTTTGTTGACGCCACAACCACCATTGATGTTATTACGGTCGTAAGTCGCATCTACCGACTCAATATCACTCCACAGGCAGCGATAAAGGCCCCTCTCCCTTGACGGGAGAGGGGGTCCGTCAAGAGCATTTTGAAATTGAAGTGATTGCGGCATGATCAGATCAATCTTTCTTATCCTGAGTATTGATCTTGAGGATGATGTTGTTGTTGAACACCCCTCTCCCCCAGCCCCTCTCCCGCAAGGGGCGAGGGGAGTAACGATGTTTCAGTTTTACATTACTCTTCACCCTATTTGCCATTGTGATGATGTTTTTTGTTCTTTATCCTCTGATCTGTAATGCTTTTCATCTCTCAAAATCCTATCGACAAGAGAAGCCAAGAAATTAATAGAGGTGCCCTTATTAACCCGGCGACTAAGTATGTCGTCTTCAGGGTATCAAGCCTGTCCTTGATCAAGGTACGGCTCGCGCCCCGCAGGAAGTGCCCTTCGGTTGAAGACAACATACTTAGTCGCCGGGTTAATAATATATGAACGAGTCGTAATTTAATGCCAGGTAGTAGAGTGCAGTGGTTCTGTTCGCAATAGAACTTTGCGATAATATGATGAAAGGTGCTTTTTAAAATATAAGTTGGGTGTTCGTTCGAAAACTTTATCGAAATAAGATTCGATTAAAAGTAGCGGGGTAGTCATTCTGAATAGGGGGCTATTTAACTGAAGCGACACTGCTCAGGGGAATACCAAAAATAATTGCCAGGCACCGGTTCACCCTAATGTAGCAAGCGTGCAAATAATAGATATTAAATCGAGTGTCAGGGTTGCTCTTTGCCAAATGTTTCATAAGTCTATCGACTCTCTTGTCATAATCAAAGAGCGATATTTTATCCGTTAGTTTTTCTTCCGCTTGTCTTTTACGAGGTATGAGTTGCCTGGTCCTCTTTTTAACTCAAATAGATCAATCGCCTTAATCAGGCTGCTTAAATTTCTGTATCCGTAATTTCTTGTGTCAAAAGATGTTTTATTGGATATATGTGATCCTACTGGACCAAGAGCAGCCCATCCATTATCTTCCTCAGTTGCCTCTATTGCCTGTCGTAAAAGATTGATTAGCTTTGTATCTGATTTTATGTTTTTTGATTTTTCAGTAACTGAACTATTCTGTTTGGGCGCTTGATCGATGTATAAGAACTTAGAACACGCGTTAACAAAGGGTGAAGGTGTTTTACGCTCTCCAAAGCCGAGCACGACTTTACCCTCTGCAAGTGCGCGAGTAACCATGGGTGTAAAGTCACAATCTGATGAAACGAAACACATAACATCAATGTTCTTTGTATACATGACATCCATTGCGTCAATCACCAAAGCAATATCGGATGCATTTTTGCCTTTAGTTAAATCGTACTGCTGTATTGGCTGAATGGCGTATTCATTTAATAAGTCCTCCCAAGGCTTTAGCGAAGAACTTTTCCAGTTACCGTATGCCTTTCTTATTGTTACCACCCCATATTTTGCAACTTCGCTAAGGACATCTTCAAATTTACTTGCGGGTGCATTATCAGCATCTATAAATAGTGCAATTTTTTGAGTTGTATCGCTCATTAGTTATCTATCCCTATTGTTCAAACGAACCCCAGTGCTCTTGAGAAGGCGGAGAAAAAATTGAGGTTTGTTGCTTCAGTAAGAAGATCCATTCACTCTTGTAAGATTAGTATGAGAGAGACTGTTTTTATTAGATTCAGCTGTTTTTTATAGTGTCGCTCAAATTGAGTGCCCGTGTCATGACTATATGGGGTGGAGCTCTGTCTGGTAACTCCCTTTTCTATTTTCTAACTATTTCACTCAGTATTTTATAAAAGGATAATTGTAAGCATAGCATTTACTTTAGACTCTACCGGGGCGACATGGATGACCAGCTTCTAGGATAGAGATAAAATAGATCCCTGGTTACAGATTAATCAGAGGTTCTTGTTGCAGGTGACTATTGATCTGAATCAATAAAATCGATAGATATATGGGGTTATTGAAATAATTCAATGAGTCAGTTCGAACGAAAGAGTAATGTACTACGGATCTTTCAGTGAAGAACTGCTTCAGATAGTAAGTCATATCTATTACCTCCATGTGGAGAATCTCATGAGTGATGCAATTATTGATAGTCTAGGTCCATTGGCCCCTTTGGCTGGTGTTTGGGAGAGTGATCAGGGTGTGGATAGATCGAGGATCCATGGCAAGGAATCGGTCACAAAATTCCGAGAAAAAATTGTTTTTGAACCATTGGGTCCGGTCAATAATGGGCCACAGGAACTCTATGGATTGAGATACTCAACCGTCTGCTGGCCTCTGGATAAAGAGGATCCATTCCATGAAGAGCTAGGTTACTGGCTTTGGGACAAAGACCGCAAACAGGTTATGCGCTGCTTTCTGGTGCCCCGTGGTGTTTTAGTGAATGCTGGTGGTTATGTTGAGGAGGATAGCAAAAACTTTCGCCTCGAAGCTGAGTTAGGCTCACTGACCTATGGTGTCCTATCCAACCGCTACCTTGATGACAGCTACAAAACCAAGCGCTACTCGCTTGATCTCTCAATTAACTCAGATGGTACATTCAGCTACAGTGAAGATACCGAGTTGTGGATTCCTGTTAAGCAGGAGATATTCCATCATATTGATGAAAATACCTTAACAAAAGTCAGTTGATTGTTAAGGCTCCATGCTGTTGTATAGAAGCCCAGCAAGAAGAGTTCATTTATTATGAAAATCAGCATCATCACTGGTAGTCACCGAGTTTCATCTCAAAGCGAGAAAATCGGACGTTACACCACGTCGGTCCTGCAAAATGATTTTGATGATATTGAGACTTATCTCTATTCACTTGCTGGGAATCCACTCCCGCTCTGGGAACAGTCTATCTGGACAAAGGATAAGGAGTGGGTTGAACGGCTGGCCCCTTTGAGAAAGCAGTTTTCTGAAAGTGATGCTTTCGTCATTATATCCCCGGAATGGCATGGGCAGGTTCCAGCTGGTCTGAAAAACTTCTTCCTGATGTTCAACAATTTGGAGCTGGGGCATAAGCCAGCTTACATTATTGCAGTCTCTTCTGGTGCTGGCGGAGCCTACCCAGTAACCGAGCTGCGGATCAGCAGTTATAAGAACAACCGTATCTGCTATATCCCAGAACATCTTATCGTGCGTAATTGTGAAAAGGTCTTTAACGAGAACCCCGAAGAGAACGACCCTGATAGTGATCCGTACTACAAATCTCGTCTCCATTGGGGGCTGGGTATTTTAATTGGCTACGGTAAGGCGCTGAAAGCAATGCGGCAGCAGACACAAGTCCATCATGATGATTTTGCTAATGGAATGTGATTTCTGAGGCGAGGCTCAGCTACATAATCAATCAGCTAGTGATGTTATTGCATTTACATCCCACCGTTTAATTTATTCCAAGGGTTGAGCTCAGGATTCGTGCAACTTCTAAGTAGACATGTCAATCTACTCGCCTGCTGTTGCGCAAAAGTCACTTTCCCAGTACCCGGTACCAGGGATATATGGTGAGGAGGGGTCTGAGTTAGTTGGAACAATGGCTCGAACCCCCCATAAGATCATAGGGGTACAAACACCTGCTTCCCATTCGGTTATGATCCTTACATCAGTACTGCCATCTAGGTATCGATCGACCAGCGATTCAGATAGTAGAGCGTTATCTGCATATCGGTAGGTGTAGCTAAAATCGTCAGTGTATTGATCCAGATCAGATCTGAATTCGAAACTTGTTGGCTGGTTAGCGGAGTTGAAAGCAAAGTTGTAAACCATATCACCTATGGATGGTGTGCTCGGTGTTGTGGCGATAACGGTTTCTGTGTTGCCGTTGCTGAAATAGGTATAGCTGAAGAGAGAATCAGATCCAGGTGGGTTAACAGCCATGTTATTGGTTGAGACTCGGCCATCACTATTATACTCAATCTGGTAAGTCTGATTTGCTACCGGGTTGTTGTTTAGATGATGGGTGTGTTCAATCAATCTTATGCCATCGTACTCAAGCAGATGATGAACCTGAGTGGTAACACCACCGATACTGTCCAATGATGTGGTATCTACTCTGCTGATAAGGCCGCTTGTATTGTAGGTATAAGTCGTAGTAAAGCTGTACTCACTATTCGTTTCAGACCAGGTTTCGACTCTGCCATCAGTGTCGTATGTATAGGTCGCAGTTGTGTTCAGGTTCTCTCTGGGTAGTGTGCTACCGAGAAGTCTAATATCAGGTGTACCATCGTCTGTATAGGTGTACTGCTCTTCCATCAGTCTACCGTTGGTGTCGTAGACAAATTCTGAGACGCCATCTATAACCCCATTGAGATCGAAATCGTACTGTCTGCGTAATACTCTGTAACCAGATTGGGTGTCTGGTTGGGTATCATCACTATTGACGTTGTCATCTGTTGTGCCGCTGTCACTATCCGGGGTCGTGTTGTCACCACCACCACCACCACCACCACCACCACCGCCTCCACATCCGCTGGATAAAAGTGCAGTCAATAGAGAAGTTGTCAAGATTCGGATGAAAACAGAATGGGGTTTAGAGCAAAGCATGTGTTAACTCCTTTTCGACATCAGTCCTTGGTTGTCAATCCTACCTGTATCAGACTAAGTAACTATACCTGTTCGATACTTTTTGCTGTGAAATGAGCCGGCCTAAAGTTTGGGCAATACTGATATATATGAGCTTGAGCTTTCTGGTTTACTCTGCTTGCTCATACTTCGTGCCGGGTTGCTGTTGTCTTGTACGCTTCGTGCTTTAGTCTGGCTTACGCCAGGATGACGAAAGAGAAGCGAACAGAGGCCACTTATTAACCAGCCAACAGACTCGATTCGCTGATGATACGCCGGTAATATATATCTCACAACTGTTATACAGGGCTGCCCCCTCTGCTAGGACAAACCTGCCGCGGCCCGACTGATACCATTCTCAGTAACTACTATTTTCAAATTTCCAACCACGGGACTGCAGACTCAGGTCGGAAATCCAGATGAATGTCGGGGTAGGCAGCGGTTTTCAGTCTATTCGCCTCCAGCTCCCGGTTTTTTGACTAGGGGCGGTTATACTCCTTATACCTGCTTAATACCTTGTCCTTATCTCCTCAGTGCGCCTTGTATTTCAGCTCATCGCCCCCATATAACACAGTGTTGGCGTAAGTCTTCAATCTTCATGCAGTCATGAGTTATCTCTCCCCATCTCATGATGCGATTTATCACACTACCGACACTTTGGCTCCTGGTAATCTTGAACAACTCTACAATGGCTGATAGTGATACGGCGTCCCGCTTTCCCGTGCCATTTCGTGAATTCATCACCTTAATGGCCATGATGATTTCGATCACGGCTCTTTCGCTAGATGCGGTTTTGCCTATTTTGTCAGTCGTGGGCCATGATTTATCGATAAAAAACGACAATCAGACTCAATATATTATCGGGACGCTACTGCTGGGTCTTACCCTGGGGCAGCTGCTCTACGGGCCTCTGGCAGATAGCTATGGCCGCAAGTTCAGTGTCTATCTAGGCTTGCTGATATTCGTGGGTGGCTGCTTCATGAGTCTTTTTGCTACCAGCTTTTCAGTCATGCTTTTGGGGCGTTTTCTGCAGGGATTTGGGGCTGCGGCTCCACGGGTTGCAAGCATTGCCATCGTGCGTGACAGATTCACCGGACGGGAAATGGCTCGCGTCATGTCCTTCGTGATGGCGGTTTTTATTTTTGTCCCGGTCATCGCGCCCGCGATGGGAGAGATTGTGATGTCCATCAGCCATTGGCGCATGGTGTTTGCACTATTTGTGGTTATGGCTGTTTTTACTGCCGCCTGGATGGCTCTGCGTCTACCCGAAACTCTCAAACCTGAAGATCGCCATCCATTTAATCTGAATGATATTGGATACAGCTTCAGAACCGTACTGACCAACAAACAAACCCTTGGGCATACTATCAGCGCAGGGCTGGTTTTCAGCTGTCTGATCGCCTATTTAAGCTGTGCCAGACAGATTTATCAGGACTACTACCACACCGGTCATCTCTTTGCATTTTACTTCGCCCTGTCAGCGCTGTCGGTTGGTGTGGCCTCGCTGGTAAATTCCGGCATAGTCCGTCGCCTGGGTATGCACCGAATCAGCCGTTTAGGGCTGATTGCTTTAGTCGCCGTGTCAGCGTTATTTCTGGCAAGCAACATGCTCTACTCCACACAGACCCCGTTGCTGCATTTTATGCTGTTTGCGGTTCTATCCTTTTTCACCCTCGGCTTGCTATTTGGTAATTTAAACGCAATGGCGATGGAACCCATGGGCCATCAAGCCGGTATTGCCTCATCGGTAATCGGCGCACTCACATCTGCCATCTCAACCATTTTGGGAGGTCTGATCGGCCAAGCCTACGATATGACACTGATACCCCTTACACTGGGTTTTCTGATATTGGGTTTGCTGGCCCTGGCTGTGGAAGTGCGATTATCGACCTTACAGGGGGGAATCTGAGGTCAACGCCGAACGCTTTTGCAGATGTGCAGCGGAAATTGTTTTGTTGGTTGAATGTTCATGCGGAGGCTTGATCATCCCAAAGAGAGGAATGGTTTTGGGTTGCAGCGGTATTTGAAATGAAAATAGCCTTTTTTATTGCGCGGATTCAACTCTGAAGCACATAAAGTAGATGTAACTTATTTATATATGGAGCCGATGGGCGGAATTGAACCGCCGACCTACTGATTACGAATCAGTTGCTCTACCGACTGAGCTACATCGGCCCGAAGCGGCCGATTATAGACCCTCTTGGTTCTAATGGTCTAGCCTCTTACTTTATCAACAGTTACACGCCTATAGGCTGCCTCGGTAAATAACCCATTGATATATGTTGATTATCTCTCTGCAGTCAGGCTGTAAGGCTGTGGGTTGAGTATTGGTTGGCGATCCAGAACCAGGTCGGCGGTGAGACGGCAGGAGGCTGGTCCAAGTACGACGCCATTGCGGAAATGTCCTGCATTGACATAGAGGCCTTCAATATCGGGTACTGGGCCGATGTAGGGGACACCGCTGGGTGATCCGGGGCGAAGGCCGGCCCAGTGGTGCTCGATCTCTGATTGGGCAAGTTCCGGATAGTGGTTGAGGGCGTAGGCTTTAAGTTCCTGTTTTGCCTGCGCTGTTGTGGTCTTCTCAAAACCTCGAAATTCCAGGGTGCTTCCTATCAGCACTCTGCCGTCACGCCGGGGTATGACGTATCGATCCTGGTGCAGGGTTACTCGTGAAATTCTGCCAGGTTGGTGTTTGAAGATGATCATCTGTCCCAATACTGGATCAATGGCTGGTGGTATCGGCAGTGATTGAAGTAGCTGTCCTGTCCATGCACCGGCACAAATCACTACCTTGTCAGCTTCGAATTGGCCACTCTCTGTTTCGACCCCTTTGATTCGACTATTTTGGATGACCAGGTCAGTTACTTTTGTGTTCTGATGAATTGTGATGTCATCACAAATTGCACCATGTAAGGATTTTGTGAGCCGGGGATTGCGAATTTGTGCAACATCGGGCATCCAGGCGGCATGTTGTGCATTGGTCTGCAATGCTGGTTCACAGGCTGCGATCTCTTTGCTTTCGATAAGCTGTAGATTTTCTCCACGCGCTTCAGACCATTGAAGGGCTTTTTCGCTATCTTCCGGATCAATAATCAACAGGCCGCTGGGTGTGTATTCCGGGTCTACTCCAGATTGCTCGGTGAGCTCTTTAGCGAGACTGGGATAAACCCCCTGGCTCCATGTTGCAAGGTCGGAGATTGAGGGTGCATATCGCCAGGGATACAAGGGTGAGATTATACCGCCACCTGCCCAGGAGGATTCCTGGCCTGTCTGGTTCTGCTCGAGGAGAGTTACCTGCATTCCCGCACTATGAAGCTCCCTGGCGGTGAGCATGCCAATAATTCCGCCTCCGACGATAAGACAGTCTGTCATAAATACCTTGTTGGTTTAGGAGTCAAAAGAGTGAAGATGTGCAAAAAGATTTCGGTGTTAGCTTACCATATGCAATCGATGGTGGGGTATGAATGAGATGTTTGGGGTAGGCTTGTTTAGGCGTGGTAATTATTCTGTTGAAAGTAAAGATTAAGAATCCACTGGCGAAGTCAGTGGATTCTTAATTGCTTTTTTTAAGCTTGAACTGTTTTTACTGCTTAGGGGTAAAGTACCTCAGTTCTATTTCCAACCTGTAACCCATACTGCATTCTCAAGTCGACTCTTCGAGCCACTTGAGTCTAGTCGATAGGTGGTTATATCATCCTCATTCTGGCCATGTAGTGAGGATGCATCGATAGTTATGCTGTAGCAATTGACGGTATTGCCGCAGGGACCTTCTCCTATGGTCAAATTTTCGTAATAGCCCTCAGCGCTTGTTGCATTGACATTAATGTCGGCGAGGTTGCTGGTATAAGCCGCTGAGCGTGATCGAAATACTTCTAGCTTTTGAGCCGCATCCAAGAGCGCATTCATGCCATCGTTTCTATGTCCTTTCCTGACTGAATCCACATAAGATGGATAGGCTATCGCTGAAAGAATACCGACGATAGCTACCACAACCACAAGCTCTGTCAATGTAAAACCAGTGGTTGGTTTGTTGGAATTAGTCATGTATCACCTCTTCCCAATAGATAGGGCGAAAACGATCACTCCACTCCGCCATCTTTTCGAGCCCAACAAGCAAATGTACTTTACGGCCGATGACTTGGGTACCATCATTATCCTCACCAGGGAATACCAGCGTGGGTGAGGGGGGTATGCCAAGCATATTCAATGTGTGAGAGCGATTGCTGGTTGTGAGATTTGTATTACTGCCACCAGTGAAATTGATGACAGCGCTAGCATTGATCATATTAAGACCATAGATTCTTGCTGTACCATTCGCACCTCTTGCCTCGCAATCTCCGAGATCCTCTGCTCGAATAGCACTATAGGTGGTGAAATATACTCCATAGTCGTATAGAACCGCTTGAGAAAAGGATTTTTCTGAGGAGGAAAAATCCATGTACCAGCCGCCACTGGAGTCGACCAGAACATTTGCATTTTCAACAGCCGCAGATGTTGCGTTTTCCAGATCAGATTGGGTGACCGCAGTATAAGGGCTAGGAGTAAACCATAGCGCTTGATCTTTGATCATGTAGAAGCGATCAGTGACGGAGTCATCCAGAGGGTCAGCGCGATTTCCTGAACCTATTAAGAGCGCAAGAAACTGAACGCCACCTTTAGAATAATATCCAACTTGGGGGGAATTAAAGAATCGGCGGTAGTCGGTACTGCCAGCATTGATATCTGCGACTACACCACCTGTTCCTGCAGCTAAATCAACACGAATGATTCTTCCGGCGACATCTGCAGCATAGAGCCGATCGACGAGAGCATCGCCATCTAAATCTACGGTTTTGATATTGCTTGGAATACTGTTGTTCATGTTGGCTACAGAAATGTCTCCCGAGCTCGAAATGGTAATTTCTTCTTCGCCAGTCATAGCGTTGACTACGTAAATTACATTGCCTTCGTCATCAGAAACCCGGCTGGTGGTGTCATCCTGATCCTCATCGTAACCGCCACCGAAAACCAGCACCTCTTTCTCAGTTCCATCGATGAGCATTTTTACAAACAGTGGTTTTGACCAGGTTTGCCCTAATTGAGAAAAGTTGGTTTCCGAGTCAGATATCACTTTGACAAGAACAGGGTTAAGCTTATTGGTTACATTGAGGAGGTAGTACTTCTGCCCGCCGCGACGCATGCCAAAAATCAACATTCTTGAACCACCATCAGTGACGTAGGTTGTTAGTGGTCCATCCAAGCCATAATAGGGAGTTGTAGAGTCGTTGTTGGTTTTAAGCGTGGCTATATTACCCAACAGGTCATCGGGCATGAAGGCCCATAGCTCATCGCCAGTATCTGCATCAATGGCTTCAAGTACGCCTTCACTGGTTGGTAAGTAGACGACATCACCAGTTGCATAGTTGACAACTTCAGGTTGAGAATGGAACGGTGCACCCATGACGCCTTCATGGGATTCATCATTTGCATCGACAGGGGTGTAGTCCCATGTGATCCAGTCTAGTAGTGCAATTCGTTCATCATTTGATGCAACATTCATCATTGTATTGGTGATGTTACTGTTATTCCGGCTGACTACATTAGTGGAATTAGAAAGAGGTAGTGCGGCATCAATGTTGGTGTAGAGGTTTCTTGTTCCGGTTGAGCCCATTTGCTCAGCCGCACCGCCTACCAAAACTTCACCACCATCAGCGGCGCTTGCCCAGAGATCTTGTGAGGAGATAAACTCATATGCCGCATTAACCACCGGATTGCCTAATGCATCGCGAAGTACGACATCGCCATCAACCACAGCAATGTTATAGCTCTTCAGATTTCCTTTCCAAAAGGTGGTTGCCGATGGTACAAACAGAGGAATGTAAATGCGGTCACCGCTGATCGCAGCGTTGTCTGTATTAAAAGGGATGACTGGGGCAGTATAGGCATAGGGTATGTTCTCCAGAGCTTCAAAAAGGATTGAGTCAAAGGCACTTTTGAGCCCGCCCGCTGCGTTACCGGCTACAGGGTAGTAACCGCCTCCCCCAGCAAATGGACCTGTTAAACTCTGCAGGAAAGTGCTGGTTTCAGTGTTAACGTCGAATCCGATCGCATGGGTTGTGATGTTCTGGCTTTCATCCCAGCCTGATCCGGTTTCGAGATCAGTGTTAAAAGCCCATGTTGCAATCTCTCTCGCACAGCGGCCGTTAGTCCATCTTGATATGTAGTCGCTTGCACAGGTTGCCCCATCCCATGAGGTTAAGCCGTATGCTTGGCCTTCCGTCGGTGAATTGGAGTTTGGTGCGCCATCCGATAAGAGCACGATATGATTGGGGCGGCACCAGTTGTCATCAGCATCACCGTCAATTGGCGAGGTCATAGTGCGATTGTAGGAATCGGTAAATACGACATCACGACGAAACCAGTTCACTGCAGCTTCCATTGCCTTGACTGTAGGTGTGTAACCCAAGGTTCGAATGGTGTTTACCTGACTTACGAAGCTGGCTGTATTGCCATCAAAAAGTTTGAAGTCTCCAGAAAGTGCCCTTAAGTCCAAAGGTCCATTGTTGCCAGTATTGGTTGTGTAGCCAAGCAGTGCGGCATTGATGTTGGCAAAATCGGGATCGTTAATGATATCGCGCATGGCTACGACCAGCTGGTCTCTACGGCTTGGGCTACCGCTGCTCATACTGCCTGATTCATCGAGCACGAAAAGCACATTGGGTGCTGGTGGATCTGGTGGCTCCTGAAGATAGATCTCTACGTCGTCACCGAGAGCCATGGAGGTGGATAATGCGTAGATCAGTGTGCCAACCACTGAGGGTGCAATTCGTGCTATAAGTGATGTCTGTGTCAAGGGTTTCATACGTTGCTCCTTATTGTCTGATCAGCGCGACTTGCATGCGATTCGTGGTCCTTGTTTGATTTCCATCGACGAATCCGGTCGAGTCTGCCAGGTAGAGGTGCGTTGCGATATCCAGTTGAAAGCCGGAAAACAGCATGTTGCCCTTTCCCTGCTTGGGGTCGATCACCTCTTCATATAGCATGTCTATTTCAGCGTGGGTGTCTGCTTGGTTGGTAATGCCAGTTACTGGGTTAAAGTTTGACGTCGTCTCGGTTGTTCCAACTGTCGCAGGAATGCTGAGATTAACAGCGTCAAGCTCTGGGCCGGTGATAATCGCCAAGGCATTTTCAGCGGCTTGGAAACTCAGCTCCTTGAATTGATGGTTGACTGCAATTTTGGTTTCGATGTTGGTATTGCGCATTGAGCTGACACTAAGCAGCGTGATGATAGTGAGCAGGATCAAGCTTACAACCAAAGCAGCACCTTTTTGTCTGTTGGCGGTATTGGGTCTCATCGCCATGTGGTTACACTTGTACATATATTTTTCCTGGGTTTGGATCACTGACGATTCATGGTCTGGTTCAGGTTTCTGAAGGCTATAGTTGTGCTCGCCGACTTATAGGCCTTGCTGGTATCTGTGGGGGTGTATTCGTCGCCCAGCATATTCTTGGGTTCAGGGGTGGCCGGTCTATAAGCAACTGGAAGATCCTGTCCTTCACCTGAGCCGGTGACTAAACCAATGCGAATGGAAACGACGTTTATCCATAGACCACCGTCGTCAACTACGTTGGTACGGAGATATTGATTGGCTACACCATCAGCGTCGGTGTCAACACCGTAAAGGGCCCGCATCTGCGCAATACCTGATACCAGGGGTTGAGAGTAGTCTTGTTCCGGTACGTTACAGACCAGGTTGCCATCGTCATCAACAAGAAAACGAACCGTAATGGTAGCTGTAACATCTCCGGATATTCCGCACGGGGCAGGGCCAGAGGCGTAGCGAACAGCAACCACACTTGAACCGTTAGAATCAGTGTCTTCTGCGCCATCAGTGGCAACTCCGGGAAAAGGTCCGGTAGCTAGATTGCCATTCTGAGATGCCAGGATGCCTCTGCCTGCCATGACGAGTGCGCGACGCATATCTAAAAGTGCAAAGCGATAGTTTTCTACCGCGGCAGCAACAGAGGAGCGCGCGTTGAATGTGTTTTTACTGTCGACATATACCTTACCAGCGCCCCCGATGAGAAAAATACCAATGGCACTGGCGATCATCAAAGATACAATTGAGAAGCCAGATTGATTTCCTGGGGTTGCTTTCATTATGGCGCTCCTGGGATTATGGTCGTAACAACTGTCTCTGTTACGGGGGTGACTTCACTACTTTGTAACTGCCAAGTGACGGTGACCACCATGGGTGATAGGGGGAGACAGTCGTCAGAAGCGCTGCTTTCAGTGCAGGCTATACTCATTGCTCCTCCAGGTAAGGAGTTTTGTACGCCGTTTCTGCACCTAACCTCCCATAGATCGAAAGCCGCCATCTCATTTGGAGTGCATTGGGTGACACCTGAGCTATCGGCATCATTTGGTGTCATTGCGCAAGATGTTGCTGGCGGGGTCGCGCAGTCAGCGGCAGTGTTGGCAGCGGTATCAGAATAGACATTTATATTTACGCCATTCAGATTTGCTCGCATACGGTCGGCCAGTGAAGCGACTAGGTCGATTGCTCTGGATCTGTAATCAGCATTGCTGGCACCCTGCAATGCAGTGACTTGAAGCGAAGCAACACCAAGTAGTCCAACGCCAATGATAACAGCAGCGACGAGCACTTCGATCATTGTCATGCCTTTACAGTTACTGCTAGCTAATGGGGTATTTCTGTAGCTCATGGGCAGACTCCGTCATCTGCAGATCTTATAAATGGGCGTCCAGTCAGGCTTAGGCAAACCCTGCTTTTCACTGTTCCGTCATAACTGATGTCAATGGACTGTGCACTGGCCAGGTTAGCTCTGCCACGAGCGTTGTAAGTGATATCATTGCCATCAATTGTGACGCTATTGCTGTCCACTGTGTAGTTGATTAGATTGGTGCCATCTTCCATATTTACCTCCCAACCATTACTGGAAGGAGAGAGGGTTACTGTCTGATCACTTTGGTCGATTGGGTTCTGTACCTGTCTGATGGCTTCACTACGGGCCAGCAGAAGTCCACTTAATAACTCATTGCTAGTAGTGGATACGGCATTACGCTCGACCATGCCCGTATATGATGGTACGGCAACAGCAACCAGTATCGAGCCGATGACTATTGTCATGAGTAACTCAACTACAGTGAAGCCTCTTGTTCCTTTCATATCTAAACTCCGACTATTCTGACCTCTAGATTAGAATAGGTTGGTTGTTAATTACATACCGTTTGTCGGTGTTAATCGTCCATATATCCATTTATATTCAATTTTCAACCCGATACGAATGATTTTCTTCAAGTTTTGCAGATTTTGAAGGGGGGAACTGGTGAAACCGGTCTTATAGTGCATGTTCCAGGATTGGTTTTTTGATGAGCTCGGTACATGTAAGACGTCCAGGAATAATAGTGAAAATCAGTTGGCGATTACTACCCAAGCAGTGATTTCGGTAAAGCAAAAACCACCTCTTCAGGTTTCCCCTGGGTCTCAATGACAGTTTCAGCACCCCATTTTTTTAATTGCTCTATGACACTTTCGACCAAAATCTCGGGAGCTGAAGCGCCGGCGGTGACACCGACGGTCTTTTTGTCCTTGAGCCAGGCTTGATCGATATCATGAGCACCGTCTATCAGATAGGCGGGTGGGCCATGTTTTTCGGCGATCTCTCTGAGGCGATTTGAGTTGGAGCTGTTGGGTGAGCCGACCACCAACACCAGGTCGCAGCTCTTTGCCAGCTCTTTTACCGCATCCTGCCGGTTCTGGGTGGCGTAGCAGATATCATTCTTTTTTGGCCCGGTAATGTTGGGGAAACGCTGTTGCAGGGCGTGAATGATCTGCTGGGTGTCATCCATGGAGAGTGTGGTCTGGGTGACAAATGCGATTTTGTCGGTATTTTCGATCTCCAGCTGCTTCACGTCCTGGGCATTTACCACTAAGTGAATATGAGAATGGTCATCATTGTGCGTGCATTGCCCCATGGTTCCCTCCACTTCCGGGTGACCTCGGTGGCCGATCAAGATGACTTCATAGCCATCACGACAGCGGCGGGCTACCTCCAGATGCACCTTGGTTACCAGCGGGCAGGTCGCATCGAAGACTCTCAGTTTTCTTTTTTTCGCTTCCTCTCTGACTTGCTGGGAAACGCCATGGGCGCTGAAGATGACCGTCTGTTCGTCTGGAACATGGTCGAGTTCATCGACAAAGATCGCTCCCCGCTCTCGCAGGCTCTCTACCACGAAGCGGTTGTGTACGACTTCGTGTCGCACATAGATGGGCGCACCCAGTTGATCCAGTGCCCTCTCTACGATCTCTATGGCCCGATCTACGCCGGCACAGAAGCCACGGGGGTTGGCGAGTAAAATTTGTTGCATGATATTATTCAGCTGATTCTACACTGAGAATAGAGACTTTATACTGGAAACTCCTGCCACTGAGTGGATGGTTAAAGTCTACCAGAACCCGCTCTCCATCGATCTGTTGGATTATTCCGGGTGTCTCTTCACCCTGCTCTGTGGTGAAAGCGATAATTTGCGACTCCTCAAGGGATAGGTCTGCAGGAAACACACTGCGCTCGATCCAGTGGATATTTGCTTCGTCTTTTGCGCCATATACTTCATCTCCGGAGACCTCTAGAGACTGTTCATCTCCGCTATGGAGGCCAATCAGGGCGTATTCCAATAAGGGCTCCATTGTGCCGTCCCCCATTACGAACTCCAGCGGGGAGTCCTGGTACGTGGATAGCACTTCTGTGCCATCACTCAGGGTCAGGGAAAAGTGCATTTTTACACCACAGCCCAGGGCGATCTCGGGGTTGGTTGCTGTCATAAACTAATTTGCCGGCTGCATCTGTTCGAGTTGTCGCAGTTGAGGGAGTTCCAATTTGAGTCTATCTGCATGTTTTAGGGCTCTCTGTAGGCGTACCGGAGCACTCCTGCCCATGCACTTATGCTCAGGGTCTCCATCAAAAGCGGCGAGCATTGCTTGTATGAGTGCCTCGCTGTCGAATGATCTGCTGGTCATGGCCTCTTGTAGCAATATTACCTCCCTGGCTACTGATTCTGCGAATGGTTTGTGACTTTGCCACAACTCACTGACCGTTCCACCGGTTTTTAACCCTGCAATATTGGTTGTGAGTATATAGAGGTTTTTAACTACCAGCTGGAATAGCAGTTGATCCTTCTCCTCTAACCGGGTTGTTGGAATATTCACCGCTGCAAGTGCCTTTGAGAGCAAATCTGCGTGGGGACCGAAAACAGGAGAGGGGATGATCACTTTGGGATCCATTCCCGGCTTTTTCTCGAACCAGATCGAGATCACGGTGGGATCCGCAATCCCGGCCCACTCCTCAGGGAGCAGTTCATTTTGCAAAAGGCATGTGCGCTGTTTCCAGGGAGTGGGAAGTTTCTCCAGCACTGAGGGTAGATCCTTCTCACCTACCGCGACTACCACAAGCGTCGGCTTTGGAAGTTGAGCTGCCCGTTGTTCGATCTCCATCTCCCTGGTGATGGGATGGAGAGTGTAGCCCAGACGTAGAAAGCCCTTGGCTAAAACGCCGCCAATCTCACCGATACCGATCAATACGATCTCTTTTTTTAATTCTGTCATTCTGAGCTACTTAAAATTGAGGTAAAAACTGTTCGCATCATAGCGGATTTGCAATATTTTTTTAAAGGGCTAACATTAACTTAATCAGGAGGATTAACAAAGGTATTTATCGCTATGAATAATAAAGAAATATTTAAAAATAATGTCTTGCCCCTCTATGATGTCGAGGAGGTGTCCATGCTCGACGCAATGATACTTTTAAAGCATCATGCGAAATCGACAGGCGAGACATCCATATCTCGGGCGGCTGAGCGCCTTAAACCAGCTTCTGAACCACACGCTCATGAGCTGGTACGTTCTATGTCCGGGGGTTGAGCTGGCGCGCAGTACAGCTCTTGCTTGAGTTTCACTCTATTCGACTGCGTGACTGGATCTCTTTTCACCATTTGAGGCTATGCCATTCAGAATAGCTTCCCACCAACGTTGGGAGAGCACAATGGTATTGCGTGTAGTCTCCATATCCCCTCTGTGTAGCTCGATTTTGGCTGCAAAGTAACGACTTTATCCCCTCTATTTTAGTGTGTTTGGTTTGAACCGGATTGCGAACAGATTACTATGTAGCAATTGGTTACTACCCCTGTGGAGAGAAAAATGCAGATCGAGGGTCCTTTGAAAATTGGTGTGCTGGATGATCCTGAGCAACCAGGCCGAGAGCTACATGTCGATTTTACCTCTGAATTTCAGGCGCTCGGGTCTGAAGGACAGACCAACACCTTCAGTGACTATTTACAGACATTGCAGAAGAGCATTGTAGACTTGCCAGAGAGTGATCCTAACCGGGCAGGTATGTTGATAGTTCAACAGATTGCAGAGCAGTTGATGCCACACTTGGCAACTGGTGATCTGGAGCTGTCAGAGACAATTATTGTTGAGATGGGACGTGATCATGCCAGTAACTCCCTGATGAGTTTACTTAATTCATGACGCAATCAGCCCATATCCTCGAAGGTACCACGGAGAATTTTGACCGACTTGTGTTGGAAAACTCCAAACGAGGTCTGGTTGTGGTGGATTTTTGGGCCCCTTGGGTAGGGCCCTCGCTCAGACAGCAGGAGATCCTCAGCGATCTGGTCAAAACCTACGATGGCCGGTTTCTTCTAGTCACGGTTAATACGGATGAACAAAAGCAGCTGGCAGAACGTTTCGGGGTAAAAAGCCTGCCATCCTTCAAGCTGTTTCGCCACGGCAATCTGGTTGGGGAATATCACGGCATACAGCCTGAGGCAGACTACCCGAATATCGTTGAAACCTATGTGCATAAAAAGCTTGATGAGGTGAGTCGTCAGGGGATTGCCGCCTGGCAATCAGGAGATCCTGACCAGGCGCTACAGATCCTTGCACGGGGGGTTGTGGAAAACCCACAAAATCTTGCTCTACCCGCATTGATGGCCAATATTCTGATGCGTCAGGAACGCTATCATGAGGCCAAAGAGCTGCTGACCAGTCTGCCAGAAACAGCTCAGGAAGCAGTAGAGATACGCCATCTGTTAGCGCATGCTGACCTCATAGTCACTGCGCAGGATGTAGAAGAACCAAATGAATTGGTACAGCGTCAGCAGCAGGAGCCGGAGAATCCTGAACTGCTCTACCAACTGGCTGCGGTACATCTTCTGGATGATGATATTCAGAGTGCTCTGGATCTGCTCCTGAAAATGGTTCAGCAACATGCTACTTATCGGAATGGCGTTGCCCGTAAATCGATGAGTGCTGTATTGGATCGAATGGACTCTGAAGATCCGCAGGTGGCCCGTTATCGGCGTGAGCTGTTTCGACTTAACTACTAGTGTAGTGCTTCCCTTGTTAACATAGCCTCAGTCTGTAGGGGTCAGACTCCATGCCATACCCATTCCCATGTGCGGCTTTGAGCTGCATAATTTAACCAGGTATCCCGGAAGATAGTAGATATGCCAAGCAGTGGTAAGAATATAGGTTTTGTCTCTTTGGGGTGCCCAAAAAACCTGGTGGATTCCGAAAGAATACTCAGTCGATTACGTGCTGAGGGCTACCAACTGATCGGCAATTACGATGAGGCGGATCTGGTTGTTGTAAATACCTGTGGATTCATCGACTCCGCAGTGGAAGAGTCCCTGGAAGCCATTGGTGAAGCACTTCAGGAAAATGGCAAAGTCATTGTCACGGGTTGCCTGGGAAAGGATGAGGGCCGTATAAGAGCAGCCCATCCAAATGTTCTGGCGGTAACCGGCCCTCACGCTTATGAGGAGGTAATGGAGGCGGTGCACCAGCATCTGCCCGCGCCACACGACCCATTCACCAGCCTGGTTCCTCCCCAGGGAGTTAAGTTAACGCCCAGGCACTATGCCTATCTGAAGATCTCAGAAGGGTGTAACCACAGTTGCAGTTTCTGCATTATCCCTGATTTGCGTGGTCCGCTGGTCAGTCGGCCTTTTGGCGAGGTGATGCTGGAAGCTGAGCGATTGGTTGAGTCAGGGGTACGTGAGCTGTTGGTGGTTTCTCAAGATACCAGTGCCTACGGCGTAGACTTGAAGTATCGTCCCGATTTCTGGCAGGGACGACCGGCCAGCTCCAGACTGAAGGATCTGGCCACAGCCCTGGGTGAGTTGCAGGCCTGGGTGCGGTTGCACTATGTCTACCCCTATCCTCATGTGGATGATCTGTTACCTCTGATGGCTGAGGGAGATATCCTGCCCTATCTTGATATGCCGCTGCAGCATGGCAATATCCGAGTGCTGAAGGATATGAAGCGACCAGCGGCGACGGAGAAAGTGTTGGCCAGAATCGCCCGCTGGCGGAGGAGCTGCCCCGAACTGACGCTACGCAGTACGTTCATTGTCGGTTTTCCTGGAGAGAGTGAATCTGAATTTGAGGATTTGTTGGCTTTTTTACAAGAGGCCCAGCTCGATCGTGTGGGTTGTTTTGCCTATTCACCAGTCGAAGGAGCAGCAGCAAATCAGCTACCCGGCGCACTTCCTGTAGAAATAAGAGAAGAGCGGCAGGCGCGCTTCATGCAGGTGCAGGCAGAGATCAGCAGGCAGCGCCTGCAGTCGAAAGTCGGCAAAGAGATGGTGGTACTGGTTGATGAGGTGAATCAAAAGCAGGTCATTGCCCGGAGCAGTGCAGATGCACCGGAGATTGACGGTCAGGTGTTTATACCGGGTGGATGGGAGTTGGAAGCGGGGGATTTTATAAAAGTACGCATCACTGCTGCTACAGCTCATGACCTTCAGGCAGAGCCAATAGAGGTTGATGAAAGTGATATTGAGGAGAGGGTTTAAACCGGCGCATCCATGCGCCTTGCCAACCATTCAGACGAATGATTCTGTTGGGTTCGTTTACTCAGAAAGCGGAACCACTTTTACTGCCAATCTTCTTTAAAATCATAGCCAGTGGGCAGAAGCCTGTGAACGCTGATTGTAACAGGTTTAGCCCGACGAAGGCAGTGAAGTAGAGCCAGTATGGATGATGGTAGTGTGCGAGCGTCACGCTCAACAGAATTGCAAAGCCTGCGAAGGCTAGAACAATGCGGTCAATATTCATGAAATTGCCTCTAAACTGTCAGTAATGATCTGTCTAATACCATTGCCTGCGAATCTCAGAAAACGGTGTGGACGATCGTAACCAGCTGCATACGATCAAAAAGTGGGTGCAATATTAGCACTACCTAATATTTAGTCAAGGGTTGCCTAAATCATGGCCGGCAAAAGTTCAGATCATGATGTTCAGAATCAGCTTGTACATCACCTGCTAGACCATCCTGAGTGCTTTGGTCACAGCGTGGATCAAACAGAACATATAGAGACTCACATATCTCATCTATTACTGGTAGGTGACTTTGTCTACAAGATCAAAAAGCCTTTGAACCTGGGGTTTCTCGATTTTTCCACATTAGAGAAAAGACATCAGTTTTGTCTTGAAGAGTTGAGACTCAACAGGCGTTTGGCTCCCGATCTCTACAAAGGGGTTGTGGTTATCGGTGGAACTATTGATCAGCCAGAGATTGGGGGTGCTGGTCAGCCTTTGGAATATGCGGTAAAGATGAGCCGTTTCAAACAACAGGACCTGTTTGATCGGCGGCCGTTAGGGCGAGAGACGATTGATGAGCTGGCAAAACTGATCGCTGAATTTCATAAAAATGCCGCCGTCTCTTTAGATCCTTCTCAAGGAACAGCGGCGTGGGTGATGCTTCCCGTGATGGAAAATTTTCAAATTATCCGTGAGCTAAAACATCCGCTTTTAGAGAGTGAGCGTCTCAATAATTTACAAACATGGACGGAACATCAAGCCAATGAGTTGGATGGATTAATGCAAGAGCGTTATCAGGAGGGAAAAGTTCGAGAATGTCACGGTGATCTCCATCTGACCAATATTACCTTTTTTGAAAACAGGATAACGCCATTTGATGGTATTGAATTCAATCCAGCTCTACGCTGGATAGATATCCTCAGTGATATCGCCTTTTTGTTGATGGATCTTCAGCATCGTGGGCTGAGCTCATCTGCCGATCAACTATTGAATCGTTATCTGGAAGAGAGCGGGGACTATGCCGGATTGCCTCTACTGAGGTTTTATCTGCTCTATCGCGCTATGGTGAGAGCCAAGGTTTCTGCAATACGCATTACCCAATCGGATCTGCCCCATCAGCAACAACCAAAATATGTAGAAGAGTATCTCAGTTACCTCTCTCTGGCTGAGTCGTTGATCCGACATCCACCAGCCTCATTAGTTATAACCTATGGACTCTCCGGATCAGGAAAAAGTACAGTAAGTGAGCAACTCTCAGAACAGTTGATGGCAATTCGTCTTCGCTCAGATGTCGAACGAAAGCGTCTTTTTCCTGATGCTGAAAAGAGTAATGCGGATGGAAATCATACTCGGTACTCTGGCCAGGCAACACAGATCACCTATGCTCATTTATGCGCAATGGCGCGTCGCCTTTTACAGTCAGGGTTCTCAGTGACCATCGACGCTGCGTGTCTTAAGCAGTGGCAGAGAGAGATCTTTATTCAGATGGCAGAAAGCCTGCAAGTACCTGTGTTGATACTCGAATGTAAGGTTCGGCAGGAAGTTTTGGAAAAACGGATACTATCAAGAAAGCAGGTGGGGGTGGATGCTTCTGAGGCTGATCTCGATGTTTTATCATTGCAGCAAAGGAGTATTGAGCCACTGACTGAGAAGGAGCGGCTACATACGCTTGTGGTTGATACAGAGTCATTTCCACCGCAAGGATTTCTTGCGACAGTATTGCAGCGTCTTATGCTGTAGCTGGTAGGGAATTCCTTTTCATTTTCTGAAATAATTCTGTAGTTGTTGGTTTAATCATAAATCACTCTAAGCTCCGGGTAATAGATAAGAGGTTCTAATGCGCTTTCCCCATCTTAAGATTGGTCAAAGTTTCATCTATCAGGGTAAGCGGTATAGCAAGACCGGGCCCATGACTGCATCAGAAGAGGAGAGCGGTAAGAGCTGTATGATCCGTCGATCTGCAGAGGTTATGACTCTGGATAATTCCGAAGAGGTCAAACAGCCTCTACCAAAAAGCTTTACTCAGGATCAGGTGGTTGAGCTTTTAGAGGCCTATAAGATTGAGCTGAAATCCTGCTTGCAGACCAGAGTGGATGAGCATGAAAAAGTGTTACTTTCAGATCTGTTGAGCTGCATGGATAGCGTGTCTGTGAATGATCTGGTATCCCGCATGAAATAACAGTTTTTCTGTACTACAGTCTTTCGTAAATTTGGGTTAGATACTAGCCTTGATTGTCAGTATGGGATCGTGCCACACCACTAACTGATGAGTGATCGTTTAGCTTAATTGGTGGGGCATGGCCCCACCCTACGCCTATACGGTCAGGGGAATGACCCCACCTATACAGTCAGGTAGGATGGGGCCATGCCCCACCATAAATTGCCATGCGTAACCTGTGCAGATGTTAGTCGGAAGTGGTGATCAAACCCTCATCCCAATATGGCCGATCACCAAACTGTTTACGTAAAAACTCTGCCAGTACCCTGACTCG
>JBEVWG010000013.1:75752-116875 GCA_040506705.1 Candidatus Thiodiazotropha sp. 6PLUC1
CATCCCAATATGGCCGATCACCAAACTGTTTACGTAAAAACTCTGCCAGTACCCTGACTCGTTGTGGAATGAAACGACGGTTCGGATATATCGCATAAGCATTAACCGGGGGTATGGAGCAATGTAGCCTGGATGAAGTACAACGTAATCCGGGAGAGCAGTGCACCAATCTTCCCGGATTCCGTTGCACTTCATCCAGGCTACAGTCTTTCGTAAATTTGGGTTAGATACTAGCCTTGATTGTCAGTATGGGATCGTGCCACACCACTAACTGATGAGTGATCGTTTAGCTTAATTGGTGGGGCCATGCCCCACCATAAATTGCCATGAGCAACCTGAGCTGATGTTAGTCGGAAGTGGTGATCAAACCCTCATCCCAATATGGCCGATCACCAAACTGTTTACGTAAAAACTCTGCCAGTACCCTGACTCGTTGTGGAATGAAACGACGGTTCGGATATATTGCATAAGCATTAACCGGGGGTATGGAGTAATCGGTGAGTATCGGGGTTAATCTGCCATCGAGTACAGCTTGATATGCGATAAATGTAGGAGAAAGAGTGACGCCTTGGCCAGCAATAGCTGCTTCCAACAGAATCTGCCCATTGTTCGCCTGCATGTGGAGTGGTATACGGATAGACTGGATTCGTCCCGACTCATCAAGGAAAGGCCATTTTTGTGGTTCAGGAATATTGCGATAGCAAAGCCCTCGATGTTCTGCCAGTTCATGAGGGGTTTTGGGTCTTCCCTTTTTCTTCAGGTACTCAGGGCTTGCACAGACTACGAAATGTATTGGTGCCAAAGGGCGGGCAACCATGGTGGAGTTTTCAAGTGGACCGATGCGTAGGGCCAGGTCGATTCCTTCCTTTACCAGATCCACCTCACTGTCATTGAGATCAATGTCCAGGATTACCCGTGGATGCTCTTTGTTGAATATGGCCAGGGCAGGGGAGAGGTGTAGAAGACCGAATGACAGTGGAGCGGCGAGGCGGAGGCGTCCGCTGAGTTCCTGTTGTGAACGGGAGACTGACTGTTCCGCTTCATTAAGGTCTTCGAGCACCTGAACTGCTCTTGGATAGAATTCGCGACCAGCGTCTGTAAGCGAGAGCTTTCTTGTTGTGCGTTGTAGCAGGAGCGCACCAAGGTGCTCTTCAAGTTCCGACACACGCCGGCTGATGACAGACTTACCTATGCCAAGTCGCTCTGCAGCAATACTGAATTGCCCGGATTCAACAACAGCAACAAAACTTTCAAGACACTCCAGTCGATTCATGTTTTTTCTACCCTTACTAAGCCTCTGCAGCTCACTTTGAAATAGTCACAGATCCAGTCTGCCATTCGATTGTTGCAGTTTGAGCAACAGTGTTTCTCATATATATATCTTTATATCAAAAAATAACAATCTACAATGGTACATAACCAAGCAGAATTATAGGTATTTGTTAAGGAGGCTCATATGTCAGAAGTAGTCAACAAGGTTCGTTCCGTTCAGCAAACACTGGCCGGTCAAGAGACTGCAGATGGTGCAGGGGTTCGGCTCACACGTCTCATAGGTGGGGGGCAATTACCACAACTTGATCCCTTTCTGTTACTGGATGATTTTCGATCAGACAACCCGGATGACTATATTGGTGGCTTCCCACCCCATCCACATAGAGGTTTCGAGACAGTTTCCTATCTATTGGCAGGTAAGCTTGAGCACCGGGATAACGCGGGTCACACTGGAATTCTCCAGGCCGGTGGCGTGCAGTGGATGACTGCCGGTAGAGGTGTTATTCACTCAGAGATGCCACAGCAGCAGGATGGATTGCTGGCCGGCTTTCAGCTTTGGGTCAATCTGCCGGCAAAACATAAAATGACTGAGCCCCGCTACCAAGAGTTTGAGCAGGAAATGATCCCTCAAGAGCAACGAAGTGACGGAGTAAAAATAATCGTGGTGGCTGGAGAGACCTCACAGCACACACGTGGTGCGGTGACTGAGTTAATGACACCGGCGCTCTTTTTCGATATCTCACTGGATGCAGGTGCGAAGTTCATTGAGCCGGTTGAAGAGCACTTCAATGCCTTTATCTATCTGCTGCAGGGCAGTATTGATATAGGCAATAGCCCGCTCAAGGGTAGAACCCTTGCCGTGTTGGGTAAGGGCGAATCGATTGAGATAACCGCAGATGAACCAAGTCGCCTGATATTGGTGGCGGGACAACCTCTGGATGAACCCATTGTCAGGGGTGGACCTTTTGTGATGAGCAGTGAGGATGAGTTAAAGCAGGCTTTCAAGGACTATCAAGAGGGACGCTTCTGATGAGAATGTTGAACGATAAGGCTCAATACGGTGCGGTAGCGATCGCTATGCACTGGCTTGTTGCCTTAACAGTCTATGCGCTTTTCGGTTTGGGATTATGGATGCGCAGTCTGGATTATTACGATAGCTGGTACCAGTTAGGGCCCTGGTGGCATAAAGGTATCGGGGTGATGTTGTTTTTAGCGCTGCTGTTCAGGGTGTTGTGGCGTTTTGCTAATTCCAGACCGGATCATCTGCCAACCCATAAACCTTATGAACGGGTCTCAGCATTGTGGGTGCATCTTTTGCTTTATCTGATTCTTTTTGTGCTGATGGTTAGTGGTTATCTGATTTCAACTGCTGATGGTAAGCCACTAGAGGTTTTCGACTGGTTTGTCATACCCGCCACTATCAGCGGTTTGGAACATCAAGAGGATATTGCTGGAAAAGTCCATCTCTATCTGGCTTGGAGCGTGGTGGTGCTTTCGCTATTGCATGCGCTGGCGGCATTTAAACACCACTTTTTCGATCATGACCAGACTTTGCTACGCATGTTGGGTGTGGCGGGGCGGCGTGTGAATTTATCAAAAACAGAACCTATTAACGATGAGGAGAGATACCGATGACAACTGTGGCGATCATTTATCACAGCGGTTTTGGACATACCAAGTTACAGGCCGAAGCTGTAGAGAGAGGTGCGGCGAGTATAGACGACGTTGAAGTAGTTCTATTGACGGCTGAGGAAGCAGGTGCAGATCTGGACCGGCTCGACACTGCTGATGCAATAATTTTTGGTAGCCCGACCTATATGGGCAGCATGTCAGCCGAGATGAAAAAGTTTCTTGAAACTGCGGCGGCCAAATGGTTTACCCAAAGCTGGAAAGACAAGGTTGCAGGTGCTTTTACCAACTCGAGTTCTTTTTCAGGCGACAAAATGAATACCCTGGTTGGGTTGATGATCAATGCAATGCAGCAGGGCATGATCTTTGTGAGTTTAGGTATGCATCCTGCTGCCAGTGACCCTGAATCGATGAATCATATCCAGGGCCCGGGGCCTGAAGTACTCAATCGGCTTGGTTCTTATATCGGGCCGATGGCTGCCAGCTTTCAAGTTGATCCTGGAGATGCACCATCCACTGGGGATCTCGCTACAGCCGAAGCCTATGGTGCTCGGGTTGCCACCATTACACAGCAGTTAGTGCGAGGGCGGGCTGCAGCATAAGTATATTTTTCAAGTTTTCTTTCAATGGGGAAAAACCCCAACTTACTATTCAGGCCATTCTTGTAGCTCTGTGTGTCAAGATTCCAATAGTCTGGATAGTACTACCTTAGGAGTGAGTGATGATGTTAAAAAGATATTTAGTTTTGCTTTTACTTTTATCTGCAGTGGCTCTGCCATTACAGGCTGAAGAGTATGTGATAGACAAAAAGGGAACCCATGCATTTATCCAGTTCAAGATAAAACATTTGGGCTACAGTTGGCTGTTTGGTCGCTTTAATGATTTCAGCGGTCGCTTCAACTATGACGAGAAAAACCCCTCTGCAGCAGATGTGTCTGTAGATATCAATCCAGCGAGTGTGGATAGTAATCATGCGGAACGTGACAAGCACCTGAGAGGAGAGGATTTCCTTTTTGTAGAGAAGTATCCAACGGCTAAATTTGTATCCACCGCTTTCATGGAGCAGGGAGAAGGTAAGGCCACCCTCAAAGGGGATTTGACCTTGCGCGGTGTAACCAAGTCTGTGGAGATTGACGTGGAGCATATTGGCCATGGTAAAGATCCCTGGGGGGGATATCGTCGTGGGTTGTACGGTACTACCGAGATTGCCCTGGCCGACTATGGGATTACATTCAATCTTGGGCCTGCTTCCACAACAGTTCAGCTTGAACTCTCAATTGAAGGAATACGTCAATAGAGATAAGAGATATCGGTGACCCTTTGGTTGTCTGGCTCGGGTCACCGATGTCTGTATCTATGCGGCTTGCTTTTCTGTTATTGCAAAGTTAAGTGCAGACAATACAGCATTCAGTGAGGCGTTCACCGTATCGCGGCTAATGGCTGCACCAGCAGTGCGTTGTCCCATGTAGTTCATCAAAATATAGGCCGCCGCTTCTGCATCAGCGCCTTCGCCAATGGCATGTTCCACATAATCGATCACCTGTATAGGCAGACCTTCAGCGTTGGAGAGGGCGTCGATAAAAGCTGATATCGCCCCCTTGCCATGACCTTTGATGGTAATCGTCTTTGTACCATGCATCACTTCAGCTTCAATCTTCTCTTCTCCCGATCGATGATCGATTCGATAGCTGGTGAGTTGGTATGGTCCCTGGCCTGTCACGAAATGTTGCTGAAACAAGGTGTGAATAGTCTCGCTGCTGACTTCTCCCAGATGCTGCTCCGATTCACTTTGCACTATGTTGGCGAGTTCCACCTGGAGCCATCGCGGTAACACCAATCCATAGTCCCGCTCCAGGACATAGGCAACGCCGCCTTTCCCGGATTGACTGTTAACTCTGATCACGGCCTGGTAGTCACGACCGATATCCCGTGGATCGATTGGTAGATAAGCTACCTGCCAGGGTTCCCGCTCCTGTTGAAGGTGCAGGCATTTACGAATTGCGTCCTGATGTGAGCCGGAAAAAGCGGTATAGACCAGCTCTCCTACCCAGGGGTGGCGTGGGTGAACCGGCAACCCGGTGCAATCACGATAGATCTGGATGATCTCATCAGGGTTGGATAGATCAAGAGAAGGGTCGACGCCTTGGCTGTAGAGATTCATTGCCAGTGTAATGATGTCCATATTGCCGGTTCTTTCACCATTACCCAGCAGGGTGCCCTCTACCCTGTCGGCACCTGCTAGTAAGGCGAGTTCTGCAGCGGCTACTGCGCTGCCACGATCATTGTGGGTATGCAGAGAGATAATAACCGAGTCTCGCTTGGAGATATGCTGGCAAAAGTACTCCACCTGGTCTGCGAATAGATTGGGTGTGGAGCTCTCTACGGTTGCTGGCAGGTTGATAATGCAAGGGGAGGTTGGCGTGGGTTGCCAGACATCGATGACCGCCTCGCAGACATCCACGGCGTAATCCCACTCTGTATTGGAGAAACTCTCAGGTGAGTATTGAAAAACCCACTCAGTATCAGGATAGCGAGCAGCTTCATTGCGCACAAGCTCAGCGCCTCGAACTGCAATGGACTTGACTCCTTCCATATCACTCTTGAATACCCGTTCTCGCTGTATAGTTGAGGTGGAATTATAGACATGCACAATTGCTCGCCGAACCCCCTTCAAGGCCTGGAAGGTTTTGCTGATCAGCTCCTCCCGAGCTTGCACCAGAACTTGTACAGTGACATCTGAGGGGATCATGTCATCTTCGATCAGTGATCTTACAAAGTCATAGTCGGGTTGACTGGCAGAAGGAAAGCCGACTTCAATCTCTTTCAAACCCAAGTTGACCAGGAGTGTCCAGAGGCGACGTTTTTGCGCTACATTCATGGGTTCCAGGAGGGCCTGATTACCATCTCTCAGGTCGACACTGGCCCAGATTGGGGCATTCTCGATGGTGTTGTCCGGCCACTGCCGCCCCGGCATAGGGTGAGCAGGATTGGCTTGGTATTTTCGGTGATCAAAACGCTTCACTGTTTGCTCCTGGTCTTTCAATGTTGGCATAAGCTGTCATTGGTTGTGCTGGCTCTCCATCCTGCCCTTGTGGGGTGGATGGGCCACAGAAACTTGTGGTTTCGTGGTTAACTGACCAGACCATAAGTAGCCTCAGACATTTTTTTAATATTTAACGACGGCTGAGTGTCGGGATGCTTATGGTTTGGTCGCTAGCTTCAGGCTTGTGGCCTATGTTGAAAGAGTAATACAAAGTGCTTGGCAGATGCTTGCGAAATATATCCTAATATTTTAAATAATTAGTAAAATATTGCTATTAATTATAAAAAATTAGTAGAATATATTCGTTAAAGTGATTAAGTGGATATTTATGTGACATTAGATAGATATGACAAACATATTCTGCAGGTGCTGCAAATTGATGGGCGTATCAGCAATCAAGAGTTGGCGGAACGCATCGGTCTATCGCCGTCCCCCTGTCTGCGAAGAGTGCGTGCCCTTGAAGAGTCCGGTGTCATAGCCGGATATCGTGCTCATCTGGACAGAAAAAAGCTCGGATTGAATCTCATGGCTCTGGTGCATATTTCGATGGATCGCCATACTCCAGAGAGGTTTGATAACTTTGAGAAGCAGATTCATACCATGCCTGAGGTGCTGGAGTGCTTGCTGATAACGGGTCAGGACGCCGATTATCAGGTGAAAGTCGTTGTTAAGGACATGGATGACTATCAGGCGCTACTTTTAAATAAGATCACGAGAATTGAAGGGGTTACAGGAGTTCATTCAAGCTTTGTACTGCGCCGTATTGAAGATAAAACCGCATTGCCCCTGTGAATGAAACCAAGGTTACTCTTCGGCAATAAGTGGTGAAGTTGCGTAATTTTGTTTCAGCCACTCTACAGCTTCATCTTTGTCGTAGAATGATTTGACTTCTATCTCCTTGAAATAGGTACTGGAAGCAATGCGGGTCATCAGAGCATCCCTATGGTTCCGCTCTACAAATGCCACTGCCTTCAAGCGGCTTTTTGTCTGTTGCATCAGGACGATCTGCACCAGTACAGATATTGAGTAGTGGCCTTTACGTTCAATCAATACAGGGATAGGTTCGTTGAATCTATCCAGATAGTCGGTAATCTGTTTTACGTCATCCTTCACCAGCTCGCCATTGGTGTAGATAACCGCTGCGACATAACGATTATCTTCAATCGTGAGGGTCAATTTGCCGGTGTCAAGATCGTGCATAGCGTTCAGTATAACTGGCTTTGAGGGAGATCTGTATAGAGGGTTAGACGTTACCCTATAATTTAAAGAAACTAAAATTGGCCGTTAATATATGGGTAACTATTAACTGTGTGAGTTTCAACTATGTCGTTTTAGAGGGGCATATGAAAATCGAACGGTGTCTCATCACTCACCAAGGTAGAGGGATTATGTGGGCAGTAATGGGTAGGGATAAATGATTGTACAAGCAATGAATGACAAGCAGTTGGATTTGAGTGATCTGCTCGACTGGCTAGTGGAAGATGGATTAATCCAGAAGCAACTGGCAAAAACGGTACAGGCTGTCAATCAAGGGACGAAAAGAACCTCCCACCCACTGGTGATGATCGCTGAGCACAAGTGGCCGGATCAGCGCAATCCCCAAGCGATTTTGGATCTTGATCTGCTGACAGCCTGGCTGGCAAAAAGGGTTAACCTGCCTCTGGTTCATATCGATCCGCTGAAAATCAATGTGCCCGCAATCACTTCAGTAATGTCGTACGCCTATGCTAAACGTTTCAACATCATTGCACTTGAAGTCAAGCCGGATGAAGTTGTGATCGCAACAGCAGAGCCTTTTTTCAATGAATGGGAGGTGGAACTCACACCTATTCTTAATAAAGCGATCACCAGAGTGATTGCTGACCCAATAGAAATCGAACGGTATCTGGTCGAATTTTATAGCCTTTCCCGGTCGGTGCGGGCAGCACATGACGACAGTCAGGAAGCAGGCCCCTCTGGTGTTCAGAATCTTGAGCAGCTGATGGAGTTGGGGCGTAGCGGTAAGCTTGATGTTGACGATCAGCATGTGGTGAATATCGTCGATTGGTTGCTGCAGTATGCCTACAGTCAACGTGCCAGTGATATCCATATTGAGCCTACCCGTATTCAAACCAATATTCGCTTTCGCATTGATGGCGTCATGCAGATGGTCTACCAGATTCCTCCCTCAGTTGGAACTGCGGTGACCTCAAGAATAAAGATTCTGGGTCGTATGGATGTTTCTGAAAAACGTCGTCCGCAGGACGGTCGCTTAAAGACCCGAGGCAATATGGGAGCAGAGGTTGAGTTACGGCTCTCCACCATGCCTACTGCCTTTGGTGAAAAACTGGTAATGAGAATTTTTGATCCGGAAGTGCTGGTCAAAGATTATCGCGCATTAGGCTTTTCTCAGGCTGAGACAAGTCAATGGGGCGATATGATAAGTCGTCCTAACGGAATTATATTGGTTACCGGCCCGACAGGTTCCGGTAAGACCACGACACTCTATACCACGCTCAAGGAGTTGGCTAAACCGGAAGTGAATGTTTGTACCGTTGAAGATCCCATTGAATTGGTGGAACCAAGCTTCAACCAGATGCAGGTACAGCATAACATCAATCTGGATTTTGCCAGTGGAGTGAGAACTCTGTTGCGGCAGGATCCGGATATCATCATGATCGGCGAGATTCGAGATAGAGAAACAGCAGATATGGCGGTACAGGCCTCGCTTACCGGTCACCTGGTTTTTTCGACCCTGCATACCAATGACGCACCCTCTGCAATAACTCGATTGTTGGAGATAGGTGTTCCGCCCTACCTGCTCAAAGCAACGCTGCTCGGTGTATTGGGTCAGCGGCTTACTCGAACCCTCTGCCCACACTGTAAAGAGCGGGTACCCCTCAATGAAGAGTTGTGGGATACCATGATTACACCACTGCGTGCCAAGACCAGTCCCAAGACAGTTTGTCAGCCGGTGGGTTGTTTGGAGTGTCGCCAGACAGGGTTCTACGGTCGAGTGGGTATATACGAGATGATGGTTGTTTCCCTGGCAATAAAACGGCTGATAACCGCTGATTGTGATACTAATCAGTTGCGCCGACAGGCCATAAGTGAAGGTATGCGTCCACTGCGGCTGAGTGGCGCACAAAAGGTAATGAAAGGGCTTACAACGATCGAAGAGGTATTAAAAGTTGCACCGCCAGAGAGTATAGAGATCTAGTGTGGCCCTTGTTAATGGGGCAACCATTGACAAGGGCTGTGCCTTGACTTGAGTCATTTGTGGGTCTCTAAAAACGTCAAACAATATAGGACACTGCACTAAGCCTGTTAACAGGCCCTGGTTAAGCTTAATCGCTTCTGTCATGGATCGACTATTCAGGAATCCTCCTTCCGTCAGTGATTTAATCTCGATTCTTTTGTATTTACTGTGTTATCAATAGCTTAGTAGTTAATTATTTGAGAGATTTTGAGCTTGAAGAATTGCTGAGGGAAGCTATAATTACAAAAAATGGGCATAATTTCCCAAATACTCCAGAATATCCCGGAATTCTTAGCAGTAACCATCTGGAACCTCACAGATAGGTGAAGAGATGAAGCAAACACTAAAAACCTCATGCCTGAGTATTGTACTTGCCGTATTTGTGAGTTCATTTGGGGATGAGATGAGTTATGGCCCCTCACTGACCTCTCATGAGGGTGGGAATTGGTTGGCAAGTGCAACTGCGGGAGGCGTCGAATATAATTCTGATCGGGTGCGACAGCAACATATTGGAGATCAAAAACTTGATAGTGGTTCTCAAGGGGAGGAGACCTTTGAGCATGCCAGCGGGCGGGTTATTGGTGATCGTAGTACAACAGATGTGGATCATGTTCTGTATGACGGTGATCTGGAGGGACCGGTCAGTGGTGGGAGTCTTAGGATAGGCAGGCATAGTGCTACATTTAATATCCTGGGTATGACGGTTCGGGCAGATACCGACAAAACTGTCTACAAAAACGGCGCCAGCTATGAAGGATTGGCAGAGGGGCAGGAGTTGAAAATCAGCGGGTTTTTTGACGGTAACCAGATTGTGGCCTCCCTTATCGAACTGCAATCTGATGGTAAGGACGATTACGAAATAATGGGAACTGTAGCTGCTTATGATAGTGATGGCGTTGCCTTAGTTCTGCAGAATGGTGTAATTGCCGGGCCATATCCTTTGAGCAACAGGGTTGTGTTGCACATACCACCAGATCCGGTGGGTTTATTCGTGGAAATGGAACTTGAAAACCGTGGTGGCACTGTTCAAGTGGTGCATATTGAAAGTGATTCAGGGCGTCGTCCTGGGAGTATAGGTGGGGCGAGGTATTCATACAGTGCCGTGACGTCGTATCACCATGCATGGCTCGTAAGTCAGAAGTATTGAACTATCTGCTATGAGTTGAAAAAAATCTTACTTATAATTATCAAAGATAACTATTGATAGGTAGAGAAAACTACTATTTCTTGGCTGGCACAAAAAATAAACCATAAAACTACAGAATCTATGACGAGGTACAGTAGTGTATACTATACTGATCTGAGTACCTTGGATGGTTATAATAAATGTCTCTAATCCAATCTTATATTAAGCATCTTGGAGTCAATTCGCGCATATATTCAATGCAGGAATTGGATGACCTGCTCTCTGCTGAAGATCACCCGGACTACATGCGCAAGCACCGAGCGATTTTACTTGGTGATCGAGTTAGATTTGTAGCTTCACTTTTTACGCTTCTGATGCCGCTGTGGATTGTAGTTGATTATTTACTACTTCCAATGGAGACACTGCTTCCCATTCTTGCTGTACGATTGGTTTCTACAGGTCACTTTTTCTATCTGTCACGTCACCAGACTGAAGATCAGGACCTCAGGAAAAGCATATTTTTATTGGGTGGGATGTTGATCAACCTGCCACTTACCTTTTTTATATCAGCACATTTTTTAACAATGGCATCGGTAGATGGGCTGGATCCGCTGGTTATGCAGCTCTACACCTTGTTGCCTTATGTTGCTATCGGCTTGATTGGTTTGTTTCCCATGACGCTTTTAGAGGGCATGTCAGTAGCCTTTTTACTGGTGATGTTGACAGTAACTGGTTGGAGTTACTATTCAGCTATCCCGATGGATCAACTGCTTCCAATGCTGTGGTTGCTCTGTATTATTGTTAGCGTGGTAATATTTGCATCGACTCTACAGCTGCAATACATGATTACTTTGATTACCCGCGTAGATCATGATCCTGTTACAGGGGCTCAGACAAGAAAATCGGGCATGCAAAGTCTAGCAAAATCCTTCCAGCAAGCGCATATATTGAACGAAAATATAAGTGTTGTTTTAATCGATCTTGATAACACAGAAAACATAATTACTGAATTCGATTACGCAACTTACGACCATGTAGTGCAAGAGGCCGCTGACATTTTGCAAGATGACCTTCGGCATAATGATATGTTGGTAAGATGGGGTGAAAAGGTATTTTTGCTGATACTGCCTGGCACCGATTGCAAGGGTGCAGAGATTACAGTGAAACGAATCTACACTAATGGTTTGGGTACCCTGCCAGATGGCAGTCCGGTAACTGCAAGTATCAGTGTAAGTGAACGTGTAGCTGATAATATCGAAGAGTGGTCAAGAATGCTGGAAGTGGTGAATATTCGAAGAGATGGGGCAAAAAAGCAGGGCAAAGATCGCTACCTGCTTTGTGGGGATAAGGTTCTGGATCAGGTCTCCTGAAATGTTACATGTTAGAACTAAACCTGACGGTAGCAAATAGTACCTTTAGCTCTCTGTGGGCAGAAATTTTATTGGATAAGCCTGCATCCGGATTTTGGTGAGTTATCTAGTTCACTTCATTTAAAAAATTTCTTAAATGACTTTGCTAGCCAGCCATTCTTTTTATCATCGCTGGTCATTGAGATTATATTGTTTTTAACCGCCTTAACGTAGGCCGCATCATCATTACGTATATGGTTGAAAAGCCAACGTGCCAGAAGGTCATGCAGCTCTTCAGAAATATCCTCACCTTTCTTGAAACGTTCCTGAAATTCAGAAACTCGCCGTATGAATAGTTCATGGACTTTTTTATGGGGGCGGACAAATTCATATCCAGCATCTTCTATGAGCGCTTCTTCAAAACTGAAATGAGAGAGAGTGTAGTCAACGGTTGCATCAATAATATCCGAGATTGCTGCCTTGTCTTTGTTGATTCTGGCGTCGTGGAGTTTGTTGATATAGTCGACGATGCGTTCGTGTTGACCATCAATGACTTTAATTCCTGTCTCTAGATCGGCCGTCCATAGTAAACGTCCCATATGAATCCTCCCTTAGAGAATCTCCGATAAAATTTTCCTGCGAATTTTATAATAATCATACTTTGTTCAAAAAGCTAGGTAGTGATAAGAAGTAATAGTATTGAATTGTTAACAGCAGATAATGATTATTTTAATTTCAATCAGCTTATTAACCCGGGGACTAAGTATGTTGTCTTCAGCCGAAGTGTGCCTGCCTGCGGTCCGGAATAAAATCAAGCGAAATCGTAGGGTGTGGCCCTGCCGTACCATGCCCAATAGAAACAGGGCCGCTTGATGAGCCGGTTAATATCAGCTCCTATGGTGCGGCAGGGCCACACCATAGATCACACATCTAATATCCCGGTGATCTAATAGTAATCGTTGAGGGGCTGGTACTGTGAAGTTGCATCGTCTTCTCAAATTGGTGTCCAGCAGAGACAGTCTACTGTCTAAAAATATTTTTTTTAGATTGAATCTTATGCTTTGTTTAAGAAAGAGCTTTTAGTAAAGCCTTAAAAATTCAGGTATCAGCAGAGGATTACCTGACAATACACTGATATGACTGATCGCTAACACAATAAACCCTAGTGCCAATAGGGAGTACCCAGCTATTTGTTGAGCATCCAAGTGTAAACAGTTCATGTTCCATTCCTCACTATTTAGTGACTCCTGGTTACATTATTAGCAGACAGGCCAGATGAAAAACAGAGTAAAATAGTAAGGATATTGGAAGTGTGCTGTTATACCCCGGAGCTGACCCTATTATTGGCCAGGCAACATAGTATGAGCATGTAGTTTGCTCAGAGTTGTTTGATAAAGACCTTGGAGTTTCTGCGGTAGTTATAGAGATCTCTCTTCAGCATTGGGATATCTCTTAGATCCGCCAGGGTGAATCCCCGTTCTTTGAACCATTGTGCAGACTGGGTAGTAAGAATGAAGAGTCTCTCTATACCAAGCTCTCTTGCTACATTTTCCATGTGACTCAGCAGCCGATCACCCCGGTCATCGCCCCGATATTCGGGATGAACCACGACACAGGCAAGTTCCGCCATTGATTCCTCAGGATAGGGATAGAAGGCGGCGCAGGCGACTACCATGCCGTCTCTTTCCACAAGGGTGAAGCTCTCAATTTCAGTCTCGATCAGCTCCCTTGATCTTCTTACCAGTACGCCATTCTGTTCCAGAGGTTCGATCAAGTTGAGAAGGCCGCCAACATCATCAATACATGCGGTACGTGTCTCTTCGTAAGGTTCAGCAGAGATAAGTGTGCCAATACCATCTCTTGTGAACAGCTCTTTGAGTAGGCCGCCATCCATTTGCCGATTGATTAAATGGCAGCGTTTAACGCCGCTTCGAGTAGCAGATACTGCAGCGTTGAGGTTTTGTTTGAGCTCATCAGGCAGACGTTTGCGTTTTTCCAGTAAGGTGTCTACTTCCCGTGGTGTGAGGCTGGTAATCAGCCGCTTACGTGAATCGGTTACACCTTTAGCCTCAATAAGGCAGATTAATTTGTCCGCGCCAAGTGTGGTTGCCACTGATGCAGCAACATCTGCAGCACTGAGATTAAAAACCTCACCAGTTGGAGAGTATCCAAGAGGAGGCACTATGGCGATTGCACCCGATTCAAGACGTTGCTCAATGGCCCCAGCATCTACTCTGCGGACTACGCCTGTATGGCAATAATCTATTCCCTCTTTGACGCCGATTGGTTTTGCGGTAACAAAATTTCCAGAGGCGGCTCTAATACGTACTCCAGCCATAGGGGAGTTAGCAAGCCCCATGGAGAGTAACGCTTCAATCTCTACCCGAGCAGCACCCGCAGCCTCTTTAACGCATGTCAGTGCGGCATCATCTGTAATCCGTAACCCCTTTACGAACTGGGTCTCTACGTTTCTTGTTTTTAGTCGTTCCTCTATTTGAGGACGAGCGCCGTGAACCAGCACCACTCTTATTCCAAGTCCATGTAGCAGCGCAATATCATGAATCAGATTGGCGAAGTGGCTGTCAGCCACAGCTTCACCGCCAAAGGTGATGACAAAAGTACGTCCGCGATGTGCGTGAATATATGGTGATGAACCACGAAACCATTCAACAAAATTGTCCGGTAGCTTTTGATCGTGTTTTTTCATCATGGGATAAGCCACTTTCTAGGCACTAATAACAAAACTCCTTAACCACGGACTGTATCAGGTTAATCGCAGGTTGAATATGCTCTAGGGGTATATACTCATCTGGTTGGTGAGCTTGATCGATACTACCTGGACCGCATATTACTGTTTGCATGCCCATGCTATTCAAATAGGGGCCTTCTGTACCAAATGCCACTGCACCGGCCTCAACTCCGGTAAATTTTTCTACTGCCCTGACTATCTTGGCATCTCTTGCTGTCTCCATTGCAGGAATACCGTCAAATACCGGGACACTCTCCCAACTCAGGTCGGTCTTAGAGAGCGCGCGAGCAACTCTTTCATGCAGTTCGTCTCTTAGAGACTTTAAACTCATTCCCGGCAATGGTCTTAGATCAAACTGCAGTTCACATTTTCCACAGATACGGTTGGGGTTGTCTCCACCATGGATGTGGCCCAAATTAAGTGTTGGTACATCGATCTCAAAAGCTGGATTCTGATACCGATTTTGTAAGTCTGAGCGCCAATTGAGTATTTCTCCGATCACCAGGTGCATGCCGTCCAGGGCATTGATGCCAAGGGATGGATTACTGGAGTGTCCCGATTTACCGGTAAGTTTGACCGACTCCATTGAAACTCCCTTATGCATCCGAATTGGTTTCAGGCTGGTCGGTTCACCGATCATGGCATGGCGGCCTAATTGGCGATGCAGTTCTGTGAGGGATTTTGCACCACACATGTCGCTCTCCTCATCTGCCGTTGCGATGATCACAAGAGGGTGTTTAAGTTGATCTAGAGGTAATTCTCGAATCGCTTCGATAACAACTGCGAAAAAGCCCTTCATGTCAGTGGTGCCGATACCGTATAGACGGTTCTCCTTTTGTTGTAGTTTCAAAGGATCTGAACTCCATTTCTCTTCATCAAATGGCACTGTGTCTGTGTGTCCTGAGAGTACTAAGCCGTCACTACCTTGGCCGTAGGAGGCAATTAGATTCATCTTTCCTGGACGACCTGGTATCTGTTGTATCTCAGTGTCAAAACCTAAGGAGCTGAACCAGTTGTTCAGTAGCTCAATAACCTCGCCATTACCCATATCCCAGGTGGGATTTACACTACTTACAGAGGCTGCGCCCACAAGACGGGTTAACATTTCTATATAATTTGGAATTTTCATAGATCAGATTTTGTGGCTATAGCCTGGAACAAGCAAGCTGAACGTCTTTTAATATTTAACTATTCTGAGATTTCGAAAGTAACTAATGCTATCTATTTTGCAGATAAGCAGATTCACCCACTGCTTTTATTAACCCGGCGACTAAGTATGTTGTCTTCAGCCGGAGTGTGCCTGCCTGCGGCAAGGCATCAAAACGCCGCTGTAGCTCTCCTACAGCAAGTTTTGATAATGCAGTCTGCAGGCAGGCACACTTCGGCCTCTCTTTTAAAAATCATATTGTTAGGGGGGGCAAGCCTGCTCTTGCTCGGTGTTGCGGCTCTTGGCAAGGGAACAACCATTGCCTGCACCCCAAGGGCGCTTCCTGCGGGGCGCGAGCCGCGCCTTGATCAAGGGCAGGCTTGAAACCCTGAAGACGACATACTTAGTCGCCGGGTTAATAGATGCTATGATGTTAAGATATTAGTCAAATTAATCCTGTAAGTTCTGATACCTCTAGCGATATAAGTGCTCTGAGATTACTGAGTAACCGATAAATCAATGCGTCTATACATCAGACATCCTACCGACGTCCCCATCGATTTTCAGTTGGGTGGCCGGGCATCGGCTCACAGAAAAATGTTGACCAATTATAGCGAAGGGGGTCTTTGCTTTCTTGCCGATGATGAAATAGAGGCCGGTACAGAAATCCACATTGCAATCCCTATTACGCCTCCGCAATTTCATGCGACAGGTGTGGTTGTCTGGTGTCGACAGGAAGATAATTGTTTTCTGGTTGGTGTAAAGTTTGTGGAAGAGCAGACGGCTTATGCAGTACGCATGATTGAGCAGCTCTGTTATATCGAACACTACAAGCAGACAATAAAAACAAGGGAAGGGCGGATGCTTTCCGGGGAAGAGGCTGCGCTTGAGTGGATTGAGAAATATGCAGGGGATTTTCCAATTCAAACAGAAGATTAAGCTTGGTTTTACTAAATAGTGATCAGTAGTTTTCTATGATATTCTCAGTGTCCGGTGATTTAAAAAGTTATTAAATGATATTCCTGCTTTATACGGAAAATCCTCATTAAATCCATATAATACATATACTTAATATTTAACATGCATGGGATTTGTGTTCTATAACTCTGCATGAATGCTGGGGTATGATTTGAGTGCCAGATATACGCGTAGTTTCTAGGAGACCTGCTATGCAGACCGAATTTGCAGGAAATCGGTACACGCTGGGCGAGGAGATAGCCCATGCTGTAACCCATGGTATAGGCATTCTGTTGAGTGTTGCAGGGTTGGCGTTGCTGGTGACATTTGCTTCACTGTATGGAGATGTCTGGCATATCACCAGTTGCAGCATTTACGGTGCTACGCTGATCTTGTTATACACCGCCTCCACCCTATATCACGGTATTCCCTATCCAAAGGCCAAAAGCCTGCTACAGCGTTTTGATCATGCTGCCATTTTCCTGCTCATTGCGGGCACCTATACTCCCTTCACGCTCGTAAATTTGCGTGGTAGTTGGGGCTGGACGCTATTTGGTCTGGTGTGGGGAATAGCCCTTGTCGGTGTTCTGCTGGAGATATTTCGCTACAACCGTCTAAAGTGGCTCTCTCTTACACTCTATTTGGGATTGGGCTGGCTGGTAGTTATCGCGATCAAGCCGTTGATTGATTCAGTTGAAACTGGAGGGGTAGCGCTGTTGCTCGCCGGAGGTCTTTGTTACTCCTTAGGTGTGATCTTCTACATATGGAGGCGTTTGGCCTACCACCATGCAGTTTGGCATCTGTTTGTCATGGCAGGGAGCGTTTTGCACTTTTTCTCAGTATTTTTCTACGTCGTCCCATCTGCGTCTGGTGCCTCCTGATTTCTATCTCATGCCATATAGTAACCTGCAGCGGCTGAGCATAGTCCCAAAATAAAGAAGATTGTTGCCGAAGACTTCCACATTGTGTAGTTGAGGGTCAGGGCATTTTTATTGTGCAGTGCAATAGTTAGAATGCCGGAAACGAAAAATATAACGCTGGCTACATAAGCAATAATTTGAAGATACTCAATTTTTACCTTGCTTGATCCCTGCACGCCTCCTCCAATAGTCTCGAATTTATTGGCCAATAGGGGATCACTCAGCAGCAGTAGAGTGAAAAGTAGTATCAGAGGGATCCAGGGTAGAATATTTTTCGATTGCGGTTTCATTGTCCTCTTCTCTCAGAGCTGCCAAAACCTCTGACTATATATATAGGTCTGTTTAAAGTAGCCCTCCCTGTTTTAAAGCCTCCTGCTGACGTGTGGACGCCAAACATAGAAGTATTTCCATGTAAATAATGATATTTATAGTGAGTTTATCGACAGTTAGCCATTTTTATTGAGTTTTTTGGTGTCATGCTCAATAAGCTTGAGATGATTACTCTACTTGAGAGGCATCTGTTGGTCTGATTTTACTTATTAACCCGGCGACTAAGTCAATAATCAGGATACTCAAGCCTATAGATATTGTGTCAGAATAGGGCACAAATACCGATATGTGTCGGTGACTATAAGAACAGTTAGGAGATTGCCCGATGTATAGTTTTAAATCACGTCTCGATGGTGACATTGAAGCCATTGAGCAACGTGTTGTAGAGGCACTGAAAGTTGAAGGTTTTGGCGTTCTGACAGAAATTGATGTCAAGGCTACTTTAAAAGCAAAGCTTGGTGTTGAAAAGAGGCCGTACAAGATTCTGGGGGCCTGTAGTCCACCTTTAGCAAATCAAGCGATAGATGCTGAGCCCGATATCGGCTTGCTTTTGCCCTGTAATGTGGTCATCCGGGAGGAGGAGGATGGATCAGTGGTGGTGGCTTTTATGGATCCTGTAGCTGTATTGAAATTGGTTGAACAACCTATGATTGGTGACCTGGCCGTAGATGTGAGGCAACGCTTGGAGCGTGTGCGTGATGCAATAGAGAGATAGCATTGTAATAAGGTGTCTCTAAACTGCTGATAAATCAGTTTATTAGTAAGAAATACGCCGCTACTGGCTTGTGTATGATCACAGTAGCGGCCTCTCTTGTGGGGCTGTGATCACTACCCATAGACCTCTATTTGATATAGACAATTAATTATTGACTAATAATTCACAAAATATCTGCACGTATTCATATATTATTGGCGGGTTTGATTATTAAGTAACTATTTCGGGAAGAAATTATGAAAAAATCTATCATAGGATTGATAGCGGTCGCTGGATTTATCTCTACAACCCCACAGGCTTGGGCAGATAGTGACTGGAATTTTTTACCAGTAATGAGTGATGGTTTTAATCCTGACCTAACGCTCTCGGTCACTGGTGGCATCATGGATCCGCAAACTCATGGTTTGGACACCGATTTGGTGTTTGGATTAGAGTTGTCGATGAACTGTCTATTACTCGATCCTCCTCTAGGAACGATTCGTCAACAATTCAGCTTTTCCCACTATGATGATGGTGGTCTGGAAATTACAAGCTTTGAGATGAATCCTCACTACTTATATAAGGTCGACAACAAATTTTCTATTGGCTTTGGCCCAGGTATTGGCTATGTAGATGCCGATGGACGGAATGTAAATGAAGGTACGCTGGCTTTACAGGGTGGCATTAGTCTTCACTATAAAATGAGTGATCAAATCTTTCTGGGCGCGGAAGCTCGTTATCAATGGACAAAAGATCTTGACGATACCAAAGACGATCTAAAGAACGCACGTATATTCGGAAAAGTTGGCTATCGTTTTTAAGCTTGTTTAGCTCCGGAGTGCCCCCTTCTATCAAGAGAGGGGCATTTAAAAATATTCTTTTGGAATAGTTTAAAGATATTAGTTCTAAGGTGATTTATTTTCGTTAATTTCATTTTCTTTCGTGAATCCTTCTTCTTTACTGTTATTTAATATAAATTCTCAACGTTCCCCATTAATTTCGATCATTATCGTGTTAACTGCTTTCCTTTGCCAAAGAGTTACGAGTAATAAAAAGGACTATACAGCAGAAAATAAGAGGGCTAAAAATACAAATCATCAGAGTGTCATATAAGATTTAATTTCTCCAAATGTATGACACTCACCCTCTCCCCAGCCCTTCTCCCATCAAGGGCGGGATGGGTTAAGGCTGATTGTTGAGGAAAGGTGTTTTATCGGGGTGGCGACGATAAATTCTAGAAATATTAGAGTTATATTATGTGTTCGGATATACAGTAATGTAGCTGATAATTTAGTAATTTGGATTTAATTTAAAATGATTATCTAAGTCGCATGTGGATTGACAGAAATAATTAGGTAGTAATTTAAATATTAACCTAATTAAATAGTAAGTGTTTTTTCTTGTGCATGGACTTAAATAAATGGAGCTATATCGTTGTTGGATAAGTTAAATTTAATTATTAAAATATCTAATGCTATGACTGTTGACCCGGAAAATAGAAAGTCACAGTTGAGTCCGATAAAGTATGACTACATTAAAGGCCGAGTCGCATATTATATAATGGTGTTACTCAACGCTAAAGAAATCGCACGTCTGTCCAAAGATGATCTGGTTCAGCTTGAATATTTATTTATTAACCATCAAGAAGCGCTTCCAAGTGTGTTTTGGCCATATCAGCACTCAGAGTGGGGTCTTAAAAAACGTCTAAACGCTTTATATAATCATTTCAGAACGCAGTTATTGGTAAATGATATATTTATTATTGAAAGATATAGTAGTAAGACTATTGCTTCACTGAGCGAATTTTATGATGGAATGGATCTGGTAGTAGACCGTAACGGTATCTTTTTGAGGGAGGGGATGATTACGCTCAGTATCAATATATATGATGAAAGAATATTTTCAATTGCTTTTTCATTAATGGAAGATGAGCTATCCAATCTGGTTTCTATAGTCGGTGCAATTCAAGGTCGAAGGATGGTTGATATTAACCCACTATATCATGACATCACAAAAAAAATGTTCGGTATAAGGCCACGCGATCTTACGGTTGAATTATTTCAAATGATTTGCAGAGCGACAGGAATCAATAAGATTTATGCAATATCTGAGATATATCGTCAACAGATGCACTACTTTTACAGCCTTAAAGACAAAGAAGATTTTTTGAAGTTAAATTATGATGAGGTATGGTCTGAAAGAGGTGGTGAATGTTGTAAAAAAGGATTTTATGAAATTCCTGTTCACCCAAAGAGAAGAGCAATTGAAAGTATTGTCGCTAAAAAAAGGTCTATGTATAAAAAAAGATATGAGCTCTTAAGTCGTGTTGAGAAAAAAATAGCAGAAGATATGAATGAAGGGTATGACAGTATCAGTTTAAGTGAAGTTATTGGCTGATATTTTATAGTTTATATTTTATAAAATTAGACAGTATATTCAATGTAGAGTAGAGTTTTTGTAACGTCCTGTTTAGGATTGGGTAGGAATTTATAGTTAAAATATCATTATAGATATTTTAAATCTGTAGAATGTGCTATTAAGGGTAATAAATCATTAATTAGATCAAATGGAATTTATATGAATTCAGGCCGTCTCTACTATTCGGAATCTGGTATAGGATGTCTGTTGTTTATATTTGTATTACTAACTGGATGCAATAGTAATTCTGATTCGTCATCAAAAGATAATTACTCTGACCGGAATAGAAATATACATTTCAATGATATCGCTCTTGATATACAGAAGAGGCGAGGAGAGGCGCAACTTACAGTAGCAGGTTCATATGTTAGTCAGGGAATCTCATTGGATGTAGGGGATCTTCTGATTGATGAGGTGTTGGTAAATGGAAGCGAACCTGATTACCATATTAGTGTTGACCGCTTAGATATTAGACTACCTAAAACAAGCCAAGACGTCGTTGTTTCTGTAAGTTATACTTTTCAATACCACGAAAAATTTAATGGTGTGAGTAGTGCTGGTCACTCATTTACCTGGCCTTATTATTGCGGGAATGTTTTTCCGTGTCATACAAATCCTTCCGGTGGCAGTAAATATAAATTGAAGATAAGTGGAGTACCTGATGGTTTACAGGCAGTCTATCCTATCGAAATAAATACTGAAGCTCCTTCATATATGCTTGGTTTTTCTATTGATGACTACAGTTACTTGAATCTTGGAATAACTGAGCATGGCACTGAAGTAGGTGTCTACTATCGATCAGAAGAGTATTCAGAAGCAGTTCAAGGAACACTCGATCTTAAAGAGATTATTAACTGGTTTGAGCAGAATGTTGGCGCGTATGCATTCGGTGATCATATGGCCAGTGTATCTGTGGCCTGGAAAGATGGCGGTTACGGTGGTATGGAACATCACCCATATTGGCATATCAGTAATACAGCACTCGCGAATCTATCTGTTCATGTGCATGAAGCGATACATGGATGGTTTGGTAATAGCGTTAGAATATCGTGTTGGGAAGAATTGGTTTTATCGGAAGGTATAGCTTCGTACCTTACAGCCAGAGCTATTAAAGAGATAGTAGGCGAAGCTGAAGCAGATACTGTCTGGAGTAAATACTACACACAACTGCAAAACCTTCAAAATAGTAGTGATAATAAAATAGCTTGGCCTGACGGGTGCGGTAAACTCGACATATTCGAAGATGAGCTTTTTGGTGTAGCTCCATATATGAAAGGTGCGTTTTTTCTTAAAGATCTGGAAGGTGTAATCGGGACAGAGTTATTAGATCAATCACTGCGAACACTCTACATGACAAAAAGAGGGCAGGCCGTTCGTTTCTCGGAATTTCTCGATATAATAGATCGTGAAACAGGATTTGATCCCAGGAATTGTGCATATGGGTGGTTAAGGTCAGAGTCACTGCCTGAGAATAATAACTGTGGATAGCTATCATTACCAGGCAACGAATATCCCAGCTTGTTGGGTGCAATACTGCCGCTTCGTACAGGAATCCCTATCAGAGGTTCTCTAAATAGATGAGAACTCAATGTAATTCCTGCCACCTTCTTTGGCTTTATAAAGAAGCTTGTCACTTGTATGGATTAACTCTTCTATATCTGAGTCAAGATCGGGGTATGTGGTAACTAGTCCAATAGATAAGCTAATAGTATTACTGATCGGTGAATTAGGGTTTGGTATTTCTAACTTTCGAATATCATCCATAGTTCAGTAGTAGAGTGACACGGGTACTCTAAATAAAATTCAGATCTTTTATTATCGATTTTTTCTTGAATAATATCAGCCAGAGAGATAATGTTATTATCACCATCGATACTACAACTCTCAATATATTTAACACCAATCCACTCTTTCTGACTGGGTATGCCATTATTTATTCCAAAATCAATCCAGCTTTAATTTACATAGACGATCACGCCACTCTGATCAAGCACGGCAATATGATCAGGAATGGTATTTAAAATGGAAATGTGAAAATTACTTGTTTGACTCATGTTTTTAGAATTAAAGACTACGTCATCATGTAAAGTTCAGTTGTTAGAATAGGTATATTTACTACCATATTCTTGCAGTTTAGTACGTATTTATACTACCAACTAAGTGGTATTACCCTAAATATTGTCATATTTTGTTTCGGTGTATAAAGTAAAGGAAGCACCTGGAGATTGATTCTAGAGTGATACTTTAGGATTAGCTAATCATACGTACCTTGAAGCGTCTACCCTTGATTTTGTCTTTTGAAAGTGTTCGAAGGGCAATCTTTCGGATACTTCGGTCAATCGCTACATAAGCAATATGGTCGAAGATATCTATCTTTCCTACCTTGTTTGACGGGATGGTCTTATCTGCTGTAAGTGCGCCAAGAATATCGCCTGGGCGTAACTTTTCTTTTCGACCGCCATCAATACAAAGCGTAATATTCTTTGCATTTAAGCTGAAGCCCTCTGGTAGTTCAAGAGCTGGGGACTGTTCCAGTCTAATATCACTCTCTAAATAGTTTTCGATAGCATTAACCCTACTTGCTTCAGAAGAGATAAACAGGCTAAGCGCAAGTCCCTTGCTGCCTGCTCGCCCGGTTCGGCCGATTCTATGGACGTAGATTTCAGGATCACGTGGTAATTCATAGTTAATTACTGCGCCAAGTTCCTTGATATCAAGTCCTCGGGCGGCGACATCGGTTGCAACCAGGACAGGCACACTACCGTTAGCGAACCTTACAAGAACCATGTCACGATCTTTTTGATCAAGATCGCCATGTAAGGCAAGTGCTTGAATCCCGCTCTGTTGTAATATTTCAGATACCTCCTGGCATTGGAGCCTAGTCTGACAAAAAACAACGGTAGAAGCGGGTTTGTGATGTGCTAGCAGTGAACTAAGTGTTTGATTACGTTTTCCTTTTCCTACCTCATAGAAGAGTTGTGTAATCTTAAGATCTGTATGATGAGTATCAATAGTGACCTCAACAGGATCAACTTGAAACGACGAACTTATATCCGCTATTGATTCCGGGTAAGTTGCAGAAAATAATAGTGTTTGTCGTTGTGAACGAGTATGTTTGATGACCTCTGTAATGTCATCATTGAAGCCCATGTCGAGCATTCTGTCCGCTTCATCGAGTACGACACATCGAATACTTCCAAGGGATAGTGTGCCTTTGGATAGGTGTTTAAGAATTCGCCCTGGGGTACCGACAATAATTTGCGCTCCATGTTGTAGAGAGCTGATCTGTGGCCCGAAGGGTTTCCCGCCGCAAAGTGTGATTATTTTTGTATTTGCATTCGTTCGAGCGAGGCGTCTTAACTCCTTAGCAACCTGGTCGGCTAATTCGCGTGTTGGGCAGAGAACAATTCCTTGTGCATTGTAGGTACTTTGATTAAGCGCATTGAGTAAACCAAGCCCAAAAGCGACTGTTTTTCCACTACCTGTCTTGGCACGGGCAATGAGATCCTTACCGGCAAGAATATGGGGCAAGCTGGCAGCCTGAATGGGGGTCATTTGGTGATAACCGAGAGACTCTAGATTACCTAATAAAGAAGAGTTTAGGCTCAAGGTGGAAAATCTATTTGTCATGGGTTGATGGTCTGGTAGTCAAAAAGGTGGAATAAATCGTTGACACTCTATTGTAACATCTAAGCAGCTCGATTTATGTATTAGTATTAGAAGTAACGCTCTTTAATACTGCTGGTTCCTAAGCAGGTTTGAAGTAGCTACTATCTAATAATTTAGAACTAGGAAAATTAAAAAAGTGGTTCGAAGGATTAATAGCAACACAGATTAGAAATTTTATAGTTACAGTTTCATGATCTCAAATAATTCAGAACTTGACACTACATGACAATATATCATGTTAATTATTTCAAGCTCTCTGTAATGAAGTTCATCAGTCCCTGCAGCGCAGCAATCTTCCACAACGATAACATTAAAGCTCTCGTCAGCGAGGCTTCTTACAGTTGAAGAGACGCATTGGTCAGTAAATATGCCACATAGAACAACATTCTCAATGCCCATATTCTGAAGAATAAGTCTAAGATTAGTACCTGTTAGTGCACTGTCAGTGGTTTTAGTAACAACAATTTCATCTTTGATCGGTTTTAGTTCAGGAACAATCTGCGAGTCATTACTATCCTTAGGTAGCAGTAGGTAGTTCCAGCCAGGTTTCTTCTGACTGAGTGAGCGGTCACGGCCGTCTGGAAGCTGGCAGGCAATTCGTGCATGTATTACGTCAATATCATGCTGACGAAAACGTTTCTGTATATCCTGGGTAGTAGGGATGACAATCTCACGCATGCGCTTTTGAAATGGTGCCCATCGCTTATATTCAATCGGATCTTTTGAGGGTTGAATATATGTGTTTTGTATGTCGATCGTTAATAGCGCAGTTTTATGGTATTCAAGGTTGAGGTCTTCAGGTTCAGGAGCGCCCTGGTAGTAGAAAGAGCGATAAGCATTTTTCCAGTTCATTGATATGCCTTAATGTTGCCTATAGACAAAGAAGAGCCGAGCAAGGCTACCAGTCAATGTCAACTATGTGGAATTTTAGACCTATTTTCATATATCTGTTTATATTAAAGAGTCGTAATTTAATATGACGACAGTATGGCCATAGAGAGTCAACTAAAAAAGTAAATATGGTGACTTGTCAAAATGCTTAATAGTGGCTCTGGTGTCGTGAAATCCTACATCTGCTCACGTGTGCTAAATGTATCTATAGTTGTTCGTTCGAAATAGTAGCATCATCAGTCTCAAATACGAAGTAATCGATCTAATAAATGCCTGTTATACAGTGACTTGTATATAGTGCAAAGTGCCACTCTAGAATGTCGGTTTTAGCTATATTGAGTGTTATAGTGGTTGGTTTTGGTAGTGTAGCAATAACTTCATCCAGGGTGGGGTATGTGTCAGTGGAAAGTCGCTTTGTATTACACATATACTATTTATGTCCAATTAGAATAGAATTAACTATGAAAAATATAATCTTACTGAAACGACAATTCCATCTGCCTTATCTGCTGACTGCCATGATGCTACTCACTACACAGTCATTTGCTGAAGATAGTGCTGTAGAGCCGCTTACAGAAGATAGTGGAGAGAAGGCTACTCTTACAACACTTAGGGATCTTGTAAAACTACAGGCTAATCTCAAGAGTGATATTACAAGTCTCAGTAAGGAGGCCAATGCCTCATCGAATTCTGATGCAGATAAGAAACGATTGCTCAAAGAGTTGGAAAAACTAGAAAATGACCTCAAGACAACAGGCGCAAATCTTGAAAATATCGCAGCTGGTGTTGATCTAAGTACTCTTCGAGAACAGGAAGATATAAAATTCAACATACAGGAGGAGCTTTTTGCACTACTGAAACCAGCGCTTGATGAAATGAAGGAGATGACAGTACGTATTCGTCAGAAATCAGATCTGAAAGAGAAAATTGGATACTATTCTGAGAGGCTGGAAGTCGTAGACACAGCGCTTCACAATATTAATGAATTGCAACAACAAAGCGAATCAAAGAATCTGAAATCTGCACTTGAACAAATAGCAGAGAGGTGGAAGAAAAAACAGGCTTTTATGAAAAGTGAATTGCAGTCGGCACAATTCCAACTTGATAAATTGCTGGCTTCAGAGGCCTCGATTACTGAGGCATCCCAAAGTTACCTTAAATCTTTTTTTCAAAAACGTGGTCTCTATTTGACAGAGGCGTTGCTAACGGTAATTGCTATCATGTTACTGTCTCGTATCAGCTATAATACCATGCAGCGTTATATCCCAGGTTTTCGAAAAAAACACCGTAGCTTTAGAATTCGAATGCTGGAACTCGTGCATCGGTTTGTGACTATCCTGCTGGTTATCCTTGGTCCGATGATTGTCTTCTACCTGGTTGAAGACTGGGTATTATTCAGTTTAAGTATACTTCTGTTATTAGGTTTGGCTTGGACACTCAGACAAGCTGTTCCGAGATATTGGTATCAGGTTCAGCTTTTTCTCAATATAGGTTCAGTTCGAGAGGGTGAGCGAATAGAGATGGAGGGCATACCTTGGCTGGTTGAACAGATCAATGTCTATTCGACATTGATAAACCCGACAGCAGGCATCAGGCAGCGCGTACCTATCGATAATCTGGTTGGGTTGAAGTCGAGGCCTGGTCACCCAGATGAACCTTGGTTTCCATGCAGAAAAAATGATTGGGTTCTACTCAGTAGTGGCGTTCGAGGTAAGGTATCAGGAATTTCCCACGAAATGGTTCGCCTTATTGAACGGGGTGGGGCACAAGTTACTTATCAAATGTCTGATTTTCTGTCAGGTTCGCCAAGAAATTTGTCAAAAAATTTCCGCCTCAAAGAGATTATAGGGATAAGTTACAATTTACAACAACAGAGTACGTCAGTAATACCCCAAGCTCTTGAAAAACATATACAAAAATGTGTAGAAGAGGAGGGATATGGTGAGCATCTTTTAAACCTGCGTGTAGAGTTTGCGGCAGCTAACAGCTCCTCACTTGATCTGGTGGTAATCGCAGATTTCAGTGGAGAGTTGGGAGATCTATACAATCGCCTGAGACGTGCAATTCAGCGTTGGTGCGTTGATGCTTGCAGTGAAAACGGGTGGGAAATACCTTTCCCTCAAGTGTCTCTGAGTGGTGGTGTAAAGCATATTGAATAAGGTTAAATATAAGGGCTCTACTACTACTTATTATTAATCTCAACGATGAGAGAATTATATTCTTCATTTCTGGTTCAGGTTTCGTTCATCTAGGTGTAAGTATTATTGCCATACAACCTAGAAAAACGGAGTCTATGATGAAACATTCTGCCCCTATCACCTTAGTATTATTTGTTCTTCTTTTATTTGCCGGTTCAGCTTCTGCAAAGAGCAATGCCTATGATCAAGGATATCAAGCTGGATATGGTGATGGCTTGGAGGACGGCTATGTCAAAGCATACAAACGTAGTTATCGTGAAGGGTATAGAGATGGATCGAACACCTATCGAAGTATGCACAAAGATCAATCATTTTCAGAACGAGATTATATTCGTGGATACAAAGTAGGTTATGAAAATGGTTATCGTAAAGGAAGCAAAAAAGGTGATCGCCATGGTTATAATGATGGCTACGATGAGGGACGTATGGATACATTGAGAGATAAAATGAGAAAGAAAATGCGTCGCAAGCACTGTTACCATTCACATCGTACTTTCGGAAAATATCGAAACTATGAGTGTTACGACTAATGTCAAGATAAACAAATATCCCGAGCTGCTCGGGATATTTGTGTCTAAAAATAGATTAGATTTATTATAAATGACTATTATAGGCGGATAGGGTTATCTGAATGATTCATTTAGTGATTACTCTTCTAGCTGAGTTATTTAATCTGAATTATAAAATAGAAGGTTCTCTTGTTCTAAAGCAGCCTCAATCCTCTTCTTCATTTCACTTCTCGTTGCCTCAATAGAGTACTTGTCCTCTCGAACCATGGCTATCATACCTTTCAGGGATAGAAAAGAGGCTTTTCTTGTCACACTATTTGTGATGAAACCGGGAGCAAAGCCACCAGGGTCTGAAAAGAGAGTAAAGGTTACTTTTGTATTATCGCGATCAACCATACGTAGATTCCAGCTACCTCTGAATTTATTCATCCATAGACGATTATCTCTCTTAATATCCAGCGGGTGATGGAGTGAGTTAGAGGCAACTTTTTGAAATTTAATGGTATATTCTCTGTTACTCAAATTTTCTTTTGTTGTAGCTTCTAATACTACATCACGATCACGACTGTTAAAGGGTGCGCCTTGAGCAAGGTATAAAACCATGGATGAGCCTTGCTCGTTCAATAGAGTGGCTTGTTTACATTCATGCATCCATTTTGGATATGAATCAACATCCTTCAATACTTGATATATCACTTCCACTGGGCTTTCAATAACTACTTCAGCACGTGATTCTATATACTTTGAGTTGATAACATTTCGTTCATATCCGACTAACCCATTCTCCCTCTTGTACTCATTCCACGGATAATCCTGATCACTATGTTTGTCTGCTTTTGCTGATACTGTGATAAGCAGTATTATTAAAAATAGTATGAAGTTCAATCCTACTGGAGTAGGTTTTGTGTGAGTTTGCACTATCAATATTTCTCCTAAGTTATTGAATTCCCTTTTATCCTTAGGTGGTGTGTCCTCTCTGTCCTACAAAATAAAAAGAATATACTTAGTGTAAAATAACTTCTAAATTACCAATAATAAAGATAGAGCTAGTAATAGCAAAGGGTATTGCGCTAAGCAACAAAATAAGTATTAGAAAAACTGAGAAATCTGACCGTATAATAGCAAGAGTTGATAAACTTAAACCTACAAGACCAAGTGCTAGTGCAGCGAAGTAGTAGTTCCTAACGCACTCGGATAGGCATGTACGCGTTTCAAAGTATCCTGATAGTAGATTTGAAAATGTCATTCCCAGAAATGTCCAGGATGCAATTGCTGCTAAGAGCGCTAGCGGAATAGTTGGATTCATGGCATTCACCGGTCATGGTCATTTGTATTACAAATATTGATCTGACCGGGATTCTTTTCAACTCGGTATATCTTGTGGTATTTGATCGAGTTAACTTGCGAAATAGAAACTTCTCTTAATACCTCAAAAGCAGAATCATGGGTGGTTATAGACTAATCAATAACATTAACCCTTGTTTTGGATTCACTAATAATCCAGCTGATTGCAATACCAGCAGCTAAAAAGCTGTCATCAGTTATCAGCGGGCTATCCTCGAAGACGGCATTGCTCAGAGTGTCGTAACGTAGGAAAGCACCAACCCAAAATCTGTCATATCGTTTGGATAGTGACATCAGAAACTGGCTTCCGCTGTAGCCGCCATCTACCTCATAGGCAGGTCGACTGCTTGTGGCATACTCAGGTGCAACACCATAAAAGTATTCGTGCTGTCTTTCAGATCCATAGATAGGGCCTGCGATCACACCAAAATTCCAGCCTGGCATGGCGGGTAGGTCTGTGATGTCGAGGTTCAATTTCGGGGAGAATACCCAGCCAACCGATTCTGGAGAGCGTTCGACAGTGAGTGCGGCGCGGGCAGGCAAGCGTAGTTTGAGACTGCGTGTGCTAGCCTCATTCTGCCAGAGCTTGATGTCGACCTGAGGACCGAACTCAAAAGTTGTCTTGAGGTCCGGCATACCCTCCCGTGCATCTATATCATCACTGTTGGTAGGGGGAGAGGCCGAGAAACTAAGGGTTAAGTCCACTACCTCAGATTCAAACAGACTGCCTCGAATGCCATGGCGGTCAGCTTTAAAAAAGTCACCATGATAGACAAAGTAGGGTACAGGAAGCAGGAAGTTGTGTACCTTGTCTGAACCACGGTAGGCGGGGAAGCTCATTGCGCCTACGCCTATCCCAGCCTCCCAAAGTGGCTTCTCTTCGGCATAGGTAAGCATGGGAAAAAAGAGCGCAATGGCCAGATTAATGTAATAAATAGTCGTAAATTTCATGTGGCGATTCTAGAGGAAAGACGAAATTATAGCTTCACTTTGTTAGCCTGCCGGGTTCAGCTGGAATCGTGGTTCAGTGCTTTTGTATAGTGGACCGTTTTCCCGACAGCATGGACTATGCTACTCGAATGGCTGGTGAGGGGCTAGTGGACCATGTGCTAAATATAGAATCTGTACCATATGTGGTGATTGAGTTTAAACAATCAATACATTTGCTTGACATACATCATTGAAAAACGTCTCTCAGATCTAAAAGTTCTTCTATTTCAATCATTACTGATCTAAATCTAAGGATAAGGCCCCGGTATTTCGTTATTTAATGCCAGGAAAAATTCAATTCCGAAATCGAGCGGTGCTCGTTGAGAAAAACAGGAGATTCACTTATCGGAGCGTATAAAAACTATCGGTCATAGCAGTTATAGGAGAGATAGTAATGAGAATGCACCGGAGATCATTTCTCATCAGTACAGCGGCTGTGCTCAGCGTGGCCCTGTTTTTTCCAATATCATCGTTCGCAGCCAAGAGAATTGTCTTCAGTGGTGGACCAGCTGGTGGCACCTTCCAGGTGGTTGCCAATGCAATTCAGGTCTACGGGCCGGTGAAGAAAAACAAGGCGTTCAAGGTCAAAGCGCAATCTTCAGCCGGCTCGATAGAGAATCTGCGTAAAGTCGACAGGGGTAAGGCAGACTTTGGTGTTGTCTATTCAGGTCATGTCTATCTGGGTCGGAATGGTCAGCTTAAAAAAGATACCAAAAAGTATGAGAACGTACTGGCAGTCGCCTATCTGTATGGTGCACCTGCACAATTGGTAATCCGCAAGGGCTCCGGCATAAAAAGCGTCAGTGATCTTGTAGGCAGGAAGGTGGGTGTTGGTAATGCTGGTTCGGGTGCATATGCAAACTGCGAACTATTCTTTACTCATATGGGGGTTTGGGACAAGATTGAGCAGAATGCTCTTGGTTATAACGATGCAGCTGCAGCATTCGGCAATAATCAGCTTGATGCCTTCTGGCTTTTTACCGCCTTCCCCAGTGGTGCTGTAATCATGGCAGCCCAAACCAATGACATAGATCTGGTAAATGTAGGGCAGGATGCGCTGACAAGCGGCTTTTATGAAAAATATCCCTACTTTTCAACACTGACAATCCCCTCGGAAACCTATCGAGGTGTCGATTATGATACACCTTCATTTCAAGATTCCGCTCTATGGGTTGCCAATGCCAATCTATCTGACGAAGTAGTCTACGATCTACTATCTATGATCTACACCGAGCAGGGACTGGCTCATATGCGATCCCAGAAGAAGACATTCAAAGAGATGAAAATCGAGGATGGCCCGAAGGGAATAGTTACACCAATGCATCCTGGTGCGGTCAAGTTCTGGAAAGAGAAGGGCGTGCTATAGCGTCAACGGTGCGGGAGGATAGATTGTTATTCTCCCGTAGCCTCCGCCAGCTGAACTCGAAACATGCTCTACGAGAAATTACACAGAATAGAGAAGTGGCTTTTCGATCTGTTGGCACTGGTGTTGGTTCTCTTCTATTCATATTCCGCAGTGGTGGAGCCGGCTGCAACCCAGTATCACCGCGGCATCTACATCATCATAACCTATGTATTGGTATTCTTGATCTACCGCTCAAAAAACACCTTCGGACGTGTAATGGATTACGTTCTGATTCTTGCGTCAGTCGCCTCAATCGGTTACTGGATGCTGAACTTTCAGGATATCAACTATCGGGCTGGTGCTGAGACCGAAATAGATAAAGTATTTGCCATGGTTGGGGTTTTGCTAGGGATTGAATTAGCCCGCCGGGTGGTTGGTGTTATTTTTGTCATCATCGGTTGTGTTATGTTGCTCTACGGTGTGTATGGTGATTACGCACCGGAACTTATCTCACATGCTGGCGATACTTTCCCTGACCTATGCACCAGCATTTTCTACAAGAGTGATGGTGTCTTCGGTATCATGGCGAATGTCCTTGCCACCTATATCTTGTTGTTTGTTCTGTTTGGCGCCTTTCTAGAGCGTAGTGGGGCGCAACGTTTCTTCATCGACTTTCCCCTGGCAGCAGTGGGCCACAAGATTGGTGGTCCGGCAAAGGTTGCTGTAATTGCCAGTGGTCTGTTCGGGTCTATATCAGGCAGCGCCATCGCCAACACGGTATCGACGGGCTCGTTTACTATTCCGATGATGAAGAAGGCGGGTTTCAGGCCCCACGTGGCGGGAGGGATAGAACCGGCAGCCTCCATCGGTGGCATGTTTATGCCACCGATCATGGGGGCAGGCGGCTTTATTATGGCAGAGCTGACCGGAGTGGCCTATTCCCATATCATGCTGGTTGCACTGTTTCCCGCTGTGATGTACTTCTTCAGTGTGTTTGTAATGGTGCACTATGAAGCCAAGCGATATCATATTGTTGGTCAACGGTCTGAGGTCAGGGCGACAGAGATCCTCAAGCGGGAGTGGTTCTATATTCTGCCGCTGGTGTTGATTACTATATTGATGTTGAGGGGTTACTCACCAGGGTATTCGGCCATTGTTGGCATAGGTACCTGCATCATCGTCAGCTGGTTCCGTAAGGAAACGCGGATCGATGTAAAAGGCTTTATTGAAGCCTCGCGCAAGGGTGCCGAGAACAGTTTGAAAATCGGTGCTACTGTGGGTGTAATTGGAATCATTATTGGTGTGCTCACATACAGCGGGCTGGTATTGACCTTTGCCGATATCGTGATTGAGTTGGCTGATGGGCGACTCTTTCTGACTATCCTGTTAATTGCGCTGGCCTCTTTGGTGCTTGGTATGGGGGTGCCAGTAACGGCGGCCTATCTGATAACCGCGGTTGTTGCAGTGCCGGCGTTGACACATCTTGGTGTGAACGAGATCGCAGCCCACATGATCGTCTATTGGCTTTCACAGGATTCAAATATCACACCTCCAGTCTGTATAGCTGCTTTTGCTGGTGCTACAATTGCCAAAGCCAATATGTGGCGAACCGCTTTTGCTTCATTCAAATTCGCAAAGTTTCTCTACTTGGGGCCGTTTCTTTTTGGTTATGTTCCAGAGTTTTCACTCAACGGTTCACCGCGGGATATAATAATAGTATTTGTGCTTATTTTAATCGGCACTTGGGCGTATGGTTGGCTATTGAGTGGAATCTGGTTGAAAGGCTTAAAGAATAAAAATAACTAATTTCTTCTTTACGTCAAGACAGCTATGAAAACACTGAGTGATGTAATCCAAATGTTCTATTGAGTGGGCATCGGATATCAAGAAGTGCAGACTATAAGGAAGAGTTTGAGCGCAAAGGTGTGACTATAGAGAGCTCTTATGAGGAGCTCGGAAAGGTGCTTTCAATCTTCTCAGAACGACTCTGAAAGCCCCTCTCCCTTTACGGGAGAGGGGAGTTTCTCTCTCCACCTATTTAAGATACTGATGACTTGTAAGTTTTTTCTAGCCGTCACCCTCTGCTTTTTCATGTCTCTATTCTTAATCAACAATAGAAACCAACAGCAATGAATCAGTTACAACCGTAATAGTTAAAGTAATGGGGCAGCAGTGATTTAATAACTATCATTATCTACATCCTTGTCCATACGGATTCGGTGAGCTTAAGTGGCCGTTATAGACCACTGATTAAGTTATACTGAAACTACTCAGCGACTTTCATTGTTGAGATCCTGAACTGTTTGTCCCGACCTTTTTTCAATGTGAAGTGCACTTGATCCCCTGCCTTGAATGCAGATAGATCGACACGCTTGGTCACCGCTAGATCCATGGTCATTGCTGGCCAGTTGAGAGACGGTATTGGTTGATGGGTAAGATTTACTGTTTTTTTCTCAACATTAACCTGATGAATGACACCCATACCCATGACCTGACTGGCATCGCTGCTCATCATTGAATGGTCATGCGCAGCATGACCCTCATGGTTGGCTGCAATTAGAGTTGTGTTGATCAGAGTTGTTGTGATCAGGAAAAAATAGAGTCCAATTGGCTTTTTCATATTAATACCTCTTAGGTTTGTTTCGATGCAATAGCATCCGCTTTGGAAGTGGGGGCTGTAGCTGGTAGGTGGCGAGACTCCCAGATCAGATAGATGACTGGAATCACAATCAGGGTCATTACTGTTGTACTTAACATTCCGCCCACCATAGGCAGGGCAATGCGCCGCATGACATCTGATCCGGGGCCTTCAGTAAAGAAGATTGGAAGAAGGCCTGCAATGATTACCGAAACAGTCATCAGTTTTGGACGTACACGCAGTACTGCCCCAGCCATGATGGCTGAAAATAGGGTTTTGTGATCGACCGGTGGCAGGTTCCTTACCTGCTGATCGATATAGATCAACATCACAACTGCAGTCTCAACAGCAATACCACCTAATGCGATAAAGCCAACTGCAACTGCAACAGAGAGGTTGTAACCGGCAAAATAGACCGCCCAGAGACCACCAACCAATCCGAAGGGTAGTGCAGTCATCACCATTACCGTGCGATCACTACGTCCGAAGTGAATCATCAGCAGTACCAGGATAATTGCTGCAGCAGCAGGAATGGCGATTTTAAGTCGCGTCCGAGCCTCCAGTATCTGCTCATATTGGCCAGACCAGGTAGTGGCATAACCAGGTGGAAGTGCCACTTGATCAGCAACACGCAGGCGCGCTTCGTCCACATACCCACCAATGTCCCGGCCGTCGATATCGACAAATACCCAACCGGTCAGCCGTGCATCTTCTGATTTAATCATTGGTGGTCCGGGTGCGTATTCAACTGTTGCCACTTCACCCAGGGGGATATGCATGCCGCCTGGTGTTGGCACCAGAATATCGGTAAGTTGGTGCATCGATTCCCGGAAGGGTCGGTCGTAACGAAGTATGATGTTAAAACGCTCACGTCCCTGAACACTCTCTGCAACCTTCATCCCGCCCAGTGCGGTCTGTATGATCGATTGAAATACGCCAAGGTCGATATTGCGCCTGGCAAGTTCATTCCGATTGGGGATGATCTCCAGATATTTGCCACCAGTCACCCGGTCGGCAAAGGCGCTGCGGGTACCCTCTACCTCCTTCACTACCCCCTCCACATCGAGGGCGATTCGACCGATTTCATCCAGATTAGGGCCTGAAATTTTTATCCCCACTGGTGTACGTATACCGGTTGAGATCATGTCCATACGTATCTTGATGGGATAACCCCAACTATTGACCAGCCCAGGGAACTTCACCCGTTCATCCAGCGTATCTGTCAGGTCGTCAATGTTCATACCTTGTCGCCACTGCTCTCTGGGTTTAAGTCGTATCCAGCTTTCGATCATTGAGATTGGCGCAGGGTCGGTTGCAGTATCTGCGCGACCAACTTTGCCAAACACCTGATCCACTTCAGGTATTGTGAGGATCAGTCGGTTGGTCTGAGCCAGAATCTCTTTTGCCTTGCTGATGGAGACGCCGGGGAGGGTAGTGGGCATATAGAGCAACTCACCCTCGTATAGAGCAGGCATGAACTCGGTACCCAGCTTAGTGTATGGATACCAGAGACTACCGATACCAATAGCTGCCATCAGCAGGGTGATCCAGCGCTGCTTCATGGAGAAGCGCAGAATAGGCTTATAGAATGCGACGAAAAAACGGTTGAGCGGATTTACCTCTTCCCGGTGTATTCTACCCCGAATCAACCAAAGCATCAGGATAGGCACTAGGGTTACCGAGAGAATGGAGGCGAAGCCCATGGCGTAGGTTTTGGTATAGGCCAAGGGTGAGAAGAGTCGATAACTCTCACCGGTAAGCGCAAACACCGGCAGGAAAGAGACAGTAATGATCAACAGACTGAAAAAGAGTCCGGGACCTACCTCTTTTGCAGACTGAAGCAGTGCTGCATTCCGGGCCTTGCTCCCTACTGAATCAGGCATGTCGCTCAGTTTACGATGGGCGTTCTCGACCATTACTATGGAGGCGTCCACCATTGCACCGATTGCGATGGCAATGCCTCCCAGGGACATAATGTTGGCTGTGATTCCCTGCGCTGCCATGATTGTAAAAGCACCCAGAACACCCAGAGGCAGGGTGACGATGGCGACAAATGCGGAGCGTACATGAAGCAGAAAAATGAGGCAGACCAGGGCTACCACAAGGCCCTCTTCCAGGAGCTTGTGGTTGAGATAATTCACCGCTCCCCGGATCAGGGGAGCCCGATCATAGACAGTGCGGATCTCCACCCCTTCGGGCAAGCCTTGTTGCAGGGTCTCGAGTCTCTTCTCCACGGCCTCGATGACATTCAAAGCGTTCTCACCAGAACGCATCACCACGATACCGCCGACTACTTCACCTTCACCATTCAGCTCGACGACGCCGCGGCGTAACTCCGGCCCCTCGATCACCCGCGCCACATCGGTCAGCAGAACCGGAGTGCCGTTTCTTGCCTGCACTACAACCTGCTGTAGATCCTGCAAAGAGGTAATGTAGCCACGGGATCGAATCATCAGTTCGGTCTCGGCCCGTTCCAGCACCCGGCCACCCACTTCCATACTGGCTGCTTTTACTGCCTCCCGTACCCGTATCAGAGGAATATCAAAGGCACGCAAGCGATTCGGGTCGATCAGCACTTGGTACTCCCGCACAAATCCCCCAACTGAAGCCACCTCTGAAACCCCCGGTACGGTGGCAAGTTCGAAGCGTAGAAACCAATCCTGCATTGCCCTGAGGTCAGCCAGATCGTGTTTGCCACTACGATCGAGCAATGCATATTGGTAGACCCACCCCACCCCTGTAGCATCAGGGCCAAGTCGTGGCGTGGCGCTTTGTGGTAGATCTTTCTGTACCGTCGCCAAGGCTTCAGCAACCCGGCTTCTGGCCCAGTAGTCATCTACGCCATCCTTAAAAATGACATACACAAAACTGGTGCCAAACATGGAAAAGCCCCGTACCGCTTCAGTTTTCGGTAACCCCAGCAGTGTGGCGGAGAGTGGGTAGGTCACCAGATCCTCGACGATTTGCGGTGCTTGACCGGCAAAATCTGTACGGATAATCACCTGGGTGTCCGACAGGTCGGGTATTGCATCCAGCGGGGTTCGTTCCAGTGCCAGTAGGCCTGCAACAGCCAGGGCAGCGGTAAAAATAAGAACGATCAGTTGATTTTGTACCGACCAGCCGATCACATGGGCGACGAAGGATCGCGCCGGATCCTTTCCTGCGATATCTTTGTGGTCATGCATGAGGAATGGCCTGTAATTGGTTGCGCGGCATCACTGCAGTAGTTCTCCCGCAGACTGACCATAGGGATTTAACGGCTGCCCAGCCATCTGCAACCAGAGTCGATCATCCGATTCGTTGCGATAGAGTTGAACCCCCAGCTTCTGATAGTGCTCTTTTCGCCCGCTTACCACCCAGGGTTGTAGTTCGCTGACCAGTCTATTCAGTGCTTCAAGTAGAGCGCTCTCAGAGCGAGATTGCTGTGCCTCTTCAATTGCTCTGGATGCACCATCCAGGATCGGTCCCAGTCGGGTATCACCAAAATCGGCCCATAACAGATCACGAATCTCCCGTGCCGGTTGCAGTTGATCTGCAGTCACATCGTAACCATCCACCTGCGCCTCGTGGAGATAGAGGGCCGCATCGATAAGATGGTCCACCATTGCCAACTGATTCTGGCTTAAAGGCAATCCATCCAAAGTCAGTTTCAGGCGTTGAAGCTTCTGGAAGGATTCACGCAAGGCGCTCTCGGAGTCGATGAGAAACTGACCGGAAACCACGATCAGGTCACTGCTGTCGACCCCCTCCACCAGCTCTGTGAAGCCCCCGTTGCTCAATCCTGTACTGACTCTGCGCGGCTGAAACCTGCCCTCCCCAAGAGACACCACCAGATAGGATCCATCCTCTCCGATCAGCAGAGCACTATCGGCTATGGCTAGCCGCTGATCCATGCCAACCTCGAACAGCACATCGGCATAAGCACCAGGCCGAAGTTGACCATCTTCGTTGGACATCGCTAACCTGACTGTGCCGGTACGGCTATTGGAGTCTACTGTAGGGTGGATATAGTCAATACGACTCTCGATCACCCTGCCTGGAAGATTGGGAAGAATCACCTCTACCGGTGTATCGAATGTCACTTTTGCCAGGTCTTTCTCCGCTATCGCAGCATTAATCCAGACCGTTGAGTAGTCCTGCACAACTGCGAGTGTGTCTCCGGGCCGTACATAGGCTCCCTCTCTGACATTGAGATCACTCAGGGTGCCACCGGTTGAAGCGTAAAAAGGAACCCGTTCCACCAACTTTCGTTGCTTGCGCAGCCTTTGTATAAAGCTCTGGGAGACACCAAGTGCCTCCAGTCGGATAGCAGCGGAAGCTATGCGTTGCTCACTGTTTCTCTCCAGAGCACTGAGATAGTCTTGTTGTGCAGTAACCAGATCTGGACTGAAAAGACGATATAGAAGATCGCCTCGCTTTACCTTATCACCCACTGCTGTAACGCCGAGGGTCTCAACCCAACCGGGTACCCGGCTGGAGACCTCACTGCGTAGACGTTCATTCTCCGCCACCACCCCATAGGCTCTTATGCGGCTACCAAACCTGGTCATCTCTGCGTGGCTATAGCGTACCCCCATATTCTGGATCGTCTCCGGTGAAATGGTGACCACAGCCCGTCCGTTGGGCTGATCCCCACCCTCATCCAGAACCGGGCCACTCTGCAGCTGCACAAGATCCATACCGCAGATTGGACAGCTACCCATCTCTTCAGCGATATAGTGTGGATGCATAGGGCAGGTATATTGCTGTGACTTCTCCTGCGACTGAGCCAGAGTAAAAAACAGCAATAGAAAAATCGTAGCGATCTGCTTGACCGATAGACTTGATTTCATAACATCTCCTCCACAAGCAAGGCATTGATCCGTGCGGCAGCTATGGTCTGTTTGGTCTCTGCGCCGGCTAGATCCAGATCGAGTTCTGCAAGCTGCATTGCCGGACGTATCACCGATTCCAGGTCGATATCTCCCGCTTCATAGCGACGTCGGTTTGCAGCCTCCAACGCTTGCAGTCGACTCTGCCTCTCCCGCATAGCATGTCTCAGTTCCACTGCAGTGTTGTAGTCTGCTAATGCAGTTTCGTAGTCACTCCTGGCAAGGCGTAACTGTCGATCCTGTTGGGCCAATACCATGGTGACTCTGGCTTCTGCTGCTTTCAGTTTTGGCGTCTGATTGGTCGATGACCAAAGCGGTAGGCTGGCAGTGAACTTCAGGGTGAACCAGTCATCTCCGTCGAAGCTTTCTCCCGATTCTCTTTGTTGCCAGGCAGCACTGAAGGCGTAGTCGGGGTTGAATGCAGAACGACGCTCCTCTACCTGTGACTGAGCGACAGCCAGCTTGGCCATTGCAATCCTGACTTTGATCAGATCATCTGGATTGCCTGACCACCTGCCTGGCTGGATCTGCGGTAGGGTTACTGTCGATGGCACTCTATCCACCAGTGATCGAAGTTCTGATCCCCATCGTCCAGCCTCACCGATCAGAGTCAGTTTTTTCTCTTCGATCTTGCTCTTCTGAACATCAAGTTCATCGAAGCGGCTGTAGACCGCCCCACCACCCGCCATCTCTCCTCTCAGCCACCGTTCAAGCTCTGACAGTAGAGACAGCTGCTGATCCAGGGCTGCTTTTGAGTGGCTGATTCTGCGTTGTTGCGCCAGCGCCGTGATTAGCCGTTTACGAAGCTCTGCCATCACCATCTGACGCTCTATTTGAGCCAGAGTGCTACGAGCGAGATGAGTGCTGCGAAGCGCCTCTCTGCCTTTAAGACTGGGAATTGACTGTTTGAACTCCAGGCTACGGCTACTGGGTAAATAGCGATCAAAGCTGGTCGGCTCATTAACAGGTAAATTATTGAATCCAAATGTGAAATTAGGGTTTGGCAGAGACAATGCAGCATCGGCACTGGCCAGCCATTGCTGTTGTTCTGATGAAGAAACAAACAGGGCTGGGTGGTGCTGCAATCGAGTCAGTAGATCTGTAAATGCAGCATGCTGAGCATTTTCATCTGCATAGAGATGAGTAACTGCGAATAGCGCAACCATCAGTAACTGCAAATCCAGCATGCGGTTACATCTCCATGGAAACAGAGACAACATGGAACGTCTCCCATATAGAAAGATTCGGTCAGGTAAAGACCGAAAAAAAACGAGTAGGGCTTATACGAAGTAGGAGACTATAGGGGGGCGTAGCTCAACTGGCTGTTCTGACCGTGGAGGCGCAGGGAAGCTCGGCTCAGCAATATAAAGGACGTGGGAGACAGTAAGTGTGACTGCAGGAAGATCGAACTGCACGGTAAATCCACAGAAGACACAGTTCATGTTTTCGCAGTCAGCCAACTCAATTGCAGATTCAACTTCATGACAATGTGTATGTATCTGCTCGCTCATCTGGTTCATCACTTGATCATTAGTTGTACCACAACCATGAGACCAGGCCATCACTATGGGGGCCTGCAGCAGTAGTAGCGCTAAGAGCAGTACGCTGATTCTGTGTCTTTGCAGAGTCATAACTTTTGATAATGGACCATCATAAGAGTGGCGTCAATATTAAACATTTTCACTCACTGCAGTCCCATTAACTTTTAATCTCCTCAGAACAACTCTGAAAGCCCCTCTCCCTTTACGGGAGAGGGGTTGGGGAGAGGGTGTACGCGAAGCGTTTCATGTGGTTGA
>JBEVWG010000031.1:0-114015 GCA_040506705.1 Candidatus Thiodiazotropha sp. 6PLUC1
GGAGGCGCTCAAGAAGCAATACTTGGAGCAAGAAACTGCCTAACTACGAAGCTACCGCCAAACAAAGAGCGAAAGATTATTGACACTACCGCTCACTAGGGTTTGACGAGCTCTTGTCATTTCAACCTCCTTGTTGATTTTGATCTTTCAAATAAAAACTACCCTATTTTCGTATACATCGCAATATTTCTTGGGGTGTCCTCCATTTTTTTTGTGGATTCAGATGAAGGGGCATTGGCTAGATCAGGCGGGGTTCTCCATCGATATGCCGGTGACGGCCAGAGTGATGGACGGCGTTTTGTGTTAACCACTGATACATCAACCAGTAGCTAGAAAACTAAAAAAACAATGAGGCCGGTTGGCCCCTTTGTTTTTTTATGGTTATCCCACATGTTTCCTGTAATAGGGAGTCTCTTGAAGACTGATCAGTCTTTGGCGGGCAGTGGTCATCCTAACCTCCTGGTTTCTTCCATGAATAAACGAAATTTAGGCTATCTCATACACGTTTGTTTGTCTAGAATTTGTGGGGTGTCCCATATTTTTTTTGATTTTGATCTTTCAAATAAAAACTACCCTATTTTCGTATACATCGCAATATTTCTTGGGGTGTCCTCCATTTTGTTCCTCAATACTGAGCCTGCACTTTCCCCTATCAACGCTTAACCTCTGACCTTACGGTCAGCGGCCCATGACTCGGGGAGCCGGCGGTTCGCTACACCTTTCCGGGTAGAGGACTTTCACCTCCAATCTCTTGCCGATTTAGCTCGGCGCACCGGGTGTCCTTTATTTTTACCTCGAAGCGCCTTCGTTCAACAGTTCACCTAAATACAAAACCTGCATTTACCCCACAAGCAAAAACGTACGAACAGTAATTATCCCAATACTTTACTGACTCCTCTATCTCAAATAGATCATCTATATACCCAATTTGAGAATGATAGAACTTACCATCATCTTCATTGATCAAAAGTAGATCACCATGATTTCCTACCATCCAAACAAATAATTCCTGATGAAATGGTATTATTCTTATATCGCTTTCACTACATTTCAAAACGTCACCTATCTCGCTAACATTCCTTCTGCCACCTAGGCTTAATGGTAAATCCTTCCAACTGAAAGCAGGCACAGCTGCATCTTTTACGATCTGCATACCTTGAGTAACACGGTAATATGATCGAAGTTGAACAGGCAACATTTTATACTGTTCATTAAAATCGTATAAATCATAAAAATTACGGTTATACAAATCTCCAACTAGAGAGCGATCTACCCCCTCTAACAAAAGATCATATTTTTTTCTCCCACCAATTGTTTTTATACCAACGATAGGTTTACTATAATTTTCCTCAATAGCCCTAAACGTTAATGGCAAATCCACAGCCAATTCACAAAAAACATCGTTTAAGCTACCTGTAAACCTATCCAGAAAGAAATTACTTATACTCTGTGTAGCGTAAGTCGGCAACTCATCTGTAGAAGCACAAAGAACATCATAACTTTCTAAGATACCCATCTATCTTTTACCTGCTTTATTCATGAGATTAAATGCATCAATTTGATCTTGAATGTCAACACTTAGAGCACGTTGAAGCTCTTGTAAATTATTGCTATAGGTTTGATTTAAGGATTGCCCTTTATAAGTATCCCAACTCATACTATTCCTCTTAGATGAATTCAATGGCTGTGGTAGAGGCTGAAGATTACCAATATCATATTTATCTTGGATGATTATTTTCATCTGATCAGGTGTCAGATCTTTAAACCCGGGCATTTTTATCATCGTATCAACAGGAACAATATGATCTACTGACATTAAGGAATTATTTGGTGGAGATATTATTTTATTTGTTAGAGGGTCCAAGTAACCATTTCCTCTAAAGCGATTAGCCATCTCTGATGTAACTCTTTCGACTCGAACAAAAGGCACCTGCCAACTATCAAACAACTGTTTTGGTAGTATTCCTCCATTTAGAGTTGCAACATCAATATCAGACTTTAAAGGTGAGCGAATAATCCAATCACTGCCACTACCTTTCAATCCACCCAATTTCGACGCCACAGCTGCTTCAGTGGCTGCCCCAAACAGAAGCGCGCCAGCCCCCTCTGATACTTTATTTGCGGCCTCGTAGTCACCATTCCAAAAGTCAACCAAGAATTCACCAGCACTTAGACCTAGACCTGCTCGATAATCGCGGTCAGTTACAAACTTCTTGCCGAAATCATAAGCACCTTGGCCTCCAGCAATCCATTTATCAGTTAATTGCTGTGTACGTCCATCTAAATCGGTGAAACCGCCGTTGTACTCTCCACCTGATAAAGTATCGATAATATTGCCATAAACTACTGCATCCAATTCAAGAATACTACTGCCAAGACTAGTGACACCTGATACAGAATGCAGTAAACCGGCACCAACAGAGGCAAAAGTAGCACCTGTGTGGTCAAGAAGGCCGCCTAATATTGTTGGACTAGATTCTCTGCGTAGTTGTAAAGATGCCTTTGAAGCATCATTAGCTAGTACATCAAGATAGTTTCCAATCATTGACAAACCAGACTGGGTATTGTCGATAATTGATTTCAAACTTAGTGATTTCAGAAAACTGTCATCGGTATTACTTCCACTCGAAATAACACTATCTTCATTTATCGGTGAAGAAGACAATCCAAAGAGATCATTCCCAGACGATCCAAATAAATCAACCCCAGACAACACAAGATAGTCTATAGAGCCACTATTATTAGAGGCTCTTGCGGCCAAATCAGCCCGCAATTCCGCATCAGACTTATTATAAGCCATGTCAATGCCCTGGCTCACTATCTCATTGCCTGTCGCCAAGGAAAGTTCCCTGCCAATCTGCAACCCACGGGGATCACTGATGCCATTGACCTCCATTAACTGTTTGGTGTACTGCAAAATATCGGCATCACTAGCTTGTGCACCAAGTTGCTCTCTGGCGATATCCCACAAGGTATCACCATTGTTGACAGACATTGTTGCAGGTGTTTCTGGCAGTCCAGGAGCAACCTCTCCGGGAGCATTGCCACTACGCACAGTAGTAATATCTAGGCTGTTATCACTCGGATTTGAACCATAAGGATAGACCCTTGCGCCACTCTCCTTCTGCGCATCAGCAAGCTCTTGCGTACTGGCTTGAACTGTTTCATTCCGCTCATCAGCTATCTCATTCAACTGCTGTTGCTGTGCAAAGCCACCACTTTCCTTTTGATTAAAAATTGACTCAATTTGTTCAGGCGTCAATTTTTCTAATTGTCTCTTCTCTCCCATCATAGCAACAGCCATTGAACCCAGCTGATTGCCAAAGTAGTCGAGAGCCTGATCCGTGCCCAATCTACTGCCTACAGCCAACGATATACCACCCGCTATCAGGGTTTCTTGGGCAACTGTGCTCCACTGAATGCCGCCTGATTTATTAAAGTAGTGGCCGATGCCAGTATTCTTGGAGAATGATGCCGCTGCCACATTGGCCCAATCCATGGTACCTACATCTTTCCCGCGGACAGTTTTCTCCAATATGTTCAAGCCCGCTGAAAGAATACGGCGGTTTTTATTCACATAATTGACTGTGCTCGACCAGTTCGATGATGCTGTACTACCATCGGTTCCAACCATGGCGAGGGCCACACCGGTCCAGCTGGTGATCTTGCCGTCGTTTTCCAGGTACTGGCGGCCAAGCTCTACTGCGCCTCGTGAAAGGACTTGCGTTATTGAATTTCCCGTTCCTGCCAGGCTGGTTATACCTGCGGCTAGTGAGGAGATCGCAAAACTTTTTCCCATATCACGAGCTGCTTTCCAGTCAAAATCCTCCTGCAGCCCTACTGCAACAGCCAGTCCTTGTGTGACCGCTGAGGTGGCCACCCCGGCGGCATAACCGACTGCTACGGTAGCTAATGTGGCGGCTACGGCACCGTAGGCTGCGAACAGCTCAGTAGCGATATAACCGGTATAGACTGCAACCACAACAATGATGACCACGATAAGAATCTGTACCAGTTTCTGGTACCATTTCTTCTTCTTTTGCTTGACCCTTACTTCAGGGCTGGTCGAGCCGATAATCTCTGATTCGCTATAGATCTTGTAGCTGTCTTTGTCATTGACGCTGTTGGCTACCAGATTGGGGATGGTCAGGGTGGTGCCCGCTTTAAGCTCCTCCTCACCACTCAATCCGTTGGCATCGGCTATCAGATACCAATAGGCTGGAGAGCCAAAATAAGCACTGGCTATGCTGTGTAAGGTCTCACCAGCCTTTACAGTGTGATGACTTGTCACACCACTTGGCAGTCCCTCGTCCCCTCCTATTGTCTGAAAGGCGTAATCGGTGATCAGGTTTTGTTCCGTGGTGGTGATATCAGTGATATCGATGTGGGCGTAGAGGTCAATAATTGCACCATCCACAATCGCCGAGTCACTGGTCGGCAAACGCCCCTGAACGTAGGCAACAACCCTCACCTGAGCATCAGCAGTGAGTGCATCAAAGCCCTGATAGACCCTCATGGCCAAGGTGCGTGCGGTCTGTTCCCTATCGATCGCTCCACCTGCGGTGGTAACAATGTCAGAGGCTTGCAGTTGGATCGTTACACCTGTTATTTCACCATCAAAATCGGTGATCGTTGTACCACCTTGTAAAGTGAGACGTTTCAGAGATGAGTTTTGATTGACCTGCGCCTCACCTACCTGATGGCCGTCAGCATAGACATATCCGGTGAGTTCCAGTTTGCCGCTACTGCTATTGCCCCAACCATAGACCATGTTGCGGGTTTGTTCTGAGAGTGTGCTAAAGCTCAGCCAACCATCATTGTCAAAACTTAAATCAGGGTTGACGTAATACCCACGCATGAAACTGGTATTGAAAGATGCTGTAGGTTTTTCTGTTCGGGCGATGATATGAGCCTGGTTGTCATAGGCAAAATAGGCAGCCGTGTTTTGATCAGCGCCTTTCTTACGCCCCCTATCCACATAGGTCAGTTGACCGTTTTCATCGTAGCTGAAATAGGCATCTCCATAGAGATAGCGAGCCCCTTTGACATAGGAGTTGGCGATGTGCTTGCGCTGTACGTCGTAGCGTACATCGTAGTAGGCGAGTTCATCAAAACCGTAATCATTCGCTCGTATCTTGGTGTTAAGTACATTGCCAACGCCGTCATACTGCATATAGGTGTTGGTGTTTGCCCAGTCGCCGCTATCGTCTCGGGCATGACTGAAGCTGTGGGTGGTTCTGTTTTCACCATCATATTCACTGGTAGTGTATTCACCATTCGCCTTCTGATGGCGGGTGTTATTACCGACCTCATCGTAATTCCAGCTCTCTCCAGCACTACTGCTGACAATCCGGTTGTTGAGGTCATAACTATAGGTGACCGTACCACCTGCAGTGGTGACACTTGCACGATTACCAAATCCATCGTAGGTCATTGACTCGATAACCTGATCATTCGGGTCATCATAGGCCGATGTCATCCGATTATTCGCATCATATCCGTAGAGGCGATCGTTGCTTTGGACTCGGTTACCCAGTTGGTCGTATTGAAAGACGATATGGAAGTCCTGGTTCAACCCAACACCAGCATCGTTATAGACAATATGGCTATCGACTCCAGTGAGCCAGCCCTGCTGGTTGTAGCTGAAGGTTTGGTTGCGTGTCTCAGCACCTTCCACGGTTAACACTTCATGGGTGCGTTGTCCGCTGATGTTGTAGGTAAAGTCACTGATTTTGTCGGTCGCGACATCATGAATACGACGCAAGCGGTCAGCATCGTCGTAAACGTTGTTGATCTCCTTACCGTAGTTGTCGGTGATGGCTACCTGGCGCCCCTGCCAGTCTAGGGTGTACGACTCAGCATGGATATTAATACCCTGGTGTTGCGTCTGATCGCCGCCACTTATTGTTATACCCTGTACTCGTCCATAGGCTCCGATCGAATAAGCAGATCGTCGTCCATTTCCATCGATCTCAAGGATCTTATAACCCATGCCGTTGTAGGCGGTGGTCCAGCGTTCTCCTACTCGATCTATCCTGCCTACAACCCGATTGTCACCATCGTAGTTGTAGTATTCCGTCTGATTTCGGGCGTTGGTTTCAGAGATCTTGTTACCAGCCCGGTCGTAGCTCATCTGGGTTGTGTACAGCAGTGGATCGGTGATTCGGATCAGTTCATCGTAGTGGTTGTAGAGCAGATCTATGTTTCTAACACGTTCTGAATGGTTCACCGGCTTGGTGAGATCAATTTCACTTTTGCGCTCAATGCGGTAGAAATTATCATAGGTATAGTCTGTACGCAGGGTGCTGCTCCAGTTGTTATCACTGTTCAGCAAAGCCAGATCCCATTGGCTGATCAGACGGTTATGGTCATCATAGTAATACCGCTCTGTGTATCCCCGTTCATTGGTTTGAGTGCTGCGATTGCCACCGTCATCATAGGTATACATCTGGGTAACGATTTGTGTATGGGGATTACCATCACTGTCGTAGTAAGTGGTAGGCCCAAAGTTGATCTGGGTGAGGTGATCCAGATTATCGAAGCGATATCTGGTCTGCTGTTCCTCGCCAGTCACCCCTTTGGCTGTGGTCTCTTTTACTACGTTGTCATAAGCATCATAGTGCCATTCACTGGTGAGTGAGCCATAGGTTTCGGAATGGGTACTCTCTTGCAACAGATTACCGTTAGCATCGTAGAGACGGGTGATTTCACGGATTGTATCCACACCATTAGCGATATCATGGGCCGCCACTGCAGCCAGATAGTTTGTTTCAAGATCAGCAAGATCTGGTCGTGTGGCAAGGCTGACGATTTCATTGAGGAACTCGCCAGTTGATGGATTACGATATTGGAACTGCACCTCTTTGGTGATATTACCTTGGGCGTCGTAGAAATAGCGTGTCCAGATGCCCCCGTTTTCATTGGAGTAGATCATCCGGCTATTGGCATCGTAGTAGCTGTAAGTACGATCCTTCGGCAGATAGCTACCGCTAGCGGTTACATCACCAAGTTCAAACGTTGTTGTATCCAATTTGTAGCTTGTTAATGGTCGATTGCCGATTAGGCTATTGTTTTCGGCCTGTGTAAGGGTGATCGGATTGATCACCAGATCCGCTACGACATTGTTGAGTATCGTGGTATCTGTACCATTGTCATAAATTTTCTGAATGTTCAGCGTGTAGTTGCCAGGAGCAATTTGGGTTGCATCAAATTCAGCATTGTCGAAAGGATAAGTAGTGATTTGATTATACTGGTTGATAACCTGGAGAGTCAGACTTTCATCTGTTGCCAGAGGCAGCAACTCGCTAAAGCTCAATAGGTTGTCATTCTGTGTGTAGCTCAGCGGGGCCTGTATAATTAAATCAGCACTGATGTCATTCAGGGTGGTGACGGCGTTACCGTCATCGTACTGTTTAACTAACTGCAGTGTGTAGCTACCCGGTGCCATCGAGCTGGTGTCGAATTGGCCATCAGTGAAGGTGAGGGTCTGTGTCTGGTTGGCAGCATTTGTAGCAATCAGACTTAACGATTCACCCGCAACCAGAGGTAATAAAGTTGGGGTTGTGAGAGTGACTATATTGTGATCGACTGCAAAGTTGACACTAAGACCGCTGTTGATGCTGTCAGTGGCATTTGTGATCAGGGGTTGGTCGATCAGGTTCTGCAACTGTCCGGGTTCGCGCAACTGGAAGTTACCACTGCTGGTACGTACCACTTCGCCATCAATATTAAGATCGGCTTCGAACTCATAGTTGCCTTCGCTTAATCCCAGCATGTCGACAGATAAGCCGTTGACCACGCTGGGTGAGATAGTCTGCCATGTGGTGCCGCCTTCCAGTCTATAGCGGAACGCGAGCGTGGCTTGTTCAGTATCAATATCAGGAAAGCTCAGTGCCAGACGCTGATAGCGAACATTCAGGTTATTCAGTGAACTGAAGCTGAGTGGATCTGAATAGACAATCTCACCATCTGGGTTGACGTAGAAAAGCTGTAGAGTACGCGCACCTTCGGCTAAATTCTCAAGAGTGATAGTGAAATTGCCATTCTCATCCAGTGTGGCTTCTTGTTGGAAGCGATCACTGCCGTCTGATGCTGAGTCAGTGAGATCCACATAAACCTGATAGCGAGTCTCGGTGGTTGTTATACCGGTATCTGGATCTGTCACATCTGTGGTGTAACTACTGACCAGTTCTGGGGGTAGATTCCAGTTCACTGTCATATTGTGAGCGCCAGCGGTGCTACCAGCGACAGTAGTAATCTGACCATCGAAGATCAATAGTGATTGCTGCTGTTGAATACCAACTGGGCGGGTTTGAGTACGACTTCCTGAGCTGTCTGTCCAGCCTAGTTGAAACAGGGTCTGAGTGGGTTCGCTGGTAAAGTTAACTGTCACCAGATATTCGTTTCCACCCTGGCCGATAGGTGTGAAACTCTGAGCGTTCTGCAACACCATTGGATTGGCACCCAAAGTGCCTATGACCACTTCCAGGCCACTAACACCAGCCGGCAAACTAAACCGGACATCGGCGCTATAACTGGTGCCATTGTTAGTCAGATTTTCCACAGTGACGCCACTAGCCTCAATGGCGGTGGTAAATTGTTGCACCCCAGTGGTCATATTGAAGCCAAAAGCATCCTGGGCTGATACGTAGTACTCATAGCCTGTATTTGAAATAAGCCCATCGATTTCAAGGGAGTGACTACTGACCAATTGGTCTGGATCTGGAATGGCTAGCCACTGGGTGGTTCCCTGGCGACGTACATAGACTGTGCCGTTGCTGGCACGGTTAGTACTCCACTCCAGTAGAACGCCGGAGGAAGTGGGGGTTGCCTGATAACTATTGCTATTAAAGCTTGGAGCGGTGAAGCCCCCCGCATCCCGATTAAGCACATTACCCAGAGCATCATAGGTCGTAGTTATCACACTACCGCTGGGGCCTACCGTTTCAGTCATACGATTGAGACCATCATAGGCAACACTTGATGAGTAACCCCGGCCGTCGATCGATACCAGGGTATTACCATTAGCATCGTAGATATACTGATCCACTCTGTCATCGATGGCAGTGGAGTGATCTCCCAGTTGACGCTCGGTTAACAACCTGCCTATCTGGTCATACTCGTATTCGATGACCTGATCTTCAGCATCCAGCGTGGGGATAGCCTCGCTCTGCGGATTACTGAGGGGCTGATTGTAGCGATGGATCAGGACTCGGTCGCCTGCGAAATTATAGCCGTACTCGGTATATATCCCCATGTCGTCAATCGCTGCGATCTGTTGATTGGCCTGGTCGTAACGATAGTGGATGGTCTCACCATTGGCCTTCAACTCGCGGACTATGTTTCCGAAGGCATCGTAGTCCATCTCTCCCACAGGGCGGTAGCTCTGGGCGGCTGCCACATCACCATTGGCATGCACATCAACCCGATCATAGGATGGGAAGTGGATTCTGGTGTTGCGGTTGTTGATATCATATTCATAGGTAGTGACACGATCCCCAATCACCTCTTCAAGCAGATTGCCTGCGCTATCATAGCGGTAGTTAGTAGTGTAGGTTTGGTGGATTTCGGCGATCTCTTCGCCGCTCAGTTCAGCCACACTCTTACCTTGACCAGTGCCATTTACATAACCCAGCTCCTGGCGCAGTTCGATGTAGTAAGCGGTATCACTGCTCAACAACTCATCGGCCCGTGCATCGATCTGTTGGGTCAGACGTCCGCTGATATCGTAGCGGTAATGATTCGTAGCAGGGGTAGAGTCACTCGCAGCATGTTGGACGGTTTCGCTCAATAGATTACCGAAGGCATCGAAGGTCCGGTCTACTTCAAGCAGGCTGTCCTGGATCTCTACGCCGTTCTGGTAGAGATCAGATGCTGGATAACGGGTCAGGATCTCTTGGTTGCCATCGTTGTAAATATGCTCAACCACCCGGGTAGGACCACTCGGCGTGTAGGTTGCCAGATCCAGTTCTGCTTTTTCTGTTGCAGTCAGTGGTTGCCGATCCAGATAGTTGGTCTCATGGGTAATGTTGCCAAAGGCATCGTAGTTGTACTGAGTCAGGAACCCTTCTGCATCGATCCGGGCTACTAACTGACCGCGACTATCGTAGTAGTTGTAGGTGACATTGCCATTACCATCGATCTCCTGAACGAGGTTATCGACACCATCATAGACCTTACTCATCTCAGGTTGTGAGGTACTGCCGTTGACCTGCGTCACCTCGCTTAAACGGACGGTAACTTCCCGGTTGGCCTGGTCGTAAACATGGGTAACCGTTCGGTCATTATCTTGATCTGCTGTCACTACAGGTGGGGTCAGTGTAGCAAGGTTGGTGGTATCCACCGACTGGGCATATTGTATAACCTGCACCCGATTGCCGACCCTGTCATAGACCTGCTCTACCACATAACCCAGCGGGTCAACAGTCATTACTGCTTGGCCCGCAGCATCATAGTAGGTGCGTAAGGTCAGCGCATCAAGCAGGGTCTGTTGCTGAGCCACAGTGAGGGCTGCTGCCGCCAACGGTGCGCCGCTGCCGTCCACCAGGCCTAGCTCTCGACGCAGATTTTGCGCCCAGGCCTCATCGGAACTAAGGGCGGCTACAGCGTTGGGGCCAGTCTCAGCTATGGTGTTGCCCAGCGCATTGATCTCGTAGCGGGTCTCTAGATTCAATCCTGCCGGATCAATGACCTGTCTGACACGCCGGTTATTGAGATCATACTCGTAATCGGTGACCTGGGTCTCTGTAACCAGTGTGGGGTTACCATCTGCGTCCAGATTGAGGCTATCTTCCCATTGGTTATCTATCTCCAAGTGAATCAAGTTGTAGACCTGATCGTAGCCAAAGCGGGTAAACACTCCATTCGGAGCTTGCTCTTGAACCAGCAGGTTTGCCAGATTGTAGGTGTAATAGGTCACCCGAGCTGGGGCGTTAAAGAGGCCAGTAGCGTTCTGACGGTCTTCGAGGACATTACCGATAGCATCGTAAACCAGCTCGTTGACCACCCCGTGAGGATCAGTGCGGTTCGTTAGACGGTTCAATGCATCATAAGTGAAAATGGTGGTCTGATCCGCTGCATCAGCGGTGGGGAGTTCACCCAGTGCGAGTGCCGAGCCATCATTAACATAGCGGGTTTCACTCCGCTTGTTGCCATTGGCATCATACTGTCGTTGGACGATGTGTCCCTCTGCATCACGTTCCCAGATCAGTCGGTCAGCGTGATCATAGACCAGCTCGCCACGATTACCATTGGCATCAGTCAAGGCGATCTGGTTGCCCCGTGCGTCGTACTCATATGCGGTACGCAGGGCAAGGCCATCTGGGTCGATAATCTCTGCTATCAAGCGGTTGGCCAGATCGTATTCGTAGCGTGTAATCCGGCTGTCTGCAGTGGCTACATTACTGGGTGCTCCATCTGCATCCAACGCCAGTCCGCGGGTGATTTGAATGACATTACCGAAGTCGTCGTACTCGTATCGAGTAACATTCTCAAGGGGGTCAATTTCATAGTTGAGACGGCCAGCCGCATCATAGACATTGCGGGTGGTGGCGTTGATAAAGCCCTCGCCTATTCCATAATCCACGGTCTTACTGAGCTGCTCACCAGCACCAGTATAGGTATAGTGCACTACAGTACCAATTGGTTGGATCTCATCGATCAATTCGTCAGCCAGGTTGAAGTGGTACTCACTGACCCTTGGAGCGATCTCTGTGATCGGAGTCATATTGGCTTCAGATATTGGCAGGTCCGCAGCAAGCTGGGCATAGGCATCAGTTTGGCGGATGCGATTCCCCCGGTCATCATATTCATAGCGGGTGACTACACCCAAGGCATCGACCTGATAGGTCTGCCGATCTAACGCATCATAGGCGAAACGGGTAGTGGCCGGCATTGCCAGAGCGGCTTTATCAGGATCGGTACCTAAATATACGCCTGTGGTTATAGCCGTCTGGTTACCGAAGATGTCATAGTCAAACTCGGTGCTGAACCCTGCCGCATCGGTGACTCGGATTACCTGATCATTGATGTCAAATTCAGATGTTGTTTCCTGATTAAGCGGATCAATCTCACTGGTTCGGTTATTAAAGATGTCATAGCCGTAGCGGGTGGAGAGAGCAAGACCGGTTGGATCGATAATTTGCTCAATCAGACGGCTACCCAAGTCATAGCGATACTCGGTGACCACCTCATCTGTGGTGCCTGTGGCATGGGTTTCAAGGAGTAGATCGTTCGCGCCATTGTAGACTCGCTCGACCGTCTCCAGTTCTCCGTTTATCTCACTGATCAGACGATCCCGCGCATCATAGACCATATCGGTCTGCTCAACACGTGAGTCAGTACGGTCTGTGATACTGCGACGGGTTATGTTGCCAAAGGCATCGTAGGTATAGTTAACGGTAACCCCAGTGGCAGCGATTTCGGTAGCCAGTTGGTTACGTTGGTTATATCGATACTCAGTGACCCGGGCATCCGCTGTGCCATACCCCTCTGTTTCACGGATTATGTTGCCAAATTCATCGTAGTCGATATGGCGGGTTATCGCATCGGCAGTTCCTTCGGCCAAGGTCTGATCGGTCAGACGGCCGACGTGATCATACTCACTGGAGATGCTCCGTCGAGCTGTTGTGTATGCTGCCTCGACGGTTTGGCGAATTTGACCAAACGCATTGTAGCGGTATACGGTGATACTGCCATCTGGACGGGTCTCTTTCAGTAACCGTCCAGTAGTATCGTAGTAATAACCTGTTCTACGATTTTCTGCCAGGCCATAGCCCTGTCGTTTTGCAATCAAGCGTCCTTGGGCATCATATGCGAAACGGGTAATGACCCCGTCAGGGTTAACCTCCTGCCACAACAACCCCAGATCATTGTAAGTATTGCGGGTTGTACGTGCCTCAGCCGTACCATAAGCTTCTACTTTACTCGATACCCCACTGAAAACGTTGTAGTAGTAACGGGTGACAACTCCGAGTGAGTCTATCTTTCGATTCAGACGATCCAGTCGGTCATATACGTATTGGGTAACCTGCTGTAAAGCTGGATCGGATAGGTTAGTCTTGTCGAGATAGCGCGTTTCTTTAGTTAGGTTCCCTCTATCATCGTAGACATAGTCAATGGTGTAGCCTTCCGCATCAACAATCTGAGTCTGGCGATCAGCTGCATCATAGACATACTGAGTCAACCGATCATTGTCATTGCTAACAATAACCTGTTCTGCGGTAGATAAGTTTGGATCGAAAGTGATTGAAGAAGCGTATGTCTCACTCGACAGTAGATTACCAGCTAAGTCATATTGCTGGTCGACAACAAGCCCTTGATTGTCGATGGTACGCTGTAACCGGTTATTCGCATCATAAGCAAAGTGGGTAACCTGCGCGTTCGCACCATAGTCGTAGTGACGGGCGATGTCAGTCTCGGTCAGAGCGCGGTCATAAATCGCCACATCATCGAGTATCGCCTGCTGATAACGAGAAACCTGATTATTGCTGTTCGCTTCCGCTCCCAGGAACAGATCAACGGTGGCATTGGGATTACTACTGGCATAGACGATGTTGGAAGCTGAGGTCAACGTCTGGCTTGCCACCTCTTCTCCGTTGACATAGAGTCGCATCGTAATGCCATCGAAGCTGGCTGCAACATGGTAGGTCTCTCCCTGAACCAGAGGTGTGGCACTGAGAGTCTGCAACCCTGTACTGGTATGCAGTCTAAAACTGAACTGGTTGTCTTCATCGATACCCAGGGACCATCCGCCTTGGTCTTCCATGCTGATTAGGGAAGACCAACTGCCAATAACTGGTGCATCAGTCAGATGCACCCAAGTCTCCAGACTCAGGCGGTTGTTTTGCAGGCCAGCACTCGAGACTCTCGCTGTAAGCCCTTCACGAAAATGCACCGCACCATCACTATGGGTCAATGCATCAGCTGCATAGCCTGTCAGTGCATCGTTCTCCCCACTGGGACTGCCCGACAGATCTACCGAGTAAACCCCATCGTGACCATTGCCGGTAAGATCTGTTAAGACGGTACCAGATGCCTCATCCAGCCCCCACATCGCAATAGGATTGTCATAGCTTGCATAGGCGTTGATTGCCTGTTGCAGTCCTGTAACGCTGTAATCATCAGGGGAGAGGTGGAACTCACGGGCATCTACACCCGCCAGCAGGGTTTGGGTCAACAAGTTACCACGATTATCGTAGCTCTGTTCGGTGATTCGACCCTCACCATCGATAATAAACTGAGCACGATTATTGGCATCATAGAAGGTCCAGCTCTCTCTAATGCGGCTATCCGAAGTATTAATTTGTGATCTGAGGTTTGTCTCGTTGCTTACCGCGTCGTAATTGATCCGGTTAGCATAGGCAATTTTATGGATTTCATTACCCCGACCATCATATCGGGTCTCGGTCACCTCGCCTTCGCCATTCACCTGGTAACGCAACCGGTCCTCTGCATCATAGAAAAAGCGGGTGCGGTTGGAGCCATACCATCTGCTGCCGTTGAAACCAACGTTTTGCAGTGCAAGGCTTATCGCCTCGTCAGTCTTGGTTGTTGTTTTATTAATCCGTCGACCATAGGCAATCTCTTCAACAAGGTTACCCTGAGCATCGTAGCGTTGTTCCTGAACTCCACCCAAGGAATCTATGCGAAACCGTTGACGACCTTCACGGTCATAGGTAAACCAGGTGTGTCGGTCATAGTTACGGGTAGATTGTGCAAGCAGAACCTCTTCCTCACTAACTTCATCCCCCAAACCTGCGGTAGAAACACGACTGTAATAGCTGTATTGAATATTCTCGGTCACACGCCCAGCACTATCATAACGCTGTTCGGTGACATCACCATTGGCGTTGATGGTATAACGCTGTTGTCCTAAATCGTTATATACAAAGTGGGTGCTATGACCATTGGCATCGATACTATGTACCACCTCACCGTGGGCGTTATAGCGATACACCTGGGTGATCGCTAAACCATTTGGATCGACCACTTCTTGGGTGAGTTGTCCTCGATTGTCATAGTGGAACTCTGTCTCCCGGAACACTGGATTGGTCACTAACTGCTCTCGAAGTGCTGCCTCCGAAGTAGCTTGTTCCAGACCTACTGTTTGTTCATAAATCAGGGTGCGTGCCACATCACCATTGGCGTTGTATTGGGTTTCGGTGACAACACCTTCACCATCGACGTGTAGATGCACGCGATCAAGAGCATCAAGAAAAGTACGTTGACGAGTCACCCCCTCGTTGGGGAAGTCAAACCAGGTCTGTGAACCATAACCCTCAGACTCTAACGCAGCACGGATACCTGTCAGGCTCATCACTCCATCAACATCGATGGAGCGGCTGTAAGAGAGGGTATCGTAGACACTCCGGTTGATTGACGTTGTTGTGGGATTGCCATCTGCATCCTGTTGGCCTCGACGACGCTGTTCGGTCACATAGCCTAATGCATCGACACTGTAGACCAATTCTCCTGAGGCATCGTAGGCATACCAGTGGTGGCTGTCTGCTGCAGGGTCGAGTTGCAGGGCAGTAGTCAGGGTTGCTTCGGTTTCAGCGAGAGCCCAACCGCTAGTGTCAACTTGTTGTTCATAGCGAATAGTCTCAACTACCTGACCGGCAGCATCGTAACGGCTTTCCTGAACGCCACCCTCGGCATCAATGGTGTAACGCAGCTGCCCTGCTGCATCATAAATCATGCGGGTTACATGCCCCAGCTTATCTGTGTAACTGGTTTGATTGCCTGCTGAATCCAACGTGAAGCGCTCTTCAGCGCCTTCAGCATCTATATTAGTGATCAGGCGATTGGCATTGTCATACACATATTGGTGATGTCGATCAGCAATTCCCAGTGTCCCTGGAAGGAGTGCGGCGACGCTACTTAGCGTGGGTGAGCTGCCGGCATCAATGGCCTGGTCATAAGCCAGGCGGTCGGTCAGGTTGCCCAGTGCGTCGTAGCGATTTTCAATCACAAAACCCAGATCGTCGATCTCATAGCGCAACCGGTTGGCGCCGTCATATAGGTATTGAGTAATTCGATTGTGTGGATCAGCAGTGTCCAGCAAGGCCACTACATCTGACTCGCCGCCCCCTGGCGTATACACGATTGCCTGATTGTAACTGATAGTCTGTAGCAGATTGCCATTGTGGTCATACTGAGACTCTGTGGTATACCCTTGCGCATCTATATTGAAGCGCGCTCGGCCAAGTGTGTCATAGACCGTGTGGGTCTGTTGAGCGTTGAACGACTCAGTCTCACTGTAACCTAATGCAGTGAGAATTTCGGCCACTTCCGTTGCGCTCATCCCTTCAGATGCAGCAATAGTTTGGTCGTAGCGGATTTGTCTGATTACCTGGTCGTTGCCGTCATAGCGGTATTCAACCACCTCACCCATGCCATTGATCTCGTAGACCAGTTTTCCGTCATGGTTGTAGACAAGCTGGGTGTGTCGATCAAGAGTAGGATCCCGTTGCAGGATCGCTTCTAACTGATCTTCACCAAGCTGGTAAACTTCTCCTGGCAGACTGACTTCGCTAACGTAGCTGATTGTCCCGATCACGCGACCGGCTTGATCGTATCGTAACTCTGTAACACCACCATTGGCATCAATCCGGTAGTGCTCCTGCCCTGCCCCATTATAGATAAAGCGTGTTGCCTCACCATTGGCATCAATGCTCGCCACTACCTGGCCGTTGTCGTCATAGACATACGACTCGGTCAGGGCTAACCCATCGGGATCCTCAATTGTCTGGGTGCGTCGTCCCAAACCATCAAAACGGTAGAGTGTCACGTAACGCTCTGGATCCAGTGCATCACCCTGACTCATCCTTACCACATTACCATCAACATCAGTCTCAAAGTGGGTGATCAGGTTCAGATTGCCTGGATCTACCACTACGCTGATCTGACGACCGCTGCGATCATACGCTGTGCGAGTGACCACATTATTGGCATCAGTCATCTCTACCTGGTTGCCTTGAGCATCGTAGCTATAGCGGGTAATCAGTTGCAGTCCGTCTGCATCCACATTGCGAGTCAATACTCGTTGCGCAGCGTCATAGCTATAGTGAGTACGGTTGCCATTCGCATCTAACGTGTCGAGCAACAATCCGGTCTGGTCATAGCGCTGTTCTGTTGCCACCTCGCTGCCATCTGCAAGATATTGGCGCACAAATCGCAGTTGGCCCTCTACGTCATACTCATAGCTTGTGACCTGACCATTTCCATCAGTGACACTCAGCGTCTCGCCATGGCGGTTAAGATGGGTAGTTGTGGTAAGCCCTTCCGGCGTTGTCAGGGTGATACTGCGCTGGACATCGTCATATTCATAGCGAGTCACTTCGCCCATGGCATTATGCTGCACCAGAGTACGACCAAAGGCATCCAGTTCAGTACGCTGTTCTCGGCCTAATGGATCACTGACCACGATGACGCGACCTGCATCTTCGTAACGGGTGGTGGTTAAATTACCCTCACCATCCATCTGTTCCACCATCCGGCCAAAGGCGTCGTAGCGGATACGACTAGTGGCCTGTACTTCAGCAGTATCTTGTACACTCTCAGTGAGTTGTCCAAGCTTGTTGTAGTGGAATCGGTCAGTGACCATCCGGTCTGCAGTCAAACCATTCTCAGCAGTCGCCTGTTCCACTGTGCGGGTTTGAGATACCAACTCCCCAAAAGCGTTATAACTGGAAATAGTGCTGTAACCTTCCGCATCTATCTGCTCTCGCAACTGCCCCAGCTGGTCATAGGCATAAGAGATGCGCCTATCCCGGGTTGCATCAGCCAAGGTTGCAATCTGGGCAAGAACTTCAGCTGTGGCCAGGCCGCCTTGAAGACCTGTGGTGTCGATCCTCTCAGCATAGAGCAGGCTAGTCTCTAACTCACCAAAGCCATTATAACGTGCTTCAAGAACCTCACCTATAGCATTGATAGTATGCGTTAAATGACCAGCATTATCATACAAGTAGGTAGTTGTGTGTCCATTAGCATCGGTGGTGCTTAGACGTCGGCCTGCATTATCGTAGGTATAGGTCAACCCGTATTGCTGATAGAGGGCATCAACCTCAGCATCACTTAGAGTGTCGTTGTATAGACGACTGCCCTCGCCGTTGAGTTCACCAATCAGACGACCTTGCAGATCGTAGCGAACACGACGACTGCGCGCCTCACTGGTATCGCTCCCGACCAGACCGTTTGTCTCATTGATCAGTTGCCCCACTGTATCATAGGTGTACTCGCTTCGAGTTCCACTGGCCACATCTGTCTGGGCAACGACTTGATTCAGGGCGTCGAATTCGGTGGTTGTGGTGCGATTCTGCACACCACTGGCTCGTGCCTGTAGCGTAGCAAAAGTATCTACCGCCAAATCAAAATCAGTGATTGCAACACTGTAGCGAGTACTTTCTGTTAGGTTACCCGCCACATCATATTGATTACCGGTCAAAAAGCCATGAGCATCCAGGGTACCGATACGTTGGCCCTGCGCATTGTAAAAGTGGTACTCGTTCTGATCTAAATTACTGTCAACCGGAGTAATACTGGTCAGTTCCTGACCCAGGTTTTCCATGCTGACCCGTGTTGATGGATCAGCGTGTTGACGGATCTGGTCTACGTTTAGCACACGGTCAAAAACCGCAACCTCGTCGATCTGGCCGATAAAGGAAGTGCTTCCTGCTATACCTCCGCCTACCTTGAGACTAGTATCCTGATTCAGCACTTCTATTGTGCCAACTCCAACTTCCACCCCATCCACATAGATGTGGGTCCCGCTAGCCACCCCAGATTCGAAGGTCATCAATATATGATGCCACTGCCCATCTACCAGGTTAACACCTGTCGAAATTCGGGTGTTGTTGGTGCTGTTGATCGCCACCAATTCGTTATTATAGAGTGCGAGGCCATAGGCATTGTCCTTCTCCATTATCACTCTGCTACCACTATAGCTACTGGCAGTGTTGACCCAAGCTTCAATCGTACCTGTTTCGAGTTGTAGTGAGGCATCATTGCCCAGATCCACCTGGGTGTTATAGTTACCATTAAAGATGGCAGAGGTGCCGTCACCTGCCACCGCTCCGGTCTCACCCAGTCCAACGGCTGTGTTGTAATAGCCATCCAGACCATTGCCACTTACATCCGCTGCAACCAGGCCGTCGAGCTCATCGAACTTCCAGTAGCCCAACGGGTTGTGATCCAGTACTGCATCACTGCGGTAGAGACGGCTGATATCCAGAGGTTCTGCTCTACGAGTACTTTCAATCAACTGACCTGCACCGTCATAGCGGTATTCAGTCAGGTAACCTTCAGCATCCAGTTCCGCAGTGAGTCGTCCATCATCATCGTAGTAAAAGCGGGTGGCACGATACTCCTCTTCAACTGCTGCACTCTCCAGCACTGCCACCTGCTGCTCGATGCCATTGTTGTATACCTGGAAACTGCCACTACCTTGATGGATCAGTGTGCCATCAATTGCACGATACTCGATCTGGTAATTGTGATCTCCCTCTGCCAGATCATCCACTACCAGCTGGTACTGGCCGTTGATAGGTGCTACCGGGTTAAAAGCTGCACCATCAATACTGACAAAAACTCGTTGATCCTGACGGGCAGCATCGACCGGCCAGCTCAGGGTGGTGCGCTGAAGTTGTGTAACCGCTTCTACACGGGCATTGATATCACTCAGGCCCCAAATTGTTCCATTAGCAAACCGTATCTCATCTATGAAATACGTACTGGCACCATCAGTTAGAAAATAGTTGGTCACCGTTAAGCGATCATCGCTGCCAACCAACGTCAGGATCAGATCATTATTGTAACGACCGACGCTGAGTTCTGATGGATCAATCCCCGCCGCGAACTCAATCACGTCCAATCGATCAGCGTTGGCATCGTAGTTGTAAGTATTGTTATTTACAGTGTCCTGGCCAAATCCCCGATCAAAATGGTAGATGTCATTGCCGGAACCTCCACTGAGGGAATCATTCCCGGTGCCACCCTCAAGAGTGTCAGCACCACCCCAGCCGTAGAGCAGGTCATTACCACTACCACCTCTCAGGAGGTCATCACCATCTCTTCCGTAGAGGTTATCAACACCTACACCGCCCTCGAGAGTATCATTACCATCACCGCCATCAAGGGTGTCATTACCTGAGCCACCCTGAAGCAGATCATTACCGGCGCCACCATTTAACGTATCATTACCATCCTCACCCAAGAAGTGGTCATCACCGCTGCTGCCACGCAGAGTGTCTGCACCCTCATCACCATGTAACTCGTTACCAATCTCATAGCTGTAGAGGGTATCGTTGGCCTCAGTCGATTGCAGAACACGTGCTTTCACCTCGTCAACGTTCCATATAGCTCCATCCCCAAAATGGATTTCAGCTAAATGAGCTTGGTAAACATAACCCAACGATTCGTGAATCGCGTCGTTGTAGAAGTAGTTATTGACAGTGATGCTGTCGTTAGTGCCAACTAACTTGAGAATCAGTTGGTTGCTGCTACGATAGGCGAGGATGTCCTGCTCAGTAATGTCTGGCGCAAACTGAATGATATCGGCTTCATCCAAATTGATGTCATATTGGTACTGTATTGTGTCGCGACCAAAACCCCGTTCAAAATAGTAGGTGTCATTGCCAGCATCACCGTACAGGCTGTCATCCCCCACCCCGCCGATCAGGGTGTCATCACCCTCATTGCCATGTAAGGTGTCTGCCCCGGTACCACCCTCCAATTGGTCGTTACCTTCCCGACCATGGAGGTAATCGTCGTTCCCTCCACCTTGTAGCTGATCAATGCCGTTCAGACCGTATAGGGTGTCGTTACCATCACCACCTTGTAACAGTCCACCAACTGCATAACTATAGAGGGCGTCATTGGCTTCTCGGCCCTGTTGTACCAATGTCTTGACATCGTCGATGTTCCAAATGGTGCCATCGGCAAACTGGATCTCTGATACGGTATTGTAATAGGGATCTGTTGCATCCTGAATTGCGTCGTTGCGAAAATATCCCGATACAGTCACCATATCGCCGGTGCTGATTAACTCGAGTTTTAGGTCGGCACCAGTACGGTGAGCCCAAATATCCCCTGAAGTAATTCCTGCTCCAAAGCGAATGATATCTGTCTCATTAATGTTGGACTGGTAACTTCGATAAATCGTATCGTGACCGAAGCCCAGATCGAAGTGATAGATGTCATTACCGGCATCAGAGTAGAGGGTGTCATTACCAGCACCACCAATCAGCGTGTCATCACCTGCATCGCCATGTAATGTGTCGTTGCCGGTTCCACCTTCCAGGCGATCATTGCCACCACCGCCATAAAGGATATCGTTGTTGGTCTCGCCATACAGTTGGTCACTGCCGCTGCTGCCACGCAGAGTGTCATCACCCCCACCGCCATGCAACTCGCTTCCAACCCCATAGCCGTAGAGGGTGTCGTTGGCTTCTGTAGTCAACTGCGCACGTGCCTTGATATCATCCAGGGTCCAGACCGCGCCGCTATCAAAACGGATCTCAGTCACGGTGTTCTGATAGACACTGTTATCACGAATCCCATCGTTAACGAAGTAATCTGTGATGGTGAGGCTATCGTTGGTATCAGCTGAGATCAGAATCAGATTGTCGGAGGTTCCACGATAGGCCCGCACTGAGGCTTCGGTGATGTCGGCAGCAAACTGGACAATATCCGCCTCAGCCAGATCGGCGCTGTACTGGGCACTGATGGTGTCGTTTCCAAAACCTGAGGCAAAATGGTAGATATCGTTACCTTCTCCTCCATTGAGGTGGTCGTCCCCGATACCTCCGGTCAGCTGGTCATCCCCCAAGCCACCATAGAGGGTATCATTGTCCGCACCACCTTCCAGGATGTCATTATCGGCATCACCGTGCAGAACGTCATTACCATTACCGCCTTGCAGGAGATCTGCACCATCACCACCATACAGGATATCCTGACCACCCAGACCGGATAGTACATCATCGGCCCCATAACCTCTGAGGGTGTCATTGCCCTCATCACCAGTAAGGTTATCAATCGCTTCGCTGCCATTGAGAATTACCCCATCGGGTACAGTCTGGGTAGAGAGCAAAGCAAGTACGTCGTTATAGTCCCAGCTCGTTCCATCCCCAAAGCGGATCTCATCCAGTACATAGCGGCTTGTGCCACTAGTTGAAAAGTAACTCATGACTCTGATGTGGTTACTAGTGCCAACCAGTGACAATATCAAGTTATTTGATGACTGAGAGACCATAACCTCTGAAGGAGCTATGTCTGCACCAAACAGAATCACATCAGTGCGAGCAGAATTGGCATCAGAGTTATAGATGCCATTGTAAATTACATCATTTCCAAATCCCCGCTCGAAAACATAAGTGTCATTGCCGTTCCCCCCATAGAGGGTGTCGTTACCGACTCCACCTTCCAAAATGTCATTGCCGTTGCTGTCATAGAGCGTGTCATTACCCACCCCGCCCAGTAAATGGTCATCGCCAGAGTTACCATGAAGAGTATCGTTGCCACTATTGCCTTGCAGTACATCGTTGCCAATATTACCCTGGAGGGTATCGTCACCGCCCTCTCCTTGCAGCAGGTCACCAGGGGTATATGCATACAGGGTGTCATTGTGCCCGGTTGGAACCTGTACCAAGAGTTTAACTTGATCAATGTCCCAGACCACGCCATCAGCAAAACGAATCTCGTTTACTGTGTAATTGCTGTTGGCATCACTCGAGAAATAGTTGGTAATGGTCATGCCATCGCCGCTGCCGAGCAGGTAGAGAATAAGGTCATCTGAACTGCCCCGGCGTGCCAGTACATCCGTGGAGTTAATCCCACCACCGAACTCAATCACATCGGTGCGATCTGCTACACCTTCATAAGCATACGTACCAGTATCAACTCTATCCCAACCAAAACCCGGCTCAAAATAGTAGGTGTCGTTGCCACCGCCACCATATAGGGTATCGTTACCAGTGCCCCCTTCCAGAGTATCATCATTGGTTTCACCATAGAGGGTATCGTCACCCGCTCCACCGAGCAGATGATCAGCTCCGATCCTTCCCCACAAGGAGTCATTCCCTGCATCTCCGTGTAACACATCGCTGCCATCTTCACCAAAAAGCGTGTCATCTCCATCTGCACCATGCAGTACATCACCAGGGGTGTAGGCGTAGAGGGTGTCATTATGTCCGGTGGACTCCTGCACCAGGAGTTTGACCTGGTCAATATCCCAAACCACGCCATCAGCGAAGCGTATCTCATCCACTGCATACTTGGTGGTGGCATCAGTAGTGAAGTAGTTTGTAACTGTTATCCTGTCGTTGGTACCGGTCAGATAAAGAACCAGGTCATTGGAACCACCCCGTCGTGCGACAACATCGGTCGAGTTAATTCCACCTCCGAACTCAATTGCATCGGTTCGACTTGTGATAGCGTCATAGCTATAGGTGCCATTGTCAACGATATCCCTGCCAAAACCCGGTTCAAAATAGTAGGTATCGCTGCCACCTCCTCCATAAAGCCTGTCGTCACCTACCTCACCCTCAAGAATGTCGTCACCTACCTCACCATAAAGGGTGTCATTACCCACCCCACCGAGCAAATGATCATCTCCAACTCTCCCCCATAAAGCGTCATTACCTTCATCGCCATGCAGCTCATCATTGCCAACTTCACCATAAAGAGTGTCATCTCCATTGGCACCTTGCACTAATTCACCAGGGGTATAGGCATACAGGGTGTCGTTATGTCCAGTGGACTCCTGTACGAGAAGTTTTACATCATTTATGTTCCAGACTACCCCATCGGCAAAACGAATCTCATCCACCGCGTACTTGGTAGTGGCATCCGTCAAAAAGTAGTTAGAAATGGTAATCCCTTCTTCTGAGTCGACCAGGCTGAGAATGAGGTTATTAGAACTACCCCTGCGTGCTACCACATCCGTGGAGTTGATCCCCGCTTGAAACTGAAGCACATCAGTTCGGCTTGAAATTTCTTCATAACTATAAGTACCATTATCAATGGTATCCCAGCCAAAACCGCGCTCGAAGATATAGGTGTCGCTGCCATCTCCACCGTAAAGTCTGTCATTTCCAGCACCACTGCTCAGCGTGTCATCACCAGCCTCACCATAGAGATAGTCATTACCTACTCCACCCAGCAGTAGATCATCATCGGCACCACCCCATAAACTATCATTACCAGCTCCACCCTGTAACTCATCACTGCCAGCTTCACCGCGTAGTGTATCGTTGCCCCGCTCACCATCGAGTAAATCGTCTCCTGATCGGCCCCATAGCGTATCGTTGTCGTCACCACCATAGAGAGCATCTGCGCCATCCTGGCCATAGAGTGTGTCAAAGCCACCTTCACCTCGGATCAGGTTGTCTTCACCGCTGTAGCCCACCAGGTAATCATCGTGTTCGCTCGACGTGAGAACCATGGACTTGATGTCGTCAATGGACCAAATGGTTCCATCGTTGAAGCGAATTTCGTCAACGACGTAAATATTGATATTGGCGGGATTGTCTATTGAATCATCTTGAAAATAGTTGCTCACTGTCACCTGGTCATTGGTGCCAATCAGAGACAGGGTCAGATTTGCAGAATAGCGGGAGACCCGGATATCACTAGCCGCGATACCTACTCCGAACTCGATCACATCTGTGCGATGTACGCTGTAATCAGTGTTATTGATTGTATCCTGCCCAAAACCCAGATCGAACAGATAGGTGTCATTGCCGGCATCACCTTGGAGTGTGTCGTTACCACTCCCTCCTATAAGAAGATCATCATCCTCTCCACCCCTGATATTGTCAGCACCTGTGCCCCCTTCCAATCGATCATTGCCAGCTTGGCCATAGACAGTATCGTTTCCAGAGTCACCCTGCAGCAGATCATCCCCACCATTGCCATAGAGACGATCATTACCCACACCACCAATCAGAATATCGTTTCCGGCAGCACCATTCAGGGTGTCGTTACCCGCTTCCCCCAGCAGAGTATTGCCCGGTGCATATGCAGTGATTGTGTCATGACCTTGTGTAGTCACCTGAACCAGCAGCTTGACCGTATCGATATTCCAAACTGTTGCATCCGCAAAACGGATTTCGTCTATAGCGTAGCTTCCGGCAGCATCTTCGGAAAAATAACTGCTTATAGTCACCCGATCATCACTGCCGATCAGTTCAAGTACAAGGTTATTTGAGCTACGATAGGCTCTAATCTCATCCGACCCAATATCCGCACCAAACTCAATTACATCGATACGACCAACAGTGTTGTCAAGGTTGTAGATGGTGTCCTGACCAAAGCCACGTTCAAAATAGTAAGTATCATCCCCTACATCTCCCGAGAGATAATCACTACCACTCCCTCCTTCCAGACGATCGTTTCCAGCACCGCCATAAAGTCGATCATCACCAGAGTCTCCGCTTAGTATATCCTCTCCATTGTCACCATAGAGTCTATCCGCTCCAGCATTCCCCGTGAGTTGGTCATTCCCATCATTTCCACGCAGGGTATCGTCGCCTGCACCCCCGCTCAGTACATTTGCGATCGCATCGCCAGTAAGGGTCTGATTCGCTGGCGCCACCATAGTTGGCAACAGAGCCACTACATCTTCATAACTCCAAGTCGTACCATCGACAAAACGAAATTCGTCAAGGACGTAACGGCTAGTACCATCAGTTTGAAAATAGTTGGATACAATCAGTCGGTCGTCCGTACCTGAGAGGTCAATGATCAGAGAGCTGGATGATTGACTGAGGAAAAGATCTGTTGTGGCGATATCAACACCGAATTCAACCACATCAGTTCGACTTGTGTTGACATCATAGTTTTGATAATTGTTATCAATGGTGTCATGACCAAAGCCCCGTTCAAAATGGTAGGTATCATTACCACTGCCACCGTAAAGATAATCAACACCACTTCCGCCGGATAAAGAGTCATCATCTTCTCCACCATGGATATGGTCATTACCCACTCCTCCGATGAGAGTATCGTTACCGGCATGACCATGGAGAGTATCGTTTCCAGTTCCTCCCATCAGGGTATCAATGCCAGCATTTCCATACAGGTAGTCATTACCAGCGTCACCCGCCAATATGTCATCGAAACCACCGCCATTCAGAGTGTCATTCCCGCCGGCTCCGGACAGCGTACTAGCCTCGTTGTAGGCATACAGATTATCATCTTGTTCACTAGACAGTTGCGCCATTAGCTTGATGGTATCTATATCCCAGACAGTGCCATCATCAAAACGCACCTCATCCAACACGTAGCGACTGGTGACATCGGTGAGAAAAAAGCTGTTGACAGTGACCTGATCATCGCTGTCGGTGACACGAAGTACCAAGTTATTTGCGTTGCGCGTGACCGATATCTGGTCAGCGGTGATTCCAGCAGCAAACTGAATTACATCAGTCCGGCTGTTGTTATCGTCATAGTTTTGATAATTGTTATCAATGGTATCTAGACCAAAACCTCGATCGAAGAAGTAAACATCACTACCCCCGCCACCGTACATTGTGTCATTGCCACTACCACCTTCTAAATAATCATCTCCTGCATCACCATAGAGGTAATCAGTACCTGCGCCACCAAAGAGCTGATCTTGGCCATCACCCCCATGAAGATGATCGACACCACCTCCACCTGAGATTTGATCATTCCCTGCATCACCCCAGACGGTATCCTGCCCCATTTCTCCATTGATGATGTCGTCCCCACCACGACCATATATCTGGTTATCTCCAATCGTCCCAGACAGTGTGTCAGCCCCCTCAGTACCATCCAGACGTAGATCACCTTGTGAGGAATCTCGACCTTCATTGATGATGGTGAGGTCAAGTTGCAAGGCACTAGAAGAGTTCGCATCCACAACCTCGCTGCCAGTTAGACGTGATAGGCCATCGTACTGATTCAGAGTGACATTGCCTTGTGCATCAACAGCTCGTATCAGCCGACCAGAACCATCATAGAAGTTACTGGTGATGCGATCACCGGCACTAGTTAGTGGGCGAACAAGATCTAATGAGATCTCTACTGGCTCGCCGTTTGTATCCAGCAAGCTCGCCATGGTGGTATCTGACAGATGGGTTGCGTAAACAGTTGTTTGTACCAATTGATCGCTATCATTATAGAGAAATTCGCTCAGCGCTCCGCTCGCATCAATAGCAGCAATCTGACGACCCTTTTCATCATAGAGCTGATGGGTTTGGCGTCCCGTTGGGTCAGTAGTTACCCGCAGACGGCCAGCAGCATCATATTGATAGCGCGTGGTACCAAGAGGTGTGGCATCTTCTGCACTCTGTTGCTCACTGATGAGCAGACCTCTTGTGTCATAGACTTGTGATGTGACCAAACCATTGGCCAAACGTGTAACTATTTGATTGCCTGCATCATCGTAATGATTGAGAGTGGCATTACCCAGTGCATTGGTCGTGCTATAGAGTCGACCTAATCCATCGTAAAGATAGTGTGTCGTAAAGTCATTTGGATCCTCTGTTGTGGTGGCTCCTCGAGGATCGATACGGGTCAGAAGCTGGCCTGCCTGATCATAAACGTAGTAACTTGCCGACCCAGTTCCTACGCCACTACCACTGCTGTCAACACTGTCGTACTGTATGTTACTGCTCAGATTGCCTCGGGCATCGTAATGATAGTCCGTGCGTTGGCTTTGGCTAAGATCTTGTCCCCCAACCCAGCTTTGCAGATCCGCCTCGTTCAATACGTCTTGCGTGGTGAGGGTGCCAACTGCATAGCGTCCTTCAAGATAGGTGATAAAAGCCGTCTGTTGTCCGACAGTGTTGTAACGCCGCTCTTCCACGCGACCCTCTGCACTCACTGTAAACCGGAGGTGGTGTTCACTATCGTAGATATAGCGGGTGACCAGTGGATCTGCAGCACTCTCAGCCCCATCTCCATCAGGATCCGGGGTTAGATAAGCAATCTCATTAAGCAACTCCCCGCTGGCTCCATAGAGGTACTCAACTGTATTACCTTCTGCATCCTGCTGACTTACCAAGCGTCCATTCGTGTCATGGCTAAAGTTTGTAATATGGCCGCTACCATCAGTAACGGATGTAAGGTTGTTATCCGCATCATAGCCATATAGGGTAGAGATCCTTTCGCCGCCCACTGTGGGTGAACGGACTTCACTGACCAGTCCATCAGTGTAGAAATAACTGGTCACGTGACCCAGTGGATCCTCTACATCGGTTTGTCCGCTGCCCACGGCAACAACAGCCACGTCGTAGTCAAGAGTATCTGGTAGCTCAAGATGATCGCCGTCTGCTAATGTCGGAACACCCATAATGGCTTCTAAAGCAGATGCTGCCCTGATATCACCATAGGCTGTCTCGGCAATGGTCTCCCAACTGTCGCCTGTCTGTACCAGATAGTAGGGAATCGGCTCTGAACCCGTCGGAATAACCATCACAGAAGGATTTAGAGTAGCCGTTAAAGTCTGTGTAGCGCTACTCAGGTCTGTGTAGGTAAAAAGCGTGACCGCACCATCTTGATCCAGCGTCTCCAATCGACCGTTTGGATCATAGCTGAAAGCCACTGTCGTGCCATCGGCATGGATGATAGAGGCGATACGAGCACTATCACCATCGTAGGTGTATTGGGTGGTAAATATACGGCCATCATCGATTAGATTGTCCTGAGGACTCAGATCGACTATGACTTCATCCAGGCGGTTCAGCGTATCGTAATGATAACGTACACGGCTTTGCTCCTGGCCTTGTGAAAGGGTACGTATCTGGACGAGGTTATTGCCATCGTAATCGAAATAGGTCGTTTGACCTGAGGCGTCCGCCACTTCGGTTATCAGTGCACCTGTATAGGTGTAACTTAGGATATTACCATCAGCATCACGTTGCTGAATCAAACGTCCATCGATATCAAAACGCTCTTCAACTTCCGGGGTTCCGTCCGTCCAGGTCCAAATCCCTGTTGTGGTGTCATGGCTGAGTGTATCGTGGGCACCTTCGCCGGCTGTACTGACGTAGAGCCCTCTTGCTTCATCATAGGTAAAGAGGGCTTCTGCACCATCTCCATAAACCTTGGTGATACTGGATCCTGCAGTATTTACCGTTCCGCTTAATCCATGCAGACGTTGGTATATATTTAACCGCCAGTTATCACCATTCTGATCGTCAAAAAGCCCCAGACTGTTGTAGGTGCGTACCAGCGCCTGGTCCAATCCTTGGCTGGAGAGATACTCATCCTGGCGCTGGATTACTAGGTTGCCTGTGGTGGTGTTGACGTAGATCCGGTCACTTTGACCATTTCGCCCAACCCACTCATTGGTACCACTAGCACCGAAGCGACCGACTGATCCGTTGTAGAGTCCAAGATTCTCACCACCGATAATACCGACCATTATTAATCCTTAAAATTTTGCTCGTTATTCGACATCAGTGTCACCAAATAAGAAGAGGGTTCTCCTATCGGGAAACACTTGTAGCACTTAATTCATTATGTACATCCAGTTGAGCTAGAAAGTGTTTAGCCTCTTTTTAGAATATATTTCTCCGTTTAAAACGTGTTCAATTATTCGACTCAAACCGGTTGTAAGACAGACATCATTTGTGGTAGCAAGCAGATCGCGCATTGGCTTTAATCACGACAATGTCCAATGGCTTACCTTCGTAATTGTCCTGGGAGGGTCAGGCCCTGATTAACATCTTGGCGTAGCGCCTCAAATTTCAGGGATTGGAGAACATCACGAACAACCTCTCTCACAGAGCTGTACATTCCCCTGCAACCTTTTGTTTTATAGGATATGACCGTCCTTTTCTTTTTTTGAGGACAGTCACCGTTTGTTTTATTTCTCGTACCAAAGCAAGAGATGCCAATCCTATGTTATATTGTGTACATACAAACACATTGAGGTGAGCCATGTCTCAGTCCACAACCATGACCATCCGTTTGGACCCAGAGCTTAAGACCCGTCTGGATAAGCTTGCTGCAGTCACTCACCGCAGTAAGTCTTTCCTGGCTTCCGAGGCTGTCCGGGAGTTTATTGAGATCAACGAGTGGCAGATTCAAGAGATAAATGCCGCTATCAAGGAAGCTAACGAAGGGGATTTCGCCAAGCCAGAAGACGAAGCTGCCGTATTCAACAAGTGGAATGTGAATGCGGATTAAATGGCTGCGTAAGGCATTAAAAAACTTGGATGATGAGGCGGAGTTCATAGCCCAAGATGATCCCCAGGCTGCCCGAGTGGTCGTGCAGCGTATTCGACAGACAGTATCATTGCTGAGCAATAATCCAGCACTGGGTCACCCCGGTCGGGTACCAGGCACCTATGAACTGGTCATTCCAAAGACCCGTTATATTGTCCCCTACCGAGTTCGTCCCCGTCTTCAACGAGTTGAGATTCTTCGCGTAAACTACCAAAGCTCTGGTAATTGAACCGTTAAGTTCGTCGTTTAGCGTTCAAGAGGCATCCTCATACTTAAAGTGATACCATGAATTGTTTTGTAAGCAATTGATATTATGTATCATTTGTGATTTTTGAAACTGGGGATGTCCCCGTATTTTCCTTTGTCTGGGATGACACTAACCTGGCCAAGCATGGCGTCACATTCGCCCAGGCCGCGACCGTGATGCTCGATCCGTTGGCGCTGACCGTCTTCGACGAAGCGCACAGCGAAACTGAGGAACGCTGGTTTACCCTGGGCCAAAGCAGTGAAGGCCAATTGCTGGCCATAGCCCATACTTATCATATGCTGAACGCCAACACGGCTAGAATCCGCCTGATCTCAGCACGCGAGGCCACGCGCCAGGAACGGTGGCAATACGAGAACGAACCTCGATAAATGGTGAAGACGATGACAACACAGACACATGATGACGACATGCCGGAAGAGATCGATTTTTCCGGAGGCACACGCGGCAAGTTCTACCGCCCCAACGCACAACTGCAACTGCCGATCCATCTGGAAGCCAATGTGCAAAACACGCTTGCGGCCCTGGCCAATGCCAAGGGCGTCGACCTCTCGGTATTCGTCAATGATTTACTGAAGAAAGATATCGAGTTGATTCAGATGGGCCGCTAGCGGCTAAAAGGAGGAACACACAACCAGGATATAGCCGATTTTGAAAGCGCTGACCCAGGGTGCTTGCGACACCCAAGGCCAGCTCACCACAACAACCTGACTCGGAGGTTATTATGGCTGCTCAACAGCATACGCCAGGACGGCGTTCACCTAAAGACAAGATCTGTCATACCCGGACACTCAAGGTCCGCAAAGGCTTCTATTCCCGCCTCATTAAAGACAAGGGGCATCCCAGCTTCGACCGTACCGTTTTCGTCACCGTGCCCTGGATCAACCTGCATTGTAGTGGCTCGATCAGGCCGAGTTCTCGATTCATACGCCGATCAAGATCAGGGTTATGGAGGGGTGTTTGGTGGTGACGGCGGAGGCATCAACCAACAGTTAGAATCTGAAAAAGCAAAGAGACCCTTTGGCCTCTTTGCTTTTTGTGGCTGCTCTTTAACTGCTGTCCTTTTAGTATGGGAAGTCTGGAGCTATTGCATATTCTATGTTGACGCTTTCAAGTTTCTTTTTCACTTCATCAGCATCAACGGCTTCCCCTTTGAATATCACTCCACTAGACCCTTTAGCAATATTTCTTGCTTGGAGTAAATTCACATTCAAAACATCAGCAAGAACTTTTAAGTGTTTTTTATTCTCGAAGTCCGCTTTCATCAATTGAATTTCATAAACTGTCGCGTCCTTAACTATATCCGGAATGTGTGCCGGTCAGATCATAGAGTCTCTGGTAGACATTCAACAGCCAGTTGTCGCCATTCGCATCATCTTCCCGTCCTAAACTGTTGTAGGTACGAATTAGGGCCAGATCAAGTCCCTGACTCGAAAGGTATTCATCACGTCGCTGTACGACAAGATTACCGGTGGTTGTATTGACATAGATCCGGTCGCTCTGACCGTTTCGTCCAACCCATTCGCCATTCCCTATTGATCCAATCTGTCCATGAGAACCGTTATAGAGACCGAGATTCTCGCCACTGATGATACCGACCATTCCAAATCCTTAAAATTGGCTAGTGTTATTGTTGTGTCGGTAGATCTAAACATTGACACATTCGGAACCACCAACAACAAAGTCATAAGTAATATCCGAACAACTTCTGATCTGTTAAGTCTTTTAGTAAATTATTTTCTCTGATTTTTAACGTAGATTGATGTAGCACAACAAAAGCATGACGCTCTACGTCGGAACTGATGGGGAGCTACTTGAGTGGTAAGCACGTCTATACGATATGTGCGTTAAAGAGATCCCCCCTACCACATTGCTGAATCAGGCTTCCAACGGAGTTAAAACGCTTTTTAGCCTCTTGTATTTTGTCTGTCTAGTTCAAAATCTCGGATGTGGCATTGGTTTTTGAAACACTCATCTAGAAGTTGAATACGCTCATGCTCTTATGGAGTCAATGATCCTCAATACCAAGAATACTGACATTAAATCCTTGTTACTACTCAGAGAATGTATTTCCTGAAAATCGCACATGATGTAATTTTTGTCGCTTGTATCCACGCGTGTTAGAAAGTATTTAGGCCTATTTTGGGAATTTATTTTTTTAGCTAATATGTGTTCAATAATTCTGCCATCAGCTCTTTTGTTGTGGTATATTCGCCATCCAAAATGGAGAAGTCGAAACTGAATTGGCAATTCTGACAAGGAGCGATATATGCGAACTATTCGTTCAAATAAACATAGAAAATTCAGAGTCATACCTCAGTTTGCTAATTAGAGGATCATGCTTGTATTTGGAAAAGGAATACGAACATGTTCTCATCTTGGCTAATGGCATAAGGAGCAAGAATGTCCATCGAATCTGAACGGGCCAGGAAACTTGAACAATTCTTAGCCCAAGATCCTTCTAACCCCCTCCTCCTGCGTGATATTGCGGTCACCTATCAGACGGCAGGGGAGATTGAGAAAGCTTTAGAGTCTTTCGAAAAGCTCAGAGTACTAGCAGATGACGATCCCTTTGTCCTCAACAGTCTCGGTGCACTCTATCTCTCATTGAATCGTGGCAAAGAAGCAATTGAAGTGCTTAGACTCGCCTCGAAATTAGCACCCGAGGAGCCCAATCTTCTTTTCAATCTAGGCTATGCTCACTTTTCCCTTGGTGAAACAGAAGTCGCCAGAGATCTTTTTATAAAACTCATCGATCTCTCACCAGACACACCGGAATTTCTCTATTATCTTGCACTTACATATGATGAATTGGGTGACGTTGATACTTCGAGAGTGTTCTTGGATAAGGTTCTTGCCTTAGAGCCTGACCATTTGCGTGGTCAGCAGTTTTATGCACTCAGTGATCTTCAATCAGGCCATCTGCAAGACGCGCAATACAGAACAAAAACTATTCTTGAGCGTCAGCCGAATAATGTTGAAGCACTGCAACTCAAAGCAGAGATTGCACTTTTGGATTTTGACGCGAAACTGGCGCTCAGCGCACTGCGAAAAGCTGAATCGGTTGATCCACTAGAACCCCACACCCAGCTTTTACTTGGTCAGACATTATTGATGCTGCAACGTAGCAAGCAGGCTCGTAAAGCATTTGAGAAAGCAATTGAATTGGACCAATCATCCGCCTTTGCCCACACCGGGCTGGGTTGGGCTGCACTATTTCTGGGTGATACAAAAACCGCAGAACATGCTTTCTCACAAGCGATCATGGCCGATCATAATCTAGCGGATGCATACACAGGCATGGCCGGATTGGCACTCTCCCTTGATAATCATGAAGAGGCTGAACGTCAAGCAAAACAAGCTTTAATGCTTCATCCAGATGACATCACTGCACGACTCATACTTGAAAGTATTAAGCAGAAAAAGGATGGTAGCCAGTCGATAAGCTTAGACATGCAGGATCTGTTAAAAGACCACTCCCTGACTCCAATTGGCTGGAGCGCAAAAGATATTGCATCAAAATTCCAGGATTCAAAAACAGGAAAGTCAGTGATCAACAAACATCTTCGTCACACGCGAATGAGAAAGACAAGCGAAAAAAATACTCTTTGAGATATTCAATTACAATGGAGACACAAGCAATCATGTGGAACAATCTATTTATTTCCTACGAACTTAAAAATAGCGAACAAGATCAGGAAAAAATCAATAAAGCAATCCAATCACTTGGAAACTCAACCCAACTCCATGCAACTTGCTGGTATGTTAATTCGCCTAAAGATGCAACAGAGGCGGCCTCACTAGTTGGCTCATTTTTTGATGAGAATGATATATTAGTGGTAGCAAATACATCTACTGACTCTGCGACCTGGAAAAACCTTGAAGAAAAGAGGGAAGTTCGCGTTACTCAAAATTGGAAAAGATAGGCTTGCTTTTTCAGCTATTTAGGACATGTTATAGTCTTACATGGAACCTAGAGACCCGTACCAGAGTTAATGGAAAATCATGAACGAAAAAATAAAGCTTGATTGCGAAGAGTTGATGCATCTTGCGATGCAAGCTATGCAGTCGAACAACAACGAACAAGCGATTGAGTACTTAAAGCGAGTGCTTGAAATATCAGATGACAATGGTAAAGCATACTACCTATTGGGTGCTGTTCACGCCGAGATAGGCATGTATGAACGGGCCGCAATAGAAATGGCAAGAGCCATTGAGCTTGAGCCTGATCTAGCCACAGCGAATTTTCAACTTGGCTTACTGCACATCACATCTGGTCGTGTTACTGAGGCTGAGCAAGTCTGGAGTAGGCTTGATGAACTGGGTGAATCCAATCCTCTATTTCTATTTAAGCGTGGCATGTTGCACTTAGCTAACGACGAGTTCGATGCATGTATTGATGATTTAAACCGAGGCATTGCCTTAAATGATCTGATCGAAGCATTGAACAATGACATGCGTAAAATAGTCAGTGAAGCTGAACTAGCCCGAGGTAAAGCATCTATCCCTTCAGAATCTGACCAAAAAGAAGCAATTAAAGAAGGTGGCCGCCATATTCTACTATCCGCCTATCAGAGAGATGATGAGACTGAACACTAATCTGACATCCTCCATTGGTGCAAAATAGGTATGGATTCGATAAGTAAGCTGACTCGGATACTTCAAACCCTTCGATTGCAACAAACGTCGACTGGTAAGGCTGCTCCGAATAAAACAGGAACCACAAATGGTGTCAAATCTTCAGAAATAGATGCTAGCAATTCTGGTGAGCTCACTACAAAAGTTGATCTTGCACAGCTTAACAAAAGGATCAGCGATCGTATTAACCGACTCGCACCTGATGAGAGACAGGGAGATAGAGCTGTACAGTTATTTATTGATTCAATACTTGCTTGGGAATTTGGTGAAGAACTTCTTCAATCTGATTCTTTTTCGAAATACTCAAACAAAATACAAGAAGCAGTTAAAAGTGATGCTAGACTAAGCCACGAATTCAGATTGTTATTGGAATCTTTGGATAGAAAGTCATAAGAACTTTTTTTATTTAAAAACATAAGTAGACTTCTATCAATCTGTTTCTATACTAATCGCAACAAAGTACTCAATTCCTCTTCTGGTATTTTTACTCTTCTTATTTACGATTCCTAGAACTCTGTATCAAAGCCTTCGCTGTTCTCATATCCTTCTTTAATAAGTGTCAATGCTCGTTTGTGAAGTTGAGATACTCTGCCCTTTGATAGATTTAATACATTGGCTAATTCCTCAAATGGCATACCGTGGTAATAGTGACTACGTATGATGAGCCGTTCTCTCTCAGGCAACCGCTCAATAAGATATCCCAGATGGATAGCCAAAGTTTCAACAACTTCTCCATCATAAAGTTCATCACCTAGGTTGTTTTCAACAATCAACAAGCCAGTATCTTCAATCATGAAGCTCAATGCGAGTTGTATAGTGACATCAACCATCTCGGAAAATGCATCTGAACCAGTATTGTCTAAATCTTTAGTTATCGATTCAACCCTAGAACGTTGGTGTCTACGTAAAAATGCTGTCTGCTCACGATTATGAGTGGCCTTCTCCAGACCATTTAAAAGGGCTCCCTTGATCCTGTAGTTAGCAAAAGTAGTAAAGGACGCCCCCTTCTCTGGATCGTAACGATATACGGCTTCTATCAATCCTAGCATGGCATTTTGCATATAGTCACAATATTCGACGTCTTCATCTGTGCGAATTCGATAGTAGTGGTTGGCACAAATTCTAGCTAGATAAGAGTAGTGGTCAATCAGGGATAGGCGAGCGGTATTATCTTTGTCCTGACTAACCTCCAACCACAGCTCGTTTTCTCGCTCTGCTTCTATCACCTAATGTGTCCTGTTCGTACCTAGAGCGTAACCGCTAAATTATCAGGAAAAGCTACCTAACAGCGAATGTACAACTAAATTCCAACCATCAATTAATACAAACATCAAAATCTTGATAGGTAGAGATATCATCATTGGCGGCACCATTAACATTCCCATGGACATGAGTATGCTCGCTACGACAAGGTCAATCAGCACAAATGGAAGAAATATTATAAAGCCTATTTGAAAAGCAGCTTTTAGTTCACTCAGCATAAAGGCCGGTATGACTTGTATATTACTGACGTCATCAATAGTCGATGGCATTTCTCCACCTGATACTTCGACCATCAATGCCAAGTCTTCCTCTCGGGTCTGTCTGATCATGAAATCACGTATAGGAGCCATACCTGCTTGAAATGCTTCATCACTTGCTATCTGCCCATCTGTAAAGGGTTGTATTGCATCTTTCTCGATTATGTTCAGTGTCGGGAGCATGTTGAAAAAAGTGAGAAAGAGCGCAAGACTAATCAATACAGTATTTGGTGGAGTCTGTTGCATGCCAAGTGCGTGACGTAAAATAGAAAGCACTATAATGATACGTGTAAACGAAGTCATAACAATCAGAAGTGCAGGCGCAAGACTCAACACGGTGAGTCCGAGCACTATTTTAATGGCGGTTGCGACTTCTCCTGCTTCATTCTCAGTATCAGTCAATTCAATACCAATACCTGGCAATTGAATATCAGCAGCTGTTATGGTTGGTGAAAGCGTAATTAATAATCCAAATAAAATGGATGTAACAACTGAGCGAATGGAAATCTTTAGTCGCCAATACTTAATCACTGGAGTTCTCCGACAAAAGTTCGGACGATCCAACAGGATCAATTGTTAACAACTGCTCACCACTCTGTGCAAGCACCACAGTCTTATCATCAATACGAACCATAAACAAAGTAAGTCGAGGTGACAGACGCTTTACATCAAGTAGTTGCATGCGATTCTCTTTTACAGATAGATAATCACGTGCGAATAGGAATTTTTTCAATGCATAAACGATAACTATGATCAAAAGGAGAGCTATCACAATTGCAATAAGTAGCCTTGTTAGTGTTTCTCCAGAGATGATGGAATCCTTACGGTATGGCACGCCTTGAGATGAATCATGCTCTGAGGAGATTGATTCATTTTTACTGATTTTGTCTATATTGTTTTCTTGGCTTTTTTCTAGAGAACTATTCTCAGGCATAGCATTTGCTGAAGAAAATTTCGGTAATAATTCCTCTTTCTCGGAATCACTTTGAGAAGTATTTGCCTGAGCAAAAAATGATAACGAAGCCACAAACAGTGTGACAATAAATAGAACAATTTTAGATCTCATCTTTTTTGATAATTTCGCTAATACATATTCCGAAGTTATCACCTGTAACGACAAGTTGACCTCGAGCAACGACTCGTCCATCAAGCACAAGATCAACTGGTGACTGAACATCACGCTCCAACTTCACTACCGAATCGATTTTGAGATCATAAAGTTCTTTAACTGTAAGTTCTGCTTGTCCAATACATGCTTCTACAGTTACACGAACGTCTTTTATGATATCGAAATTACTAGCAAAAAGCTCTCTCCCTTGTGGCTGTATCTCTGCTAACTCACTCAGTTGAACCTGTTCAACAGTATCGTTTTTAGTACTATTCATTGACTTTGGCATTGTTTTACATATTCCTTAGACTTTCTTATCTTCAATTCGAGAAATACGAAACGCTAGAGTATTTCCCTTGCTACCGATGAATCCTTCACATGCAGTACCATATGCATCAAACTTCATTGCCGAGGGTTCATTGATTCGTTTGTCAAGGCTAACGACATCGCCAATTCTTATGGTGGCAAGTTCACTGATACTTAACGCTGCTGTGCCAAGCGAAATATTGGCCTTTACCTTCTGTCTACCAAGAGACTGCCTTACATCTACCAACTTTGTTCTCGATTCTTTCGGTCGTCCAAGGTTACTTCCATCCAGGTATAACTCAACTGTGCGAGGAGAAACGAAAAAGGCGAAAGGCATGTCACCAACCTTAACCCAGATTACCATTGCACCAGAACCTTTCGCTGTAGCTTCTTTAGGTAATATCTTATTTTTTAAAAAAAATGTATTGTTTTCATTAGATGACTGGGTTCTAGATAATATGCGCTGCGCCAGATCCGTAAGTGCCTGGAGTGCCACCTCCTTCAACAGAAGAGATGGTTTGCTCTCATCCAGTTGTTCTATTGGAGTGGCTGTTAACATTGCACCGAAACGCTCAATATTTGAGGGTTTCAGAAGGCCACACCAGGTTTCATCCGCCGAGTTCACCATGGTTTTGATTGTTAGTACCCGTCCATCACGACAATAGTCAGAAAGTGGCGTTAGCTTTCCAAAGGAAAGGAGTCTTTGATCAGGCAACCAATCTTTACCCCAATCCTTAATAATTGGGCCTAATTTTCCTCGCAGGTACGTGCGAAGACGATCACCGATCAATAGATAAGGTCTGGCTTTCATCGGCCACCTCGACCCATATCTAATAGTTGCTGCATCATTTCATTGGCGACAGTCAATACCTGCGATGAACCTTGAAAACCACGCTGCATAATTATCAGATCAGTAAATTCAAGTGTCAGATCTACATTTGATAATTCCAGACTCTTTTCTACAACCTCACCCATTACACCTTGCATAGCTACATCAATCATAGGTTCCAGACCTTCACCTGCAATAAAGAGTCCTCCACCGAGTTGACGTAACGCTTGGAAATCATCAAACCAAGCCAGGGCAAGTTGAGTACTTTCGTCATCTTTACCATTAGAATACTTGGCCGTCAGTGTGCCATCTCGATCAAATCCGAGTTGAATCAGTGAGCCACTAGCGAAGCCATCTTGAGATTCCATAGCAAGCTCAGAATTTTCTCCAGAAGCAAATGAAGTTACTCCAGTAAAACTGCCTGGCTCACCAAAATTCAGGGTTATCTCGGATGGGGTTACACCATCAGGTGCGAGTTCGAAAGTAAATCTATTAGCATCTAACTCAGGAGAGCCATCACTTTGGAAGCGTATCTCTCCTCCACTCGCGATCTCATTACCTTCATCATCGCTAACCATTACAGACCACACACCTCCATCGTTTATGAATTTAATGCTGATCCTGTGCGATCCACCTAGGGTATCAAAGACCTCAAGTTCACTAATTGTATGTTCTGTTGCTTCAGCAGAAAGGTTATTAACCAGGACTATCTCAGTGGTTGCTTGGGGACGATTGTTTCCTAGCGAGGAGACATTTATATCTACGAGTTCACCACCTTCAAAGCCGGCAACTCTAGCCAAGTTTGCTCGAGAAACAAGATAGCCCTCCTGATCAATTTCAAACTGACCTGCACGGGTATAAAAGGTGTCATCACCATCACGAAGGATAAAAAGCCCATTACCATCAATTGCTACGTCAGTACTGTTGCCGGTCTCACTGATCTCACCTTGACCTTCTCGCATCACTGTCCTGTCACCAGTAACACCATTTCCAATCTCGCTGCTAGGATTATTGACCCCTGATTCAGCAGACAATCCATAACGATAAAATAGATCCTGAAACAGCAGATCGTTACCTTTGTATCCTGGTGTATTCAGGTTGGCTACATTGTTACTAATGACATCTAAACCTCTTGAAAAAGTCATCATTCCTGACAGTCCGGTATAAACTGATCCAAACATTTCTATTTCCCTCCAGTCCTTAACGGACGCGGACAATTTGTGACAATGTAATATTTGTCAGAAACTGTTCATCGCCAACTTTTACTGTAAATAATGGCGCTCCTTGGTTGAACGCTACCGTGGTTACTTCACCGATCACACTCCCGGTTTCTGTTCCCACTTCAACCTCCTTTCCTAATAACCCAACTGCTTGATTGGCTGCCTGCATAAGAAGTAGTGAGTCGAGGCTTTCGTTTGACTGGCGTGTTTGGTCAAGACTGGCAAACTGTGCAAACTGCGCCATAAACTCTTGATTATCCATTGGTTTCAATGGGTCCTGATAAGTCAATTGCGCTAACAGAATCTTAAGAAAATCCTCCTGCCCAATACCTGCCCGTTGTAGCTGTTGATTCTCGCTGCCGAGAGTTGCTCCGATACTATCAACCATTTTGATACTCCTAATCAGTAAGTCTTGCGACGGTGGCTTCATCAGAGCAGGAGAGTGCTCTCATCTGCATCTCATCTAATTCTGAATGCCAGACCAGTTCACCGTTAAGGGTCAGTCGTGACAACACCAACCCTAGAGATGCGAGGTCTTTTTTCAAAGCTGCTATTAGTTTCATACCTTCTTTTTCATTTAGCCTTGTGCTGCGAAATGCAACTTCAACAGTACCCTCTGACTGGTAAATATGCATTCCAGGAGAGAGTTGTTGTGCAGAGACCACGGTGGGCATCGTACGAACGTATTGTGTACTCTTTTGTTGTACAGATGAGTTTAGCTGTGAGGAGTAACTACTATTTGGAAAAGTGGCGGCTAACATGTTAGCTATCCCAAAATCTTTAGTTATTGGCCCATCACCTTTTACGACTCCGCTAGTTGTAGAAATTCGTTGAATCTGGCTCAACTTACTATTTTCAAGTGAGACATCACTCGGAATAAGAAATGTTTTGAACTGAGATTCCTGTAATCTTTCTGCAGATCTTTTGTTCTGGCCTTGATTTGATGAATCAGTGCTTAGCTTGTCAGATACCACCTTAGCTTGATGATATTCTGGCCGATTCTCAAGTTGCGATTTCTCCCATTGCAAACGCCATTCGAAGCGTCTAGCCAAATCAGCTGAGCCACTCAGCTGTTGTTCTTGCTGCTGTGATACATGATTAGCCAGAATCTTAGTCATAACTTTTCTCCTGATCTTAGCAGCCAAGCTTCATCAAGAAGTGATAGTTGTTTTTTCTCTGTTTCGAGACGCTGCTCATTAAGCCTGCGATCAAGTAGGTTTTTTAGACCACGGGTTTTGAGACATTGTTGGGTTAACTCTCCCTCTATTGTCTCTAGCCTCTCCTGAGCAAAGCCATGTTGTCTTTCTTTGTTTACACACAAGCGTTTTTTCTGGTCCAAGTAAGCTTGCAACATCTGGTACTCCTCAATTACCAGATTACCGCCAGGATCTAAGGAAGAGCGGGCTTGACACTCAGCTTCTGTAATTTCTGAATAAATCTGTGTCAATCCTTTTTCTATAGCACGCACTCTTTCATCAGCTTGCTGCTGCTTTTGACGTAATCCATTAATCTCGATATCAATCAGTCCATCAATTGACTTGAGTGCAGATATACGACGTTTTTTACACCTTTTCATATCACTTCCTTTTTTTTCTACTTTGCAGTGACTATCTCGCTCAGTCGCCGACAAGCATCTGCCCTGCTTCCTGTTTCATTAATATCTTGGCAAAGAAAATCATTAACTCTGTCCATTTTGGAAATCGCTTGATCAAGTAATGGATTCCCTCCTTCTTTATAAGCTCCAATCTCTACCATATCCCGAGAACCGTCGTAACAACTCAATAGTTCTATCAGAGCCTGCGCATCTTCGCGCTCTTTCTTACTAGCCAAGTGTGTAAACAAGCGACTGTTACTTTGAAGTAAGTCTATAGATGGGTAGTGCCCGCGATTGGCTAACTCTCTCGAAAGGACGATACTGCCATCAAGAATTGCACGAATGCTGTCAGAGACAGGATCATTGATATCATCTCCCTCAGTCAGAACGGTATAGAATGCCGTAATAGAGCCACATTTCTCAGCTGTTCCTCCTCGCTCTAACAAACGAGGTAGTAGAGCGAACACTGAAGGGGTATAACCTCTTGCAGTAGGCGGCTCACCTGCAGCGAGACCAATCTCCCTCTGTGCCATCGCGAATCGTGTAATCGAGTCCATCGTAAGAACCACATCCCGCCCTTGATCTCGAAAATACTCAGCAATTGCTGTAGCGGCAAATGCAGCATGCGCGCGTACCAGAGCAGGTTGATCGGAGGTCGCTACTACCACTACACTTCGTTCAAGCCCTGCTTCTCCTAGATTTAGTTCGATGAAATCAAGTACTTCACGACCACGTTCACCTATCAGTGCAATTACGTTTACATCTGCATCCATTTGTCTAGCGATCATACCAAGCAATGTACTCTTACCAACTCCACTACCAGCAAAAATACCTACTCTTTGACCTCGTCCAACAGTAAGCAGGGTATCAATGGCTCGTACACCAGTTTCCAATGTACGTTCGATACGTGGTCGACGTAATGGATTCATTGGTTCTGCGTAGAGAGGATAGCTTTTTCTATGTACTAGATCTGCCTTACTGTCTAATGGCGTTCCAAAAGCATCAATAACACGGCCGAGTAGTTGCTCACCGACTGGTACATCAACAACCTTGCCAGTTGCGATGACCTCACTACCAACACCGATACCTCTAGTTTGCCCATACGGCATCAACAACACTTTGCCTTCCTTAATACCAATTACTTCAGCTGGTATAGGCTTGCCATTGGGAGCGGGATAAATTTCACAGCGTTCACCATGAAAAGCCTCTGGGCCATTGGATTCCAGAACCAGCCCATAAAAATGGGCGACATGCCCTACCCGACGCACGAACTCAGTGGTTTTAACAGCTTGGAGATAAGCGTGTAGTGAGGTCATAGCTATCTTTCAGCATCCTGCCTGACAGCAACATCTACAAGGCAATCACGCAACTGTTGTATCTGAAGTTCAAGACGAGCATCCAGTCCACCTGTACTGGTTTGCAGCAAACATCCCCCTAATTCAATTCGTTCATCTGCGATAATTTCTACAGCAATTCCAAATATCTCCTCCTCCTTACCAGCCACTACGTCTTCAATTAATCGTTTATCTTTAGGTGCTAGATGAATCACCAACCGATCCCGACTTACCAAGCGTCGTATTGACTGCTTTACAGCCGCTATCACTGTGTCAGGTTTGACCAACGCTTCACCCAATATCTTCGTAACTGATGCGAATACCACTTCGACGATGTCCTCTTCAGCTAGAGATAAGGAATCTTCATGCGCTATGGTGATTTTTTTAATAAGCTCTTGTAGCCGTTCACCCTGTTGAGCAAGCTCTGTACGAGCTTCTTCAATCCCGGATCGGTAGCCAGATTCCCGTCCAGCTTCGGTGGCATCCCTTCGTAACTCATCGATATCGGTTAAGAGACGCTGTAACTCTTTTTCAGTTTGAGCAACTCGCTCTTGGGTGTTCCGCAATTCAGATTCAAGTTCAGACCTAGCCAGTGAAGAGGCATGAAGATCAGCTTCCCATTTTTTTACAGATTCTTTAGAAACCTGTTTTTGTTCAACTGGTTTATCAGGTAGCTCTCCAGTTTTACTATCAGGGGTTCTACCACTATCTAGTAGTCGGTGTTGCGCTGCAATGTTTGCCGAACGAATCAACGACGCCATAATCCTCTCCATCCCTTTCTTTTACTGATCACAGAGTTATTTCTCTCAGCATCTACAAGTATTTTTTCAAAATTATCTGTCGACTTGAATTCAATTTTATTAAGTCTTGTAGCCAGAACATGAAGTAATGCAGACTCAACCTTAGGCTTTAGAGATTGTTGAGGAGTTTCCAATTCTTCAAGTAACTGTTTGCGCTTTTGTAGATATTGTTTTCCAATATAGTCTTGGCGCCATGACCAGAGCCTCTGTTTTAGAATCATCGCTACAACACTATCAGGTTCACTATCAAGAACTTGGCTGATCTGGACTTGACTGGCCCGATCTATTTCTTCTGTCTCTATGTCCGGATTACCACTCTCTATTTCTTCGCCATCGTATATATATGCCTCTGCAATATCTGGGAGAAAGGGATCACCTTTAGGTACCCCCATTTCATCAAGTTCAGAAAGAGTGGCTTGTAAACGTTCCCGTTCATCATCTAACAAGGCATCTAGCAACCAACGCCGATCTTTTTCTCCAATGCTATGTAAATAGAGCGCCGCCTTGCGTAGACCATTCATGTGGCCTCTCCCTCATTCCTTTGATTTAGATCATCCGTGCTCAACCATGTTTTTAACTGTCCAAGAACACGTTCTCGCTCAGCTGCTATCATGCGTGTCTCATTAATCTCATGTTTTCGTCGGCTCATCATCATTACTCCAGTCAACACCATCAACAGGAGAAAGAGAACTATCGCGACAAGCATGGGTTTCTCTACAAGCTTTGCCCACAAATTAACTAGCCAATCTGGCAGTTTTGGCGTTGTATCTTTTTGTTTGGATATTTGTCCGAGTACAGGAGAAGTCTCTCCGTTAATTTGGTTGAACTCTTGTGTAACATCAGGTGTTAAATTGTTAAGAGCAGGGTTACTTGCTGTATTTGATAGTTGTGGTTCAAATAGCAAATCTGGTTTTTCTCCAGGCAATATTCCACTCGCCGCTGCATGAACAGCAATTGCGTCACCACGTTTTAAATCAAGGCCAACCGCCATAGCCACCAGATCCTCGATCTGTTTTATTTGTTCTTCAGCAGCACTGGTCGGTACTAAAACTCCTACGCTGAGACGTTCAATACCACCAGGAGTTGATACAATCTGTTCAACAGAGTGCCCTAGACGATACTCAATTTCTGAATTTATTTCGCCATCTCCCTTGCCTTTGCCTTTTCGTGAGCTTGAATTACTATGCGATTCGCGCTTCCTCACTATTCCAGTATTCCCTTCAGAACCAGGGATTACCTCTTCACGAGTGGTCTTTGATTGATCATAATTTAGGGTAACGTCAATGCTAACTATCGCCTGACCTGGTCCAAATGTCCTCTCTAGAACTCTAGCCACTTTTTCAGTGAGATAGGTCTCTACCTCTTGCTTTTTCTCTAAACGGCTTGACACAGATGACGACACAGTTTCATCATTAATCAACGCACTGAGCGTCTTACCATATTGATCAATGATCGTCACACCAGTGCTGTCCAATCCTTGCACGGAGGAGGAAACTAATCGTTGAATTCCTTCTATCTGTTGCTGATTTAGCTGAGCACCAGGTTTTAGAAACATTGTGATTGAGGCACTAGGTGGTGTCTTACTCTCCTTGAACAAGCTCGCTTCCGGCATCACTAAGTGTACACGTGCGTATTTCACTTCCTTTAGAGAGGTAATGGTGCGCGTCAGTTCGCCCTGCATAGCACGTTGAAAATTAATACGCTGAGCGAATTCGGTCATACCAAATTCCGCATTGTCAAAAACCTCAAAACCTACGCCACCATTCAATGGCAGACCATTTCCTAAAAGCTTAAGACGGATCTCATGAACCTCATCTTCAGGAACCATTATTCGAGTTCCATCACCTGTAAGCTTGTAGCTCACCTTTATTCGTTCCAGCTCAGTAACCACAGCCGCTGCATCGTTAGGTTCAAGGTCTGTAAACAAAACCGCACTACGATTTTGCAACAACCACCATGAAGCAGTAAATGTTAATATTAGAATCAGCATTGCTCCGCCGATCAAGCCACTACGTGAACCAAGCCCCGAATTATGCCAAGTCTCTTTCAACATCCCCAACACCATTTCATGATTTTTTCAGTTGCCTCCTTTTCAAATTAAATAGTTTCATATCTGCATCCTCATCACGTCTTGATATGCTTCTAACGCCTTGTTACGAACTTGTAACATCAGTTGAAATGACAATTTAGCTTTTTCTAAAGACATCATTACATGATGTATATTATTAGTTTCACCTGTCGCAAGTTTTGTCAGCTCCAATTCTGAGCTATTAATCTGGTTGTTCAACTCACCCATCTGGCTTTCAAACCAAGTAGCGAAATTTCCTGTTTCGTGAGATTCCAGTGAATTGAGCTGGAGATTAAACTCGACACCCTCAGTTGGTTGTACAAATGAAATAGCCTCCGTACTCATTGCTGTCTCCCAATTTCAAGTGCACTAAGTGCCATTGCCTTTGCTGCATTCAAAGCTCGTACGTTTGCCTCATAGCCACGCACTGCTTCGATCATGGTTACCATTTCAGAAACTGGATTTATGTTAGGATAAGCTACAAAACCCTCATTGTTCGCATCAGGATGGCCTGGATCATAGACTAGTCTTGGATCCACCTCCTGAGCGACAACTTCCACCACGTCTACTCCGCTTGGAGTATTACCGCCCATCATAGCGCTGATACGACCCTCAAAGTCAGCAGCACCACGTGCCTGAGCAATAACGCGCAATGGACGATAAGGACCTCCTGCTTCTGATCGAGTTGTATTTGCATTTGCAAGATTAAGCGACATAGTATCTAGTCTGACTTTCTCCAAAGCCATTCCTGAGGCACTGATTTCAAATGCTGAGTAGTAGTCCATATCATCTATCTCCCTTCACTTATCGCCATTTTTATAAGGCTACCACGTTTTGATAACCCCTCTAACAATGCTCGGTAATGCAGTACATTCTCTGTCAGATTCACCATCTCCATATCGAGTGAAACCAATTCGTCTTTATTTGTTTCTATCAGGTCACCATGTTTCAATTGCCTCTCAATCGATTCCAGTCCTCTAGTTAAACTATTTTCGCTAGGTTGATCTGAGGTCAACATACCGTTTGCTTCAAGAAGTTGCTCGAAACTAACCTGTTGTGGAGCAAATCCCGGAGTCTCTGCATTAGCGATGTTATTGGCTGTTACCTGTTGACGCAGAGATGATACGTCCAGCGCCAAGCTGACTAACCGAGATGTAACACCTCCAATATCCTCAATCATATTTCACTCCTTGCGCTACAAATCCCACGCCTTTATTACAAATAGTAAAAAACTTCATTATTTTATTGACTCTTAATTTCCCTACTGGATGATTAATTCTGCATGCAAAGCCCCTGCACGACGGATTGCTTGTAAGATCGTAATCACATCACGACTGGTGGCCTTAACCCTATTTAGTGCAGCCACAAGTTCAGCGATACTAGTATCAGCACTGAGCGAAATAGAAAGTGGTGATTCTTCATCGACTTCAATAGTGGTATCAGGGACTGTTTGGGTACGAATACCTGCCCCACCCCTGCTAACGAAGCTCGGCTGGGAAACCAAATAATCTGTATTTATATTGACCGTTAAGTCACCATGGGTGATGCTAACAGGTGCTATGGTAACGTCACCTCCTGAGACCACTGTACCTGTACGCTCATTGACTACAATTTTCGCTTGTCGATCAGGTAAAACTTTTAATCCCTCGATGGTTGTAAGAAATGCCACAGGATTGCTTCGTGCACCTGGTGGTAGAATCACCCTTATCCGCCCGGCGTTAATAGCATGTGCAGTACCAACACCAAAGCGTTGATTGATACTGTCTGCAATCCTACTAACTGTGGTCAAATCAGGATCATAGAGTGAGTAGTTTAATCTCCCCTCTTCATCGACCATAACTGTTTCAACACCTTTTTCGACAGTTGCACCCGATGGAACAATACCTGCAGTGGGATGGTTCTTTTGTACCAAATTCCCATAAAGATCATATTGAAAACCGCCAACAGAGACAGGACCTTGGGCCAATGCATAAACCTTACCGTCAGGACCTGTAAGTGAAGCCATGAGAAGTGTGCCTCCAACAAGGCTATGAGCATCTCCCATTGATGTAACATTAACATCAAGTTTGTCACCACTTTGCGCATAAGGCGGCAAGACAGAAGTCAGAGAAACTGCTGCTACGTTGCGACTACGAACATCCTTTGTGTCAATATTGATACCGAATCTTAACAAGGCATTTCGTAATGACTGTACTGTAGTACCACTGCGCATTGAGTCGCCTGTACCAGCCAAACCTGAAACTAGACCATAACCAACCAGGTTATTTTCAACAGCAGTACTGATGCGGCAAAGATCTTTAATACGTACACCGCTCTCAGCTGCTAGCAAAGCTTTAGTATTTAACAGAATTAGAAACAACAGTGTAATAAGAACCTGGTGGAGTCTTCTATAACTAACATTTTGGTCAGCAAATGACTTCATGGTTAAAATATCCAGTTGAAAAATTTAGTTATATATCCAGGTTCTTGGCTGCGGCCAAGCAGTCCCTCACCAACGTATCGAATATTTGCATCAGCGAGTCTAGTAGATAGTACGGTATTATCAGTACTGATATCCTCAGGTCTAATTCGCCCTACCAGATGAATATATTGATTTTCATTATTGAACTCGATCGACTGCTCACCTTTCACTAGCATCTCTCCATTTGGTAATATTGATTCTATCGTTACTGAAACGCTAGCCATCAGGCGGCCTGTACGGTTGATGGTCCCTCCTCCACCTGAATTATTACCAATACCCAGTGAAGCATCGTGAATAGTGTCGTCATAACCAGCATTAACAGACATATCCATTGACTTGTTTGTATCACTCTCTGCACTGGTGGTCGATGAAGCTGTCTCGTATATCAAAACAGTGAGAAGTTCACCAACGCCTCTAGCTCGATGGTCATTAATCAGTGGCTGGTAAGTTTTTTCATTGTAGAGACTTTCGGCATTGACCGAAAAAGCAACAATTCCAATTATCGCGCCGAATAACAAAGGCAATTTATTATTCATCAATATTCCTCCCTACTATGGCTAATCCACTACCAAGAACTTTTGCCATATAACTATCCTTTCCATCCAGCCTTTCTACACGAACTGGATCACCTTGATTACCATCCTCAAGCGCACGAGCCTTAACCGTCAGGGTTACATTCCCTACACTAGTTTTAACTAATAAGGTTTGTCCTTTTACTACATCAGGTATTGGCTGTATCATTTCTTCAGTTAGCACTACTCCCTTAGACAGGTCACGAATGAGTCGTTGTCCCTCAATTGAAGTGATATCATTTACCGGTATACCCGAAATAGTAGTCAGATCATGCTGTTGTTTAAGTAGAATCCCTTGTTCCAATCGATCACCTGCAGAAAAGTCTTTTCGAAGTTCAAAGACATCAGCTTTAACAGTGACACCGAACCAGACTGGTACAGTGGTAAAGTGTTGATCATCAACTAGTATATCTACCCACACGCACATTCTTTTTTTTACCTGATCTCTGTTAGCAATGTCTGCTTTAAGGCTAACCTTACCTGAAAGTAACTGCAGGTCCTTATAGTTACCAACTAGTGTTGTTGAATAATCATCGTAGTGTTTCCCTAACCAGTCATTGAGATATTTCTGTGCAGAGTTGACATATATTTTAGTGTCAAAAGGATGATGCACTCCTTGCACAAGACTCATGTCAGGTCCTGTCCAAGTCATTTTCTTAGAAACACCTGGTAATAATCGGTTAATGCGCATTGCGACTGCTTCTCGATTGATTTGAGCAGACACACCGGCTCTTGGTGTCTTCCCAATAAGGATTCTCCTCAGTCGAGATACCTGATTAGCATCGGTACCATCCAGGTCTGCAATGTCACCTAAGGTGTAGGTCCGTCCTTCAATATCTACTTTTCCACGCAAAGTAATTTCGAACTCAGGTACCTGGTTAATCCCAGCATTGGTTGTTGTAGCTATTGCTAGCATAACGATTGCTGCCACTGCTCGCACATCAAGTTCCTCAACGCCTCAGATTATTGACTATACTCAGTAACTCATCAGAGGCTTGAACCACCTTAGAGTTAATTTCGTATGCTCGTTGAGCCATAACTAACTGGGTCATCTCTTCAACTAAGTTGACGTTAGATGCCTCAAGAAAACCTTGTTTTACGCTACCAAAGCCCTCCTCGCCAGGAATTCCGTAGTACCCATCACCAGAGTTTTCTGATGGTATATAAAGGTTGTCACCAACCGGATTAAGTCCTCCAGAATTAACAAATCGAACAAGATCCAGATTACCGATCTCGACTAACTCGTCCTGATCTGCTACTTGTGCTAAAACACTTCCGTTGCTTTGAATTGCAAGGTCTTCAGTATCATTTGGTACTTGGATTGATCCACTCAGGCGATAACCATCAGCAGTAGCTAGATAGCCATCTTGATCAATTCGTAATGCACCATTGCGTGTATAGGCATAGCTGTTATCAGGTAGAGCCACTTCGAAGAAACCTTCACCCTGGATAGCCAGATCCAGGGTACGTTCAGTCATTTTCACTTCTCCGGTAGTAAATATTTTGCCAGTGCTAGCAATACCAACACCTACCCCTACTGGATGCTCAATATCAGAGGTGCCTAAAAGATTACTTCGAGTTATCCCCATCTCTCGATACATAAGATCCTCGAAATCGACCCTACTCTTTTTGAAACCCATGGTATTACTATTTGCCAGATTGTTTGCAATTACATCAATCTGGATTTGTTGCGCTTGCATACCACTCGCGCCGATACTCAGTGATTCGATCATTTTAACTCCTCAGCGCAACTGCGCATCAAACTTCTGCGATGGTTTGAATCGCCAGATCCAACATCTCGTTGTAGCCTTGTATAACTTTCTGACCACCCTCTACTTGACGCATGACAGTAATCAAATCAACCATTTCAGTCATTGCATTTACATTGGAGGTTTCGAGAAAACCTTGTCGAACACCAGTCCCTGGATCTGTCTCTGGAAGCTCAGTTGCTGATCCGGCAAGGTACAAGCCCCCACCCAGTTTTTGCAAGGATTGTGCGTTGTGGAAACGTGCTATTTTGACACGGCCGACTAACTCTCCTGCTTCCCAGATTGCTCCCTCCTTGTCGATCTGGGGCTGGTCTGATGACAATCGCAGCTCACCTTCATTACCGAGGACACGGTATCCCGCTGATGTAACCAGGTGTCCAGATTCATCCAATCCAAAAGAACCTTGCCGAGTATAGAGTGTGCCCTGAGGTGACTCGACAGCGAAGTACCCGTCGCCCTCAATCGTCAAATCAAGGGGATTACCAGTATGACTAGGCACACCAATACTAAAATCTGTTGCTGTGGAGATTCCGGATTTCTCACTTTGAAACATTGCATCGTAGAGATAAGTACCGAATGGACGGGTTACAGCTACTTCTCTCTTGTATCCTGCTGTGTCAGCATTCGCCAGATTATGGCTAATGATATCAAGATGCTTCATCCCATTGACCATGCTCGTTTCAGCTATAGTTAAGGCATTACCCATATTATCTATTCCTTGGATTTCTCATCAATTGCAAAAACATGTACTAGCAACGCAGCCGCCAGTTCGAATAGCTCTCGTCCTATCTCCCCATCAATAGGAAGACTATAGAGAGCGTCTATTAAACGTTCATCTTTTACCAGCGGAGGACTACCTAAACTTTTGCCCGCCGCTACAATCTCATCTGCTAATTTTCCACTACCCTTAAGAATCACTCGTGGCAGTCCCTGACCAGCGTCATATTTCAAGCCAACAACCTTCTTTGCTTCGTTATCAGACATTTTCTACATCAAACGACTGAGACTGTCTTGTGTAATATGGTGTTCTACAACAGCCTGTATAGCTGTTTTGTCTTCATTCAATGTATCAGTGACATACTCGATCTCGTCAATCTCCCAAACAGTCGTATCTATAACAGTCTTAAGTTCTGCAAGATGTTGAGCTAACAACTCCGTTGCTGCTGCGTTGTCAGCAACAAGACGTAGTCGTATGTGCTGATCAGCAAGATTCGCTGTGATCTTTAGGTGACCAAGATTCTCAGTCTCAAGTGACAAAACTAAACGACGATGGCGGCTTTCTCCTTGAGTATGAGAAGCTTCATTCTGGGAGAAGAGTGCGGCATTAACTTCGATCAAGCGATCACCAAACCAGAGTGGAAAATGAAGTAACTGATGATTTAAAGAGCCTCCACTCTGAGTATTAAGCAATCGCTGCCCCAAAAGCCACTCTGAATAGGATTCTTCTCTCTTCTTCTTTGCTCCAGTTTCTGAACTCCCATCATTACCCACAGAATTTATAGGATGATCCGGGTCAGGTTTGCCCGGTTTATCTAAATACCTCTCTTTATCACGAGCCTCACTATAGTGACGCCAAGCATCAATTTGAGTGCTCTCAATTAATCCTGCAAGTTGTTGAACTGTTTCACCGACCGCTGTAGCAGTGGGTATTGACTCGATCTCAAGGCGATAAGGGCTTTCAAGTTTTTCTACTATTTCCTGTAACTTATGTGTATTCAGGACACGATAAACTGCACGTAAAAACTCTGGCGAGATTTTGGTACCAATTTTGTTCAGGAGTAATCCACTAAGCGCCATTACTTGAGGTTGGGAAGAGCGAGCTATCTGCTGTAGCAGTACACTGCGATCTGTGGCGGCATTCAAACGAACTCCGGAATTATTGAATAAATCCTCCAACCACTGTTCTTTAGCACCAAATAGCGGTAGCTGCGAATTAAAATCTGACTGCTTACCTAATTGGTCGACTGAAATGCGCTTTAGATATACCTTGTCACCCAGTGCGGTAACTCGACCATGAACGACCTCTCCGATTCGTAATGGAATGGCACTATCGACAACCTTTTGACGTCCATCAATCTCAGCTAGATAGCGGCCTCCCTCGTAGTGGCGCATAATTCGTGCTTTAAGTATTTGACCAATGGTTAGGGTGCGGGTAAATGAAGCATCTCCTTCGACGAAAATGCCACCGCCTTTGGTTATTACCCCCTGCACAATGCTGGCAACCTGATTAATGCTCATAAGGTCACCATACCAAACGACTTAACACTTACTGCATGCGGAACTTCTGACATAGATAATACAGAGAGGTGGGGCATAACCCGTTCTGTATAGTGGCGTAAATGACGACGTAATTCAGGTGCACAAAGTAGAACTGGCATAAGATTCGATTGCATCATATGCTCCACACTGCTTGCGATTTTGGTAAGAATCTGCTGAGACATATTCGGATCAATGGTCAGTCTAGATTTATCATTTTCTATTCTTACACCTGCTGAGAGGGTTCTTTCGATTGAAGGATCTAGTAATAACACATGCAGATCACCTTCCTTACTCGCTAGTGACTGGCAGATTAACGAACCGAGTTTTTGACGAACAAGCTCAGTTAATTGATCGAAATCCTTAGTCTGCTTGCCATAATCAACAAGTGCTTCGAGAATCAGAGCCATATTCCGTATAGAGACCTTTTCTCGTAATAAATTCTGTAAGACCTTCTGTATATCGGTGAAAGTCATGACTCCAGGAATCAATTCTTCCACTAAGCCAGGATCTTGTTCTTTTACTCGCTCTATTAAACGTTCAGTCTCAGCGCGAGTAAGCAAATTTGATGATTGTTGTCTTACAATCTCACTTAGATGGGTCATCAATACCATTGCAGGATCCACAAGGGTATATCCAGCTTCTCTAGCCTTTGCCGTCTGATCCTCGACAACCCAAATAGCAGGTAACCCATAGGTAGGATCTTTGGTTTGTACCCCCTCTAAAGTTTCCGTTACTTGTCCGGGATTAATCGCGAGTTGTCGATCATCAAGAATTTCACCAGTTCCTACTTTTGCTCCATATAGGCGTATTTCATAACCTTGGGGTGAAATTTTTTTGTTGTCTTTAACCCGTACTTTTGGGAGTACGCAACCTTGTTCCAAAGCAAATTGTTTTCGAAAAACCGAAATTCGTTCCATAAAAAGACTGTCATCACCACCGAATAATGGAACCAATCTCAAACCAACTAGAATTTCAATGGGATCAACAACTAGCATGCTATAGAGATCTTGCTCATCTGCTTCCGATTCATTTTCTTCCGGTTCGTTTGTCTTTGAACGCTTAGCACGAAATGAATAAAGTGCTAACAATGAAACAACCATCAACACCAAAAACACAGGAAGTGCTGGTATTCCAGGAAGTAACATAAGAGTTAAAAGCGCCAAACCTATTAGAATTAAGATTTTTGGGTATTTTGTAACTTGACTGGAAACTGCCAAACTAAGTGATTGATCCGAAGCAGCACGAGTTACGATAATGCCAGTTCCAGTTGCAATCACAAGAGCAGGTATCTGGGTAACGATACCATCACCGATAGTCAAAAGAGTAAAATGACGTAAGGCTTCTGACCATTCCATACCCATCTGTGCAACACCGATTATCAAACCACCAATTATGTCTATGATGATGATAATGATACCGGCAATTGCATCACCTTTGACAAACTTACTTGCACCATCCATAGCACCATAGAAGTTAGCCTCTTTTTCAATCTCTTTTCGTCTACCTTGAGCCTGCTGTTCGTTAATCAAGCCCATATTAAGATCAGCATCAATACTCATTTGCTTGCCTGGCATAGCATCAAGAGTAAAGCGGGCGGCCACTTCAGCTACACGTTGTGCGCCATTGGTGACAACCACATATTGCACTATCACCAACACCAGAAAGACAATCAACCCCATTACATAATTGCCGCCAACTACGTAGTTACCGATTGCATCTATCACTTCCCCAGCATAACCATCGCCAAGCACCATTCTCGTAGCAGCAATGTTGAGAGAGAGCCTAAACAGGGTGGCGATGAGTAATATAGAAGGAAATGTCGAAAACTGGAGTGGTTTATCTACATAAAAAGTTAGTAACAAAATTAATAAAGCAAAGCTGAGGTTTGAGATCAGCAGAAAATCAAGCAGTTGTGATGGAATCGGCGTAAACAACACAATCATGATGCCAATCATGCCAAACACCAAAACAAGGTCGCTCTGCTCGCGAATAAGTCTTTTTATTGTTTCCATCCGATTATTTACCATACTATCCGATTATTGTCTTACTTCCATTGCCCTTTCGCTTTGAGAAAACTCGTACAAGAATTTTCGCTACAATCGGATAGAGTTCTTCACTTATAGGCTGATCGATATCCACTGATCGAAACAACCTCCTTGCCAGCTGCTTATTTTCAACGAGCGGTACTTGGTGACGTCGAGCTACCTCACGCATCTTCCACGCCAATTCCCCCGCTCCTTTTGCAATGACCCTAGGTGCATTCATGCTACCTCGGTGATAAGTTAAAGCGATTGATATATGAGTTGGATTGGTAATAAGCACATCAGCCTCAGGCACTTTACGTAAAGATCCTGCCCTTTTTGCTGCTTCTCGCTGCAATTCCTTTATCTTTGCACGAATCTGGGGGTCACCTTCACGACGTTTGACTTCTTCCTTGATTTCACGACGACTCATGCGCATTCGTTTGGCAAAATCCCAGCGCGTATAGAGAAGATCAAGTAACGCGATAAGCATAATTACAGCAAGCAGTTTAAATACAATGAGATTTATATTTATAGCTAAATAGACTGGATACCCATCAGGATCATGGTCAAGCAAACTGATCAAAGATGGCAGTAGAGCAGCAATCGCAAAATAGAGTATTCCTGAAAACAATAAAAGTTTGATTAACGTTTTAACGAACTCAAATAGCAACTTAGTAGAAAACAAGCGTTTGAAACCGCTTACCGGATTTATGCGACTTATGTCAGGTTTTAATGGATAAAAAGAAAACACAGGCCCTGTTTGCGCCATATTCATGATGACCGCTACACTTATAAGAGCTGCCATTGCCGGCCAGAAGATTACAATTATCTGATCGACAACCTCTTCAAATAGCAACATAGCATGAACTGGATCAAGAACAATTAGATGGGCATTGGACAATAATTGTTGACTCATTTCCAACTGTTTAGAGACCATTTGTTGGCCGAATAGATAGCTAAGCGCAACACCTAACGAAAGGATGAACAAAGAGTTTACTTCCAGGCTCTTGTTTACCTGTCCACGGCGTTTTGCATCACGCAGTTTAGTTGGTGTTGCCGGTTCTGTACGATCCTGTTCAGTCTGCTGTTCTGCCACTTGTCTATCCTATTAACCGAGACCAATAAAGAAAGACTGAAGCATAGATTTTTTCCAGAAGAGGCCCCATATAGCTGAGAGAGAGTGCCAATACCATCAGCCCTAAAAATATCTTTAAGGGAAAGCCAATAATGAACATATTCACCTGTGGCATAGTACGTGCTGCAACGGCCATACCTACATCAAGTAACAGCAAGGTCACCACCGCAGGTGCAACTACAGCTAAGCCGTAGACGAACATAAGTCCAAAATGTGCAATAACAACCTGTGGATCGAGTTCGCGAACAGAACTTCCCGGAGGGATCTTATCTAGCGAATATACTAGCCCTCGGACTAGCATATGGTGCCCATCAAGCAAGAAAAACGTTATCACCGCCATTAGATTAAGTACTGTACCAATCAAGGGCGTTTGTATATGGGTGGCAGGATCAACTAAGCTCGCAACACCAAACCCCATCTGAAAATCCAATATTCTCCCACCAAATAGAAAAGCACCAAATGCTGCAAAAAAACCGAAAGCCAACATCACACCGAGCATCAATTCGATGAGCAACGCATGAAATAGCGCACTAAAAGTAGATAGAGATTCAATATGTTTAAGGTCCAAACCAGTAACCAGTAGATACGACAATGCCAATACAAGTAGCACACGCACTCTGGTTGGTACTTTGGCGACAGCAAACAATGGGGTGAGCAGAAATATCGGCGAGAATCGAGCTGCGACGAGTAGAACCGCCGTAACAACTGCCATGTCAGTATCGTATAGCATTGATTCAGAAATAGCTGGGGATATTGCCAATCGAGCTTTTTGCAAAGCGCAACAGCAGCTGCAACATCCAGGGCCCAAACACAATGAGTGTTAAGGCTACCACAAGTATCTTCGGAACAAAGGTCAGTGACATCTCCTGGATTTGTGTAACAACCTGGAAGATACTGACAATGAGACCAACTAACATGCTCAACCCCAACACGGGCGCAGCCATTAGAATAGCCGTCCACAGCATTTCATTAGTTAGTGCAAGCGCGAGATCACTACTCAACTTCGTCGGTTCCTACGACAGAACAACAGCCCCGTAGAGGAGCCAAGTTGTTCTAACTATATCTGTAGTTTAAAGTTAAATTCGGCGCTTGAATCTACTTAAAGCAACGAATCCATTTCAGCTCATTTCCTAGATTATCCATTGAGCCTAAACTTTTTCACACCAACCCGGATAACCATAATGCAGGTGTGGAAAAATACGATGTAATTTTTAGCATAATACCACCTTGTGCTGCAAGCACGAAGTACCGCCAATCTCTATCTGATTGAAATAAATGAATATATTACAGGAATTTAATTCTTATACTGTTCAATTCATTTTCAGTTTGTGGTAGATTAGCATGTTGGGTGATTGTAAGCCGCTTGAGATAGCTGGGGGATGAATAATCTGTTCCAAAGTCGTCTATAGAAAACAGATCCTATCTTCTGGCACGATTGCATGACCTTAGTGAACGTCTCGAAACTGCGTATCACATTGCGCTCTATAATATCAGACTCCAGAGACCTGGCTGCTACTGACACATGGCGAGCCAATGGAGCTTAGCCACGTTCAACAAATTCCTGCTCCTGTAGTTTCCGATTCCCACTAATTTAGATTGACATGAACGGGAAAACCTCACTCAACCAGATTGGCAGATGGCTTCGTCGATCACCCATTCTCTGAGCACGATCGATCGTCACAGGTAGGAAATCTCCTGGCAGCAGTAGTCCTTTACTCTTCTCGCCGATGACTTGTTCCCTGGTCTGGAAAATAAGTATTTTAGATAACCTTATTCATGGAGAGAGCCAGTTCGGAACTTCACTCGGGAGCCTATTACCTGATCAACACCACTCGTTCCCTCAAATAAAATTCCTACCTGTTCGCTTTTTTACAATTTTTATCCCAAATGCCGCTTTATCCTTTAGCCATCATGTAAACAATGAAGGATGAAAAATGATGGCACAAAGATTGAAACTCTATACAGCACTTATTGCTTTGATTGGTGCGGTAATTAGCACACCCTCACTGGCAGAGCTGGATATACAGGTAGGATTGGTAACGGCAGTCAATAGCACCTATTACACCGATTTGGATGAAGAATACTACCTTTTACCGCTGGTGATCGCTGAATATGACCGATTTTATCTGCAAGGAATCCATGGTGGATATCGTTTTTTTCAGGATGATGAAGGCCAGAGTCTGGCCCTGGAAATTCGTCGTACCTTTGATGGATACAGCAGTGATGATATCGATGACAGTGATACCTTAGCTGGTATGGCTGAACGTGACCAGGCCTGGGAAGCCGGCCTAGCTTATGAAGTCGGTATGGTCGGAGGTCAAGCAAAAGCTAAATTGATGCAGGATATTTCTGACACTCACAACGGCTTCTCGGCACGGTTTGAATATGAGCGTCCTCTCTGGACTGGTGATGCCCATATGTTCTCCTGGTATGCAGGCTCAGAATACTGGAACAGCAAGAAATCCGATTATTACTTTGGAGTAAAGCCTGAGGAGGCAACGTCCACCCGATCTGTCTACACCGCAGATGGTAACTACAGCTTTTTTCTTGGAAGTAACCTTATTAAGCGGATTAACAATAGTGTCACGGTGCTTGCCAGCGTTGAGTACATTCGGGCTACAGATGCGGTCAATGACAGTCCTTTGACCAACAGAGAGGATCAGTGGTCTTCCTATATCGGCATTTTCTATCAGTTCTGAATCATTAAAGAATATCACTGCTGCCTCACTTACTTTAACTATTTCGGCTGTAACTGATTCATTGCTGTTGGTTTCTATTGCTGATTGATAATTGAGATATGAAAAGCATCGTAAAGCAGAGGGTCGCGGCTAGAAAAAACTTACAAATCATCAGTATCTTAAATAGGTGGGGAGAGAAACTCCCCTCTCCCCTCGCGGGATAGGGGCCGGGGGAGAGGGGGAGAATGAACACCCTATTTTCCCCAACAATCAGCAAGATAGATATGAACGATCAATGCGATTTTATTTTTCAACCACATGAAACGCTTCGCGTACACCCTCTCCCCAACCCCTCTCCCGTAAAGGGAGAGGGGCTTTATAAGTTGTTCTGAGAAGATTGAAAGTTAATGGAACAGCAGTGAAAGAAGATAGAGAGTAAATCCGTTCACAGCGGCTAACCAGTTACATAAGGTAAAGACAATGATTAACAACTTTAACTACAAAGGGAAAAACTACTTTCTGGTGGTTTTTTTCAGTACTTTTTTATGTTGGGGTGTGGGGGGCACCATGAGCTTCAGCCCCGATTGGTTAGATTATTATATGTTGCCCATGCTGCTCGGTTTGATGATGCCAGCTATTGTTGCAGTATTATTTATCTGGTTACAACCTGTATCGGATATGAAGCGGGATTTTACGCAACGCCTGTTGAGTTTTCGTAATATTCGACCAGGGGTGTTTCTGCTATCCCTGGTTTTAATGCCACTATCTGTTGTGCTTTCTATCTCTATTTCACTCCTGTTTGACGGCTCAATCGATCAGTTTCAACTCTCAGAGGCTTTCTCTTTCAATAGCGGATTTGTGCCGGTGCTACTACTTCTGTTTATTGCTGCGGTTTTTGAAGAGCTGGGATGGCGGGGGTATGGATTTGAAAGTCTGGAGAAGGGACGGAGTTTTCTGTCTGCTTCAATGATCTTTGGAGTGATCTGGTCTTTGTGGCATCTTCCTCTGCTCTGGGTGAATCACTCCTATCAGTATGAGATCTATCAGCTGAGCCCTTGGTATGCAGTGAACTTTTTCCTGGGAACGGCAGTTATGGGCGTTATTATCAGTTGGGTGTGCCATATCAATCAGCGCAGTATTCTGGTAGCTATTCTATTTCACTTTATCGTCAACCTCTCCCAGGAGATGTTGAGTATGACTCAGCAAACAAAAAGCATTCAGACCTTTGTTCTGATAGGATTTGCAGTTGTGATTATTATCAATCAGTGGTCACTGTTTCGTCGTCATGGCTAGCCAATGAGGGCAATAATCAAAACTTGTGGGGGGGTAGCGTTGCCAGTTCCCAGATACCCCCTCCCCTACCAATACCAGAGATATTGGCTATGTTGATCAAGATTGCTTTTCAAATACTGCCCTGGGGTCATGCCAGTGTAGCGCTTAAACTCCTTTATAAAATGTGCCTGATCGAAATAGCCACTACGATAAGCAAGCTCGGTCAAGCTGATCGGCTGGCGCTTGAGCAAGGTCTGCCATAACTGCTGATGAGTACGCTGAAACCTCAAATTACTTTGAATCTGTTTAAAGGACATGCCATAGACTTCTGCATAACGTTTCTGTAGCCAGCGATTGCTTTTTTGATGGTGCTGCGCCTGCTCAGGTAGCGTCTCCTCTACTTTAGGAAGCGGCGGAGTAAAGCCCTTCGGTTTAATAGCCTCTACGCCCAAACTATTTTGGTTACAGAGCTCCAGTCGATGCTGTTTGATCTGTTGCCAAAGCTGTTGAAGAAAGTAGTGCTCAACGATCCGTACCAGCTCCTCTCCACTGTTGGCCGCTTCCATCTCTTCCAGCATCAAACTTGTTCGGGTATGTCCTAACAGGTCGGACAGCTGTAGATCTTCATCAACAAGCTCCTTTGGTGCACATTGGAAAAGTTCATACAACGCCATAGGATATAGATCGACTTTAAGATTTTTTATCGGACGGTTTTGTTCTTTGGTAGCAAGCTGATAGATATCAAACCAGCTACCTAAGCCCTGTTTGATATAGGTGCGCTTCTCAATTACAGCGCCTTGCTTTGCCTCATTCCCAGAGGAAACAGCCTCTCTCTCAGGTTTAGCCTCCGAACCAAAGCCATGTGCCTCTCCACGAATTTCGCTCAGACCACCATAAAACTCAAAATAGATTTGAGTCATAATCGTGGGATAGGCGCGGGTGATCAATTTTGATTCCTGCTCTCTCAAGCAGCCTATGGAATAGGTGTAACCGGCAATATAGCGACTTAACAGGGGATTCTGAGGATTGATTGAGCCAAAATCGGCCCATGACTGATGCTCGTTTTCTTCTGCCAGCCTCTTAAGCCGGTCACTTTCATCAGGGGTAGTCATAGGTGGTAACAGTGTTGATTGAACAAATCGGGATCCCAATTTATTTAACCCAGTTAGTATATCCCTATTACATGGAGATTGAGACTAGATGCTAGTGGGCCGCTCGGTAAATTCTGCAACCCTCAGAGCCACGCTTGTGATGCGGCTGAGGCTTGCCGAATTTAGCGAGCAGCCCACTAGGTCTATCCACTGATTATAGTGAATAGACCACTCATCTATATAGAGCTATGGCTAAAGAAATCTATTTTTTAGCATCAAGCTCTTTTTGATAGTACTTATGCACCAGTTTATCCTGATTTTCAAGAAGATAATCGATGCTTGGCTCATTATTCATGGCCTTCTCAATCGCACGTCGGGTCGCTTCCCGATGAATTCCAAATAGTGCTTCGTGATCCAACTCTTCAACTGTGATAATGCTTGGATTTAACCAGACTGAGACAATAATGCCCAAGTCGTTTGCCTTTTCTTTGGGAATGGTACCGTTCCGAACAGCATCCAGTACCCCATTGGCGATAGCACCTTGCACCGTCCCCATCAGAATATTGGTATAGGCTGTTTTTTTAACAGTCACTTTACTTACCATCAAAGTGGCTGGACGAACTTGCATATCAGTATTCATCAGTGCTAATACGCGCGAGTGACCTTGGACCTGATCTCCCATCAGGTTGGCAAAAGCAGTACCAAATGGCCCATCTAATTCACCGATTACGACTTCAGGCTCGGCAGCTGTGAAGGGTGGCCCGCCTGCGACAAGGGCTTCACCGGTACGCATAATAATTCTTTCGCTCATTGGAAAATCTCCTATTGGTAATAAGATAGAAATAATATTTATGTGGATTTATAGTTTTTCTGAGTTCAAACAAATGGGATGATCAATCGAAGGTGTGCAAAGATACCATGCTTGGTATGAACGAAAAAGCCCGGTCTCAAGAAATCTTAATTGCCAGCACAAGACCCGTAGCCCACCCTAAAAGCGGCGTTTTGATAGCTTGATGTAGACATGCATGTCTGCAGCTAAACCCAACCTGCTTAAAATAATAACAAAACCACCTCCTATCCCACCCAGCAGCTATTGGTAACCGTTTCTTAAAGAAGTATAATTTTCGTTAGGGTATAAGCTATTAATAGAGGTGTCCTTAAGCTGAAAAGTATCGACCCATGGCTTGCTCTAAGGCTCCGTAAACTAAAGAGCGCCCTCCTCTGCAATGAAAAAACAGATCCCGAACCGAGGCTAGATAACGTGGGAAATACACTTCAAGATCAATTGCTAAAAGCCGGATTGATTGATAAAAACAAGGCCAATAAAGCCAGTAAAGCGCTTCGCAAACAGACACGCCAGCAACGAAGCAAAAAAGAGACTGCCCCGCCAACCGCAGAACAGCAGAGACAACTTGAGAAAGCGGCGAAAGACCGCGAACTAAATCTTCGGCGTGAAGAAGCACGAAAACAGAGGGAAATCGCTATACAGATCAAGCAGTTAGTAGCCAATCATCGACACCCTCGCAGCAACAGTGAAGATGACAAGCCCTTCTATTTCAATAATAAGGGTAAAGTCAAGCAGATGTATGTCTCTGCCGAGACTCACAAAATGATAACTTCGAATAGACTCGTCATCGTCAATTGCAATGGTGTTTTCGAATTGGTTCCACAAGATATCGCTGAAAAGATTCGTCAACGCAATCCCAGTCTGGTCATAGATCTGGCCGACGAGCAACCAGCATCTGAGGATGACCCCTATGCGGAGTTCCAGGTGCCTGATGATTTAATCTGGTAAAATCCACAATCATTTGTAGCGAGTGAGTCGACCCTGGATCAGCTCATTTCTATTCTCACAGCAATCTGAATAGGAGATCCATGGGATTAACATCCTGCCCCATAACCTGTACAGGGAGGGGCTATGCTCCACCTTAGTTATTTATAACTGATATTTATTACTGTATTATCAATGCCTTAGATATTTATTGAAATTAATCAAACGCCATTTTGTAACCGCTGGCTAGGGTTATCACCTATTTAAAAGTGTGACATTAGAGAATAGTATTACCCGTGACACTCATGGAGAGATATTTATGTCCACTATCAACCAAATCAATAACTTATCAAATGCTACTGCATCTCAATTAAGCAGTAGTTCAAGTGCGAGTGCGAGTGGAACTTCTCAAAATGCAGATTGGTTTACTGATGACGCCACCGACGCTTCACAAACAATAACGGCATCAGCACATTTTGATAGTGGTACGACTATTGACCAGATGAGTCAGAGCATCCTGTCATGCATTGGTAATATATCAAAACCATAGAATCTCAACACCCTCATCCGAATGCCATATTTCCAACTTAGCGATCAGCCAGATTGGCAGAGCGCAGCGCAGCGCTTGGTCAGTGGATGTAATATGTTGGACGACCTGGATCAACGTATTGGGTTAATGGAAAAACTTTGCTTAGGCCTTGGTGATGAACTCTATCCTGCATTTTTGAAAATTCTATGCTTAGTTGGAAAAAATGGTGACCAAGAGTCTAAACAACTAATTACTGAAACCCTTGTACAATCTTTACTTACTGGTCGGCTTCCATCTGGAAGAATGAGTGCATGGGGTGCAGAATCAAACAGTGGTAATAGTTTATTTGGACAAACCAGAAGTTTAGGGCCGATTGAGTATATATTTACATGGTATGCTCAACCATCTGGTAGAACTCCTCTTCCAGTTCAAGGTTTTCATAAAGCAGCAACAGAACTGGTTGAGTTAATCTCATCCAATCCGAAAGCAAAACAACTTTATTGTACGAAATTGTCTGCAGATATTGAGGATCCGTTGGATGGTTCTTTATCGAGAAAATCTCGTATTGCTATTGGTAGCTTTGTTGAGGCCTGGATGGCTGAGAAATCATCCGAAGAAGTGTTGAGTTGCTTTCTCGACACTTTACAAGGTAACAGCTTAAGTAGATTAAGTAATATCCAATCTAATCTGACATACAACACGAACCGTTAACAATCTAATCTTATTGAATACAATTAATATTTTCGATTTCCATCGCCTACCCTCCTCCGAATAAACCTTTTAGGATTGTTGGAATCTTTTCTGAATGGTCATATAGTTCTGATATTAATAGATGAATTAGAGACGTAATTGTAAAGAACAACATAACAATAGCAGCTAACATTTTAAGAGACATTGATAAAAAGAAAACATTAAATTGTTGCGCATATCTGTTAACAAGCCCCATCATACTATCTATTATTAATACAACTACAAGCATTGGTGAGGCTATTAATAGTGCTAATTTGAAGTAGTAGTAAAATTCTGAACCAAGTATTGAGATACCCGCCTCAGCTAAATCTGGTAACTGATGTTCAATCGGCCAAATATGATAGCTTTCAAAAATAATATTATTCAAAAGCAGTAAACCGCCAGATGTTACAAATATATAGTTAGCCAATCGTGCAAGAAAAGAACCTATAAGTGTTGTTTGCGCTCCTGTCAGTGGATCTTGTACTTGGGCAATTGAGGCGCCAATCTGGTTATCTATTATCTGGCCTGCAGTTTCAAATGCCCATAAAAAGAGACCAAATAAAACGCCAATAGAGATACCTATAATTGCTTCCTTTACAAATAGCAAGATCCAAGCTGATGTATTGAGTGTACCAAGTTCAATCGATGGTTGAATAATAATGGTAATAATTGCTAATGATAAAAATATTGCATTTCTAACTAATGCAGGTACCAGTTCAGAAGTAAACAGAGGTAATATAAAGAATATTATTGCTATACGGGTTGATGCTAAGCTTATTGTTAAAGCATGTTCTGAAAGATATTGAAGAATGTCAAAGCCGTCCATTCTTCTTACTTTTAGTTAACCAGTATAGGGAAGTCTGTAAACAGACGATCTGTGAAATGATATAGAGTGCTACCAGCAAGAGAGGCTGTGACAAATATTGTAATAACGATAGCAAAGAATTTAGCTGCATATTGAAAAGTCTGTTCCTGAAGCTGTGTTGCAGCTTGTATAAATGCTATAAATATTCCTACAAGCGCAGCAACTATAACAGGCGGTCCAGCTAAAACAATAACGAACCATAATGCCTGCTGTGTAATTTTTATTATTTCTTGATCGTACACGACTATTACAAGTATGAAATTACAAGTCCATGAGCAAGTTTTGCCCACCCATCCACCAGCACAAAAAGTAGTAGTTTAAATGGTAAAGATATTACTGTAGGAGATAGCATCATCATACCCATTGCCATGAGAACATTTGCGATAACCAAATCGATTACAATAAAAGGTAAGAATATAAGAAAGCCTATTTGAAATGCTGCAGTTAGTTCACTTATAGTGAAAGCAGGTATCAATACGATGAAATCATCTATCAGTAATTCATTGGTATTTCTATCTTCATCTTTAACCATACGTTTGATGGATGAAAGAAAAAACTCTCTTTCTTTAAGATTTGAATGCTTCGATAAAAATTTCCTCATTGGTTCTTTTGAACTATTAACAATTTCCAGAATTGTACTTGTATCTTTAAGTGGATTATCTATTTGAGATATTTGTTCATGTATCTGTTTCGTGACTGGGTACATAACATATATTGACAAAACAAGTGCAAGTCCATTAATAATTAGATTGGGTGGTACTTGTTGAAGACCTAGTGCATTTCTTAGTAGGCTTAGTACAACAACTATTTTTGTGAACGAAGTAATCATTACAGCAACAAAGGGTGCTAATGCAAGGATGACAACTGTTATAAGTGCAGATGAAGGGGAAAATTGAGTTAAATCCATATAACTATTCTAATTTAGAGTCTATAAATACGCCATAACCACTAGTAATTTTGAGTAAATGTCCTGTGGCTACAAGTTTACTGTTATTCTTTATATCTATTTTGTAATTGGTAAGTGATTTGCTTAGTAAATAATCTGCTTCCTTTTTCCATCCTAATACCATATCTAATGGTAACTGAATCTCATTATCTACAATAATAGTTAAATATTTATCATTTTTAGTGATATCAGCCTGATCTCTATTGTTGATAGTATTAGTTTGAGTATTATTAATAGATAGAGTTCTTATATCATTACCTATTTTACAATTTAAATCATTTGGTAGTATATTACTCTTATTTATTATTGTTAACCATTCTGTGGAAAATGATTCTGGTACTAATAAAATATAACCAGGTTTAAGTTCTTCTACACACTGGGTGCTTAAGGTGTTACTAGAGAGTGAGAGACTAACGTTTGTAAGACTTGTCTCAATTGTAATATTTCTTTTAACTAGCTCATCTGGATATGGAAGTAAATTTAATATTTCGTTAGAGAATGCAATAATTATTTTACCATGACTTTTATCACTATATTGTTTATCTACTTTTAAAGTAATATAATTATCTTCATTGTTTTGTTTAGTAAATGGTCTAAGGTTTAAACCAACCTCAAGCCAATCCTCTATTAATCTTATGATTTCTTCCTCACGATTGATAGTTTTAACCATTTCTATAATTGTATGCTTATAGAAGTTGTTAGATTGGTCATATGTACTATTACGAAATATACCAATTATTAACTTCCCATATTTACTGTCTGTATGAAACCAGAATATATTATCAGTAATATAATCTGACACAGAACAAACAGACATATCTTCGTAATCAGAACGTGAATTATCGAGTGAGTTAGATAGTGTCATTGTTATCAATAGGTTAATATTTAGTTTATACTTTTTGTTATGACCATTTTCACTAATTCTGCAGCAGTAGTTGCATGCATTTTAGTCATTACTCGAGAACGATGTAGTTCAACTGTCTTAACACTTATACCTAAGTCTAGAGCAATGACCTTGTTCATTTTTCCAGCAACAATCTCATTTAATATTTCACTTTCTCGTTTCGTTAAGTTACTTAATCTTGATTGGTACTCTACATCTTGAGAGATTGTAATATCACTTTCATCACAGTTAGTACTAAAAGCACAGTCTAAGGCAGTATTTAACATATCAAAATCCAGTGGTTTTTCTAAAAATGTGACTGCGCCTTTTGACATAGCTTCTACTGCTAGAGGTATATCTCCATGACCTGTCATATATATAATTGGTATTAAGATATTTTTTGATAGAAGATTTTCATGGAATTCTAGGCCACTCATATTTGGCATTCTTATATCAAGCAAACAACAACTATTTGATCTGTTAACTTCATTTTCTAAATTATGAAGAGCTTCGTAGGGATCATTAAATTTAACAACCGTATAGCCAGCCCCTTCAAGGACCCATGAAGTTGAGTCACTAAATTCTTTGTTATCATCTACTATATATACATAATGTTGATTCATGTTATCTATCCTATGCCAATAGAGGCAACATGATATGAGAAGTACACCCTCTATTATTGTTTTTAGTTAACCAAAGCTTTCCCTTATGTAGTTCTATAAATGATCGGCAGATATTCAAGCCAATTCCCATACCAGAAGACTTATTTGAAGCAAACGGTATAAAAATATTACTTGCTTCTTCATCAGTCATACCCTTTCCATTATCCTCGATAGATATTTTTATATTATTATTATCGAGAGTTGTGTGAATTATAATTTTATTTTTTTTATTATTATCTATATTTGCATCCATACCATTACGTATAAGATTAACTATTACTTGTTGCAACATCAGTTCGTCACCATATACTATGACATCGCAAATATGATTATAGTGACTAATTTCCACATTTGTATTACGCATTTCCCAATCCATGAGTGAAATACATTTTGCAATAAGTGACTTGATATTTACATTAGATAACTTAGGTTGCCTGGTTTGAGTATAATCCCTTATTCTTGTTATAATATCAGCCGTAAATTTTGTTTGTTCGATTGATTTATCTATTGCATTTATTATTTCATGATCAATATTTTCTATATTGTTGAGTCTTGCTCTTAGCCCATAAAGTAAATTGTTTATCGTACCAATTGGTTGATTTATTTCATGCGCAAGTGTAGAAGCCATTTCACTTACAGTAATACTACGTGACGTAAATAATAATTTTTCTCTATCTTCTAGATACCTGGTATTTGCTAGTAAATTATTTTGGTTTTTATTAAGTCTCAAAACCACAACCTTTTTTTCTATGATAAATATCTCAATGACATACTCATGACAACTATATTCTTGTCTAATGTTTTTTAACAAAGACTTTTTTACTAAGTTTAACATTTCTAATGATTGATCTTTAGATTTAGTGATGGCATCGCAAGTAGAAGAGAGACTACTCCCAACACTTAAATGATTAAAGTCACCAATAAATTTTTCTGACATCCATACTATTTTATCTGATAAGGTGTCGAACATTACTGTATTATCGTGATTAGAAGATAAGTCGTGATGGTATTTACATATATCACTAAATTGACATAAAGAAGGCGTGTGTATCATTTCCATATCTTAGATAATCCTGGTATATGTAATTTTATATTAGTATTATTAGTAATCAAATTATCATTATCTAGATTCCAATCAAGGCACAATCCATATAGAACTGTGTCTCCATAGTCAATGCTGATCTTACGCAATGGAATCTTATTACTAAGTGTCATTACATAAGATATGTTAAGCCAATCAAGAGTATATTTATAACCACCTATATGAAGAAATGTTGGATTATTATATTTTTCCAAATTTCCTTTTTTAGAAACAATAGAAATATCTGATATTGATCTTATTGGCTTATTATTATAAAACGGTATTACTGTTAAGCATTGTTTACAGATAAGATCAGTACCATATATATACTCGAAAAATAATATTATAATATAGGAACTGCAATACTCATTAGATTGCATATATTTGTGTATGTTAGTGATAATATTGACTTGATAATCATACAAATTATCAATACTTGTATCACTATTGTTTTCTTCTACTGATTCCTTAATTTCTCGATCATTATCTTTTTTCAACTTAGATTTAATATTAACATTTGACCTTCGTGTTTTGTTCAATGTTGAATATTGAATATTGAGTTTATCGAGGTGGCATGAGGATAAATTAAGTTTTGAAACACAATTTGTGTATTTACTATTAGTACTTATATTTACAAGACTTTGTAAATTATTTATATTCTTATAATTGCTTGTACTTTGAGTTGAATTCGATCTTGCTATATTTTTTATACTATTAGGTACTGTATGCTCTATATGATTTTGAAGAGAATCAGATATCATGTTTCCTACATGAGAAAAGTTTATAGAATTAGAGATAACTGACATAATCTTATACTGGCTATTAGTATTTTATATTTAAGTATTATTTTCCTTTTTTATTGCTTTAATTGAATAATTATTAGACTGATCACTGTTCCCTATAATCCATCCTTTTTTTGAGAGTCTATCATTTAATTCATTTAAATAAGTTTTTATCTGATTTTGATTTATGCTACAAGAAAGTATTAGATCAACATCTGATACTTTTTGTAATGTGAAATCTATATTTTGGTTATGAATACTCTCTGTTAGAGTAAATATCCAAGTTTTCATAGTTGTATTGTTAATATTACATAGTATTCTATCAAAGTTTTTCGTAAGATCTTCAATATTATTAACGTTAATATGAACCGAATCAATATGACTTATGTATTCAGGTATTTGGCTAGAGTTATTTGCATATAGGTTTAGATTGTTTATTTCAAAATAATTCCCATCACTTTCTTCGCTTTCTGATTGAAAACTCATGATTTTCTCAATATTTAAGATATGATTAGGTTTAGTTTCACACAAACCATATTCAGTTTCATCTTCACTATTACTACTATTTGTATTTTTACAATTATCCAATATAATATTGAATAGCTTATCATATTGACTTGCATTATCTTTTTGGTAAGATTTTGATATTTTTACACCACTGTTCTCTATAGTTGTCATTAGTTGTCTCCTTGCCGCATAATGTCTTCCTGTGAATACTCATCTTCTTTATTTTCCATGACTGAAGATCTCGTAGAAAGAGTACTTTTCAGATTATTATTTAGTAAAATATTTTTTTGTTTTTCTTTGTTCCATGTTTTTTTTCGTTCACTATATTTATGTTCAGATTCGGTTTTAGTTGTGACTTCCTGTTCATGATAATATTCATGCATCTCTAAATCATAATTCAGCCAAAAGTTTCTTACATGTACCCGTTCTCTGTGAGTTGGTGACTCTGATACATACTTTTCATTACAGTATTTTTTTAAAGTGTCTTTTTCATTATGAATAGTTGTTATACTTTTATTTCTTTCTGATAAATTGTGACAGGCATCAGAATATGCTTTTTTTTCAATCATTAGCAATTTTTCCTGTACCCTAACTCTTATCTTTTGTAACCTGGTCAGTTTTTTGAGTAATTCAACATCCATTAGGAGGCCTGTTCTTCAGTTGCTATATTACTTAATTCTGTAATTACTTTATCTAGCTCATAATGTGTATCACAATCCTGCTTCAAAAAATCGAGTATATAATTAATTTTTTTAATTGCCTCATCAGCAAGATCATCACTACCTTCCTCATATTCTCCTACTTGTACAAGAAACTCTATTTCATAATATTTTGATAGAAGCGATCTCAATTTAGATATATAACTTCTATGTTTTGAATTTGTTATTTGGTTGATAAGTCGACTTGTACTTTTTAAAATATCTATAGCAGGATAGTGATTTTCTTGTGCTAATTTACGTGTCAGTACTATATGTCCATCAAGTAATGATCGAACTTCCTCTGCAATTGGATCATTACTCTCTTCGTCTTCTACTAAGACTGTGTAAAATGCGGTCATTGTTCCTCTATTATCGTTACCTGACCTTTCAAATAATTTAGGTAATTCTGCAAATACGGATGATGGAAATCCCCTTCTGACTGGTGGTTCACCGATCGATAATCCGATTTCTCTCAGTGCTCTAGCAAATCGAGTGACTGAATCCATAAGTAACAATACATTTTTACCACTTTCGCGAAAGCCCTCTGCAATGGCAGTTGCAGTATAAGCTGCTCTTAGTCTCTCCATTGCTGGCCTGTCAGATGTGGAGACAATTAAAACTGATCGTTTTAAACCCTCTTTAGTTAAAGTGTGATCTATAAACTCACCAACTTCTCTACCCCTTTCACCTATTAATGCAATGACAATGACATCTGCTACTGCATGTCTTGCTATCATAGACAAAAGTGTTGACTTTCCTCCTCCAGCCGGTGCAAATATACCCGTTCTTTGTCCCACACCTAACGTCAATATCGCATCTATAGAACGTACACCTGTATTCAATGGCTTGTTTATTGGATTGCGTTTTAAAGGAGAAGGTGCCTCTCTATAGAGTGGCACTTCCTGCATTTCTGTCGGAAGAGGTAAATCATCCATAGGTTCTCCCATACCGTCTAATATTCTTCCAATTAATTTATCTGAATATTTTATAGATGATTTTTCTTTTACAACAGTTACTATAGAATCTTGTGCAATCCCATGTAAATTACTTAGTGGTAGAAGTATTGCATTATCCCCAGTAATACCGACGACATCAGCATATATTCTATTATTATTAGATTTATCACTAATCATGCATTGCTGACCAATGCGTGCATTGATTCCACAGACTTTAATTGATGTCCCATATGCCTCTACTACTCTACCTTTTCGATGTAGAGTATCGATGTTATTGATTACTGACTTAAATCGTCGTTTTTTTGTTTCAATCTCAACCATAATATTACTTCTATAATATCTATTCTCTCATTTCGTTTATTATATTTTCTTTTAATAGATTTAGTTGGTCATTAAAGCTTGCTACTGTTACACCTGCATCTGTTTTAATTATACAGTCCAAAGTATCCAATGATTCATCAGCGACTATTTCCAAAGATGAATAGTTATTGACTTCATTTGTTTCTAAACTACTAATTTTTGATCTTAATATCTCTACATATTCTGGTCGTACTTTTAACTCTATTCTTTTATGTTGTTTTAGTTTTTTTAGTGCTGTAATCGCAAGACTGGGTAATATTTCAGCAGAATCGATTTCATCAGCGATCTTTCTTGTTACTTCACAAGCCATATTAATTATTTCACTATCAGTTTCAGTTGTGTTGACAAAATAATTCTCAGTCAAATCCTTAAGATACTCTATAAACTGAGTATTTAATTCATTCCGCGCATTAACTAATCCTTGATTAAATCCATTTTTATAGCCATTTTTAATTGATATATTAATTTGTTCTTCTTTTTGTGCTTTTAATGTATTTATTGTCTCTACTACATCGTTAATAGAATCTAGCCGAATAACCTCTTTATCTGATAACAAATAATTGTTTGTTGCGCATGTTATGGCATCACTATTTATAATAACTAGATAATTCATTGTATTTCTTTATCTAGTTGGGTTTTATTTTTCGTATTTTCTAGAACAAACAATGTATGTTTTAATATTTCCTGCGCTAATATTGAATTAAGTTTACCCTTCGTTTTAGGTAAGGAATGAGACAACCAGGGTCTTAATCTTATGCTGTAACACGATAATAAAACAGATGCACCTGCAGACTTAATGTTTTCAGAAACATTTGTAATATTTAGTGAAGAGATACGTTGGTTATTTACATGAGTATTATTCATTATAAATTTAAATACATCATTACCAATTAAATCACTGACTTCTCGTATTTTTTTTGAATCTATCCAAATTCTGATCGATGGAAGTAAAAATATCGTTCCAGCAGTCATAACCAGATGATCAATATTATTTTTATCCCACAGAAGCCAGGTTGGTATATTTTCAAGGTCGTTCCACTCTAGAGAATTACCAAACTCAACAACAGATTTTTCATTCGTTAGTATATAATCTGCGATACTATTTAATGTCGACCTATATTGTCTTACATGATCTATTTCACTATTCATTTTACTATTCAGAGTTAGTTATTCTTAAATGAGATGATTGTTTTTTATTCTTGATCCACAACAAAACTGTCAATGTAAATAGTACAAATACTAGTATGCTCAATATTACAAGCATATAGTCTAACTCTGCATTGTTGAGTGAGAATATACTACTGATGTTGTTATCCTTTCTTTTTACTCCTACAGGAATTGGGTTTGATGTAAACATTGCAACCGTAACATTTTCATAGGGTAATCCCTCGATACTATTTACAAGCAATGCTTTGATTTGGGACTCTCTATCTGTTAAATCTACTCCTCTTCTATGTTTTATAAATACTGAAGCAGATGAAGGTTTTACTTTTGACTCCAGTTGATTAGATTTAGGTATAGCAAGATGAACACGAGCTAATATAACTCCATCTATACTCTCTATAGTTCTCGATAATTCCTGCGACTGGGCATAATTTAGACGAGCTCGTTCTTCAAGTGGTGAAGATACAAAACCCTCTTTTTTAAATACCTCACCCAAACTTTCGAATCTGTTTTTAGGATAACCGTTAGTCTTGAGAAGTTCGATTGCATTAGAAAAGTTATCACGAGAAGTTGATACAGTATAACGTTCATCATTATTCTTGTTTTTAGAAGAATATATTCCTGCATTAGACAGTAAAGCAATAATTTCGTTAGCTTCTCTTTCGGTCAATCCTGAATATAATGACTCTTCAGAACATGCAGTTATTCCTAAAACTATTAAAATCACAAGAATAATATTCTTTAACATACTTAACTCTGTTGTCTAAAGAGTTGTTGTAGACCATCAGAAGTTCTATTTGCTATGTTTGAGGTCAATTGACAATGAAACATAAATTCATGACTGCGAGCCGTTAACATTACGATCTCACTTGGAGTCAATTCATTTCCACTTTCGATAGCAGACTTTGCGTAGTTAGCGATAGCTTCAGCTTCTTTATTGATAAAGTCTAGTGGTTTAGTAACTGCTTTTTCAGTTACTGATGGACCTTCACTTCTTGTAGCCTCTAAATGTTCTGTTTTTACGCTCTTCATACTATTTTCAAAATTAGAAATATCATTTAGAGAGGCACCGTAGCCTATTTCAACATGATTTGATGATGACTTTAGATATGATGGTCCAACAGCATTTATTGCTGATATATATGAATTATCCATTATTTTTATCTCTACTGTTTTCTAGCCATAGTTTCAAGTGAGCTACCTAAGCTACTCAGAGCAGTATGAGAACTATTAGATAAAAATGTCATTTTTAATGATTCTGCAGTTAATCTTGTTATTTGCGAAGGCATTTCCTGACCTTCATCACCAATTTCTGTCGATAATGTTTCTATTTTTGTGGCCTGGTTATCTAGTGCCTTACCCCAAGCATCAGCCATTGCTTCAAACCAACTACCATCCGATGTATCGTGATTATTAGCAGCAGTTGAACTCATAGAACTGTACAAATTGTTTATTGCCATTTTTATATCCTCAATTAAATTTTACTAGTCTATAGATCATTCCATTTATATATATTTTAGAATTCTAGTGTCGTTAGATGTCCCTCCTTTTCCAGTAGTACTTCCTTGTCTACAATAGATATAATTTTATGTCCAGTCGGTAAAAGTGCACCTACATAATATCTAGATTTGTCATATGTCATTACATATGCAGGTGAACCATCTACAACCATGGTTATTCTTTTTTCATCTTCATTATTATATGTACTATTATTAACAGTCTCTTTTTTATTAGTAATTCCTATATACTCTGTATCTAATTCTACTAAACTTGGTATCTCACTTAGAGCAATATGCTTCAGTTTTTCTAGTAACTCTCTATCATCATGTTTTGTCGTAACTATTGCAGTCCCAGGCTTAAGAGTCTTTACATCAGTTTCAACGCCATTAACACGATATAGTTCTCTTACTTCTGCAGCAAGATGATCGCCAGTAGAAATATCTATCAGTACAGGATAATTTATCTCATCTATTATCGTTTCTACTTTTGACATTTCTTTATTTGTCATAAGAAACCCCGACAAAACAAGTTGTCTATCTTCTTTATCACTTACTGCTAAATCTTCAAATCCATTATCTGATAAAATGCTGAGTAAGTGTTCTTCGTTGGTTATTTTTATGGACTTACTGCTCTCAATATTATAATAGTGCACCTGATAAGTTATGAGCATTGTTATAATTGTTAATGTTATAAATAAATATAGAATATAATTAGATTTTATATTTATTGCCAACTTACTACTATTTATTGTTGACTTTTCCATACTAGATACATATTCAACAATATCTTTCCACGATGCATCTATTCTATTTCCATATGATAATGTTGTATCACCTATTATAACTTTCGCGTACTCAGGTACCTTAACGAGGCTACCGCTTGTAACTTTTCTACCCTGGATTTCTATATTTCCATTCAATACCTGAATAAATACTTCATTGTCTTTTGTTATAAGATTAAGTCTTTCATCAGCTATCGCATTATCCCTGATTACCATATCAGTATCCATATTTCCTGATATAGTAAATGTTGTATTGTTATCAAGTAGTCGTCTAGCACCTGCTTGTTCGCCAGTGAGAACGATCATCTCTATTTTCGAAGTTGTTTGCATTAATAACAATCACTCAATTTTAGATATTTAACGAATAAAACAGACTAATCACAGATCAAGTAATACTTCCCATGATTCTTTTGAACCTTGTTTATTACTAACCTCCATTATCTCATTTTCATCAATTTTATTTATTTCCGTATGCTCATCTAAACCAACATCAATGTCATTATCTGACAATTTCTTTTTTTGTTTATCAGATAATTTATGTACTGCTAGTTTTGGTGATATTAAAAACATTCGTTCGACGCGTGATTTTTGATTATTTGTTGTTTTGAATAAATTTCCCATTATTGGTATATCACCAAGTAATGGTATTTTATCTACTTTTTCACTTGTCACCTCACGAACAAGCCCACCAATTAATACACTCTCTCCTGCATTTATCAGTGCTTGTGTATTTATTGCAGATCTGCTTACAACAGGTATTTTATCTACTTGTTGGTCTGTTTGCTGTCCATCTTCAATCGTAACAAGTAATTTTATTTTTGCCTGCCCATTATCCTTAAAAACATGAGGTGTAACTCTTAGCGAGGTACCAACAGAGATATTGAATAGATCAACTTCTTCTCTACCAGCAATTCTAACGTAGAAAGTTGAACTTGTATCAAATATAGCTTCGACATTTGATAGTGTCAGAACATGTGGTCTCGACACAACATTAGCTGCTCCATTTGATTCTAACGCATTTATTCTACTTATAAATTTAGCATTATCACCGAGCACAAATGATATAAACCCACCCTTACCAAAAGGTGTTATTTGTCCTGTTGTGTTCAAAGCGGTATCACTATCTTCATTACCATTACCGAATAGAACTTCATCATCATTATTTTGCCAACGCCAATTGATACCTAATTCCCTCAGTTTATCTGTGTTTATATCGATAATCGTCGCCTCTATTTCTAGCATTTGAGGTTCAATATCGAGAGACTCTATTAGGTTTTTATATCGTGACATACGATCTGGAGAATCTCTTATAATAATCGCATTAAGTCTTGGATCTGCCTGTATCCTTACATTTGATTGATTAACACCAACCATGCCAGACACTGTGGAAACATTCTGTTGATATGCCTGTTGTCGTGAATTAACTTCTATGATTTCTGATGTATCCGGAATACCTACCCGTTCTGACTTGCCTATACTATTTAGACCTTGTCCACGTAGCCCAGGGGTAGTTGGCTTGATGAGATTCTCATGTGAACCCCCTGTTATGATCATCTGAGGAGATTCTTCAAGAAGTTGTTTTAATATTGTTGCTACGCCAGGTATAACAACCTGCTTACCTGCGAAAGTCATTGATACATCTTGAGCCCAAGCATATTTAAGATAAAATACTTTAAAACCTACCGGTGGTTCATAATCTTTTAGTCCTATTTCTGCTGCGTATACAAGTTCATCTATCTGTTCGATAAAACGTCTCGTTCCTGTAACTACTAAACCACCCTCTACTGCTTTACGAATACTATTTTTTTGATCAGTTAACTCAAGACTATTTGCGGCATTCACTATTCTCTTCGAGATAGAATTATTAGCTGGAATTATTCTTCTGGTAATATTGTTAGACGTATATATGTATAAAACAGCACCATCATAATACTTCACAAGTCCAAATGACTTGGATAAATCGCTAAATATCTGTTCAGCAGAAATGTTTTCAAAACTACCGTTCACCATACCCCTAACAGATTCATCTATAACAACAGGTACAGATAACTGTCCAAACAACTCCCTAAGAAATGATTCAATGGGTTGTTCTCTAGCAATGATTGTTATATTTTTATCAATATTAGGTGTATTTGCTGAAAAGCAAAGACCTGAAATAAGCAATAAATTGACAAATGCATAATACCTGAACCAATTTTTTTTAAAGTAAATCACTTATATATTCCGTTATTATTTGTTAAACCGCTTCCAGTAGCATATCGGGCACGCTAACAGTATCCATGATCTCTATTTTGATAGAGGGTAATAACTCATTGTGAGAAAGTACTGGTGTATCAAATGAGATATTTTCAATCATTTTCCTGACATGACGACGTATTTGTACCGACGTAACTAATGCTACAGGATTATGTTTATTAATTGATGTAACAATACTATTAACTATTTTCTCTGCTTCTTGCGGTTGTAATGACATTTGTACAACGCCTGATGTAACACGTATAGCCTGTAATAGTTTCTCTTCTAGCTCAGGGCTAAGTATTACTGAATGTAATACACTATTTGGTGCATATCGATATGTGATCTGTCTTCTCAATGCAATTCTTGAATATTCTGTTAAATTGTTAATATCTTTTTCGTGTTGCCCCGTCTCGATCAAAGCCTCGAGAATACCACGTAAGTTTCGTATGGGAATCTCTTCTTCGAGTAAATTACGTAGAATTGTTGCCAGAGACTGCATAGGTACAATACGTAGTACTTCTTTTATTATGTCCGGTATTTCTGCTGTCAATTGAGTCAACATGGTACTCGTTTCCTGTAGACCAAGAAAAAGAGTTATATTTCTACGAAGTGCGTAATGTATCTTTTCAGGTATCATTTCGATCGCTTCAGGTGTATCTATATTATTTTTTGTTATAGGAACTTCATAAGCAAGCAACTTCCAACCTGACTCTATATCTCCATACCAATGTATATTTACTTTTGGTAGAAGAACTCCAATATCTACCTGATAATCATTAACAACACTTTCTATATTATTTATTAGATATTTACATTCATCTTTACCTGACATCTCTTTTGGCAGTTGTAAAAGTAGTGGTACAGCTGGCTTTACTTCATATAAAGGGTTAACTTCTTTCTCACCAATTTTTGTTGATTCTTTTCCGCTTAAAATAACTTCAAACGTTGGTTTAGTTACTTTCTCTATTTTTGATTTCCAAAAAGGTACAAGTAATGCGCCAGAAACCAGTAAAACCAAGCCAATGACTACAAAAACACCACTTGGAAAGCCTGGCACAAAGGCTAGTAATATACACAACCCACCAGCCACCAGTGATACACGAGGAATAGCAGTTAACTGCTTTTGAATTGAATCACCGAGATGACGATCTGACTGTTCATCAGTAGCTCGCGTGACGATTAAACCGGCTGACATTGCTCCGAGTAATGCAGGAATCTGTGCAACCATTCCGTCGCCAACAGTTAGTATTGAATATTTAGACATTGCAGCACCCATTTCCATATCTAACTGCAATACACCTATCGCCAAACCACCAATTAGATTAATAATAATAATTACTATACCTGCTATTGCATCACCCTTTACAAACTTCATAGCGCCATCCATGCTGCCATGCAATTTGCTTTCTAGCTCAATTTCTCTACGCTTCCGCTTAGCTTCGTCTTTATCTAGCAATCCAGATCGCAAATCTGAATCTATAGACAGTTGTTTACCTGGCATCGCATCCAGTGTAAATCTCGCAGCCACCTCAGCTACTCTTTCCGCACCTTTTGCAATAACTATAAATTGTACAAGTGTGATAATTAAGAATACAACCAACCCAACAACTATATTGCCACCAGCAACCATATTGCCGAATGTATCGATTATATGACCAGCATCACCATGCAGGAGTATCATTCTTGTTGTAGCGACAGAAAGTGCAAGTCGATATAAAGTACTAATGAGCAGAACACTCGGAAATACAGAAAACTGCAACGGTGATGTTATATACACTCCCATCAATACTAGTAACAACCCAACTACAATATTTATTGCAACTAATGAGTCTAGTACTATTAGTGGAAGTGGTAATACCATCAAAGCTATGATGGCTACAATCCCTACCGCTAGAACAAGATCACTGATGCTTGAGAATATGCCCCCATCAATATCTTTTTCTGATTGTAGATATTCTTGTATGCTCATATATTGCTCGAAATTTCAGTATTCATAACTGGTAAGACTTCTCTTTCATTTCGAGATAGCGCTTCATCACTTTTTCAACGTAATTTTGAGTCTCTTTATATGGTGGTATGTTGTATCCATATTTGATTACTGCATTTTCTCCTGCATTATATGCAGCAAGTATTAAAGGAATATTATTGCCAAATAGCTTATGTAATGACCTAATGTAATTAGAACTTACTCTTAGGTTACTAATGGGATTAAATAATTCTTGATTAGGGTTCTGCATTCCAAATCTACGAGCCGTATCAGGCATCACCTGCATAAGCCCTTGAGCACCTGCTTTGGAGACTGCTTTTGCGTTATATGCAGATTCGATCTCTGCAATCGCATGTAATAAAAGTGGGTCTATATTATATTCTTCGGAAACTATAAAAATATCTTCAATAAACTGATGATTAGGAACAGTTCTTTTTATTCTATAATCATAAGTAATATTAGAAATATCCCCATTATATTTATTAATGTCAAAGCTCGTAATATTCGACGCTTTTATGGAATTTTCAGCATCCTGTTTATCATATAAATCTAAATGTTTTGAAATTGTAGGTGATGATTCTAAGTATCTAGACTTCAGATAACCGACTGGAATAGATATTACATTATGACTTGTGTCAGCAATATCATATCTATATAGGTGCGGGGAGCAATTAGCATTATTAATCGAAGTTACAGCAAGAAGTATAGCAATAACTTTTAAGACATCATGTCTCATATTCCTTCCTTTGAACATTATCATCCTGTTCACAAAACCTGATAAAGATATGGCTTGTGATATTAAATACTAAACATTACTACAACGTGACATATATCGTACTCATTATTTCTGTAGTGAGAAGTATGTCACACAGCTATCACCAATCCGTGGTCTATCAGATTTACATCTATTTTCACAGATAATAACTGTAAATAACAGTCTTATACTTCAACTATCATTTCTATAATAACGATATTAGTAGATCTGTAACTAGAATTTAATCACATATAGAAAGTCAATTACATCGGAAATTTACCACAACAAACATCAGAATATTCCCACATAACACTCAATTACTGAGTAATTATTATGAACGACGTAATATTGACGCAATTAAGTAAGGAAAGTATTTGTCTATATTTTTAAATTTAAATGGCATTTAAATAATTATTGCCAACCATTCCAAATCACTATGTGATATGAGTCATATCATTATTTAAATAGTGCTTTATAAAAATTATAATCTGAAAGTAACTCTTACCATATCTCATCTGTACCCTGATATATATATCGGATACACTGATAGCTTCTCATTCTTTAAATTAAATAAGTATTGCAACGGAAGCATGTATGGCTGATAAGAATGATAGTGGGGATAAGACAGAAAAACCCACACCGAAAAAGCTCAAGGACGCAAGAAAGAAAGGGGATGTCTCTAAAAGTAAGGATATATCCAGCACTGGCGTTATGATACTTTGGATAGTACTTCTAGGAGCCAGTCTCTTCTATATTATTGAACGCATCTCCTCTTTAGTCTCTATTACACTCCAAAATGCCGGGCAGTCAAATGATTTTTTCTATTGGCTCAACCATATCGGTATGGAGTCATATAGCACACTATTGGAGTTAACTGCACTCTTAATAATTCCAGCAGCAATAATCGGAACACTCGTCGAGTTTTTACAGGCGGGTCCTGTCATAACTTTTGAAAAAGTAAAGCCAAATATGGATCATCTTAATCCAGCATCTGGACTCAAGAAAATGTTCAGCATGGATAATCTGGTTGAGGTGTTTAAATCTATCGCTAAGACTGTCTTACTATTTATAATAGGCTGGCTAATCCTCAAAGCATCGTTACCTGATCTTGTAAAACTACCCCAAGGAATGGCATCGTTCATTGGTTCGACATTCTGGGGCATGCTCTTGAGTCTCTTAATTTGGTCTGTGGGTATTTTTACCTTTATTGCCATTCTTGATGCGGGTTACCAACGCTACTCATATATCAAGAAGTTACGCATGAGCATGAGGGATATCAAACAGGAGCATAAAGAGAATGAAGGTGACCCCATGATCAAGCAACAACGGCGGCAAGCCCATCAAGAGTGGTCCCAGCAAAGTGCATCAGAAGCAGCCAGGTCTGCAAATGTAATTCTGGTCAATCCAACACACTTAGCTATTGCACTTGATTATGATAGAGAAAAAACACCAGTCCCAACCATAGCAGCCAAAGGTGAGGATCTTGTTGCAAAAGCTATGCGCGAAGCAGCAGAAGAAGCCCATGTTCCGATATTACGCAATGTTGAATTAGCTCGTGCACTATATTCAGATACCAATGAGGGAGATATTATTCCCAGTGATCTCTTCGATGTCATGGCTGAGGTTATATTGTGGGCGAAACAGGTAAGAGAGCAGATCAAAAAAGATTCAGAGGCTGATGAAAACTCTACGTCATTAGATCCACCTGGTGAGGATTTAACCCGCTACCCGGATGAAAAATTTACATAAAGATGGAAAGTTATACACAAGATCTTTTTTTTACACTCATGGCCTTAATTGTAGTTATCGCTTTAGCATGGCTATTCATAAAGGCTTTAAAGAGCCTCCATAATAATCAAAGTGATGGCAATAGAATCAATCTTATGCTCACTCTTCCTGTTGGTTCTCGTGAGAGAGTAGTTGTGCTCTCCTATAGAGACAGTGAATACTTGGTGGGGATTACTGCTGGTGGTATGAGTTTATTGGATAAGTTACCAAAACAAGAGGCTACCGATTCATCCCAATCAGGGCCAGATCTAGAGTAAACCCCATCTGTCAGCTAGTTGTTAATTGCTAGAAAACGGTAACAGTTGTCTAGTATATATACAAACCCTAGCTAGGGTAATTCATAGCTAGCTAACATCGCTTCATTCATGTTGAATAACTTGTGAGTAATTCTGTTCTGAGATCAGAATTAATCATTGTTTTAAAAGTTTTTTTACATGGAGAAAGTAAAATGACATCAATGAATGCCACTCAGTGTGGATGCCCAAACCCTAATAATGACACTACGGTTACAAGCAACTGTAATCAAACCGTTCTTGATGCAGGGAATGGAAATGACAAAATCAATGCCCATACCAACTTTGATGGATCGGTCGATGTGTGTGTGAATGGTGACAATTATCACTTCAGCGCAGAAGAAGCACAAAACCTTGTCATCCGTGGCGGAAACGGTAATGACAGCATTACGATGACAGGTCAGCAGCTTTGCGGGCCTAAAAATAATGTCACCATCGAAGGTGGTAATGGAAATGACACCCTTCAGGGTGGTTCAGGTAATGAAACCCTTATCGGTGGTAACGGCAACGACTACATCAATGGTGGTGCTGGTAACGATAAGATTAGTGGCGGTAACGGTGACGATACCATCCTTGGCGGTAGCGGTGATGACTGCATTCGTGGTGGTGCTGGCAACGACTCAGTATGGGGTGGTGCAGGCAATGACCGGATCAGTGGAGGTGGCGGCAACGATACACTCGTTGGCGGCGCTGGCGATGACTGTATTCGTGGTGGTGCTGGCAATGATTCAGTATGGGGTGGTGCAGGCAATGACCGAATCAGTGGAGGTAGCGGCAACGATAGACTCGTTGGTGGTGCTGGTGATGACTGCATTCGTGGCGGCAGAGGTAATGATTCCATTTGGGGCGGTGCAGGAAATGACCGGATCAGTGGAGGCAGAGGTGATGATATGATCTCGGGCGGCTGTGGCAACGATAATATTCGTGGCGGCCGTGGAGATGACACCATTTGGGGTGGTCGTGGAGATGATCGCATCAACGGCGGCAGGGGTAACGATACTATTTATGGTGGTTGCGGAGATGACAACATCAAAGGTGGTAGAGGTTGCGATGACATTTCTGGTGGACCAGGCAACGATAAGATCGGTGGGGATATGGGTGGTATCTTTAACCCACTATCCCATCTATCCAGTCTACTAGGTGGTGGTGGAGCAAGCCTGCTTGGCGGTGGTGGGTTTCCACTGAATCTTATTTCTGCCAGATAAATCAGTATTGGGAGGAGTCTTCGGACTCCACCCTTTTTAATCCGCTTTCAGTTACACGCGAACAAATAAAATTTATTAATATCTTATTAATCAGTTAGTTATCTGTAATATCTTAATAAACCTATTAAGATTCCCTGTATCTGAACTTCATCAGGTTCAAACACCATCTCAGACATATTGGAATTTGCCGGATAAAGAATTACTTTGCCTGGCAGCTGTTCGATGCGCTTTAAAGTGACCTCCTCGCCATTTATCAATGCGACCACGATATCGCCATTGCTTGCGGTATCAGAGCTCTCAATAACAACATAGTCACCATCAAATATACCTTCATCGATCATAGAGGCCCCGGAAACCTGCAAAACATAGCTAGGTTTGCTGTTTAGCATATCTTCTGGAACTCTCATCATTTCAGACTGAGTGATTGCCTCGATGGGACGACCGGCGGCAATGCTCCCGAGAAGTGGGATGCCCTCTTCCGCTCTCGCTGACTCTGACAAACGAATCCCTCTTTGCCTGCCTGCCATGGGCTCTATCAGCCCCGCATCAATCAACGCTTTGATGTGCTTATGCAGAGACCCCCGTGAGCTAAGGCCTAACCGAGTGCAGAGTTCTTCATAGGTAGGAGGCTGCTCTAAAAGATCGGAATCAGAGCGCAGAATATCGTAAATCTGTTGCTGTCTTCGAGTTAAATTCATTTTCAGACTTGATTTGTTCTCCAGTTGTTCTCTATTCTAGACTAGAGAACAGTTGGAGAACAGTCCCGATGAACAGACCAGCCGAGTCACTATACCCTTCGCGCTCAACTGAGGTGCCACATATCGCTGATCAATTCGCTGATCAGCTGCGTAAACGGTACGCTGGCCAGATCACAGGCGAATTGACCATCCCGGCAAAATCCGGGTGTTATGCTCCTCTACCTGCTGAACTAGACCCTCGGTTAGCTGCGGCTCTATTGGGACGAGGTATCGAACAACTCTATTCCCATCAGGCAGCGGCATGGAGCAGTGTCCTTGCCGGGCAGCATACCGTAGTGGTGACCCCCACCGCTTCGGGTAAAACCCTCTGCTATAACCTACCGGTTATCCAAGCAGCCCTGGTTAATCAGACTAAGTCGCTCTACCTTTTTCCCACCAAGGCATTGGCCCAGGACCAGGTCGCTGAACTGAACGAAATAAACAGAGCGGCATCCCTTGGTATTCGCGCTTTTACATTCGATGGCGACACCCCTGGTGATGCTCGTAAAGCTGTTAGATCTCGAGGGGATATTGTGGTTTCAAACCCCGACATGCTGCATCAGGGCATATTGCCCCACCACACGAAATGGGCGAAGTTTTTCGAGAACCTGCGGTTTGTGGTTATCGATGAGATGCATACCTACCGAGGAGTATTTGGTTCCCATGTGGCAAACCTTATGCGCCGTCTTCAAAGAATATGTAATTTCTATGGCTCAACCCCCCAGTTCATACTCTGTTCCGCGACCATTGCAAATCCAGCAGAATTGGCCAGAGAATTGATCCAGCAGCAGGTCAAAGCCATCACTGAGAGTGGCGCTCCACAGGGTGCCCGGCACTTGCTGCTTTGGAATCCGCCTGTGATCAATCCAGATTTAGGTATTCGTGCTTCGGCCAGATCACAGACTACCCGCATCGCCAAAATGGCTGTAAAAAATGGTCTGCAAAGTATCGTTTTCGCACAATCCAGACTGATGGTCGAGGTGCTGACCAAATATCTGAAGGATACCTTTGATCACGACCCAAGATATCCTGCCCGGGTTATAGCCTATCGTGGTGGTTATCTACCTACCGAACGCAGGTCAATGGAAAAGCGCCTTCGCCGGGGAGAGATCGATTGCGTGGTTTCTACCTCCGCCCTTGAATTGGGCGTGGATATCGGATCATTGGATCTCTCCATCCTCAATGGTTACCCGGGGTCCATAGCTGGCACTTGGCAGCGCCTGGGTCGAGCTGGTCGACGACAGCGAACCGCAATTGGTGTATTGGTCGCCAGTAGCTTAGCTCTGGATCAATATATCATCCGAAATCCGGAGTTTTTTCTCGGGGCATCCCCCGAACAGGCCCGAATAGATCCTGATCAACTACTCATTCTGCTTGATCACATACGCTGTGCTGCCTTTGAACTGCCATTCAAGCAGGGAGAGTCATTCGGAAATCAGGATTTATCTGAAATGCTTGCTTATCTGGAGGAGCATGGCGTTCTCTATCGAGAAGAGAACCAATGGCACTGGATGACCGACAGCTATCCAGCCAACAATGTCAGTCTTCGTTCGGTCGCCGAGGGTAATTTTGTTGTGATCGATACAACAGCCGGTGAAAAACGGGTGATTGCTGAAGTCGATTATAACTCTGCTCCGATGACACTATACGAAGGTGCCATCTATATGATTCAGTCGATGCCTTATCAAGTGGAAAAATTGGATTGGGAGGGTCGCAAAGCATTTGTCACCCAAACTCGAGCCGACTATTACACTGATGCAATAGACTACACACGGCTAAAGATTCTGGAAAGTTTCGACTCAGAGGAGACGGATCGCTTCAGTGTTACACAGGGGGAGGTTCATTTAGTCACCCGCGTTGCCGGCTATAAAAAGATCCGCTATTACACCCATGAAAACATAGGTTACGGAAAGATAGATCTACCCGACCAGGAGATGCACACCACTGCAGTCTGGTGGCAGGTCAATCCAAGGGCCTTAGATGAAGCCTTTGAGACACGACAGACGGCACTGGAGGGTTTTTTAGGTGCGGGTTACGCGATGCATATCATCGCGACAATGCGTATGCTCTCAGAGAGTCGCGATATCGGACGTGCAGTTGGGGATGGTGATGCGCGATGGCACGCAACTTTAGAGAATAGTGGCCGAGGACAACTCAGTGATGACTCAGGAAAAAACCTTGATCCCGCAAAATTAGCACAATTTACACCAACCCTATTCCTTTATGACAACTATCCGGGCGGTATTGGTATTACTTCTCCGCTATATCGTCTGCGGTCGACAATTGTGACTGATGCCAGAGCGTTGATTGAGTCCTGTGATTGTGTTCAGGGATGCCCAGGATGTATCGGTCCGATCCTGCCTGGGGATGAAGCACAAGTTGAACCACCCAAGCAGTCGGCACTATTACTGCTACGGTTGCTCTCCAGCTATGAACCTTAAATCCAAACTGAACAAACTACAGACACAGGCGGGGGGACACAATGTCTCTCCTCTACTGTCTGACCAGCATAAACCTTTAAAAATAGCTCACAGAGTTGGCAGACGACACTTGCCTTCAAAAAACCTCAGAACTTCAGAAGTGACACTCGCAAAACGTTTGCGAGGTGAGTTGATTGCTGACGGGTTAATAATAATTCGCAAAAGAGTTCCTTTGTCATCAATGCTTGGTCGCATCAAACTGAGTACATTAAAGTCCCATCCGCAGTTACCTGGTGACGATGATTACAAATTAACAAACGTCTATATCGATACAGAAACCACTGGACTTTCCGGCGGTAGTGGAACGCTCGCTTTTCTGATTGGATTTGCTCGACTTGAACTATCGGCTATTCAACTGACACAGTTGTTGATCACTCGTTTTTCGAGTGAATCTGACATGCTTGTCCGCTTTGCAGAATCCTTTCAGAGCGATCAACGCCTGGTCAGCTACAACGGTAAAAGCTATGACTTGCCTTTGCTAATCAGTCGTTACCGCATGCAATCGCAAAAACACCTTTTCGCTCAGCTTCCCCACCTTGATCTGCTACACCCTACAAGACGGCTTTTTCGTAGCAGTTGGCCTGATTGTCGCCTGACCAGCTTGGAAAATCGGCTTTTGGGTTATAGACGTTTCGATGATCTGCCTGGCTCAGAGGCTCCAGCAGCCTGGTTTGACTATCTGCAACAAGGTCGTTGTGAAAACCTGATTAGAGTTGTAGATCATAACCAGAGTGATATTGTTTCTCTGGTCGCAGCCCATACTCAACTTGCCAATGCAATTGAAAACCCTGAACACTACGGGACTGATTTATATGGATTGGCGCGTTGGATGGCAGACCACGATACTGTTATGGCTTGCGAACTATTAAGGGGCAGAAAATCAGAGCTTGATGAACAGAGTAAAAGACTTCTTGCTCATCTCTTACAAAAAAATGGGGACTGGAATAGCGCTAATACCCTCTGGAAAGAGTTGGCAAAAGCCGGTTGCCCCCATGCAATAGAGCGACTGGCAAAATATCATGAGCATATCAGCAAAGATATTGGAGCAGCACACTATTACTGCCTTCAACTACCGGACTGTCACGCCCGAACACATCGTTTGCAACGTCTGAATCGAAAAGCAGGCCTCAGGTAGTGACCTCCATATTGAACTTATCGATTCAACGGGGGGCATTATCCTCTCTCACTCTATTCATGTCTCTGCCTGACGATGGTTTTGACCTGTCTGATTCATTAATTAATGCATCAGAGGTCTTTCCTGGCGGTCCGCCCCGTGATGGTATACCTGCAATCGATCAACCAGAATTCGTTTCAGCTGAAGATGCCGATTTTCTCAGCCCTGATGATCGTATATTGGGTTTAGTTGGATGAACTGGCAAAGGCAATATCCAGAGACACTGGTTTTGTCAGATGAAACCGGGTATTCGCGCAACTACCAAAACTCTCCATGTAAAGCAGAGGGTCACAGCTAGAAAAAACTTACCAGTCATCAGCATCTTAAATTGGTGGGGGGGGGGGAGAATGAACACCCTATTTTCCCCAACAATCAGCAAGATAAATATGAACGATCAATACAGTTTTTCTCTTTCAACCACATGAAACGCTTCGCGTACACCCTCTCCCCTACCCCTCTCCCGTAAAGGGAGAGGGGCTTTTAGATTTTTGGTTTGCCTGGTATACCTTTCATCCAGACACGATCGTCTATAAAGCTGAGTAGTCTAATGGATATAATACTCCTCATTGTCGTGGCACTGTTCTGACGTTGATTATTTCGATGAGAAATAGATATCACTATACCAAGCAGTTGCTGTGGAATCGGTATTATCTGTATCGGTCATGATTGCAACCACATCAATCTCTGTAATATCCTCACCAAAATATGCTTTGAAATCCTTCTTTATATTGCGTCGCTCTGATTGCCACTGACCGGCCTCACTGTCACCTGAGTTTACTGAAACCATCATTGATTGATCAGTATATGCGCTAGGCCAAACAGTCCCTACAGCCTGACTGCTTGACCAGACATAATTCAATGAACGCGTTCTCCATGGCGCCCAACCGCCCTCTTTAACCACATATATCCTGGCTGGATAGTCATCCCCTCCTTTACTCTGTTCATCCGGTTTATCTAAAATGTGTTGAATTCGCCAGCGCCAGTTTAAATAAGGCGTCTCGTCCAGATTAATCCTGATCCGCTTTGCCAACGCAGATGCAGTGCCTCTGCTGATCGCAACCAGACTAGGTTGTCCCTTACTATCTTTACTGGCGCTATAAGTTGTATTGCCTTTGAAACTAACCTCTTCCCAGCCTTCGACAGGTAACACATCGACTTTTGTTATCGACTGAGAAAATGCTAAAAATGGCAACAGAGAGAGAGTTATACCGATACCGGGTTGAATATACATTAGGTATTCCTATTCAAAGGTTTATGGCACCAGTCATCGAATTGTTTTATTAATGAGTCATATTTGATGATAGTGCACAGTTTATATACTGTAAAACCACTGATTAGGATTCAGATTGATGGCAAGATGTCGGTCTGAGGCTTGCCTAGTGGGCAGCTCAGCCCACTAGAACCAGAAGCTTAGATTTAAGCGATCTGCTTCCAGGAAAAGGAGGCCGTTAGTTGAAGAGATAGGTTAACCTGTCTGGAGGTTTTTTGTCTCTTTTTCACATGAAATAGCTACGGGTATCTCCTGGTTGACGTTTTTTTCTTCCACCTGACAATGTTTTGCTCCCTGAATTGATGGCATTTCATACATAACCTTTCGTAACAACCCTTCCATTACACCACGCAGCCCTCTTGCACCTGTCCCACGCTCCAGAGCCTGCCTGGCAATGGCTACTAGTGCTTCATCAGAAAAATCGAGTTTCACGCCTTCAAATTCAAACAGTCTCTGATATTGGCGCTTCAATGCATTTCTTGGTTCGGTCAATATCTGTACCAATGCATTCTCATCGAGGTTATGTAAAGCTGTAATTACAGGAAAACGACCAATAAATTCAGGGATCAGACCGAAGTGACGCAAATCTTCTGATTGCACCTCCTCAAACAACCGTAATTGATCATACGCCTCATTCGAATCGCTGGGATCGACATGAAATCCGATGCCTCCCTTATCCTTATTCATCCGCTTCTCGAGCAAGCGTTCCAGACCCGAGAATGCGCCACCAGCGATAAACAATATATTCCGTGTATCAACAAAAATATCATCAGCACTATCTTTGCGTCCTTTTTGCCCCAGCTTTACCCGAGTGCCTTCAACGAGTTTCAATAGTGCCTGTTGTACACCTTCTCCAGATACATCCCGTGTACCATGGGATGATTCGCTGGAACGCGCAAGTTTATCAATTTCATCAATATATATTATGCCCCATTCAGCCAGCTCTCTATTGCCATCAGCACTGTCCAGCAGGCGTACAATTATACTTTCGACATCTTCCCCCACATATCCAGCCTGAGTAAGGGTCGTTGCATCAGCAATAACAAAGGGAACACCGACAACTCGTGCCAAGGTGCTTGCCAACAAGGTTTTACCAGTACCTGAAGGTCCCAGTAAAAGAATATTCGACTTCTCTATCTCCACATCCTGATCACCATTGACCGGCATGTGCATGTCACTATTTTCCATACTCAACCGCTTATAGTGATTATAAACAGCAACAGCGAGAGTCTCTTTTGCCAACTCCTGTCCAACAACATAACGATCCAACTGCTCTTTGAGTTGAGTCGGTTTGAGCATGTTTTCGAAAGGCTTACTTGCAGAGCGTCTTCTGCCCCAACTGGCCACTACTTGTGCAGCCAAGCGTACACACTCCTCGCAAATGTGACCTTCGATCCCTGCAATCAGAGGGATTTCCGGTGTCTGCTCTTCACCACAGAACGAACAGTGTTTCTTGCTATCAGTCATTGAATTCCACTTTGGTAATCAGGCTTGATGATTCTGTTGTAGACTATTCAGCCAAGCCTTTTGACAATTTCGACGTTGACGCTCAATTAAAATTTCCCGTATTCGAGGTGCTGCCTTGGATAATGGCACCCGTTTAGCCTGTTTGATCTTTTCGCAGTAGAGAATGTGCAAGCCCATATCAGATTCGATAATGGGGCTGATTTCATCCTCTTGCATATTGAATAGTTCTGCATCCAAGGACTCATACAGCTGTCCCCTTGAGATTTCCCCCAGCTTCCCCCCTTCCATGGCAGTTGGGCACTCAGAGTATCGCCTGGCAAACTGATCAAAGCGATTGACCCGCCCTGCAAGCTTTTGAATCAACTCTTCCATGCGACCATATGCTGCTTCACGAGTATTTTCGGGGTAATCCGGATTGATTGTTATGAGGATGTGCCTCGCTACACGAGTTTCTGGAGTCTGAAAGCGATCATGATGCATCTCATAAAAGAGGTTAATATCAAGCTCATTTATATCTGCACCTCGAGAAGCAACCAAATGCATAACACTGTCAAACAGCAGCTCTCTATAGAGGGCGCTTCGTAAACCATCCACATCAAGTCCGTTGCTTTCCAGGTCTGCTTCAAAATCTGCCTGAGATTCATATCTTGATGCGACTTCCTGGACTGATTTTTCAAGTTGTTGGTCTGAAATAATCAGCCCCTCTGCTTCATTTGAAGAGATGACTAAAGATTCAAGATCAAAACTTTTAGTTGCGCTATTGTAAACAGCTTTACTTTCTGTTGGATCTAGTTGAGACAAGTTCTTTTGATACTTGCTCAATGCATTACGCAGCATGTGATAGTTGAATACTGGCGAACTATCTGTATTTTTTTCAGCCAAATTCATGCATCCTCCTCAATTTCGGGATGTAGGAATTCCAGTGCGGTTTCGGGCACCAGTAGTGTCCTGCCGTTGAAGCGGGCATGATAAGCCGGCCCATCAGGATAATCCTTTAAACTCTTTTCGATCTCACCCTCATCGCCCGGTTGGGCAATTATTTCACCTTTTAAACCAAGAGGTATTTTAGGTGTGATCTTATCCCTGAATTCGAATTTTGTTGGGATCCAGGGATCACTTTCGAGCTGCAACTCCTGTTCCCGGCAACCAACGCGTCGGTTTTGATCAATAAAATCCACGTGATAGATCAATTGATCCTGCAGGAATGTACCTACATCACGCACATAACCAACACTTCCCCGGCGGACTAACAGCCGTCCAGTGGCTTCTCCAGGATAGGTGCCATCATTGCGCAGATTCCGAACGACTCGGACTGCTTCACCATATTCATACTTTGGACGCAAAACTATCTACCTGCTGGCTAAGATCCATAAGCGGAACTTTTACAGTAACCGGTTCGTGCATATGGAATACTTTAAAAACTTTCTCGGTCAAAGCATTTGATTCAACAAAGTCACTGTAAGCGCTTTTAAGCATGCCTGCATATAGCTCATACTTTTCAACATCGCTCTCAGGTAGTTGTTCAACCCCATCCAGATAATCATGAAACCGTTGCAATATGTGCAAACGATTGACATGAACAACCGAAGCATCAAAATCAATATTGAAATATTCAAGGAAATCCTCAGCACTGCTGAGTTCATCCATATCCAGATCAAATTCACTGTCACTCATATTTCCGCTCCTGTAATTAATATTACGCCGACACAGTGTCGGGTTGATTGTCTAGCGCCTTACGCACAACTTCCAGCAAAGCTTGAGCACCAAGGCGATCCTTGGAATCGAGTTCTGCTACCTTTTCCAGACGCTCCAGGGCAGAATCATAGTTGCCCAATCTTAGCTCCAGATATCCAGCTCCTTTGAGAGCCAACATGTAGAAGCGTATCAGTGTCATTGAGATCATTACACCACTACCCAACCGGCCTTCTGAAAGATCACGCCAATCTGCTGGTAACTCTAAACGTTTGGCAATCACTACCAAGACTCTTTTTGCTACAATCAACGCATCTTCCAAGCGATGCTGATAGTAGAAATAGCGATAGAGGGCAACAAGAATCATGGGATGCTCTGGTTCCAGAAAATAGGCCCTGAGCAGCTCAGTTTCAGCTTTTGCGTCACCATAATTCTCTGCCGCGCCTTCCAGGCACGCTTTTGCCTCATCGTTCAAGGCTTCATCGAAATAGAGGTCCTCACTATCAAATTCGAGAAGATCCACAGTCATTACTGATACTCCGTTACTGCAGTTTCAGGTTTAGCGGGTTCGCAAACCAGTTTGGCATCGCATTGTCGGCATTCATCCTCAGGTTTCTCACCACCTGGCAAGCACCCATAGACTCCGACTTCTCCCTCTAAAATACGTATGCGTTCCAGTAGACAGTTAATGGCCTCAGCCACCGGATCAGGAATTAAGTGATGATTCAGGTCGATGCCATGGTCATCGCTGGAACGATTCGATTGAACTACTTTGGCGGGTATACCGACCACAGTCTTATTTGCAGGCACCTCTGAAACAACAACTGAATTGGCACCTACCCTGACCTCTTCACCAATTTCGATAGGACCAAGTATTTTGGCGCCTGCCCCAACCACGACACGATCCCCTAAGGTTGGATGTCGTTTACCCTTGTTCCAGGAAACGCCACCAAGTGTGACACCGTGATAAAGTGTTACATCGTTGCCGACCACAGCGGTTTCACCGATTACCACACCAGCGCCATGATCAATGAAGAAACGGTGTCCGATGGTTGCACCAGGATGAATATCGATACTGGTCCAGATTCGTCCAATATAAGAGATCAGTCGCGGCAGATAACGCCAACCTCTACCCCACAGTCGATTGGCCATGCGGTAGAGCATGATAGCGTGGACCCCCGGATAGGTGGTCATGATCTCGATTCGAGTGCGTGCCGCAGGATCTCGCTCAAATACACAACTTATATCTTCACCCACCATCTGCCACACTGATTTTGGCTTGGTGGATCTCTCTACTTCAGCGATGACCTCACTGTTCATCATTGACGAATCCATTCCTGAGACTCCGTGTTAATTTCGAGATAAAAGCGTCGCAAATCATGTGACGCTGGTGGTCGTTTATTCTGCATGGCATGAAGTCGAACTCTCATCAGCAACGATTCAGCCTGCTCACGATTCAGAGCCATACCCATATCGGCATAGGCCTGGATCACTGCATGACTGCCTGAGTGTTTACCCAATACAAATTGATGATCTCGACCCAAGTCAGCGGGATCAACACCCTGGTAGTTGAGTCTGTCTTTCATCAGACCATCAACATGAATACCCGACTCATGGGTGAAGACACCTGCCCCAACCAGACTCTTCTGCCAACCGACATTCCGGCCAGAGGCAGATTCAACCAGTTCAGAAAGAGAAGAATATCGAGTCATATCGATCTCATGACCTTGATCATGGAAGCGACGCAATCCCATTACCACCTCTTCAAGTGGCGCATTGCCTGCCCGCTCACCAAGTCCATGTACGGTTGTGTTGGCATGTGTTGCACCACCACGAATAGCTGCAAGGGTATTGGCAGTTGCCAGACCGAGATCATCATGAGCGTGCATCTCGATCTCAATATCAGAAATGGCTCTTAAATCACGGATTGCCTCATATACCTGGAAGGGTTCCATGATGCCTACCGTATCTGCAAAGCGAAAACGGCGGGCCCCGGCCTGTTCTGCGATCTCAACAACTTGCCATAGAAACTCTGGATCTGCTCGTGAAGCGTCTTCACCACCTACACAGACTTCCAGGCCAAGATTAAGAGCTTCACTTACACAAGGTGCAATCTGCTCGAGTACCCATTCACGGGAGCGACCCAGCTTTTTACTGATCTGCTGATCGGAGACAGGCATGGAGAGATCAACCATCTGTACACCCAGGTCACGACAATGTTTGATATCCTCGCTGTGCATGCGACCCCATACCATCAAACGTGCGTTCTCGACAGTAGCAGCAACTGCACGTATCGCATCACGCTCCGCTTCGCCCATGGCAGGAATCCCTACCTCTAACTCAGGCACACCCAACTCATCCAATGATCTGGCAATGGCTAGCTTCTCGTGCAGGGTAAAAGAGACCCCGGCAGATTGCTCCCCATCCCTCAAGGTTGTGTCGTTGATAGTGGCAGTAGTTGGCTTGTGTTGCATGACTGTCTCCTTGTTAACAGGAGTAAAAGCAATCACTGTGCCATGATATTTTTATGTTATTTATTAACTAGTTATAATGGTGCGGCTGTTTTAGTGTATGTAGCAGTTGAGTGAATTGTAGGGAATGTGACAATGATGCCTTGGACATAGAGTAACCGACAAATGGTTCTACACAGGCTACTTTCAGTTTTGGCACTAAAGATTTTTAGGATCAGCCCGAGACAATAGTGAGGAGTGCAACTATTTTGTAATGATATAGGTGCAGATAGGATATTAAAACCGAACCCACTCAGTCAGAAAACAATGATAAGGATATAGCTCGAATAGAATGGATCCACTCTCTTCACTAAATCTCAGATGAAATAGATTACCAAATTTTATAGAGGTATTAGTTGGACGGTAAGATAGAAGCAGGTAAGGATTATATTAAATGGATATGAGGTAATCAGGAACAAGTGAACAACCTAACAGGCAGTTTGTTTGAGTTCAGTAAGGTTCTCTATTCTAGAAACCATTTGATAACAGCCATTAACGCATCCCCCATTTCAGTAAATCCAGCCATCAATTTCAGTACTACACAATTTCCAAGGAGTAGTGCTACCTGACAACAACCTATTATTTACATAAAATTAGTTATATAACTTATTGTATTATTGATAATTAAAGGAAAATAAATGAATAGATTATTTATTCTTATTCTAGGCACTTTGTTTGTTACTACTTCCAGTATTGCCAATGATTTTTCAAATGTATCCCTCTCAAAAGAGCAGTGCGAAGAGTGGAAAGCAATTGAGTATATCCAACTCAGTGATGACAATAAGCAGGTTGTATTAGACTCATGCAAGCAGCGTTATACCTCTGAGAGAGCACTTGGAAACTGCACAGCTTTTGAAGGAGAGGATTTAATCAAATACCTTAAAAACAAGGCTAAAACTGAGTGTCAGTAAAAAGCAGCTAGTGTTCAAGTATTGCAGCTTGCTGTCACCCACATAAGCTGCAATACAGTCCTATAAATTGGTATTCCGTTTTGGCATGAAGAAGAGCTATATGATTTTTTTTAATTCGTATCAGTATGCATTAAATGAAATGAGCAGGACTATAAAGAACAGAACGTGATTAGAGATATAGAAATCTAGAATTTTTATCATAATAATGCTGTAAATTATTGTTATTAGTTATTTTATTAATGGAGAAAGCGAATGCACATAATTGTCATTCTAGGAATCGTTGCTATTGCTATATATTTTCTTTTAAGGCCATCTAATGCAAATAGCGAGATGATCGGCAAAAGTCAGCAGGAGTTATCTCCCACCACCTGCAAGGGTTCATTCACAGATCAATGCCTGGTTTTCATCTCTCGAGGTAAGATGTTTCTTAAGGATGGGAATCAAGAGTTGCTTGAATTACAAAGCCCGTATATCCAGAACGTTATGGATCGCATGGAGCGTTCACGTAAGCGTCACAGTTGGAAAGAAGGTACTGCATTCGAGTCCTCGTTTATAAGTGACAGATCCAATCTGCCCGCAGATTCACAAATGCTGAAATCCACCTCGGTTGAGTTTACTCAGAATGGAAATATTCTCTATTTTTTGAGTGATGACAAGGTAGGTGGACTATTTGAGTACAATTTAGAGAGCGGTGAGGAAAAACGCCTTGTTCACCAACAAAAACTGCTGCTTGCTGACTTGAGAATCGATCGATTTGGCAATCGCCTGCTCTGCACCCAGCAGAGCAGTAATGGCACTTCCAACATTGCCTTAATGGAGACTGACGGGAGCAATTATCAGGAGGTCACAGGGGGAGACACCTTGGATTCTGCATCGGCCTGGATTCCGGATGATCCTGACCGAATAGTATTCCAGTCATGCGGTGTTGCCAGAAATGACGAAGGCTACATAGTAGCTTTAGGCCCATCAAGTATACAGATGCTCGATCTGCAAAAGGGAGAATTAACAACTGTTCGTGAAGATGAGAACACAGATTATTTACAGCCCAAGGTGACTACAGCGGGTGATCTCTTATTTATAAGACGCCCTTACGAACCACCCCGATATAGTGGTGGCAATTTACTGCTGGATTTTTTATTGTTTCCATTTCGTCTGCTACGTGCCCTCTTCCACTACCTGAACTTCTTTTCGTTGATGTACTCACGAAAACCATTGACAAGTGCATCAGGCCCTAAAGTAGAGGCCGACCTGAAAGAGTTACTCATCAAGGGTAAACGAATCAATGCTGAAAATGCATTAAAACGAGAGAACGCAGTGAATGGTGTCCGTTCTTTGGTGCCTAAGTCTTGGCAGCTGATAAAGCGAACTAAAAATGGCGAAGAACAGATTCTTGCATCCAATGTGGCTTCATATGACCTCTCGAGTGATGGCAAGATCATCTTCACCAATGGATATGGTGTTTTTATACTCGACCCATCGAATGGTTCTGAAGTTGTTTTTCGGGATAAGTTAATTGCTGAGTTGGTTGTTCGATAGATGTCATATTATTTATGACAGGGCTCGTCAAAATAGCACCTACACAGCTGCGTAAACCAGGTTATGTGAGCCAGCCATATAAGAGATTGGTAAATAGCTGGATTCAACAGGCTCAAATGTCTCTGCATCCAACAGGATCAGATGGGTTGACTTATCATATGTCAGCACAAAATAGCGTTGATCCAAAGTTAAAGAGATTCCCCTGGGAGAGCGATATCGACCATGAATCGCTTTCACTAATTCACCGGTATCGAAGTCCCAAAAAGTCACTAAATCACCTGTTGGATTGGTTGCACCAACAACCATACTTGGCTCGTGAATAGCGACACTTAATGTTTCTCCAACCATCTTTGATCGAATAGGTGCATTCGCCACTCGCAACTGATCTTTTTGAGGGTCGTAAAAGCTGATATTACCCCGCCAATCGATGCTCTGTTTTTTAATGCCATCTCTAGGAGCCGAGACGAGGGCAAGCTTACCTGAACTACTAATCGCAATATGACCGGCATTTAACCCTGGATCACTGACGCTAACCCGGCGTTTAAGTTTACGGTCTTTTGCGCCCACATAAGTGACTGAGGCATAATCTTTCGTTCCTATTGAACCTCCCCCATTACTGAATACCAGTGTCTCTCCATCATCAATGAGATGGCAATCGTGTGGCGCCAAACCATAGCTCGGGAAATCACCAAGCAGTTCGAAACTTTTTCCATCGCGTACGGCAACAACACCACGCATACTCCCATCAGTAACCACTGTCTCAGCTGCATATAAAAGTTGCCCATCGGGGCTGAAAGCACCATGTCCATAGAACTGGCGTTCGGCAGTAGTCTCGATTCTACGTATCATCCGTGCTTCATTTAGGTCAATTTCGCAGCATCCTTTGCCATGTTTCTCAAAAACGACAGCTCGCCGGGCATCTAGAGGATGAGGGGTGATGCCGTGACCAAAAAAATCGATATTATTTATCGTCCTCACTTTTCCATCCGCATCATCCAGATCATAGATGCCGATAAAATAGAGATCATCACCATTTGTTGGATTTTTACCTTTCCCTGGTCCAACTACCCTTCCCAAATGTGCTGTTGAATCTGCCCTTCCAATGCTACAAAAACTGCCAAGTATGAGTCCTGAGGCGGCAGCTGTGCTATCCAAAAGAAATTTTCGGCGGGCTTCATACACTGGTGACATATCAAATCTCCACTCAAATTCATCTTCTAAGGCTATCTTTGAAGATACCTAATTACTGGCAAGCAATCTTCTGTAAATCTTTTTTCTGCAATACTCGATAATAGTCTCACAAAAAAAAACCGCAGCAAAGCTGCGGTTAAAAGAACGGAGAGGAGAAAACAGTTTTGAGAATCAAGCGTAGTTCGGTGCAAATGCCTTTTCAGGTTCTTCCACTGGGCCATTACCACTCCAATAAGGCGATAGCTTACGCAGTTGATCAATAATAGGCGGCACCGCTTCAATAACACGCTCAACCTCTTCCATAGAGTTATATCGAGAGAGGGAAAAGCGAGTTGATCCATGGGCGGCGGTAAATGGAATATCCATTGCTCTCATTACGTGAGATGGCTCCAATGAACCTGAGGTACAGGCCGATCCGCTTGAAGCGGCTATACCCAGTTTATTCAGAAGTAACAGGATTGCTTCACCCTCGATATACTCGAAAGCGATATTACAGGTATTGGGCAGGCGGTTATTTGGGTCACCGGTTACAAAACAGTGGCTGACCTTCTCCAGGATTCCCTGCTCGAGACGATCGCGCATGGCTTTAACGAAGGATTTTTCATACTCCATCGCTTCCATTGCCATCTCGCAGGCCTTACCCAACGCAACAATAGAGGCGGCATTTTCTGTACCTGCCCTACGACCTCTCTCCTGATGCCCACCTCTGAGAAGAGGACGAAAGCGCACACCCCTTCGCAGATAGAGCACCCCAATTCCTTTAGGTGCATGTAGTTTGTGGCCTGAGAGTGAAAGCATGTCGATGCAAGTATCTTTCAGGTTGATAGGGAGTTTACCAACCGCCTGTACCGCATCAGTGTGGAACAGAACGCCAGCTTGACGCGCCAGCTCACCCATCTCTTCAACCGGGAAGAGTGTACCACTCTCATTATTGGCCCACATCACGGAAACAATGGCTACATTGTCGGAGAGGAGCTTATAGTACTCTTTAATGTTTAGGCGTCCTTTGCTGTCGACCTTGAGATAGTGAACTGTATAGCCCTCTTTCTCAAGATGCTCACAGAGCGTCAGAACTGCGGGGTGTTCAACAACAGTAGTGATAATCTCTTTACGATCAGGTTGTGCCCTGAGTGCAGAAAGAATGGCCGTTGAGTCAGATTCAGTACCACAAGAGGTAAATATGATCTCTGAATCATGCTCAGCACCCAGCAGAGTCTGAACCTGCTTACGTGCCTTTTTCAATGCACGTCCCACTTTGTCACCGAACTGATGCAAAGATGAAGGGTTGCCGAACTGCTCGGTGAAGTATGGAAGCATCTCTTCCACCACTTCCGGGGCCACCATAGTTGTGGCATTGTTATCCAGATAGATTCCTTCAACCATGATTAACTCTCCATCGCTGCACGGCGAGCCAACTCTTCAGCGGGTAGGACTTGAATGAATTCACCAAGACCTTCTGCAAGATGCTGCTGTATACCACCCAGTGTGGTGGCTGCCATCTGACAACCGGCACAGGCACCGGTCATCTTGACGTAAATATATTTACCATCAACCTCGATCAGCTCTACATCACCATGATCGCGTTGCAGGTTGGGACGAATCTCTTCCAGCAGCTCTTCAATACGTTTCATGCGCTGCAGGTTTGTCAGTCCGGATTTTGGTTTTTTGATCTCACCAGCTACTGCATTCGGATCAAAGGTTTCACCTTTTTCGGCCAATATACGAGTCAATATCTCTTCTATACCTTCATGACATGCAGAGCAGCCACCACCGGCTTTGGTATAATTGGTGACCTCTTCTACCGTGCGAAGGCCATTGGCACGTACGGTATCTTCAATCATGACTTCATCAATGGCGAAACATTTACAGATTAGAGCACCTTCCTCATGGTCATCTTTCCACTCTTCACCGCGATAGTTGGCTACAGCTGCCTGTAACGCCTCACGCCCCATTACAGAGCAGTGCATTTTTTCCGGTGGCAGGCCATCGAGATAGTCAGCGATATCCTGATTGCTGACATTCAGGGCGTCATCAATATTCATGCCTTTAATGATCTCTGTTAAGGCAGAACTCGATGCAATGGCGGATCCGCAACCAAAGGTTTGGAAGCCGGCATTGAGTATGACCTCACTTTCTGGCTCGACCTCTAATGTCAGTCGCAAGGCGTCTCCACACGAGAGAGAGCCAACATCACCAACTGCGTTTGCGTTCTCAACAGCACCTGCATTTCTTGGGCTAAAGAAATGCTCTTGAACCTTTTCTGAATAGTCCCACATATCTTTGACTCCTGAATGATTAAGCGGAAAATGAGTTGCCGCAACCACAACTGTTGGTAGCGTTTGGATTTTCGAATTTAAAGCCACTTCCATCCATGCTGTCGAGGAAGTCTACAGTGACTCCGTTTAACATTGGCGCGCTCAGAGGGTCGACAAAAATCTTCAGTTGATCAACCTCGATAACGGTGTCTTCATCATTGGCACTCTCTTCGAGTGCCATGCCGTATTGCATTCCAGAGCAACCACCTCCGGTAACTGAAATTCGTAAGCCCCCTACCGGGGTTTCCGAACCTTGAATGAACCGGCTGATCGCCTTTTGAGCATTTTCGGTAAGTGTGAGCATGGTCGTTTTCTCCGTGGCAAGTCTCTTGCATCTTTAGTTTTTAAGTAGTGTGCAAAGCCTGTGCCATGCTTTTACATTATGACTTACTTATTGTTTTTTAAGGATTTACCACTTAAATTCATAAAATGTATGTCACATAGGCGACAATCACGAAAACCCTCTTAGGTAATAAACACGACAATGGAAGAAGAGATGACACTCGAACAACTTAGCCCCGGCGACATGATTTTTGCTGCAAGCCATATCTATAATGATGGTGGTATTCCTGACATCCCTATGGATGCGCTTTTGGCCGAACCTGGTACCAAAGGTGTAATTATTGAAACTGGCCATTTGGAGGAGGCACCAGATAGAGTGCTTTACCTGGTACGGTTTGAAGATTCAAAGTTGAATCTTGGCCCCCCTACAGGTTGTTGGCCTGAAGAACTCACAACTTCAAAATTTGAAAAAAGTGATACTGAATGATGAGCAGATTGCTTTGTGCAATTGTGAATGGGTAACAACTATCTCGACCAGCGGCGCCAATATATTTCATCAAGCCAAACGCCAGTTGAGATAGTTGCTCTTCCCTCCACACGGCCTCGATAGAGATAGATCCATACCATACCCCAGGGTGATGGTATCAGTTCTCTTGTGTAGGCATGAGGATAGCCTTCAAGACGATCAAGCTTTTTCATCGTCAGGGCATCCACTTGATAGATTTCACCCTCTATTGAGGTGCCGCCACCTTTGACAACACCAGGATAACCTCTCAAGTGAAACATCTTGTAATGGGGCTGGGTATTATATAGACCAACATAGGTTGCACTAGCGAGCAGGTGATGATTGACCTGGGCTTTTCTCAGAGTACCGTAGACAAATACTTTGGAGGTTGTTTTCATGCTAACGATTAGCGTTCTACCTAAGTGACACTATAGTAAAACATGCTATGACCTTAGAAAGGTCACATTTCATCGGCCAATTCAAATTAAAAGCAAGTGCTATTAACCACCAAGAATCAGTTCATAGGCAGAACGCAACAACTCAAGTTCAATCCCTGGCAATCCTCTTGCCTGGGTGAGATCTATGAATTTCGCATTCGATTTTTCTACTATATCAAAGGGCGGATCCATGGTGTTTATATTCGCCAACAGGATGTCGATGTTCTCGCCTGGTACCTCAACGGTTTGACGATATTCGCTCTCAAATGCCAATGTATCCTTTTCCAGTCCCAACCTTTTTTCAGTCTCATTCAATATCGCTGCAGGGTGGAAGACCGTATCGGGTCGGGTTGATACAACCGCAGAGAGATTGGGTAAAGGTTCAAATGCGCAAACAGTCTGCTCCTCAAACATGAGGAATCTCGTACGCGCACTAGTAGCCTGCTTATGGTATAGAATAACCCGATGATCCATTAGTTTTTTTCTTAATCTGTAATATGGTTAAAATTATTCAGGTACGGCCAGAAGCCTGGGTTCTGCTCTTATTTCACTACCTTTTCCCCACGCATTAACCGCCTCTACAAACCAATCAGATTTTGTAGGATGGGGTCTGACAATATCATGTTCGACAAAAAAGGTACCATCAGCATGAAACAATAGTGTACCAAGCTTATGACCCTGCTCATTAAGCCAGTCACCAACCAGACTGAACTCACTATTAGAGGGATCTCGTTCGAGGCGATAGCTTGCCTCCTGTGGAGATTTCAAGCTGATTTCAGATTCTGAGAAACCCAGTTTTGTAACCTCTTCATAGAGGCGTTTGTGTACAGATAAAGCAAGTTTCTCAATTTTGTAAAAACGAACTGCGACTGACTCATCCATCGTTTTCGTCCTCATTAATAGCATCTAAAAGGTCACGAATAACATCGGCACCAACCTGATCCATAGGATCAAGACGAGAAAGTGCATTCAAGATCGATTGCGCTTCCTCTATGTCGTTTTGACGTAAGCGGATGAAGGCAAGTGCCTTGAGACTGTAGAGGTAAAACCGGCCTGGTTTACGAGGATCATTCCAATCTGTGGTATGTGGGTGGAGTTGATGCCAATCCTGGTTAAAACCACCCTGCTCCGCCGCAAGCTTGAGAACTTTAATTGCCAGTTTTTCTGCTATCTCAGTCTCGCCTTGATAGAAATGAAACTTATATCGTGCGATGAGTACTTCGATCTGTTCTGGTGCAATCTGTTCCGCGTGTTTCAGTGCTTCTGAAGAAGCCTCTCTCGAGGAGATCAGGGATGCCGCTTTTTGTAGTTGAGCGTCCGCTTCAGGCTCTATATCAAAACCGAAATGAACCTCATTTCCGACAAGTCGGACTACATTAGACGGATGCCCTGATCCACTCGAATTCTGATTCAATCCCAGAACTCCTTAGCAACTTTTAACCGCTCTATTGGCTGGTCATTCTGAAGGTGTTCATCATATATGGCTGCCACATCAACTTTTGATACTCCGCCATACATCACGCCTTCAGGATAGACAAGTACAGAAGGGCCTTCGCTACAAGGTCCCAGGCAACTTGTTGTGGTGACCTGTACTTGATCAAAAAGTTGACGCTCCTGTAAGTGCCAGAAGAACTCCTCAGCAACCTCAGCGCACTTTTTTTGGCTGCATGAGGGTCTTGGGTGCCCTAGTGGGCGATCTTGTACACAGACAAAGACATGTTTTTTAGGTTTAGGCATATTGCTACTCCTGCCGTTGATTCAGATCATGCAACAGCAGTCTGGGGTTCATGTGTAAAACAGTTTTTAGGACAGATACGCGCACAAGATCCGCAACCAATACAGTCCAAGCTGTTTTTCAGACTCATTACCATCGCGGTATCATCTGAAAAACCATCATCATCATCGTCGTCATCATAATCATCATCGTCCAGGAGTTCTTCAACATCTTCCCGTTCAATAAGGTCGAACACTTCACGCGGACAAACCTTGAAACAACGACCGCAACCAATGCAGTCCTGCTGATTGATATCCATAACAAAGGCAGGCGTGTACTCTTCACCACCTCGTGTCAAACCTGTAATCATCGACATAAAACTATCCTCAATTCATCTCTTCTTCAGCTGCCTTGTAGGCGGCTACAGCATCTGCCCAGGCCTGACAAGCATCGTATGTTGCTTGTGCTATCGCTGGGATCTCTTCAAACGCCGCTGGTAAGCGGTCTTCCACCAGGTCGTGAAGCTCACCGGCTTTTTCAGTCGCGATGCGCTTTGCTCTTTTGGTCGCCTTGAGCATGGCTTTGAGCTCTTCTTCAGTCATCGCCTACTCCTTACATCCCTGCAACTTTAGGATTTTGACCAATAATTTCTAATGCCACTGATAACAGTTTGTCTGCTTCATCTTTCATTTTTGAAAGAGATGCAAAACCAAACCTATGGACATCACGCAGTGTTTTGTCCATGACCACTAATTTACCCACTGTAATAAGTGCCCGCCCAAAACCTTCATGGCTAAGGTTCAGCAGTGGTACTGCCATCAAGCCGCACTCTTTTTCGATCATGGCAGATATCGCATTATAAAAAGCTTTAAGTCTTGCCATGGTAATCTCATCCGGATCACCAATAACTGGAATCTCACGCTTTTTCTCTTTTGTCAGAACAAAGGGCTCCAGTATTTTGGCTATGGACCAATCATCGTAAGTGCCATAAGTGTCGATTGCGCGCATCTGGCGCACCATTTCCCGGGCAAAATCAGTCTCCAGGACAGGATCGTCATCGCTAATCAGCATAACTGCCTCATTCATCAGTTTAACTCCTCAAATGTTTCGGGAATACGACATGCTTGTAACCATTTTCAACTACTTTCAGTAGCTGAGGTCCATATGCTTGCCGCGAAAGATCCGTTTTTGTATACCAGCGAACTCCCACCAGCCCTACCAGCAAACCGGCCAGTGCAAAAAGAGTCTGCATGCCGTCATCGATTCCAATAGCGCTGCCCAGCAATGTTGCGGCCAGCATAAATACCAAGGGGACGAGATAGGCCAACACCGAGGCTCTTGCTATCAATCGTCCAGGCACACCAATTACCACCTGATCACCGGCTTTCGCCTGCATCGTGTTAGCTAGCTTCAATCTGTTTCTCTGCACACCAAAAAGACGCGCAACAACCGCAGTTGTACAGTTTGAACTTGAGCAGTGTGAACATCCGCTTCTGGCTTCCGTTTCCACCAAAATTTTTTCACCAACCACCTCGACTACACGACCTTGCTCTTCAAGCATCTCCTCGGTCTGCATGGCTACTCCTCCCAACCTTCCTGTTCCATATCATCGAAACGAGAAGGGTCAACTGGTGCTGTGCTCTTTATTGCCCTTGCCAGCCAACTTCCTGGTCCATCACGAAGTTCCTGCTGCAATGCTTCAAGCAGTGAGGCGATTGACGCCCCAGGTGAAATCTTTACCGGTTGTATGCCTTTTAATTTCAACTGATTGATTGCTGATGCACCAACAGCTTGGCTGTACACTGCAATACAGCCTTCCAATGCATTGATCTTGGCAACCAATTTGTCTTCATTACCATCCATATCCAACATGCCGAACTCGACTGCTTCAACAAAGCAGACCTTTTCCTGATCCAGGGCATAGATAGCGAAAGACTGGGCAGCACCAAAGTGCTGATCCACTCGCTTCATATCACTTGTGGCAAATGCAACTTTTAGTGCTGTTGCCATCCAACCATCCTCAGTGGTGCAGCCCACGAGTTGCAATCGTCTCGTTATGCTCATTTACCACCTCCAGGTAGTCTCTCTTTTGTGCGTATATGGAACGATAGGGAGAGATCTCCCCCTTTTCCAAAGTGAGCATGATGTTGGCTAAATCAAAGAGTGTTTGGCGACTACCCCGGTATCCTATCCATGTCTTTTGATAGCCACCCAGGAAGTCGTATTGTGGAAAGCCGGCACGTAGCAGAGGTATACCTAATCGCTGCGCACTTTCTGTACCATGTGAGTTGGTAATCAGTATCTCTGCCCCACCCTCTTTAGCCATTTTTTCCAAGTCTTCAAGATCACCAATCTTGACCTTTTCTGAAGCTACTGTTTTCAATGATGGTGCATTTACTGGCGCTACAGCGGCCACGGTTTCTGCACCAACACCGGCTAACATCTGACTCAGGGCAACCAAGTGATCAGGATCGGCGGCCAAAGCAAACCGTGACATGCCCAGCATAAAGTGACAGTCCAGCATTGCATCCTGCAGCTGGGCACGTTGTCGCTCTAATTTTGCTGGGACAGGTTCTTCAGAAATCTTGTGCAGTGTATCGATAAAGGTATCAACTGCTTCCAGCCCCATAAGATGTCCAATTCGGTGATCGGGCACTCCTGTCAAGTCATGCAACATGTCTGCTGCTTTATTCAGTGCATCTCCGATGACTAAGGTTGCCTTGGCATCTCCCAAGGTCAAGAGCTCTGAGATATCTGTTCCACCAATAGTTAATGGTGAAAAATCATCTTCACCTAAATGACCATCCAAAGAATCAGATAAATCCGGTATCACAACTGGTCGTAAATTGAATGACTCAATGATCTCTTTCAGCTCCTCCAGATCACCCGGGGTCAGGGATGGACCTACCAGTACATTCACCTGCCTTTGACGTCTTCCAGGAGATGTACTGGCATCACTGGCAGAGGGAACGATTGTTTTGATGATGGCTTCAACCGCTTTTGCAAAACCGCTTTCGAGACAGCCGCTATAGTCAGGTGTGGTGACAGGCACCACTGGAATGTTATCGAATTGTGGATTTTGATCACGAAACATCTTAACCGCCATGCGCACATCGCTGCCCTGTGTCTCGGAGAGTCCTGTGGTTGGCACACCCAACAAAGAAGGTTTGTTTTTCTCAGCTATTGTTTTAAGTCCTTCTACAACACTATCTTCTGATCCCATAATGGTTGTGACCTGATCCATTGCCGTAGTCTGAAGCGGGATAGGTTCACGAAAGTGGCGCACAAAAAAGACCTTGCCAAACGCAGTGCAACCCTGAGAACCATGCAGCATGGGTATAGAGCGGCGAAAACCTAGAAAGGCGAGAGCTGCACCCAGGGTCTGGCTAGCTTTCAAAGGACTCACTGAGAGTGCTTTATTACGTTTGATAATCTCGGTCATGACTTGGCCTCCTGACTTTGTGAGGAGGAAGATGATGACAACCAGGGAGCAGGCGTACGCACCTGCGCCCAGATCGGACTTTCAATAGTCAGCACCAGTTGACGCGCCAGCTCAACCATCCCCTGGTAGCCGGCATATCCAAATTCACGTTCCTGGTTGATATCGAGAAAGGGAATGCGTGCTTTTAATGCAGTGTACATATTTCGTCCACCTGCGATCAGCACGTCGACGTTCTTATCATGCACGATATTGATCAATGCACGGGGATTGCCTTCTTCCAACATAACAGCATCCTCGCCCATCAACTCTCTGATACGGGCTTTATCCTCTTCTGTGGACTTCTTGGTACCTGTGGCAACGACGTCCATGCCGAGATCCTGTAGTGCCGCTATTACAGACCAGGACTTGACACCGCCGGTATAGAGCAAGACTCTACGACCACGCAGCTTTTTTCGCCATGGCTCAAGTTGCGCATCGATTTTAGCCTCTTCTCGAGCGATCAATGCTTCTGTTCTCTGGCTGAGATCTTCATCATCAATCAATCGAGCAAAATCCCTTAGTGCTTGAGAGACATCACGCACACCATAGAAACTGCCTTCAAACCAAGGGGTATCAAAGGCATCCTGCAACTTACGAGCTACATTAATCATTGCCTTTGAGCAGACCATCATGTTGGCAGAAGAGCGGTGCATGGTCTGCACCTCACGATAGCGGGCGTCTCCTGATAAGGTGCACAGCACACGCAGCCCGAGTTCATCGAGCAGAGGCAGGACATGCCAGAGTTCTCCAGCGATATTGTATTCACCAATCAATGCAACATCGTGAACCTTGATTCCTTCTCGAATTGCATCTTCCGGCAGTGGATCAGGTTCTCGGGTACCACAAACATACTTGACCATGGATTCGCCAGCGATGCGGTTACCAAGGTTTTTGGTACCGTAGAATCCTGCCGCATCGACCGGCACCACTGGTGTTCCCCAACGGGTCTCAGCAGCTTTGCAAACTGCCTCTATATCATCACCCACCAACGCGGGAACGCAAGTATTGTAGACAAAAACTGCTGATGGTGAATAACTCTCTACAGCTTGTTTGATGGCATGAAAGAGGCGTTTTTCACCACGCCCCATAATCACATCCTGTTCCGTCAGGTCAGTTGTCATACCAATTCGAAAAAGACGTGAACCGCTCGATCTCGTGCCTCGGTTGTCCCATGAACTACCAGCGCAGGCAATTGACCCATGAACAATATGAGCGACGTCAGCTATGGGTAGCAGAGCAATTTGTGCACCGTCAAACGCACATCCACCTGCTGTTGCACCAGGTTTCGGCTTGGCACAACCAGATTTGGACTTCTTGTTGTGGGCGCATGCCGGTTCATCAAGAAGAGCGGCTATCTCTTTCTGTTTCATGTTATGGTCATGACTCCAAAAGGTTTGATAGATAGCCTTATGCAATCGATATGCCACAACGCATCTTATTGTTTATTAATACTTATTTTGAATGCTCTTTTGTAACAAACCCGACAATTTGTACTGTTTGTAGGGACTCTCATACAGTAAGTTGCCTGTAGAGCCTCAGTTTGTCTGACAAATTCTCTTCGAACCGCACCAAAAGAGTGCTTTAAGGCCTGGAAAGCTACTAAATAGGCGTCAACATCGCACAGGTACCAGGATGCAGATGATAGTGATGCTTGGCTGGAGGGGTTGTTTTGATACCTTCGATATCAGTTATTATATGGAAGCCATCTACCAGAACCTTCCACTTACCATTGGGGAGCAGAAAGTTTACCCCGCTGTGACTTCCATTCATTAAGATCAGTAGCCTATGCTGGTCTCTATTTAAATTTATGAATTTGCGAGGCTCCCTTAGAAGATAACCTATTGCATTTACATTATCGTTATGTGGGAAGCCTGTTGGATAGATCCAATCAATATCCCAGCCACTCTTTTTATGGTCATTTGCCTTTAAATGGCCTGTATATCCAAAGTGATTGAACTTCTTTCGCAACGCAACCAACCCGGAGACAGCTTTAACAAGATCACTGTTTTGTTGAGCACTATCCCAATTGAGTCGATTAAGATCGGGGCGATTGTAGCTGTTATCATACCCTTGCTTCGAATAGAGCATTTCACTGCCCTCGCCCAACATCGGTATCCCCTGTGAAGTCAATACTAGAAAGATACCAAGGAAAACTCTATGTTTATCACCCTTGACTATGTCAGCCAGAGTCTTTCCATCGTGACAGGAGAGATAGTTGATACTCTGCTGTGGTCTTAAGGACCAACCACCATCATCAATGTGACTCCCTACTATCCCTCTCATCAAGAGATCTCGATTATGGAAGTCACCTGTGCCATTAATAAATGTTCTACCAGATTCACGAAAATCATCATTCCAAATCGACCAACGGGTTCTAGAAAAAAGAGTGCTCATTTCCTGCTTACCCCATTGCGAGCCAGAAAGCGCCCAGGGCTCAGCAATGAGATAAATTCTATTTGGAAGGCGTCTGTCAATTTCAATCATGGTTTGTATATCATGCAGTGCGCCAAGATCGAACCGGAAGCCATCAAACCGAAAATGTTTCACCAAGTAAAGCAGTGAATCCAGTATCATTTTCCTGATATGTGGGTCTTCTGTTTTAACACTGGCTCCACACCCAGAACCTTGACAAAAGCTACTATTATCCAGCTTTCTATATACAACATCCTCTCCCCAGGCTTTTACCCAGAGTTCTGCACCATGATTAAAGACAACATCCAGGATCACCGGTATTCTTCGTTCATGTAATCGATCCACCAATTGCATGACTTCATGATTGACACTCTCTTTGACTGATGCAAAATCATACCTGAATGCATGATAGCTGATTGAATAGTAGCCCCAGTCCTGCCCTAGCTGCTCATCATTGAGATGCAGGGGTAGAAATTCAACCGCAACATTAAGTTTCTGAAGATAGTCAACTACATAATCTGATTTAGCACCTAGGTAGGTTCCTCTGTGTTTCTTATTAGAGAGGAGAGTGCTTTTATCTCGTGTCAGGGCTGGTAGATGAGTTTCGTATATAACGATATCTTTAAAAGGGGGTGTACGAAATTTAATATGCCCATTTCGTGGCTTAATTTGTGATAAATATCCCTTGTATTCACCATCGACTTTTTCTATTCGTCTTGCAGATGGGTCAATTACTTTTTTTGTTTTACCATTCTCCACAACCTTAAAATGGTAGGAGATATTTTCCAGGTCAGTGTATGGAAAATAGTGTTTTATCGTCCAGTATCCGTGACCATCACACCTCATCGGTAAAGTAAGGTTTTGACTCTCTATTACCAGAGATACGCCTTCGGATTTTGGACTATAAAAAACAATTCTATATCTAGTTCGGAATAACTTAATCATAGGAATCTTATGTTTGACGCCTGACGAATACGCCATTGTTAGATATGGATTTTCTACCTCGATGGCTCCGAAGCATATCAGAATATTCAGGACAATATGCCGCACAAACCAATCCAGCATATTTATTGAGTGCAGACAAGAGTGTTGATCATTTAAAATTGACTACCCTATGCCAGAGCAGCACAAAGCAAGCCATTGATAATTAAACAATCTTGACTGATTTAAGGAGTGTAATATTCCTTAGCCTGTAATCTTCCCTGGTATCCACCCTCTTTTAAGGGCACCTCGATCACTATTCGAGAGGCAATTTCTATACGCCGTAGGGGTTTGCTTCCCATTCGCGCAATACTTGTAAATCTCTGGGAGGCAGATAGTCAAAGGCCCCCATCTGATCCTTTAAAACAGCTTCGGCTAATGTATAGTTGTCTGATTTACTACTCAACATATTAAAAAACCAGGCAAATGGATATCCGACCTGACGATCATAACCATGAATGGCATTAGCCAATTCTGATCCATGCGGGGAATCGGTCAATCTGGCAATTGTCTGATTACCCTGAAAGGTAGTGTAGGGTTTAGCACTGAGTTGAAATTCACCATCGCTGTCCTGATACTCTCTTAGGGCCAAGATCCAATGCTTACAAAACACATTCTGTGCCCCAGCGCTGCTTACCTGCCAATCTTTAAAGAACCGTTTTAGGTTTTTAATAGAACGATTTTCCTTCGCTTTCTCTGACACTAAACCTTCAATAGGCGTAATGCGCCGGAATTGCAGATAAGCGCTACTGATCGGCTCTGGCTCGAGACGAGGATAATCCAGTGGGTCGAGAAACTCCTCCAGGCTTTCAGGAAACCAGTCTCTCTCAACTAACGGTCTATCCAATACCTCTTGCAGCTCTTCGATTTCCAACTGCACAAACTGTTCAGGAGCATCCCCGTGGGTCGCAGTAAAATAGTGTGTTTTTCCTGCCAAACGGGTAGCAAAGTAGCCGACATCAATATAGTCGGTGATGAGATTATCGATATCACCTGCAGAGGTTGTCTCTGCCCATTGAGCAATATTCTGTGCTATCGGCTGATAGTCCGAGTCTACAACACCACCCAATCGATACCAGTTACCCCGTGTAATCACATGAGAAAAGTTAAGATCCGGCATCAACTTGTTGATCTCACTATACAGTCCCTCAATACCTTCACTGATATCGTAAGAGAGAACAAGCATGGCAAGCTCTTCAGGTTTAGCAAACGGGGCACTCATTAAACAGCCTCCTGAGCTACAAAACTATGATGCCTATCACGCCACCAGGAGTCTGCCAACTCATGAGCTTTAGTCTCGGTATCGACAAGCCTGAGTGATCTGATGACTAACGCCAGCGTACCAGTTACTGCCAACTTCCCGTAAATATCTTCAGCTTCTCCATCCCATACCGATCTAAAGTGGTTCAGATTGAGGCGCTCTTGTTTGACCTGCAGGCCTGGTTTGACACGATAGGGCCATGTCTCCAGCCAATCCTTGCCATCTGTCACTCCATTGAGTTCGACAGCACGGTCGGGAATGCGCTCAAATTCACCGCCCTCCCCTTTGCAAATCAAGCAATTCGGCTGCTCTAGTAATAGTGCTGCCTGTTGGTGAATTGCCGCGAAATTGGGATGGAACACTCCCATCAGACTAAGAGGGGCAGATAGAGGATTTAACATTCTTACTACAGTATGCAGAGGCGGACGCAGACCAAAAAGATCACGTGTTGCTATCAATTGTGTCGCTAGTGGCGATAACTTGCTGATTGGCAGGTACGAAAACCCCTGGTCAGCGAGTTGTTTTTGAGCCTCTGGCATAGAGTTGGCAGCCGTCATATCCAGGGCATCCAGTGCTTCTGGAACATATACTCGATCATCACTACGACTCATCCCATGCATGAACACTGGATAGCCGCGTCTAGCCACAATCAGCGCCGCAAGCAGAAACCAGGGTAGTTGTCTTTTTTTACCCGCATAGGCAGCCCAGTCTACGGCTGGTGCAGGTGATTGATTTGCTATGGGTAAACTATCTTTTAGCGCTTGTGTAAATCCAGCAACCTCTTCTGCCGTCTCTTCCTTGACACGCATCAGCATCATAAATGCACCGATTTGCTCTGGTTCAACATCATAGCAAGCAATCATATTCATCGCCTCGTATGCCTCTTCGCGAGACAGAGGACGCATGCCATTCTTTCCCTTCCCTAGTATCTGAATATATTTTGCAAACGGATGCATTTGACTTAATCCTGTTGTTCAGAAAGGCGCTCTTCCGCGACATGCCTTACATCATCATCTTCATCGTCTAGCATTTGAGGTAACAGTTTGACCGGTACCCGTTGACAGGCTACTAAACGAACTCGCCAATCGCTATCACTCAGTAATGGTTCAAGCCCATCTTTGTCATGACGTTCTGCGACGACCAAACGCACCTCAGGTGCTGAGTCATTCATCATCAATCCAATACTTTCCACAGGTAAGCGTGAAGCAACTGTTTTTCGTACATCCCGATCGGGGTCTAGAATCATTCTAAACAACCTGCCAGGCAGAATTCGCTTGGCTACCATGTGTCTGACCATATAGTCTTCATCCTTGACCATATTTTCCAACAGTTCAATCGGCAGTCTATCTGCAACAGTAATCCTGACCTCTCTGTCAGGATCGTTGATTAAAGGTTGGAGTTGATCAACTGGTATTCGATATGCCAGAACCCTACGAACCACTTCATCGGGATCATCAAGCATCTGCAGCAAACGTTGCTGTGATAAGTAACGAGCAGCAATTGCACGTCTTTCCCAAAATTCATCACCAGCATAAACTTCTGCCAGATCCGGGTTGAATTGGAAGAATCGCGCGATCTGCCTTCCGCTCATTGCGCGTACGCAGACATCGCCGGGGTTACACCTTCCCGACTTTAGTCTGTCCTCCCGGTGAGGACAGGTGCTGCAATCAGCAGTAGGTGTTCCTACATTTTCCTTTGCCATCAATTCTTCTGTCACGCTTCTTCTATCTCAGCAACCACAATACCTGTAGCCGCATCCAAATCTTGAGTAAAACTTAGGCAATGATTGCGACTATCGATCAAATAGAGATTGAATAAATCTGACTCGTGTAGAGGTGATGCAGCAATAACATCATCATCCATACAGTAGGTAAAGTGTATCTCAGGAAACTGTTGACGTAGCTCAATAACAGCTGACTCATCAACTGACCGCTGTGTCAATAAGTTTCCAATATTCTCTACTTGCGCTTGAGTGATCATGCCTCAAGTTCCTGCTCAAAGCGAATACGTTGCTCTGGATCCTGCCCCATCACCTT
>JBEVWG010000012.1:0-112850 GCA_040506705.1 Candidatus Thiodiazotropha sp. 6PLUC1
GAGGCGCTCAAGAAGCAATACTTGGAGCAAGAAACTGCCTAACTACGAAGCTACCGCCAAACAAAGAGCGAAAGATTATTGACACTACCGAATAGTGTAAAAAACGCTGTGGTGGTTGTATCTAACGACCAAAGATGGGCCTAAAAATTGCGCAAAAGTCTTAAGTTGCGGTTTGTCGTTTAGTTTTGATGAATAGGTTGATATGAGTCGAAGGGTGCTACAGCTGACCCATAATAGAAACAGGTATTTGAAGTGAACTCATGACCGCCAAGCTTAGCCTGGCGATCATGAGAAAGATAAGAAGCAGTTACTGATTGAGAAGCACAGGAGGGGACGGTGGTGCATTTACCGGAGTACCGGCATCAGGGTCTACCTCACCAAGATAGTAGTCATCCTGATAAAGCGTGCCATTTTCACTCGTCATATCCACATTATTCCAGCTGGACATTATCAGCTTGTTGGGATTGAAATTGGTAGACTCTCTGAGATTTACATTGGTATGCTCTAGCTTAAGTTCACCATTGATCCACATTCTGACGATGCCATCTGAGGCGCCTGGCGTATTGTTCCTGAAATAGACTTTGAGGGTATCCCATTGGCCAGGCCTGACAGGGCTCGCAGCGCCACCAACGTTCTGCGGAAGCAAGAAAAAACGCCAACTGTCAATATAGCTATGCTCAATACCGTACTCACCGAGATAACTGTAGATAATAACCTGATAGCGTCGTTGGTTATCCTGGCCGTTGGTAAAGTTTACCAGTGCTAATTTCTGCTTATTGCTGGGCGTTCCCTGAGCCGCGTATTTAACGCTGAATTTCAACCACAGTTCATTTGCCGCCTCACCCTGAGTATGTGATGAAATGGTTACATGGTCACCAAAATAGTAGTCCATGTAATTATCCCAATTCTCAGTCGCACTATAGTCCATCTGTGCACAGTAGTTTCCATCAAATGCATCGGGGGTATTGATTACAGTGGTGTTCGAGTGATTTCCCCAAAACCAATCACTTAGATCACCACTCTCAAATGAGGTAGTAAAAGGAAGTCCTTGTGCGGAATAGACCGAACTGGAAAGGAGTAGTAACAGAGAAGTTAATATAATGTTTGAGGTTTTCATCTTACGATCTCAATAATCCAATTGTATCGATTAACAGAATCTAAGATTACATAGTCCAGCAGAATTATTATGAGAATTGATCGTCAATTAATAATTGCCGGCGGATATTATAGGAATATTATTCCTACACCGATTCACTCACCCTAAAAACCTACCTTTAAGGATAGGCCGAAAAAACACCCTGAATCCTAAATATACTTAGACCTAATTCAAACATAATTTTAGTTGATTTGGTGAGTATTGTGTGTGAACCAAGTCAGATATCCCGGGGGCAAAACGGACAATAACCCCTATCCCTTTGTTTTATATGATTATTTCAAAGTATAGCGAGAAAATGAAACTGCGACTAAAGAGACACTTTTCGTGGTAAGACCACCTTCATCTGCCACTCACCACTTTAAAGTTACAGTAGTGTTGAAATACCATTTCACAGTTTACGATTTGAGCGGATAGTATTGTTTCATCCAGTTCTCGACATGAGCATGCATCTCGTCTTCCCACTCCTTGAGGCCCAGAATATGGTTAGCCTGAGGAATGGTTATGACTTCATATTGCGATGTGTAGGGTTTTAGCTTTTTTGTATAGTGGGATTCGAACTTTTCCTCAAACTCCCACAGTAATCTGTCAGCACCACTGAAAATCAGCAACATTTTTTTTGAAGTTGTCAGCATCTTAAAAAATGCAGGTGCAAACTTTGGATTAACATTACTACCTTCCAGCTCTTTTGGTATTGTCAGCACGGAAGTATCGTCTTTTTCTACACTTTTTTTGATGCTATTGACTATTTTTCTAAAAGGCTTAACTAGTATTTTCAGGATTAACCGGTAATCACTTTTAAAGGAGAGTAATCTCTTCCAAGAATCAAAATCTGTCAGTTTTTTGATATACCCCTCTTTTAATGATGAAAGATGACCTTCTGTAACAAATTTACTGAAATTATCTTCACCGCCTTCGAATACATTGATCAGGCCAAGTGCAAGCAGTCCTGTGACTCTATCATCGTCGCAGCCAGTAAGAAGCCCTGTTATAGCACCACCGCAGAGGCCGCCGAGTATGAACTGAGACTGGGCCTGCTCTTTTTCCAACCAGTCAATTGCATCGACAGTATCGTTTACAAATCTTCCATCCTGGATACTATTGTAAACATTGACCAAAACAGACTCATCTATATCACCTTCAGAGTCACCCAGACCGTAAAAATCAAACCTGAATACATTAACACCAAGATCAACAAGTTTTTTGGAAAGTTTATTATATAGACGGTGCGGCCCGACACGCATCTTTATACCTGGTGACAATAGAAGGACTGTTACGCTGCTTTCTACCGTATCAGGCTTCTCCAGCACTCCAAATAATTTATAACCATCTCGATTTTCAAATATAACTGGCGTCGTTTGCATCTTTATTCTAACCATTCTAATGATCGATTTACGAGATTATCAGCCTTGTTATAAAAGGTTTTGATCTCTTTCCAGAACTGCTCTTCATGTGCTTTATCGATGATTGAATTACCGGAAAATTTCTCAATATAGGCTTGATACTGTTTATTAAATGGCTGCTTTGGGTTTCTAACAATTTGAAGCAAACAACAGCGCATACGATCAGGATAGTCCAGTTTTACAAGATCAATTGATGAGAGTTCTTCAAAATAGGGGTATCTAAGATAGTAGCCTTCAATGTTAATTGGCTGACCTGACTTCATCTGCTCAATCAGGTCGTCGCGAGTTATCTCGACTTTACCTTTCACTGCCATTTGAGCAGCAAGATTACTTCTTAATATTTCTTGCATATACCTATCGCCACTAAGGACTGGATCCCAAAGGATCAACTCATCAATATCATCTCTTGATTCTGCAGTAATGACAGCGATTGTTCCGCCTAGCCTTAAACCGAGTAAACCGATAGTAGTGGCGGATGGACATATTGATTTAACATGATCTATGACACTATTGAGATCTGAGATATGCCCCTCTAATGATGAGTCAAGAAATTCGCCATCACTATCTCCATGTCCCCTAAAATCGAAACGCGCTACAAACACCCCCTTATCACAGAAGGCTCTTGCAGTTGAGACATAAACTCTGTGGCTCCAAAGCTTCTCTTCAGCAAATGGGTGTACAAAAATATATGCTCTCTCAGGTTTACTCTCTTGCGGATGGTGTTCTACGGTAAAAATACGTTCTCCATCCTTTTCAAGTAGTGTTAGTTTTTCATTCATAAGGTTGTTCTGGAATCCAGGATAAAGAGATCAAAATTGGAAGTATATGAATACCTGTTTTTGAAGTGGTACAAAAAACAGCAACATAATAGCCATATAGAGATAAGAGATATATTTTATAGCAGGACGTGCTGACACCAGGTAAAGAAGGTCATTTTTTCGTTCTGTTATATATTCAAAGAGCATCAGGGGTGTAGCGAAAAAGATGATATTGACCAATGCATAAATTGAAAAATCAGTGATGCGATAGTCAGATACCATAAGGTATAGCATATCAGTAACCTGTTGCATTGACTCCGCTCTGAACAGCAGCCAACTGATACAGGTTAAATGGAACATCACAACCACAAAAAATATGTGCTTTGCAAGGCTAGTCTGCTCTGTAAAGTAGCCTTTACCTTTACTTGCCTCAATTGCATGGTAAGCGACTAGAATCGCACCATGAAACAGTCCCCAGAATACAAAAGTCCAACCTGCACCATGCCAAAGACCACCTAAAAACATGGTCAATACCAGATTTCGAAAAGTCAGAAAATTTCCCAGTCTGCCACCACCTAATGGAATATAGATATAGTCTCTTATCCATGTAGAGAGGCTAATATGCCAGCGTGACCAGAAATCACTTGGTGAAGTTGAAAAATAGGGATTTCTAAAATTCCACATCAACTCGAAACCCATCCACCTGGCGATACCTTTAGCAATTGATGAATATCCGGAAAAATCCCCATATATCTGAAATGCAAAGGCATAGAGTCCGATCAAGACTTCAAATCCAGTCAATTCCGAGGTTGGCTTAGAGAAGATTGAGTTGACGATTGGCGCCATGTTGTCAGCGATAATAATCTTCTTAAACATACCAGAAGCAACAAGAAACAATCCCTCTGAAAAGGCATTACCCTGAACTTTTCGAACATTGATTACTTGCGGTAAAAGATGACTTGCTCTCTCAATGGGGCCAGCTACCAGTTGAGGAAAGAAAGAGACGTAGAGGGCAAAATCAAGAAATTTATCTGTCGGTTCTACTTTCTTTCTATAGGTATCTATGGTGTAACTAAGTGTCTGAAATGTATAAAAAGAGATACCAACAGGCAATATGATATTAAGGACAGGCAGACTTACATCCATTCCAAACGAGGACAACATGGTTGCGAACTCATTTGAAAAGAAATTGTAATATTTGAAGAAACCTAGAAATCCTAAATTAGTACAAATCGAAAGTAGTAAAAAATATTTTCGATACTTCGCATCATTGCTACCCGCTATTTTTAAAGCAACAAAATAATCAACGACAGTAGAAATAAATATCAGTGACAAAAACCTGTAGTCCCAATAGCCGTAGAAAATATAACTAGCGACTAATAGCATACGGTTTTGATATTTATGGGGCAGACGAAAATATAGTGTAATAACTACTGCAAAAAATGCCCAGAATATATAGCTGTTAAATAACATTCTCTATAATCCGCTCATATATCCTGACTGAAGTATTGCTTAAGTTCAGCGGTAAACAACGCTCTACCCTTATCATTCAGATGCACTCCATCCTTATAGACCCCATCTGTACCCCTAAAATATTTTCGATAGTCTATATATTTATATGCACGAGAGTTCAACAGATCTGTTAATTCCGGTGGCACAGAATAGTCATCTTCAATAGGCATGGATAGTATGATCAGCTTCACACCATCTTCATCAAGGCGATCGAGAAGGCTATTAATAATCTTGTATTGAGCGGAATTGTACTGCTCTTGTTCTGCGACATTCACATCATCCGGTCTACCTGCCTGATTTTGTGCTCTGACAAATTGTTCGTAGTGGGGAACAAGATTGACAAGTACTTTATTTCTTACAGCTTCTCTATTTACAAAAAGTTTTGATAGTGAACCTAATAGAAATTCAGAAAATTGCGCAAAAGTATCCATACCGTACTTTTTAAGCAATATCCCATCACTCAACTCAGAAAAATAGCCACCCAAGCGACTCGGGTTTGGTTGGTATTGATCCGATAACAGTCCCCATGCAAAGCCGATAACCAGATAGTCCAGCTTGACCTCTGAGGCGAAAACTTGATTCTTCATAATCATGTTCCAATCCCATAATGAGGTTGCGTCAGGTGTTATCTTATCCACCATATATTGATCAGATAAGCTTTTGCTGAGTTGATTCACGTCCACAGACTCATTTATCAGCGAGTTACCGAGAAAGAGAATTTTCGGTCGTTGATCTTCTTTGTACTGCCCAACTATGTCTGGAATTTCGTTTATATGGTTCAGATTGCCTGATAAATTGTTCTCAAAGATTCGAATGCCAACTTCCAGCAATAGCACGCTTGCAATTATTGCAATAAAGACAACGTGATTACTGTTAATCTTCATGCACTACCACCTACCCTGATGTGACTACTTAAGGATGAGCGCTTTTCAACAATCTTATTGGCTATGTCACCTGCACCTATTTCCAACTGTGAAATGACTTTTTCAGTTGCCTCCACCCCTAAGCCATACGGGTCTACGACCTCTACAGACATATTGTTGGTAAAACCACCCACCCAAATGATTTTTTGTATTGCTGATTGATCCATCTGTTTCATCAAATCCCAGTTTTTGCGGTCCATGATGACGATCACATCAGCCCATTCTATATCATCATGGGTTACTCTAGATGACCGGTGGGCAGTCAAGTCGTAACCTCGTTTAGAGAGCAAACCCAGATACTCTTCTACACAGCTCCTACCATCTTTTTCATGAAAACCGGCAGATTTTAACTCAACTTTTTCACCGGCTAACTGTCGTCTCAACAGGTATTCAACCAATGGACTTCTATAGATATTCCCGTAACAAAGCACAAGCACCCTATCCAGCTGCTTAACAGACGATATTGCGGCACTGCTGCTACGTCTTGCAAAAAACAGGATTCGCTGATGACGAATCCTTCTCTGAATAGCTTGCCATATCCGAATTATGATTGGCTTTGTTTCGCTCATATCAGCCAAATCTCATCTAGACAATAAAATCGAGACGTTGCAGAACATCTGAGACGGTTGAAAATTCAAAGTCATCAATTAATTTAAGCAGCCTCGTTTCAAACTTATCAATATTGTTATAGTGCCTGAACTCAGAAAGCATGCTTGATTTTATTTTTGGCTGCCCCTCATCTATCTCCCATGGATGCATATAAAAAATAAAGGGTACATTGTCATGTTTGTTGACCCGCCGCAGACCAGCCTTAGAGAGCCAGTAGGGAAATAATCTGAAGTATCCCCCTCCGCTGACAGGAAACCTACGATTGAGAACACCTACGGTTGACAATGGAAATTCTACAATTTTATTTCCTTTTTCGGTTTGGCTGATATGTGGCTTGGTATCAGCCCCTGGTATCCCATAACGGTCATGCATTATCGGGAATATGCTCGAATCGTAGGTGAACCCACATTCAGCCAGTATATCCAAGGCCCATAGGGATTTTGATGTTATCGAGTAGCTCGCTGCTCGATATCCATTTACACTTGTACCAATAATATCTTCAAGAATCTTTTTTGATTTGCTGGTCTCTTCTAAAAACTGTTCCGGTGTTTGCTTGTAAATCAGATCGTGGCTGTATCCGTGACAAGCAACTTCATGACCAAGATCATGAATCTCTCTAATCAGTTTCTGATTTCGCTCAGCAACCCAGCCAAGCACAAAAAAAGTCCCTTTGATTTTCTTATCATCAAAAATTTTCAGTATTCGGTGAGTATTGTTAAAAACGCGCGACTCATAACTCTCCCACTGCTCTTTTTGGACTTGCTTATTAAATGCGGATACCTGGTAGTAGTCCTCTACATCCACGGTGATCGCATTAATCAATTTATCTCCTATAGCCATACTATTTTCTATAGCTTTTCGCATCATTGTTTTTCATAATTCCCAACCGATACTCTTATGTAAGAAAACCATCTTTACTTTCACTACTCAGAATAGTGACTTTCAATCTCGTTAATAGTTTGATTGATAAATTCCTGCATTGCAGCCCGTTCAGAAACTCCATCCCCATCTTTCTTCGTCGATAGGACAATAACTGCAGCGTCACTATTACCTTTCAGTCCTGCGAGAATACCATGCCACTTGCTTTGAAGCTTACTTGATGAGACATAGCCACCAATGTAATACCAACTCCAAACCATCCTTTCATTACCTTTTATGTCGGTAATCCCCTCCTCCAAGACTATCAGTTTGCGGCCATTATCAAGATTTATCTCTCTATCCAAGCGATGTTTCGCTTGCCATATCTCACTATTATAGGCCCGATTGAGATCATTGACCGCCTCTTTCCCTTGCTCTTGATAGGCGTAGTAGGCAGAGTAAAAATCGATACCTTTTCCCTGAATACTATAACTGGCGCGGGTTTCAGAATCGGCATTTACCCAAGCAGGACTCCATTCGCCAGCCTCATCAATCGGACTTTGAGTCAATCCTTTGAAATTCAATAGTACCTTACTAGTGAGCTGAGGCTGAAGGCTCTTTTCGGTGAAAGCACTATATAGTGGACCGATACTCGCACATAGTAGCAATACACTTGAAATCATTAAAATTTTACTGTAGGAACCTGAACCCGCACGCCCCCCCACATCAGTCTGGTTGCCAGGCTCATCTTCAGCCTCAGGCAGCACCCTTTTTTCAACTAAAACTGTGGCGTACATAAAACTGGCGTAGCAGATTACAAATACAACCCAACCCAGCCAAATATGGTCTTCCAGTAAACTGTGCGTCATATTGGTGTAATGACCAGAGAGAACGACTATAAAAATTCGAATGCTATTCGATATAAAAGCAATCAACGATGCCATCAAGACATACAGCAGACTGATAGCTAATGAATATTGGGAAAAGAATGCATATATCAAAGCCAGGGTTATTGCTGCAATCTGGTAACGCAATCCACTGCAGGTATCCCCCACTTCAAATATCCCCTCCGGGATAGTAATGAAGTACGATTCCTGAAAAGAGGTATATCCCGTCAAATGTAGTAACTGATTGACCAATATGGCTGTGGGTTGTTGAAGCGGTTGCGAGAGAACCGACCACACCGATGTTGCACTTAGTAGAATGAGAATGGGAAATGCCAGTGTTTTCGATTCCCGAATACCGAACAGGGCAAAAACAGTGATGCACAATACCAATATCATTAGAATTTGAGATGCCACTTGTACCTGAGCAATCTCAGACATCAACCAAATCACAGAGAGAATCAGTAGTGCAATGAGAAAAAGGGGTCTGAAGCGAACTTCCAAAGTTTGACGTCGCGAATACCACTCACGAAACAGCAGGTAGGATGATAGTGGTAATAACAAAAGACCATGGGACTGCAGACTGTTTTCAGCTGTCCAGGTCAGGTAAAGACTGACTGCAGTCTGATGGTAAACAAGTGTCAATATAACCAGACAGGAAAACAGAACTATTCCTGTCAGAATATGATCACCGGCCATCTCTCGTGTCGTCATATTTTTTAGCATCTCTAGTTAATACTTCAACATCCACTGTGAAGCTTGCAATTCATCGATTACTATTCATTCACTAACTGAAATAGGCTCTTGTCCCTTTTAAACAGATCCATGAGAGGATATCTCTTCCGAACAGAATAGCCCTGTCCCTGACAACTGAATATAGTGACTCGATCTTTACCTATATCAACCATTTCAAATAGTCTGGAAAGACGCGTATCAATTGTAGTCAATGCCTCTTCCCAGCCAAGTAAATCAGCATCAAGCTCCGCCTCAAGTAAATCTGATATCAAAATGGCGGTAGGCCCATCCTGACACAGGATTTCAGAAAGATCCTCTGGTAAACCGTAGTTTGGTATCTGACCCAGCTTTGCAAAACCGGCTAGTAGTGAGTGAGAACCGTACAAAGCTGTGTAGTCAGATACCACCGTTGGGCAACTTCCAATGCCAGAGACCCAGACTGCATTGACATAAGGTTCACCGGAGAGCATTTTTTGCTGACTCATTTCATCTTGAAAAAAGAGCATCTGTGTCTCATTTAGAATCTTCCGCCAAACTGCAGCATCTCCACCGGCTGGCAGGTAAGCTTCGATATGGCGACCTGCCACTGATTCCATACTTGATGTCGATATTTCCGGCGCTCTGGATAGTTTCATACACCACTGACTTGGTGTGACCTGGCTCAAGAGCATGCCATCATCCTTGAAATGGGCATTAAATTGGGCGATCAAATGCTCTGCATAATCATCTTGAATGGATTGCGAAGCCAGTCGAATCAATATCAACCTGTCTCTATCCGCCAGCAGATGAACAGGGGTTGCCAGTGCCCAGCAACCATCATCAGACGCCGCCGGCCCTCCATGGAGTGTCACTGCACCTGCCGGTAAATCATGGCCCTCTTCAGCTGTTATGCCAAACAGCTGGAAAAGGGTATCGGTCAGATCAAGGCCAGGAAAAGGTGATAACCTTGCCTTACTAAGTGCACGCTCAATATTTTTCGGCCGATAGTCTCGATCTTTGAGTTGCCTGATCGCTGTATCCCAGAACAAACCTGGTATCAACAGGTCTATTTGTCTGCCCATTTTATGGCATTCGCCTGGAGCCGGCACCTCGTTCTAACTAAGCTCAGACCATGTTATCAAATATCGAATGCTTGACTGCATCCAGATCAGCATCAATGGTTATGACAGGAGAGGTTGACTGCTCAATCGCAGTATCAGGATCCTTTAGGCCATTGCCGGTAAGGGTACAGACAATACTGGAACCTTCGGGTATCTTGCCCGATTTCACATCACGCATAGCACCTGCCAGGGATGTCGCAGACGCAGGTTCGCAAAAAACCCCTTCATTCTCTGCCAGCAGTTTTTGAGCTGCGAGTATCTCTTCATCAGAGCACTCATCAAACCATCCACCAGACTCATCCTGTACCTTCCAAGCCTGATCCCACGACTGAGGATTACCGATACGAATTGCAGTGGCTACAGTCTCCGGTTCCTTCACCGGCCCACCCCGCATAAATGGTGCAGAACCTGCTGCCTGATAGCCAACCATTTTGGGGCGCTTCCCGGTAATGGCGCCGCCGGCAAATTTACATTGGCCACCACAATATGCACAGGCATCCGTGACCTTTTCCCCGCTGGTACAGCTATATTCGCAATAACCGATCCAGTGCGCTGTTATATTGCCGGCATTACCGACAGGAAGACAATGAAAGTCAGGCGCATGACCCAGCTCTTCAACAATTTCGAAAGCTGCTGTTTTCTGACCCTGCAGCCGGTAGGGATTGATCGAGTTGACGATAGTAACCGGCGCATGTTCTGCAACATCTTTTACAAGCTGCATTCCATCGTCGAAGTTACCCCTGATCTGAATTGTAATGGCGCCATACATCATAGCCTGGGCCATTTTACCCATGGCAATTTTGCCGTCGGGGATCAACACAAAGGCTGTGATGCCTGCCCTGGCGGCGTAAGCCGCTGCAGCAGCAGAGGTGTTTCCTGTTGAGGCACAGATAATCGCCTTACTGCCCTCTTCCACCGCTTTGGTGACCGCCATGGTCATCCCTCTATCCTTGAAGGAACCCGTTGGATTCAGTCCTTCATACTTAACATAGATGTCCACATCCTTACCCAACTGATCAGGAATATTATGCAGGCGTATGAGTGGTGTGTTGCCCTCACCCAGACTGATGATCCGAGTGTCATCATGCACAGGCAGTCGGTCACGGTAGCGGTCGATCAATCCAGTGTATCTGGGACGGAATGGCATGATATTTAACCTCAAAAATCTTTTTTCTAAATGTCACGGAGCCAGAATCTTTGAAATCCTGCTCCCCTGCTGGTCAGAAACTATAATTCGATGCTGCGTCTGATTCTCAGAGCTCAGATTCGAGCATCCAATATCAGACAAGCTACTTAGCCATCAAGACGTTCGATCCTGATCCGCATGATCTGTCCCGATACGCTACCCAACTGCTCGATAGCCGCCAACGCTTCATTCAGTCGCTTTTCAACGACTTGCTGGGTCATCATCACCAAAGGCACAGTACTGTCACCTTCAGCAGGCTCTTTCTGATGTATCGCCTCAATGCTGATCTGGGAATCAGCCAGGATAGTTGCAATTCTGGCAACCACACCCGGCTTATCCTCTACCTGCATTCTCAGGTAGTAAGCCGACACAACCTCTTCTATGGGTAGGATTGGCAGATCAACAAGCTCACCCGGCTGGAATGCCAAGTGTGGCACTCTGTTTTCAGAATCGGTGGTCAAGGCTCGCACCACATCCACCACATCGGCAAGCACTGCAGAAGCAGTCGGCTCAGAACCTGCACCCGCACCATAATAGAGGGTAGGACCTACTGCATCACCATTGACTAAGACCGCATTCATTACACCATCCACATTGGCAATCAGGCGGCGATGCGGAATCATGGTGGGATGGACGCGCATCTCTATACCACTCTCGGTCTTGCGGGTGATCCCAAGATGTTTGATGCGATAACCAAAATCATTAGCATATTCAACATCCTGGGGTTCAATCTTGGTAATACCTTCGGTGTAAGTCTTTTCGAACTGCAATGGAATACCGAAAGCGATTGAGCCCAGAATAGTCAATTTATGAGCCGCGTCGATACCCTCCACATCAAAAGTGGGATCGGCCTCTGCATAGCCAAGTGCCTGCGCCTCTTTGAGCACATCGGAAAACTCTCTGCCTTTATCCCGCATCTCAGTAAGAATAAAGTTGCCTGTGCCATTGATGATTCCGGCAATCCACTCAATGCGATTGGCTGCCAGACCTTCGCGAACCGCTTTGATAATCGGGATTCCACCAGCTACAGCAGCTTCAAATGCAACCATAACGCCATGCTTTTGGGCAGCTTCAAATATCTCATTACCATGCATGGCAATCAGAGCCTTATTCGCAGTGACAACATGCTTTCCGTTTTCTATTGCTTTCAATACCAGCTCACGTGCTGGTGAATAGCCACCGATCAACTCAATGATGATCTCCACCTCGGGGTTATCCACCACGGCGAAAGCATCATCACTGATTTCAACCTGCTCAAGGCCAATCAATTGGGAGGGGTCATAGGCCTTTGCGGCTGCATGGGTAATCTGAATACCTCGTCCAGCACGACGGGCGATCTCATCTGCGTTGCGAGTCAGGACATTGAGCGTACCGCCTCCTACAGTGCCAAGCCCCAACAGACCAACTTTAACTGGATTCACGTGATTACTCCTACAGTAGAATTCTTATTGTCTCAAGATTCGATCAGTCCGTCTTTACGGAACATGTCACGAATACCTCGTACCGCTTGACGTGTACGGTGCTCATTTTCAATCAGGCCAAATCGAACATGATCATCACCATGTTCACCAAAACCAACACCAGGTGATACGGCAACCTTGGCCTCGCTTAAAAGTTTCTTGGAAAACTCAAGTGAACCCATGGAACGGTAGGCCTCAGGAATTGGTGCCCAGACAAACATCGTCGCCTTTGGCTTCTCTACATGCCAGCCAATGTTATTGAGCCCTTCGCAAAGTACATCCCTTCGGCTTTGATACATGCCACAGATATCCCGAACCACATCCTGTGGACCTTCCAGGGCCGCAATAGCCGCAACCTGAATCGGCGTAAAGGTACCATAATCAAGATAGGATTTTATCCGCGCAAGGGCTGCAACCAAGGTCTTATTGCCAGACATGAAACCGACACGCCAACCGGGCATATTGTAGCTTTTCGAGAGGGAAAAGAACTCCACCGCAATCTCATCAGCACCAGGAACCTGGAGAATCGACGGGGCAACATAACCATCGAAGACGATATCGGCATAAGCAAGATCATGTACCACCCAAATATTATATTCCTTGGCGATTTCGACGATCTTTTCAAAAAACTCAAGCTCAACACACTGGGTTGTCGGGTTTCCAGGGAAGTTGAGCACCAACATTTTAGGACGAGGCCAGGAGTCTTTAATCGACTTGACCAACTCATCGAAAAAGTTGCCCCCCGCAACCATCGGCACATGACGCACATCTGCGCCAGAGATGATGAAGCCGTAGGGGTGTATTGGATAGGCCGGGTTAGGTACAAGTACCGAATCCCCAGGCCCCATACAGGCCAAAGCCAAATGAGCCAAACCCTCTTTTGAGCCTATGGTTGCAATAACCTGGGTCTCTGGATCCAGATCGACCTGATAGCGGTTCTTATACCAGTTACTCATCGCCCGTCTTAATCTGGGAATGCCTTTTGACATGGAATAACGGTGCGTATCCTTGCGATTCGCCACCTCGCATAACTTATCTACGATATGTTGTGGCGTCGGTTGATCAGGGTTACCCATGCCAAAATCGATGATATCCTCGCCCCGCGCTCGCGCCGCCGCCTTGAGTTCATTAACAATAGCGAACACATAGGGTGGCAACCGCTTGATTCTGCGGAACTCTTCCATCTCTTGCGTGGACACGGATACCTCGTCTTTTCAATTAGGCCAAAGGGTACAAAGTTAACTGACCCACTATAAAAGATCAATTCAGGAAAACAGCAAAAATGCGGGTAAGGCGGATTGTAAGCGAAAAACAATCATCTATTCAGGCCAATCTGAGTAAATAGTCAGATTATTATCAGCAACGACAACTTTCAGGGTATAAATTATCGCCCGGTTTCATTTTTGATAAGGAACCTTTGAGTAAGCCTGAGCCGAACAGATCTCGGTAGACGACTTGTTCAGAAATTCCTTTAGCCGTTTCCACTCAATTTAGTCACTTTTTTGTAGTGCCCGATTAAGGTAAGGTCGGATTATGAAATTCATACTTGATGACGCCAATAGTGGCCACACCATTCAACACTACACGGTCAATGAGATCACAATCAGTGGGAATGTATATCGCGAAAGTCTGGTACTCATGCCCGATCGAATCATCCCCCAATGGCGCCCGACCAGTTTCGATGAGTTGAAGGTGGAAGATTTCATACACATTGCAGCATTTTCACCAGAGATTATTGTCCTTGGTACTGGTTCGAAGCAGCATTTCCCATCGCAGGAGCTGCTTCTGCCGCTGATCGAAAAGCAAGTGGGTCTCGAGGTTATGGCCACAGACGCTGCATGTCGTACCTACAATATTCTGATGTCTGAAGGCCGGCAGGTAGCCGCTGCTTTGCTGATGATCAGGGATTAAGCGGGATATTTCAGCTGACCAGATTGTAAAAGATGGCCAGATGCGATTTAAAGAAGAGCCAGGGGTAGCAGCGACCAGGGAAGCGCAATCAACAAGCCCTGCTGCCAAAATGCAGCTGATCAAGCAGAAGGAATATCTGCCTCATCGGTTTGCTCCATTTCATCTTCCAACACCACGATATTCTCTGGATAGGGGTATTTTTCGGCCATTCGTTTGCTCAATTTTCCCTGGGCGGCCTGATGCAGGGCATCAGATTCCATCAGAATAAGTATCAACACCGTTACCATGATCGGCAGCAGTCCAATACCGCCAATCAGTGCCATAACCGCTACTTTCTGCATACCCATGTAGGCGTATCCCAACCAGCCCAGAAAAAACACCGTTAACACGGCCAATAACATATAGATAAACAACCGGCTACGCTCAGCGGCAATCTGCCAATGCGCATAGACATACCATTCATCCCGTGATTTCGACTGCTTTGCTCTCCATAGCGTATAGACAAGCATCACTAAGGAGACAACAGGCACAAGGGCCATAGGCTGCCAAAAGGAACGCACGAGCCCCAGTGCAGCCACGAACCATAAAATATGGTTACCAATCAAATTTGTCAGAAATATATCGTGAGGGAATTTGGCCTTTTGGACCAACTCATCGGAGATTTCGAATTTCATCGATAGTCAATACCCAATCTGTTACCAATAGCAGGCATCTTCCCATGATGGTTTAGATACCACAACAACGGCCTTCAACAATAAGTTCAAGTACTTAAGCCCAAATACTGAAGAAAATAATTAGCCAATCAACTCTCCTCTTCACTACCCATCATCTTTTTAACCAACCATTTCTTCATCATAAACATCATTAAAAACAATAAGATACCCACTACAATCCCGATCCATGGGTTCTCTTTGAGAATTGTTATAAACCAAAGTCCACTTCCCATTGTAGAATCCTCACTTTATGAATATGGCGCCGAGAGAGTTTTAGCAAAAACCTCAGCTTGTACCCATAAACTACCTGACCTGAGAGAAGTAATCCATATGCGCAAGATTCCACTATATAGAACAGGCTTAAAGCAGGTAAGATGGGCCACAGTAATCATCCCCGCAACTGATCACAATCTAATAGCAGTCTCTTCAAGGCTATCTATTGCTAAATTGGAAGTGTCAGAATGGGGTCTGGGTGATCAGGCATGATTGTCGACCAGATCTATAACAGGCTGGCCAACCCCATAAGCCAACCAGTGCAAGAAGTAACCAAGCAGGACTGACTCTAAATGGAAAAGAAGATTATCTTTTGGGTTGTATCACTATCCGTGGTCGCTGTGGCCCTGGCCGTACTATTGCCCGGTGGACGACAGGTAGACGCCAACCCCAAACTACCTTGGGACATTCATGTATCACCACAGAATGAGATTCAGGTATTTGATTTAACACTCAATAAGAGTTTGCTACCCGAGGCTAGGGATATCTTTCAGAGCCAAGGAAAGTTGAACCTGTTCATTGATGAGAGTGGAGAACCTGCCCTGGAGGCCTACTTTGAACGGATATTTTTAAGTGGCCTTAGAGCCGACTTCATTCTCGGCCTGAAAGCGGACAAGGATCTGCTGAACAAGTTGGTAGACAGGGGTTCTCGAATCAGTCGAACTTCTGGCACTACCCATAAGATAGTTTTAGATGGTGACGATTTAGTTCTGGCAGAAGCATTACCGATTGAACTGATCAACTATATACCCGCCGCCAATCTGGACGAATCATTGATCAGCAGTCGCTTCGGTGAACCTGCAGATAAGATCACCGAAACTGAAACCGGGGTAACCCATTGGATTTATCCTGAACGTGGAATCACTATCGGCGTCAATCCTGAGGGTAAAGAGCTCATCCAATATATGCCACTGGATCGCATCGACAACTTAGTGGAGCAGATTAAGAACAGTAATATTGAATATGAAGCAAAGATGAATAATGGTTAGCTGAAAAAGAGGAGATCAGAGTTACTCCTGGTCTTCTGCATCCGGCATCATCTGCTTCGGCAAACCCTTTTTTTTCTGCTTCGGGGCGATATCATCATCCATCAGGATTCGATGGGCCTCCCCTTCCAGGTCATCAAACTGGCCACTGCGGGCGGCCCAAAAGAGCACGGCCACTGCAGCAAGCCCCAATATGATCATCCCTGGAATCAAGCCGTAAATTACATCCATCCGTTTACTCCATCAGAGATAGTTTCATCAACTAATCTTAACACCTTTAAACAAGGTACGGATACGTGCGGAATTGCCGATAACGGCCAAAGAACTCAAAGGCATCGAGATCGCCGCTACCAAGGGGGTAACTACTGCAGCCATCGCCAATGGCACCATGACAATATTGTAACTAATTGAGATACCTATATTTTGTCGAATCGTTAGCAGCGCCCTCCTTGAGAGTCCAATTGCTAAACGAACCCGCTCCAGCTCACTACTCATGAGCACGATATCTGCACTCGCAATCGACACATCGGTACCAGAACCCATGGCGATGCCAACATCGGCCCGAACCAGAGCTGGTGCATCATTCACACCATCACCGACCATGGCGACACGCTGCCCTTCTGATTGCAACTGACTGATAACCTGGTCTTTCTCTTCTGGCAATACCTCAGCGATAACATCCATACCACCAAGTCGCTCAGCAATGGCCTCAGCTGACTGCCGCCGGTCACCACTGAGCAGGGTCAACTGCATCCCTTCAGCTTTTAGAGAAGCGATCAAATCTTTAGCATCGGGCCTTATCCTATCTTCTACAGCGACCAATCCAACCTCGTTGCCGTTCACTGCTACACGAAACCAGCCGATACCCCGCTCATCCAGCTGATGTTCAAACATATTCAGGCGTTCAGATGATCGATAACCTTCTCTCTCCATCAATGCCGCACTGCCAATCGTAAAGTGATCTTCACCCACCCGCGCAGTCACACCAAGCCCAGGAATCGACCTGAAATCACGACAAGCATATCCAGCTTGATCTTTGGCAAACATCTCAACCCAGTTCACCACTGACTCAGCTGTGGGGTGTTCCGATTGCCGCTCTACCAGAGCCAACTTCACCATCAGATCACGAACCGATTCTGGAGGTTGTTCTTCGCCTTCGTTCCACTGCTCATCATCGGTAAATACAGCAACCACTGAAAGGCCACCCTCTGTCAGGGTTCCTGTTTTATCGAAAATCACATGATTGATAGTTGAGAGTGTCTCCAATACCTCGCCATTCTTAACAAGAATGCCATATTTGGCGCCTAGACCAGAGGCCACAGCAATCGACATAGGGGTTGCTAAACCAAATGCACAGGGACAGGTAATAATTAATACCGACGTCGCAGCCAATAGCGCTACTTCAAAATCACTATTGAACCAATATAGAAAGGTTAATGTCGCCAAGGCTAATGTTACGGCCACAAACCAGGGAACAATCTGATCAGCGAGACACTGGATGGGTGCTTTTGAGCTCTGTGCCTCTTCAACCAGACTGATAATCCGGCCAAGGGCTGTATTTTTCAATAATCCGGTCACTTCCACCTGTAATGCACCATGTCCATTAATCGTGCCGGCAGATACATGATCCCCAACTGTTTTATTGATCGCCAGTGACTCTCCAGTAAGCATCGCCTCATCGATAGTCGTCAGACCCTCTACGACAACCCCATCTACAGGCACACGCTCACCAGGCTTTATCAATATCCGCTCGCCCAGGGTAATGGCTCGAATGGGTACCACCTCTTCAGCACCGCCTGGTTCCAGACGTGTCGCGACTCGGGGTTGAAGATCGAGCAGACGCTGGGTGGCCGCCACAGCTTGCCGTTTCGACATTGCCTCAAGATAACGACCAACAAGAATGACAAAAAGGAAATTGACCACTGTATCGTAGTAGACCTCACCCACAGTAGTGCCGCTGAGAGTGATATAGAGCGAGTAGAGATAGGTGATTGAAGCACCAATAGCGATCGGCAGATCCATACCAAGATGTAAATTGCGCAACCCAGACCAGGCACCTTTGAAAAAGGGATACCCTGAATAGAGGAGCACTGGCGTAGCCAGGGCAAAACCAATCCAGTGGAACAGACTTCGAAACTCTCCTTGACTTGCACCGGCATAGAGCGCAATCGAGATCCACATCAGGTTCATCATGCCAAATGCGGCGAAAGCCATTCTATAGAGTAGATGACGATTCTGTTTCTTCAGGGTTCCCTCAGCTGCCTCGGGATCGTACGGCACTGCAGCATATCCAATCTGTCCCAAACGTTGAATAATTTGCGATAAGCTAATTGCGCTGTTGTGCCACTTAACGTGCAGACGCTTTCCAGATAGATTGACCTGGGCGGAGATGATACCTGGTAGAGGATTCAAGGTGTGCTCGATCAACCAGACGCAAGCCGCGCAATGTATCCCTTCAATCAGGAGATGAATATCCCTCTCCTCCGCCAGTTCACCTACAAACTCGGCCTGCACATCATCCAGGTCATAGAGCGCCAACTCTGTGGGAATATCGGGTGGAGGAGCGAGATTAGCGCCTTCAGGTGTACGCTGATAGAAGCCTTCCAATCCAGCATCATAGATCGCTTCACATACGGCTTTACAGCCAAGACAGCAGAAATGTTGGGTTTCACCCTCGATTTCACTGGTAACATCATCTTCCGGGGGAATGGGAAGCTGGCAATGGAAACAGCCTTCAGAGGCGTCTACGTGTGACACAGATTCTCCTGTAAAGAGGTGAAAATCGCTTTCCGGTTTAGCTGAAAACCATCAACCTCATCAGAATGACAGGTATCCTTGGCACAATCTCGAACATAGGTCTGACCCGCATATCTAGCGTCCCAGACTAAGGCACCCAATCGATGCCTACACCAATCCTTTTAGCCACCTGGTATTCATCCTCTCCATTGCGAATACTGACCAGCGTATCCCAAGCGCCTTTCAGGGGGAAACTGACCGTTGCCTCATACATTCCAGGGCCAACACGTTGCATGGGTACGGAGAAATCCTGTTTCGCATCAGAAGGGCGATACGCGTGAAAAATAACTTCATCGCGATCAATTGGCTCTCCCTCTTTGTCAGTCACACTATATTGGCAGAGTACAGCTTCACCGATCCCAATCTTAGAGGGCAGCTTAACCTTCATTTTCCACTGGGGATCCCTTGCCTTGCGCTTGAGCATGTTCTTCTCATAATCCTGTCCACGATCATAGAAGTCATCCACAACCAGACCAGGATTGTTATCGATTGCCAGGTAAATCATGATCATATTCATGGTGAAGAAGATGACCACCATTGCCACCCAGGCAATGACCCAGGGGCTTCTCCAAGCTGATTTTTTGTCTGTCATGGCGATAACTTATAACGACTTCAATAAAAATGAAAAGGGCGGACATCTCTGTCCGCCCTAAGAATATGCCTTATTTTATCAATCTCTAACGCCGGGGGCCAATAAAAACGCTCACACGTTTATTTTCAAGCACCTCACCATCATACTCGCCCTGAACTTTGAAGGTAATTGGTAAGGTCTCCTTGGTTAGCAAGGTTTGAGGAACCCGCACAAAGACCGTGCGTGCAGTGACTTTACCGTGACGCGCATTGGTCACAACATCCTCATCCACAAATATCAACCCTTCTGGCCCCTCAGCGCTGAGGGTAACCGGGATATCCTTGGTCATCTTGTTTAGAATTTTCACAGTATATTTATTCTGAATACTGCCATCACTCTGTAATACAAACAGGGGTTGCCGGTCATGTATTACCTTGATCTCGAGTGGCGCCAGAGAGGTTAATCCATACGCAATACCTGCGAGTGCCAGACTCATTATTACCGTATAGACCCAGACACGAGGCCTTTTGTACAAGGGTACCGGTTTTTGCTGCGCCTCCAGTGATTCATAGGACTCATAACGAATTAAGCCTTTTGGCCGCCCGATTTTCTCCATGACCTCATCACAGGCATCTATACAGAGGGAGCACATGATACAACCCTCCTGCTGCCCATGACGGATGTCCACGCCAGTCGGGCAGACCGCAATACACTGCTTACAATCGACGCAATCACCCGTGGTTCTATCCTCTTCTGCCTCACCTTTTTTTATGCGACCTCTTGGCTCACCCCTATGAAAATCATAAGAGGGCACCATGGTGGTCTTATCGATCATTACCCCTTGAATTCGAGCATAGGGGCAGAGCCAGAAGCAGGCCTGTTCGCGCATATATCCTGCCAGGACATAGGTTCCTGCTGTGAACAGTGCAATGGTGCCATAGGCAACTGAACTAGCCTGCAGAGTAAAAATATCACGCCACAGGTCAAAAACATCATAAAACCAGGCAACGAAGCTTACGCCGGTTAGTGCGGAAATCAGTAGCCAGACGAGGTGTTTAGTTACTTTAATTCTGACTTTGGTGGCACTCATTGGTGCTTTTTCAAGCTTGCGACGTTTTATTGGCGAGCCTTCCAGCTTCTCCTCCAGCCAGGTGAAAACATCTGTCCAGACAGTTTGAAAGCAGAAGAAGCCACAATAGACGCGACCGGCAAGTGCGGTGGCCACAGCCAACAGCAAAGCGAAAAAGAGCAGTGTCAGTGAGAGCATCCAGAAATCCTGCGGCAAAATAGTTACACCCAGGATATGGAACTGACGGTTCGGAATATCAAAAAGGATAGCTTGACGATCTCCCCATTGAGCATAAGGACCGACAAAAAAGATAATCCAGAAAGAGGCGGCTAACCATTTAATATTGCGCCAATAACCACCCATGCGCTTGGCGTGTATAGTCTCTTCACCAGTATTCAGATTCCAATGTGCCGATTCAGCGTATAGATCATCCACAACATTTTGCTTGGATGCGGTCGTCTCACTTGCGCTCAATTGCTCAACTCCTCTGAATCAGTGGGGGTAATTTAGAAAACTATGATATAGGTCACGTTGCTTACTAGCCAATGCGATTTATCAATACATTAAGGCCAATTAAACGACAAAAAGTTGCCATTTTACAGGCTTAACCGAGTTCTAAATATAGATAAACAGACGCAGAATAGTACACTGATTTTCTGGAAGATGTTTAAGAACAGCCCAATCGAAGCGCGATGAGCAGTATTCAGTACTCATGAAGAAGCGGCATGAAAGCAGTGCTGAACCCCACAATTTTCATAGGGTTAAATAAAATGTGTCAGCATAAAATATTCATGAATTGTTTCAGAAATAAAAAGGGGGGTATTACCCCCCCTTTTTCTATTAATCACTTGTCAGCTTAGCTGTTGTGTTTTTCAGCATCACTCTTGATCAGCTTATTAACCTTAAAGCCCAAGTAGATAATGATTACGACACAAATCACCACGCTAATAATGGAACCCCAAAATACTGCGTCTCCGTTCATAGCAATCCCCTTATTTTATAACCGTGCGAGAGTTCCCTTCTCACACGGTAATGATGAAAAATATTTCTATCAGAAGGCTGTTTATTGACCACCACCGAAACGGTGAACATATACAGCAATCTTTTTGATGTCATCTTCTGATAAGCGATCACCAAAAGCCGGCATCTCAGCATTACGAGTTTTTGGCTCAGTGGCATCATTCACACCATATGCAATGGTGTATTTGATGCTATCTTTTAAGGTCTCACCTTCAGCAGGCATAAAACGATAGATGCCATCAGTCAGATTTGCTGAACCGAGAACAGCCATACCCTTACCGTCCATGCCGTGACAAGCGATACAACCTTTCTGAGTAAAGTTTGCATCAGAGGTTGGGTTACCCGCCATGATCGCTTCAGCCAGACTGTCAACTTCAGCATCGGAGAGGATCTTGCCGTGAGCGGTCATGATACCCTTGCGACCCATAGTGACGGTCTGCTGAATATTTTCAATAGCACCGCCATAAAGCCAATCATCGTCGGCCAACACTGGGTAGCCTGGGCCACCTTGTCCGCCACCGCCATGACAGGCTGCACAGTTGTCACCAAACAGTACCTTCGCAGAAGCTATGGTGTATTGAGTTAGAGCAGGTGTCGCCAGAATCTCTTTTGCCGACATGCCCTTGATCTGGGTTTCGAACTCGGCTCGAACTGCTTCGACCTCGTCTACACCAGCCTTGTATTCATCCATCTGACTCCAACCCATGACACCCTGTGTAGGCTCTTGACCTACAGGCCACATTGGATAGAGCACACCGTAGGCTATCCACCAGATCACAGAAGCCCAGAAGGCAATCATCCACCACCGTGGTGGCGGGTTACTAAGCTCCCGGAGGTTATCGTCCCATATATGTCCGGTATTGTTCTCACCCGGAAAAGGATTATTGTCCGCCATTTTTATCTCCGCTATCAATTGCATCATCGTCGTCAATCGGGATAAAGCGGTTCTTCTCCAGCTTTTCCCGATTTTTCGGACGTAGCGCGTAGAAATATACGCCTATCATTAGGAAGAAGGTGACCACCGTCATGATCAGTCCGATCCAATCATTGGTGGTCATCGCCTCCCAATTAGTTTGAAAGTACTCTTTCATTACTGACGATAGACCTTGTTCTCGTCTAGAGCCGCCATGGTGCCCAAAACCTGCAAATAGGCAACCATTGCGTCTTCCTCTGTCTTGCCTGCCAACTCAGCATTAGCGCTGGCAATATCCTCATCGGTGTAAGGCACACCCATGAGTTGCATGACTTGAAAGCGTCTTGCCATATCCACGCCCTCTACTGAATTTTCAGCCATCCAAGGGTAGTTAGGCATAACAGACTCAGGAACCACCGAACGCGGTGCGCGTAGATGCTTACGGTGCCAGTCGTCAGAGTACTTACCGCCGAGACGAGCAAAGTCAGGACCAGTACGTTTGGAGCCCCACTGGAACGGATGATCGTACATAGACTCCGAGGCCAGTGAGTAGTGACCATAACGCTCCTTCTCATCACGGAAAGGACGTACCATCTGAGAGTGACACAAATAGCAGCCCTCTCTTTGGTAAACATCACGACCAGCCAGTTCCAAAGCAGTATATGGACGCATGCCATCACCTGGTTTATGGTCCTGCAGGGTCTGTCCTGCTTGACGTTGCCAGACCAGTTCAGGAGCAGCGTTATGCTCAAACGTGTTCTTCATAGTGAAGAGTGGGACGATTTCCACCAAGCCACCTACAGAGAGGGCCAAGGCCAGAATAATCAGGAGAAGCCAGATGTTTTTCTCCATCTTCTCCTGAAAGCTTACAGATTGGTTATCATTCGCCATTTTGCGAAACCCCCTTAGATTAAGCTGTAGCCGCAGCGGTGCGGGCTTGTTGCAGACTACCTTCACTAGATGCTTTCACAACAGTCATGAGGACATTGATCAGCATCAGCACGGCACCGAGCAAGAAGATCATGCCGCCTACTGCACGCATTGCGTAGTAGGGATGCATCGCTTCAACAGATTCCGCGAAAGTGTAGGCCAGAGTTCCGTACTCATCGTAAGCACGCCACATCAGACCTTGCATGATACCGGATACCCACATGGCTACGACGTAGACAACTGCACCGATGGTTGCTGTCCAGAAGTGAGCATTGATCAGCTTCATGGACCACATTTCAGTATGGAAGGTACGCATCATCAGATGGTAGATAGCACCGATTGCAACCATGGCAACCCAACCCAGCGCACCAGAGTGCACATGACCAACTGTCCAGTCAGTGTAGTGAGAGAGGGCGTTAACAGTCTTCAGAGACATGACCGGACCTTCAAAGGTGGACATGGCGTAGAAGGCCAATGACATAATCATGAAACGCAGGATGTAGTCGGTACGTAGTTTGTCCCAAGCACCTGAGAGAGTCATCATACCGTTAACCGCGCCACCCCAGGATGGGATAATCATGGCCAGAGATACAGCGGCGCCCAGAGAACCAGTCCAATCTGGCAGTGCGGTGTATTGAAGGTGATGAGCACCAAGCCATACATAACCGAACATCAGAGCCCAGAAGTGGATAACTGATAGACGATAGGAGTAGACGGGACGTCCAGCCTGTTTAGGTACGAAGTAGTACATGATTCCCAGGAAGCCAGCTGTCAGGTAGAAACCTACAGCATTGTGGCCCCACCACCACTGAACCATTGCATCCTGCACGCCAGCGAAAAGGGAATAAGATTTGAACAGATCAACCGGGACGGCCAAGCTATTGACTACATGCAGATAGGTAATCATCACCATCATACCCAGGAAGAACCAGTTGGATACATAGATGTGAGAGGACTTCCGAGTAGCCAGAGTCATTATGAAGTTGAATGAGTAAGCGAGCCATACTACAGCAATCGCCAGATCAATTGGCCACTCCAATTCAGCATATTCTTTTGCTTGGTTGATACCAAGAGGAAGGGTGATTACTGCAGACACAATAATCAGATTCCAACCAACGAAGACAAACCAAGCAAGCTTGTCGCTCCAGAGTCTCACGCCGCAGGTTCGCTGGACACTATAGTATGATGTCGCCATCAACGCACATCCACCAAATGCGAAAATAACAGCATTGGTATGAAGCGGACGAAGACGACCGAATGTTAAATATGGAAGATCGAAATTCAGAAATGGCCATGCCAATTCGGATGCGATATACACACCCACTAACGCGCCTACTACAAGGTAGACAACGGCCATGACGGTAAACCAGCGCACAACATCAAAGTTGTATTTTTGCTCGGCTGCGGCGTCCATGTACCCCCCTTAAACAAATAATTGAACGAAACTTAAAAGACAACATTTTTGGGAATGTCCCAAAAATACAACTGTGTGAAATGACACAATTGCAGCGTGACATATATCACTCTTAATTGGATCAGATGTCAATACGAAAAAGCCTATAAGTCGGCAAGACGCATCTCACGTAACCTATTGTTTAATTAAAATAATATGGGCATATCCTAGAAATTGACTCAGATCAAAGAAAACGGAATTAAACAAATTTACCTAGACTGAGCTGAAACCTGCAACAACAGTTGCTGACAAAGAAGTTTAAAAAGTAATTGGAATAAAAAAGACAGAGCAAAACAGTCGGATTTATTTATTGATAATCACTCTCAATAAAACATTTTATTGATGGGCGCATTCAATCTGCTTCTAATAATTTAAACAGAGGAAAAGTGTCGTCATACATATATCAAGTTAGATATTTTCAACGTAATGTTGTGACCCTCTCCAACTCCTCTGGATTGAGAACCCTTAGCATATGTTTTCTCAAGCCTATCAATCCGAAATTCTGAAACTTGGTCAATACACGACTCACAGTTTCTCTCGCTAATCCAAGATAACTGGCAATGTCACTTCGCGACATGCTCAATGGAAGCTGATATTGAGGCATACCCCGTAGCCCGGAGCGCTTAGACAGGCTCAGTATAAAAGCAGCTATGCGCTGTTCTGCATTCTGTTGAATCAATGAAGTTGTCACCAGGTGATTCACAACAATCTCCTGACCCAGCATGCGAATCAGTGCAGCCTGAAGCTTCTCTGTATCTTGACCGCAATGGAGTAGACGATTCACCTCCAATTTACAGACACTACTCTCTTCCAGTGCCCTCACAGTATATGAGTAGACATGATTGGCAATCCCTTCTGTACCAATCAAGTCTCCAGGCAGGAAAAAGCCAACCACTCTCTCCTTGCCGGAGAGATCCACACTTACCGCTTTGAATGATCCGGATTTGATTGCAAATAGTGCGAAAAAGGGTTGGCCAGGTCGAAACAGTAGTGCACCGCGCTGAATAGGCTGACGACGCATGAGGATTGCTTCGGTTTCACAAAGGTCATGCTTCCCATAACCTAGCACATCACAGAGTGGATCGAGGCCACAATCACGACAGGCAACCTCTAGAGCTGTTTTGTCATCCGCTCCAGTAGGTTCGCAGCATGACTGAACCATTGCTTCTACTTGAATATAGACTCAACGGAAAAACCATCCCGCTCGAGAATATCCCTTAAGCGGCGCAAAGCATCCATCTGTATCTGCCTGACCCGCTCCCGAGTAACTCCCAACTCGTTGGCAACCTGTTCCAGGGTGGAATTCTCATAGCCATGAAGACCGAATCGGCGCTCTACCACCTCTCTCTGCTTGTCATTCAATTTGCTCAACCAACGGTCTAAATTGGCATTCAGACCATCATTCTGGATATCCACTGTGGGATCCAGATTCTTTTCATCTGCGATGGTGTCGAGTAAAGGCTTGTCGGCATCCTTACCGAATGGGGTATCCACTGAAGTGACACGCTCATTCAACCCAAGCATGCGTTTTACTTCGTCAATTGGACGATCCAGCAGATCAGCTATCTCCTCTGAACTCGGTTCATGATCCAGGGTTTGGGCAAGTTTGCGGGCAGCCCTGAGATAGACGTTAATCTCCTTAACCACATGAATCGGCAGCCGAATAGTTCTGGTCTGATTCATTATGGCTCTTTCGATCGTCTGGCGAATCCACCATGTTGCATAGGTGGAGAAACGGAAGCCACGTTCCGGATCGAACTTCTCTACCGCTCTGATCAGGCCTAGATTTCCCTCTTCAATAAGATCCAGGAGTGCCAGACCACGGTTCATATAACGTCTGGCAATCTTAACCACCAGGCGTAAATTACTCTCGATCATTCGTTGCCTGGCAGCTTGATCCCCTTTTTGAGCCAGCCTGGCGAAATAGACCTCTTCCTCAGCTGTTAACAGCTTGGAGATACCGATCTCATTGAGATAGAGCCGGGTTGCATCCATCTGAGCATCACTGGCTTCAGCACCCTTGGATTTAATAGGCGCCGGAACATCAGGTTTGTCAACAGCAGCTGCAGTCTCATCCTGTACTTCAGGCAAGACGATATCCGCATCAATATCTTCCAGAACAGTATCGCTACCGCTCTCAGGTTCGTCCGATTCTTCAGGACTATTGCTCATCTCTCATCTCCATCGGTCAAATCATGCCTTCTGCGCTATTAACTTGCACCGTCGTACCCAGTTTAAACGCTAAGCAAGTCCACCTGTATAGTTATCTATTTTCTTGGTAACAGCGGCAGAGGATTTATCGGCTTCCCCTGTTTTCGAATCTCGAAGTGCAACACGGGTTGTCCTCCGCTGTTTGGTGAACCCATGTGTGCCACTATATCGCCTTTGGCGATTTTATCACCCTCTTTTACCAGCAGTTTTCGATTGTACCCATAGGCACTGAGGTAGTTCTGGTCATGTTTGACGATTACAAGGTTCCCATAACCGACCAAGCCACCGCCTGCATAGACTACTCTTCCTGACTCAGCCGCTTTAATCGGCTGACCCAGTCGCCCGCTGATCCAGACTCCTTTTCTATTCTGATCTGAATTTGAAAAAGTTTGTGTCACTCTCCCCATGGTCGGCCAGGACCAGTCTAACTTGACCCTATTTTTCCGATGTGTGACTACAGTTTTCCTGGCAGGCGCCGGTTTGCTCTTAGTTTCTGTTTTTTGCGGCCGCTTTGGCGGTGTTTTTTTACCAGGGAGTGCGGGCTTCTTGCTTTTAGTAACTTTTACCACCGGTTTGGTAGCTGGTTGTTTTGGTCTCTTTGCAGATCGTGTTTCCGGCGGCTTTAAACGCAAGCGCTGTCCAGGATAGATTGCATACTTAGGGGCTCTAATCCCATTCCATGCCGCCAGCTGCTCATGCTCCAGATAGTAGCGCCAGGAGATGGAGTAAAGTGTATCCCCAGGCTGCACCAGATAGTAAGTCCGGGAAGACCTATGCCGCTGAGGCATTGATTGTTTTTTAGTGCTTAAGGCTGCTGACCGGTCTTGCGGATGGGTATTGATGCCCCGACTGTAAACTGGCGCGCTACCACTGGAAGAGCAGCCAATAAGAAGCATCAGCAAACTGAAGATCAGCGCGTGGAATGGAAAGATCAGATCAATCAATCCGAATCTGCTTTGCATAAGCAACCTAAAAGTTTGTCGCAAGACAGACTATCAGCCTCAATACCCTACCCATTCAGGATGACTCTGTCATTTCAAAAAAATGAACAATAAAACAAACGCCACTACCATAATCCAGCCCAGTCGATCTACATAGCGATGCAGCGCCCTCTCCATCCGCGCACCTCCCCAGGCCATCAGTGCAGCTACCAGGAAAAAGCGCGCGCCTCTACCAATACTGGATGCGATGAGAAAGGGCACCAGCGCCATAGCAACAACCCCGGCTGTAATGGTAAATATCTTGTAGGGGATAGGTGAAAACCCAGCGAGTAAAACTGCCCAGATTCCCCAACGCCCAAACCAATCTTTTGCGGCGAGATAACCTTCCCAATAACCCCAATCCTGGAGTAGTGGTTCAACGAAATCGAAAGCAAAAACGCCGATAAAGTAACCAAACACACCGCCAATAACAGATGCCAGGGTAGTCAACCCTGCAAAAAACCAGGCTCTGGATGGCTCAGCCATACTCATTGGCGCCAGCATCACATCCGGTGGTATCGGAAAAAAAGAGGATTCGGCAAAGCTTAATCCAGCAAGATAGCGAGGTGCATTGGGATGCCTGGACCACACCATTGCCCGGGCATAGAGAGCTGAGAAGAGTCGCACTAGATCATTCCTCCGACCAGAGGTACAAAATTTGCCGATTCTAACTCTTGCTTCTGAAAACCATCCTTTGTACGGATTATCCGAATCATTACTTGTCCCTGGTTGCTTTTAACTGGAATGACCAAACGCCCCCCAACAGCCAGCTGTTCAAGCAGACTCTGAGGCAATACTTCAGCTGCGGCCGTTACGATTATTCCATCATATGGAGAGTATTCCGGAAGACCAATCCCGCCATCGCTGTGTTTGAGACGGATATTTCTTATACCAAGTTCCCGAAATCTGATGCGGGCCTGCTCAAGTAAGGCTGATATTCTCTCAACACTATGAACACGCCGAACCAGTTGTGCCAGGATTGCACATTGATAACCGGACCCTGTACCAACTTCCAGCACCGTTTCGAGTGGCCCACCCTGTAATAAGGCTTCTGTCATCCGGGCAACGGTATAGGGTTGCGAAATAGTCTGACCATGGCCGATGGGGAGCGCCGTCTCTTCATATGCCCGACTGGCCAGCGCTTCATCCACGAAAAGATGTCGCGGCATATTGCGCACTGCCTCCAATACAGCCGTATTACTAATCCCCTTGCTGCGCAATCTTTGCACAAGTCGCTCCCGAGTCCGTTGGGAAGTCATGCCGATTCCCTGGTGCTCTCGACGAATATTCATTGGTTGAGCCACTCATCAACCTTTTCCAGCACACTATGCCGGGTGAGATCCACCTGTAATGGTGTCACTGAAACATAATCCTGACGCACTGCATGAAAGTCGGTTCCAGGCCCTGCATCCTGCTCTGCACCTGCTGGCCCGACCCAATAGATTGTTCGACCCCTGGGATCCTGACTCTTTATCACCGGCTCTGCTTTGTGCCGATGTCCAAGCCTGGTAGAGACGATACCCCGAATCTCTGAGTGGGGAATATCGGGTACATTGACATTCAAAATCACATTCTCATTCAGTGGCTCACTAAGCAGTTTTCTGACCAGGGTTTCAGCTACCCGTGCGCCGGTTTCAAAATAGCTGGGATTGTGTGAATTCATTGAAATGGCTATCGCCGGCAATCCCAGGAATCGTCCTTCAGTCGCCGCAGCAACAGTACCTGAGTAGAGCACATCATCCCCCATGTTGGGCCCTGCATTTATGCCCGATACAACCAGATCCGGCTCCTGCTCAAGCAAGCCGGTAATGGCCAAATGGACGCAATCGGTAGGTGTCCCGTCGACACGGATAAAACCATTCCCCATGGTCTGCACTCGAAGTGGATTGACCAAGGTCAGAGAGTTGCTTGCGCCGCTGCGGTCCTGGTCAGGCGCAACCACCACAATCTCCCCAACTGTGGATAGCTGTTTGGCCAGCATCACCAACCCAGGTGCCTGGTAGCCATCGTCGTTACTCAGAAGGATATTCATAGGGGGCACAATATACTGGAAATAGCCGTCAGGCTCACCCTCCAAATCGACCTCTCTCAAACACGAGGATTGAGATTCCTCTCAACTGCTCCTAACATGCTCCTGTGTAGTGTCGTATCCAGATCAGTGAGACCAGCAATCACTATGCGAGACTACACTTGAGGAAAAATTGAGCAACGGCAAAATGAGCAAGCAGAGTGACAAACCGGATGACAAAGCCCTCTTTGTTGAAGAGTTAGGTGATGCCACACCACTGAAAGAATCCCGTATAGCCCCCTATCGGCGTCGATTGCCACCCAGGCCGTTGAATCTGCCAGTGGGTGATGAGGACGAATTACTCCAGGATCAATACTCAGACCAGGAGATTGAGACTGGCGATGAACTCTATTTCTCCAGACCAGGGGTACAAAACCGTCTCATGCATGATCTGCGTAGGGGCTATCTGGAGATTGGTGCCGAACTGGATCTGCATGGTCTGACCGTGCGCTATGCCAGAGCCGATCTGAACGATTTCCTGAAAAAATGTCAGCAGATGCGTCCGCTGTGTGAGAATCATTCATGGAAAGGGTTATGGATCGGAAGGACGTCAGCCTGTACTTAAGCACAAACTCAATGTCTGGCTGCGCCAAAGAGAAGATGTGCTCGCATTCACCTCAGCCACACGACGGGATGGCGGGACAGGCGCAGCCTATGTTCTACTTCGAAATCCGGATAAAAGTTCACATAATTACTAGTGTGGTGTAACGTACAAACTGTTCCAATCAGCGAGACGCTAAGCCGTTAGCTGCTAGGCGCGGGGTGCCGGGAATGGCGCGCCCTTTCCAAGCCAGGCCACGATCTCATGATGCAAAAAAGTTGCCTGTCAGCATGGCTGATTATGATCCGGGCATTGAAATTCCACTTAACCTGAGTAAAATACTTGGTTATTACTCCCTGAATCCTGGGATTCAGCTAATTAAGCAGTACAAGTTTCATCATTACCAGATAGCGCCTCCCTAAGACTCGCAACTTGACTGCCCCCAACCTGAAAAGGCTGGGTACTATAGATATATAGGAGAAACTGACATTGGCAATAAGAATCAAGAGTCAGTGGCACGACGAGGATAGCGTTCGTTCCCCCGACGAAATTGGTGGCGCCATCGCATTCATTGCATGGCGTATCGCATTAGATAAAGCGATAACACTTCATGGCAAAAACTTTGTATATCACAATGATCAAGAGCGGATTGCTGTGATTGCTGAATATCTGACTTATGAAGTCCAGATTGCTGATCGATTGATCCACCGAATGGATGATGATAACCGGGTCGCCATAATTACCGCACTGGTAATGAAACTGGCCGATCACTATCGTGATAATGCAGCAGACCTGCTTGGCAACGATGACCACGCCAACCATTTTATCTCCCTGTTCAACGAACGCTCTACAGAATATGCAGAGTTCAACTTCAGCGAGGAGGGGCCCAGTTATCCATTTTTTCGCCATCTTGGTTTCCAGATCCAACAAGTGATGGGCGACGACGAACATGACAATCGCTGGGTGATCGATCAGGTGATGGATGTGGATGGGCCCGAAGTCTACAAACAGCTCTCCCGTGCGATCAGAAATCTCTTTGATTAGGAATACATCATGCGCCCAGCCCAACTGCTTACCATTCTTGAGCAAGAGTTCATCAGCACTCGCGCAGGTCACCACACCCCGGTCATGCTCTGGGGCCCCCCTGGAGTCGGCAAGTCCGACATGGTACGTGAAGTAGCCGAGAGTCATCAGGCACCGGTAATCGACATCCGCCTATCACAAATGGAGCCAAGTGACTTAAGAGGCATCCCTTTTCGTAGTAATGACAGGGTTGAATGGGCGATCCCCTCGATATTGCCTGCCGAAACTCGTCATGGGACCCAAGGTATCCTGTTCCTGGACGAAATCACATCTGCCCCCCCAACCGTCTCTGCTGCGGCTTATCAGCTGATTCTCGACCGTCGATTGGGTGAATATCAGGTACCTGACGGCTGGGCTATCTTCGCAGCCGGCAATCGGCAAGGTGACCGGGGTGTCACCTACAGCATGCCGGCGCCACTGGCCAACCGATTTTCCCATTTTGAGGTAGAGACAAATCTCGATGACTGGGTTGCCTGGGCCTATCGCAACCATATTGATGAACGGATTATTGCGTTTCTCCGCTTTCGGCCAGAACTGCTATTCGACTTCGACCCTGCTCACAATCCGGTCGCATTCCCTTCACCCCGATCCTGGGAGTTTGCCCACCGGGCACTGCAGAAGTTCACCACTCACCCGCAACTGCTCCAAGGGGCGCTGCAAGCCTGTGTTGGACCAGCAGCGGGTATCGAACTGCATGCGTTCGTCAACAGCCTGGATAAGATGCCCGATCTGGATGCAATACTGCGTGGCGAGGAGGTGCCGACACCCGCTGAAATCGATTTGCAATATGCAGTCGCTTCCGCACTGGTTGGACGAGCTATCCGAGCCCATGAAGCAGGCAATGGCCAAGAGGTACATGGACGGATTCTTGAGTATGCCGGTCGTTTTCCTCAACGTGAGATGGGGGTGATGTTGGTATCTGACATGCACCGGGCTGTCGGTGAGGCACTCTTTAATGTTCCCCAGTTTAATGATTGGGCCCAGGCAGTCTCAGATGTCATGTTGTATGAATAAGATTTCAACACAGAGATGAACAGCTTCCTCAGAACTCCCCAGCTTCAGGGATCGCTAAACTGATGGATCAAGAAGAGATAGAGACCAAACTGGCTGCAGCTCGCACCAAACTGATTCTCGACAAGCCCTTTCTGGGAGCATTGGTGATGCGACTGCCGATGCAGCAGGCCAATCCTGACTGGTGTCCAACTACTGCTACTGATGCAAAGACCTTCTACTACAATCCACAGTACATCGACCAATTGAGTCTGGACGAAACCCAATTCATGCTTGCTCACGAGGCGCTTCACTGTGCCCTCTCCCACTTCGCCAGACGTCAGCATCGCACCAAACTACACTGGGATATGGCCTGCGACTACGCAATCAACCCGCTACTAACTGGTGATGGCCTGAAACCCCCGCCTGGCTCATTGATGATGCCTCAATTCACTGGCATGACTGCTGAGGAGATATATCCCTGCCTGGATGAAAAGAACGATGATGAACCCCTGGACAATCATATCTACGATCAGGACAACACCAAGGGATCTGGCAGTGGCACCACAGAAAAGGATATGGCCAAAAACAACCAGCAGAGTGATACAGACCAGGAGGGAGACGAGCACAACAATCCGGAAAGCGGATCAGGCAATAGCTCTTCACAGCCACCACCACTGACACCGGATGAAGCAGAAACCCTGAGTATCCAGTGGCAGCAACGTATGGCAGGTGCAGCCCAGCAGGCGATGCAAGTCGGCAAGCTGGATGGCGCCATGGCCCGAATGGTAGACCACCTGCTGCAACCCCAACTGCCCTGGAGATTACTACTGGCCCGCTATATGACCGCATTGGCCAGGGATGACTTCAGCTATATGAGACCTTCACGCCGGGAGGGTGAGTTTATCCTGCCGAGTCTGCGCAGTAATCAGCTTGAACTGGTGGTCGCTCTTGATACCAGTGGATCGATAGATGACGAAGAGATGGGAGAGTTTCTTGCTGAGATCAACGCCTTGAAAGGACAGATGCGCGCCAGAGTTACATTGCTCGCATGCGATTCGACGATTGCAGAGGAAGCCCCATGGATCTATGAATCCTGGGATGAATTCCAACTTCCAGAGAAGATAACAGGTGGTGGCGGAACCAGTTTCAAGCCCGTATTCGAGTGGGTGGAAAAGCAGACATTGAGCCCAGATCTACTGGTCTACTTCACCGATGCAGAGGGCGCCTTTCCGGCACTTGAACCAAACTATCCGGTAATCTGGCTGGTAAAAGGTAAAGAGAAGACACCTTGGGGAGAGCGAATCCAGCTGAACTAAAGATGTGGGTAGTGCAGTTGGTGGGGCTTCGCCCCACCCTTTATATCGACAGGTAGGGTGGGGCCATGCCCCACCAAATCGCGCTGGAAATTCATAAAAACCACCTGCAACCTTCCGCAGATCCTTAACTATCACCGTAGCTGACTTTGCAGGGCAATCAGGTAGGTTTAAAAATTGTCAGCCACAAATAGCTGGTAAAAAAACCTGTAGTCAGGGCGCAGATAGTGTGCGCCCTGAAAGTCTGATTAGAGTGACTTCTTCAAGGTGAAAGCACCACGAAGGTCACCGGGCTTGTAACCAACAGCTTCATCAGCTGGATAGAGTTCCTTCAGTTTTGCACTGACTGGCTCTGCAAGTTCAGCACCATGACATTTAGTACAAACCTCAGCAGTGGGAATGGCTTTCATCATACGAAATACCTTACGACCCTGCTCCTCAACCACTTCAGCTTTAAGTAGTTTCATGGGGTCCTCCCCAGCAGCTTTACGCGCTTCAAATTCTTTCAGTACAGCAGTTTCCCATGCATCTGCGCGATTGTCGGGATTACGTGTTTTAAGACTGGTTCTACCCACACGCCAACCACTCATTTGAGAATGTGCCTCAGATAATTGCGGAGCAACAGTATTACAGGTTGAGATCGTAGGCACAGGCCCCTTCTCTTTCATACCCTTTACCAGCTCTCCTTTGAGGTCACCAAAATAGGCCTTTATCACACCTTTGCCTTCATTGATGTTGGCCTTCATGGCCTCATCAGCCTGCAATCCCCCACTCATCACTACGGAAGTCAGAAACAAAACTACGCTCTTCTTCATCATGGAACTCCATTAAATAGCATCCAGTTTATTAACCGGACAAGAGAGTGAATCTACACCTCCCCCACCCGGCCGGTTGGTCGTGAGGCGGTAGATTAAAGCAAATAGCAGGAAAGGCCAACCTCCTAATTATCAACCAATTATTGAGTTTTCGGTAAAACCTAACAATTCATCTTGGAGATACTGATTAACCAATTAATCGGAGGAAATGTTTGTTTAAACTTTTGCTTACTATCGCCGGATCTGATTAAGCGCTAGTATGGATGGCACACAACATCTGCAGCCTTAATTGAGACTGCATGACTTAAGGATGTAAGTATCATGATACTTATCTCCAGGTTACTATTAACCCGGCGACTAAGTCATGGGCCGGAACTATTCTTCACTCTTTGGGATCTGTTAAAGGCATGATCAATACACGGACAAATATCCCAATAGTCATTCTCTTGCTGGTTATAGGTATGCTTATGCCTACAGCCAACGCCTTCAGCGATGAAGAAGCAATAAAATTGCCCGAACTGGGTTCTCCATCAGATCAATACCTGACCCCGGCAGATGAGATAAGACTCGGCAGAGAGTTCATGTTGAGTGTGAGAAAGTCGACTCCGGTTATGGATGACCCGCTGGTATCTGAATATATCCAGTCACTGGGACAAAAGCTGCTCAAAGAGAGCGAAGCTATTGGTCAGGATTTCGACTTTTTTGTCATTGAACAGCCAGAAATCAACGCATTTGCTGGACCTGGTGGCCATATAGGTGTCTATAGCGGCCTTATTCTAGCCACACAGAGTGAAAGCGAACTGGCATCTGTCATTGCCCATGAAATTGCCCATGTCACTCAAAAGCACCTGCTACGGGCATTTGATGCAGCGAATCAAATGAGCGGAAAAACCGCTGCTCTACTGCTGGCTGCCATACTGGTTGGCGCTGCCGGCTCTCCAGATGCTGGTATTGCCATGGCGACTGGCGTTCAGGCTAGCGCCATACAGGAGCAGATAAACTTCACCAGAAGCAACGAAGAAGAGGCCGACACAGTAGGCATCAAGATTCTCGCCAAATCAAACTATGACCCCAGAGCAATGCCGGTGTTTTTTGAACGACTGACCCATGCCAGTCGACTCTATGAATCGGGAATACCTGAAATCCTCCGCACCCATCCGGTCACCACCAATCGTATCGCTGATGCCCTGGGACGAGCAGAAACCTATCCTTACAAACAGTACCCTGGTGAACTGAGTTACTTCTTGACCAGAGAGACTCTGCGAGTCAGATCTTTCAAAGAGCCTGCTGAGGCAGTAAAACACTTTGCCACCGGCTTGCACGAAGGACGACACTTGAACCAGGAGGCTCATCAATATGGTTACGCACTGGCCCTATCGGCCAACCATAAGCACGAAAAAGCTGAGCAGATAATCGAAAAAATGCTACAGAAAAGGCCTGAGCAAGCTGAATATGTATTAGCTTCAGCCAAATTTGCAAAGGAGCTGAAAAAGCCCAAGAAGGCCTTGAAGATTCTAGATACTTATTACAGTCTGATGCCAGAAAACTATCCTATTTCAATTACCTACATTGAAGCGCTGACTGAAAATGGTGATCTTGCCAAGGCACGACAGGTGACTCAGCAAATACTATCAATGCGTGAGTCTGATCCCAGACTCTATCGCTTACTGAGTAAAATTGAACAGTTGGATGGGCGCAAGGCCGAGTCTCATCGTATGCTGGCTGAGGCCTATGTGGCCTCAGGTGAGTTCCAGCCAGCAATCCAGCAGCTGGAAATAGCCTTAAAAGAGGTGGATCCACCGGATTTCTATGAGACATCCAAGATTGAATCCCGTATGAAGAGACTACGTAACCTGGTAAAAGAGCAACAGAAAAAAGATCACCGTTGATCTGAGGATAGCGCTGGCGTCACTGATCAACCTCTTGCCACCAAAGCCCACCGATTCAGGCTTGCATACCAGCCAGACTGTTGCTGTTCCCCTCAAGGCGGATAAAGCATCCCTGAGGTGAGCTCTACTCATCTACAATCCACCAGCCCCAGATCACTTAAGAAGCTGCTTAAATACTGCTCACTGTTTGATTTTTTACACAGCCACCCCACGCTGCAGGTGATCTAAGGAGTAGAGCCCGGTCCCTTACCTAGTACACCAAGCAACCTGAATTCAGGTAAACCCCAACCCAGCACGGAGCAAACCCAACTTCGCCATACTCCTAACATCACAAAGCACTAATATTTCGAATTTTTTTACTTGATATCGCCCACTGTTTCGGTATTCTTACGATCTACCTGTAAAGGTATTGTGTGTCGGCAAAAATGTTTAAATAATAAAAAGCCGGCATAAATCATCCTCAGTATCTAATTTACAATGGAGGATTTGGTGCATAGCTATCGCAACTTTTTATGATAAAAGTTGTTCTAATGCCACTGACAAGCATTAATGATCGGCAGGAATCCCATGCCAAATGGTATGGCCCAAGCGACAAACCGACTCTAATTTCTGCAATGACAATAAAACCTTTGGTGGAAAAAATTAAATACATCGGCTTTTATGCACATAACCCTGGGATTTGTGATTAAACATGGTCGGGGAGCTACCCAGACCCAAATTTGTCACAAAAGACCAAAACCATGAAATTGACCAACCACTTCAGTTTCATAAAAACAAACATCAATCACTAACCTTTCTCAGTCTTGGAGAGAATGAATGAGCAATGAAATGAAACGCAGGATCTTCCTTAAAAGATCACTCGCAGCAGGTACGGTAGGCGTTGCTGCCGCTACCGGCCTTTTGGCTCCTCAGCAGGTGCTTGCAGCTTGGAACAAGGCCGCTTTCGAATCAAAGGAGCTACCAGCCGCTTTGGATGCACTGCTGGGCAGTTCCGAGATGTCTGAGTCTGCTGACATCAAGGTAAAGGCACCGGATATCGCAGAGAACGGTGCTGTAGTACCGATCACTGTAGATGCAGGCATTGAAGGTGTCGAGTCTATCGCGATCATTGCTTCCAACAACCCAGTACCTCTGGTCGCTAATTTCGTGATGGGCACAGGAGCATCAGGTTTCGTCTCTACCCGTATCAAGATGGGTAAAACCGGTGATGTTATTGGTGTTGTCAAAGCGGGCGGTAAGCTCCACAGCGCCAAGAAAGAAGTCAAAGTCACCATCGGTGGTTGCGGCGGATAAGCCCAACAAATCCCGTCAAGCATATAACGAACACGAGGAATAGAGCATGGCTAAATCGATAAAGATCCGCGCCAAAGAGAAAGGTGGTGTAACCACCGTCAAGGCCCTGATGACCCATCCAATGGAGACTGGTGGCCGTAAAGATAAAAAGACCGGAAAAGCAATCCCCGCTCACTTCATTGAAGCAGTAGTGTGCAAGCACAAAGGCAATACCGTCATGACAGCTGAATGGAGTGGCGGCATCTCTAAGAACCCCTACATCTCCTTTAAATTCAGCGGCGCCGCTAAAGGTGATGAAATCGAACTATCCTGGACTGACAACACTGGTAAGAGTGACAGCATGTCAAGCAAGATCAAATAATGATCAACTGCAGTCAGGCTTAATGCTGACACTGATCCAGTAAGAGTAAAAAAGGGCGCACATGCGCCCTTTTTTTATAACGAGGTTAAAACGCTTATCCCAATACCGACCATCAACAAAGGCGCGATCAACTATATGAATCGCATGCTTAACACGAAGCCAAACATTGGCAGCTAGTGTACCTCCTTTCTGTTATCCTCAGCACCCTCACTGTTTTTCACCCCATACTCGCTATAGCTAATTGCCTTTACAACACATCGTATCGCTGATTTATATAGCGTTAATATTCTTTTAGGGTCCACTTGGTGGGGCATGGCCCCACCCTACATCTTACCCGGACAGGTAGGGTGGGGCCCTGCCCCACCAAAGCGTGCTGAAATGGCATAAAAAACCACTTCGTTTGATTTTTAGATGTGGCTAATCAAGCGCCGCAGTGATTCCGGAAGGACTCGACCTGAGGCTCCTGTATAACGATCAAGCGTCCTTCTTCTCCTCATCAGGAGATGACTCTTCCTCCAAAAGCTTTGCCCACTCCTCTTCCAAAGAGCCAGGCTCAAAGTCTGATGATTGTTCAACATCAACATCGGCCACATCAGGAATATCGATATCAATGTTGCTCAGGTCATCCATCATCGATTCACCAACTTGCTCTGACTCCGCAGCTGATTCAGCAGAAGGTGCCGATTCAGATTCAGGTTCCTTTGCTTCTTCTGCTAATTCACTTTCATGAATCATGTCATCAGCAATTTCCATCACTTCATCGATAATCTCTGATACCTCTTCATCAACAGCAGCTGAAGTAGCTCCGACTGATGCAATGAGTTCATCCACTTCATCCGCAGATGAATCTTCCTCGTCTGATAGAGATGACTCAGTTAATTCCTGATCTGTCATATCAGGGATGAACATATCATCATCGACACTATTATCTTCTATGGGTGGTGGTATCTCTGGCTCAACCTCTGCTGTTGCCTCTACTTCTGCATCTGCTTCTGCTTCTATTTCTATCGACTCAGGAACCTGATCTTCCTGTGTCTGACTTGCCACATTCTTAAACTCTTCTGCGCCATCGGAAAACATGGTGGAATACTCATTCAGCATCCTACCCATAGTATCCATGGTGACTTTTAATTCTTCAGAAAGTCGTTCATTTTCGGCCTTCAGATGTTCAAGTTCGTCACCACCCCCTTCCGCAGGACTTCCACTTTCGCTTACAAGCCCTCCGAGAGACTGATAGCCCAGCACCAGATTTTCTACATCCACATCTATCTGCTGTAGAGAGACTTGATCATCTTTCAGAAAACCATTCAGCATATTCTGATATAGGATCATTTCAGTCTGCACAATGCCATGCAGAGTTTGATCCAGTTGGGGACTTTGCAAATGATAGCCATCAGCCAACAGAGTTTTTAGGCGCTCAGTTCGCTTAGACTTATCTGCCTGTACTCTCTCTGCCAAGTGGTTCGCAGCCTTGCGTATGCGTCCTTTACGTAACAGTGTAAATAGCACTAACAATCCACTGAGGATAACTAGCCCAACCAGGATCTCTGCAATAATCAGCGCTGTTAAAGAACTGATTTCGATCATGACTCTTTCTCCGGCTCAGCATCAGTGGCATCTGTACCTGACGGCTCATCGACAAGACTGATTTTATTACCTTGATTCGATCGACGCATCCACCAAAAAATTCCACCTGCCAAAGCAATCAACACCAGATTTATTACCCCGAACCATATTGCTGCACCTACCCAATCCACGCCCTCATCCTCTTCCTCAGTCTGAGTCTCTTCTGGTTCAGCTTCCACTGCGGGTTCCGCTTCAGCTGCGGGCTGAGGTTCCGGTTCTGGAGGAGGTATCGGTGCTGGTGCCGGTTCTGGTTCCGCTACAAAAGGTTTAACCCCTTCGACCTCAACTGGAGTGTCAATATAATCAACGATCGCACCCTCAACACTTCTGGCTGCTGCTTTCAGAGTGACCTTTCGTGGCCCTGAAAAACTCATTAGATCTATCACCCCTGTGAAGGATGCACCCGATCCAGACCGTTGCAGGTTCAAGGGAGTCTCAGTTCCAGTTTCATCCTCCAGCCAGGCTTCAAGCTTTAGAGTACCGGGATCAATCAATTTATCGTCAGGGATCAACTGCAGATCCAGCAGTTGTCCATTGTCTCGAGGTTTCAGGTTCAATTCGACTGGCGGTACGACTTGGTAGGTTATTCGCCTTTCGCGTATAAATGTCGCTCCTCTGGCATTAATGATCAGCTCACCCATTCCACTCTGCAGCGCTTCGCCACCAAAGGTCATAGTGAAAATACCATCGTCCGCTTTTTCATCCGAGTCACGCCCATCATCTGTGAAAGGCCTTGCTTCAGATCTACCCATGATATCTTTTTTGCTCGAAGAAACATTCACCATATGCAGGAATTCCTGCTTTGTTATCTTTTTACCATGATCGGTAAAGCTCACCTGATAGGGGAGAGAAACACCATGAATCAAACGGTTGGGTAGTTCAGTGGAAAGCATCTTGAGGTCAGTGACAACCATTACTCTGTTATCCGGATCCACTTCTGCCCGAATACGCCACTCACCCGCTTTTGGATCAGCGATAGTCAGCATGTCGTAACCCTCATCACGATGCCAACTGACGTTTTTCGGGGCACTGTCAGCTTTAAATGGCTGACCTTCAGGGGGTATGACTTCTGTCGGTTGAGCTCCGGGTTTATGGAAAACCAGTAGTGTGGCCTCCGTGATACTGGGATCTATAGTGAACTTGTTGTCTTTCAAAGGTACTGAATCGGGCTTACCCACCTTCTCGAATATTCTTAGGAATACCTTCTGTAACTCATCTGCTGTTTCTGTCTGCTCATACCATCCTCCGGTTTGATCAGCCAGTTCTCTCATCAATTCGTGATCAGCGTTTTTAGACAGCGCGATAGTATGTACTGTGACCTGATGCTGTTTCAGTCGGGGCAGGATCTTTTTAAGAATACGTTGCTTTGAAGCGCTATTTTTCGTCTTATCCCTGGAAATATCCACCATGCCGTCAGTCAGCAGGATCACACTGCGACGATAGGGCCCAGGGGGGCCACTCCAGTCCTCTGTCGACCTTTTCAATGCATCTTCAATATTGGTGCGCTGACCGGGAGATCCGATCGATTTCGAGCTTTTCCTCGCCTTACTCTTCCATGCCTTATCTACCTGACCCAGAGGAATCTGCATGTTGACATATTGACCAAAGGTCCAAACCCCGGCACGGGTTTCAGATGACAGCAGACCCACCAGCAACCGTAGTGCAGGACGCCGTAGATTTTTTGGGTCATTTTTCTTCATGCTGCCCGAAACATCAATCAGAATACGCACATCAGCTTTTTCTGCAGATGTTGCTGCCACTGCCGGCCCGATAGAGACTAAAACAGCTACTACAGCAATAAGAACAATATTGGCAATTCCTTTCATCATTCTGAAGCAACCCCGTTAAATAACCTGTCGAGATGGGATGAAAATGCTATAGAAGTAGATAGAAACTATCACTTCCAGTGCAACACCCCACCGTCAGGCTAATCATATGATCCCGACACTACAGGCAATTAAGCACAACGCCTTACCAGTTTAACGGCTAACCAGGATAGCTCTTTAATTCCTATCAATAGAGAAGATCTAAGGCGCGCACACTTTACTTCTTCTTATAGGGAGAGGATTTGTCTTCAGGCTGCTTTGAAAATCGCTTGTAGGACCACTGATATTGACTCGGAAACATCCTAATCAGCATTTCAACACCCTGATTCATAGCCACGGCAGCACGATAGGTATCTTCATCAGCAATCCCTTCTGGAGCAGGTAGATAATGAATTTTGTACCCCCCCCCTTTTTCAAGACGCTCAGCGCAGGCCAAAACCACTTTCGCCCCAGTTTTTCTTGCCAATCTGTTTGCCAGCAGCATAGTCAGTGCAGGATTATCGAAGAAAGGTGCAAATAGAGCGCCCTTATCAGATTTTGGTTGCTGATCAGGGAGAATACCGGTGATCCCTCCAGCCTTTAAGGTCTGCAGAATGCGTTTTACCCCGCTATTGTCCGTCGGCACAAGCTCCGCACCACTCCGCTCTCTGGCCTGTTTCACCACATTGTCAAAAGCTGTCTTTCTAGGTGGTCGATAGAGGTTGGTCACCTTTCCACGGCGCTGTAGCTCCAATCCTATAATTTCCCAGCAGCCAATATGTGGTGAGAGCACAATCAAGCCCTGCCCTTCCTGCCTCTCAAAATTTGACGCTCCATTGACCTCACGAATTAATCCTATCACCTCACCTGCAGGTCTGAACCAGATTGCACTCATCTCTAAAAGTGTGCAGCCCAGTTGTTGCATTGCCTGACCAAGTAGTGAGCGTATCTGTTCATCTCCCATAGTCGGAAAACAGAGACGTAGATTAATCTCTGTTACCTCTCTCTCCCGGTTGGGAACCAGCGTATACAATTTTCCAAGTAGACGTCCAAGACTGTGCAGCCATGATAGTGGCAGGCGATGCAGGGAATACCAGAGTTTGAACAGTAACCGCTCTTTCATGACTGTGAATTGTACACAAAAACAGAGTGCCCTCTCAGAAAACCGGCGATAGCCGTGCCAATGATGTTAGCCACATTGGCATGAAGCGTGCAATAGATTGTGTTCATAGATAAAACATCTAACATGTGAATAGTAACCGTGATCCCTATAGGAGGAGAGAATGAGCGACTCAAAATTACAAAACCTGTCACCTCAGCAGGCCTGGCAAATGATGCATGATGACCCGCGATCAGTGTTGGTGGACATACGTTCCACGATGGAATTCCTGTTTGTTGGCCACCCTACAGGCGCAGTTCATGTACCTTGGATTGATGAGCCGGACTGGACGGTCAATCCACACTTCGTTACTGAGATCCGAAAGCTCCTGCTTGGTGGCAGCATTTGCACGATAGACGAAGGCTGCGCCCCGGTAATTCTAATCTGTCGCAGCGGTAAACGCTCACTGGAGGCAGGCAAAGCATTGCTGGATGCAGAATTTATCCGTGTCTTTCATGTTGATGAAGGCTTCGAGGGTGATTTGGATGAAGATCACCGCCGTAGTAGTTTGGGCGGATGGCGCTTCCACGGACTTCCGTGGGAACAATGCTGAATTGAGAAGCCTGGTGTTTATAAACCCAAGGCCAATGAAAACCCTAAAATATCGACCTGTTCACCTATTCGTTCTATTCCGTATGGAAAAATAGTGAGTTAGACTATCCTTTGTTGTTGTACTGTATATAAATAATTCAAGCTGTTCAGTATATTTCGATTAGATAAGTGGTCAATCCTAATGACCTTTTTATAATGGATTGCACATAGTTCGTCTATGCTATGCAGATAAACTATGGATCGTACAATGAAGCTGGTGATTGACTGCCTGGTGGCAGCAACCTGTTACAGGGATTAGTAACGCAGATCACCAGCACTACTGATTATGCCAGCGACGATCAGTCTTTTTGGTGGAATGAAATAAAATGAGTATGGTAATCCCAGGCCTAAGCGGTCCGGCACATAGGAACACAAGGAGGTATCCAGTGCGGCAGACAACAAAGTGTCACTATTTTTTTCAATCTCTAGCGCTATTGCTCTGTTTGAGTTTTTTCGATCAGCTCAATGCCAGCGAGCATGAATACCTGCAAGCAATCAAAGCGGACTATGAAGAGTTCTCCAGCGGAGTCTTCGACCCACCCTCCGACTCCCCCTGGATCAGCGTTCAAGGCAACAGCACCGATAACAACATCCCCTCATATGAAAATCTTGAGGATTTTTCTGCCTATTTGAAAAAAGAGTCTCCAGGTAGTTTCATCTTCTACAACAAACTACCAGAGAGTTACAAAAGCCGACTACATCAGGAATACTTGAAAACAGGGAATCTGGAAGAGATTAAAAAGAACATCTTTAAATATTCCAGTGAAGTAAAAAAACAGAACCAGAAATAGATGGCTGACCACCTATGTACCTGCATCGAGTTCACATGAGAAGACTAAATAAAAATGTCATGCAATTGGGCTACTTTCTAGCACTGATAATCTGTTTTCAATCAACAGCCATCTATGCTGCGGTAGACACAACCCTCCCACTTCCCCCTATCGGTGAAACCCCTAGCGCAGACGAGATCGCAAAACAGGTCTATTTCGCTAACCATTTCTTTACTTTCAGAAACTTTTCCATCGAACGCAGAGGTCGTACCATGACCGTTTTAATCAATCGTTCATCAAATGGAAAGGTACATGCGACTGCATTGGAGCGCCATCTTAATAACAACTATGAAATCTCTCCAGATCAGGCGATTCGATCAAGGGATTTGGCAATTTTTCATTCTGGAAAATTAAGAGGAACCGGCATGCTCATTACTGAGTATACCGATGAGAAAAAAAACAAAGACTATATGGTCTGGCTTCCTGCTTTGAGAAAGATCAGGCGTTTTTCGCAACCCCAACATGATGATGCCTGGGGAGGTAGTGCCTTTACCTTCGGTGATGTTACATTGAGAAAACCTGAAGATGAAACTCACGAACTGATTGGTAAGAAAAAGCTGCAAACCTGTCTAGGCACCATTGAAGAGCTTGAAGGTAAGCATTATCGATACGTGGGTGAATTACCAACCCGTAGTTGCCGTCATATTGATAAGGAAGTCTATGGACTCAAAAGCACTACAAAATTCAAATCCTGGTGGTATGACTACCGAATCAGCTATGTAGACACCAACAGCTTTGCTGACTACCGAACCTTATACTTCAAGAATGGCGACTTGATAAAGGTTATCGATCGGGATTGGGGACTAGTCAATAAGGAGGATGGAGGTGATCCCAGAGCTCTGTTTTGGAAATACTGGTATGGACTCGATCTAAGAACAGGACAGGAGAGCTGGGCGGTCATCCCTCAGAAAGTGGTTGAGTATAATAAAATTCGCCGAAACTCCTTTTGGACAGAGAAAACATTACGTAAGATCAAGCGTTGATAAACCATCGATTGAATCTGTGAGGAGTATGTTTAAGGGCATCTCTATTAATCTGGCAACTATTGTGAATTTCCAGCGTGATTTGGTGGGGCAAGGCCCCACCCTACCTGTCGATTTAAGGTGTTGTGAATATCCAGCGTGATTTGGTGGGGCAAGGCCCCACCCTACCTGTCGATTTAAGGTGTTGTGAATATCCAGCGTGATTTGGTGGGGCAGGGCCCCACCCTACCTGTCGATTTAAGGTGTAGTGGATTTTCAGCGTGATTTGGTGGGGCAGAGCCCCACCCTACCTGTCGATTTAAGGTGTAGGGTGGGGCCCTGCCCCACCAACTGCACTCGAAAAGAAAAGTGACACTTAGAAGAATTTAAGTGGATACCTACCAGGCACTACCCGCATATTACTAATCAGGAAATATTGTGTCGTTTATGGACCATAGAGTGGAAAGATTGTTCCCTTACTGTAAATCACTCCTTGATCCCCACACCTCTGGCTAATAGCCTTAAACTAAACCAGGTCAACAGCATAATAAACAAAATAATGATTCCAAGTGCCAGGCGTACATCAATATCAGAAACGCCAAGAATCCCATAGCGAAAAGTATTGATCATATACAATACCGGATTCAACAAAGAGGCATGTTGCCAAAACTCTGGCAACAACTCTATCGAGTAGAATACCCCTCCGAGATAAGTCAGAGGAATCAAAATAAAGGTTGGCACAATCGAGATATCATCAAAACTCTTTGCATAGACTGCGTTGATGAAACCGGCAAGTGAGAAAAGCACTGAAGTCAGAACAAAAACCAGAAAGGTCAAACCGTAACTGTTAATACGAAGATCAGTAAATAGCAGGGAGACCGCTGTAACAACTATACCCACAAGCAATCCTCTGGCCATCCCCCCGGTTACATATCCTGCCAACACAATCCAGCTTGGCACTGGCGCGATCAACAACTCCTCAATATAGTGCTGCAATTTAGTGCTGAAGAATGAAGATACTACATTTGCATAAGAGTTCTGGATCACTGACATCAATATCAAACCCGGAACAATGAATTCGATATAGCTGTACCCCTCCATCATTCCAATACGTTCACCAATAAGTTTTCCAAAGATGATGAAATAGAGTGTTGTAGTTATCGCAGGAGGAAGAATGGTCTGAACCCATATACGGCTAAACCTGAGAATCTCTTTGGTGACGATGGTCTGATATGCGATACGCTTGATATGGCTGGAGGTCATACGTTCTGTTCCGGCTTTTTTGACTGATTAACAAGATCGACAAAAAGTTGTTCGAGTCGATTCTGTTTATTCCGCATACTGATGACATCAATGCCTTGCTGAGTAAGAAGCTCAAACAAGCCATTCATGCTCTGTTCCCGCTGAACGGCAACCTCTAGTGTTTTTTCATCGATCAGTTGCAGTTCATAGCCAGGCAGATCTGGCGCATCATCGAGTGCTCTACTCATATCCAGCAGGAATTGCTCTGTATTCAGCTGACTGAGCAGACTCGACATACTGGTCTGTTCAACAATCTTACCATGATCAATTATTGCTATATTGCGACATAAGCTTTCAGCCTCTTCAAGATAGTGGGTGGTTAAAATTATTGTCGTACCCTGGCGATTGATTTCACGCATGAACTGCCACATGGAACGACGTATTTCAATATCAACACCCGCAGTCGGTTCATCCAGTATCAGAAGTCTGGGCTGGTGCACTAATGCTCTGGCAATCATCAGGCGACGCTTCATACCCCCCGACAACCAGCGTGCCTGTGTATCTCGCTTCTCCCACAGATCGAGTTGTCTCAGCTTCTCTTCAGCACGATCGAATGCCTCTTTTCGTGGTATGCCATAGTAACCAGCCTGATTCACAAGAATCTCGATCACCGGTTCCCACATATTAAAATTAAACTCTTGTGGCACGAGTCCTATCAAGGATTTGGCTTGCTCTTTGTTCTTATCCAGATCATTGCCGTATACCGCCACTCGACCTTCAGTTTTATTGGTCAATGAGGCGATTATACTGATCGCAGTGGATTTACCGGCACCGTTTGGCCCCAGCAGGGCAAAAAAATCCCCTTCCTCAACATTGAGATTAATACCACTCAATGCTTCAAATCCACTGCGATAGGTTTTATATAGATTTTCGATTATGAGTGCAGACACAACATTTCAAATATGGTTGGTGATATAGAAGCGTATGGCTATCATACCCCTATTCTACGGGCACTTCCCAAGGAACCCCTGATTAATTCAGGGAGGTGTGCATAGTGTGATCAAAGGCAGTGGACCGAAAGCCGAAAGAGCAAAGATTACCCACTACACATGAAACACTTAAATTGAGTTCAATATGGGTGAAGTAAAAATATTTCACTACTTTAAACAGGTGATTGAAGCAACCAGCTTATAGAGCCTGTTAACACTAATCGAATAGGCCCTAGAACAGCAGCAATTTAACCCAGCCGTCGCTGTACTTCCATCCATAATGCCTGATAGGAACTGGCTGCCATGCACTTTGGAGCGAAGGCCTGTACCGGCATACGGTGCAAGCCCATCTTTTCAACATCACTGGCATAGGGAATCTGAGCCTTCAGCAACTCACCATGTGTATCAGGAAGATTCTTCATTACATCCAGGTGCATGCGTTTGCGACGATCCACCATGGAGAAGAAAGGCATTAACTCCAAGCCCGTAATACGATGACCTTCAAGGAAATCCAATAGCTGTTGATAGGTACGCAGAGAGAGCGTGGTAGGAATCAATGGAAGCAACAGTCCCTCCGCAGCCCGAAAGATATTTTCTGACACCAGGGAGATACTGGGTGGACAATCCAAAAACACATAATCGTAAGCTTGAGAGAGAGGTCGCAGTAACTTCAACAGCTGCTTGGTTGGATTTTTGGCCTCTTCCAGGCGTAGATCCATATTACGATATGAGAAGTCTGCAGGCAGCATATCCAGATTTTCAAAATCTGTCGCCTTCACCACTTCATCGAGATCCAGCTTACCTTTTATCAGACGCTTATTGCTCCCTTTTACTTTTGGTTTTATACGAAAATAGTAGGTCGCTGCTGCCTGAGGATCGAGATCCCAGATCAGGGTACGGTATCCCTGCATTGCCGCCAAATAGGCTAAATTGACAGCTGTGGCGGTCTTTCCAACCCCACCTTTAATATTGTAAACGCCAAGAATGTGCATCAAGCCCCTCCGAACAACTGACGAAAGGCCTTTTGATTATCCTCGCTGCTAAAAGCAGAGAATAGGTTAGTAAACTCCTCTCTTGCCTTGGCCTGCCTTTCAAATAATCTACCGACCAGAACACCCATCGCCATCAATGTGCTGGCAGGTGCACCCTCTTTGAGCATCTCACTGCCAAGTACCTCCAGGGATTGAGCCTGAACCTCCAAATCCTGAAACTCTCCTAAATTATCAAGAATCACCTTAAGTGACCTGATCAACTCCCTTATAGCAGGCTTAGGATAGAGACTCTGAAAAAACTCCATCAGATAGCGCAGTTTCTTACAATCCTTTCGCAATTCGTGTAGATACTCGGCTGGGCTATCTGGATCGATGGCAAGACCATCCTTCAGCACCCGAGCATATAGCTTACTGATTCTTTTATCTGCAAGCTTAGCCGTGGGCTTTTCTGCATGAGGAGCGCTTTGAGTGTTATTCGATGGTGTTGTCAACCACTCACGCCAAGACTTGATCAACTTACGAAAATGGGGTGAGTTGAGCTTCTTCACCAACTTCGCCTGCTCCACTTTATGATGTGCCACTAAATAGGTGTAGAAGGGATCAAGGTCTGCCTGGAGTGGTTGTGGAAGGCTGGCTCGATATTGGTCATATTTTAGTAGGTAGACATCCAGGTCTCTCGTTGGGCCTGTAATTTGACCGACCCAACCAAACCCCTTTTTGAAGGGCTCTAACTCTTGAGGATCAAATACCCCTTTGATCTGGGTCATTGCTGAACGTGTGCGGCGTGTTGCCACACGTAAATCATGTAGAAACTCACTGTCGAGATCAGCTTTTGTGCCTGCAATGTTGGCTTCCAGTGTATCGAGGAGGTCCAGCATGATCTGTCTGGCAGCAACATCCGAACGTGCATCCTGATCCAGCCGGTAGTTCAATTTGGAGCTATAGTCACCCGGTTTGATAGCAACCTCCGACAGCGCATCCTGATAGAGGCTATGATCACAGTTTTGCAGCTTCATTGACTGAAGGCGTTGCCGTAGATCCTCAAAATAGGACTCATAGCCTTTGAGAGGCTTCAAAACCAGGCGCCCTTCCAACGGGCCGGTCTGCTTGCGGTTAATGGATCTGAAACTATTTTGTTCCAATACTACCCTGACGACAGTCTTCTCCTCACTATCGAGAAGTGCAAGGGTCTGCTGCTGCTGTATCACATGGACTTTAGGTTGAACCACCCGCATTTCAAGCACATCAGCAACCTGATCAGCCAATCCCCCGGGAGGAAGCTGTTTGGCGAAGCCCGGTGTCTGTTCGATAATCTGACAGAGTGGCGCCCTGTTTCCTTTCAGATAATGCCAGCAAAGACGACGTAGAGAGCCATGCTCCTCAACCAACTCCGCCCCTGCCTGCCAGACTCTCCAATCGAAACTGTCGTAGTAGGTCAATTTAAGTTTCGTGGGCGCCTCTTCCCGCAATCCATTCGATTCGGTGAAGATACGCTTCAACTTCTCCAGATCGAGGTCATCAGGAAGTAAATAAGATACCGATTGCAGCGCCATATTGTCTTCTCTAAAACTAAACCATAAAGATTACCCGACCCACCACAGAGAAACAATTGCCAAATCAGGTATCAGTTTGATCATAGACGAAAAAAACATCTTTCGTATTGATCATGCTCAATCGAGATATGCCGATAAAAACAGCTATTTCCAGAAAGCTGTTTGGTGAATCCGCTATCCCGCTGCCATGCCAAGGTAAAGGTGCTTCGCCTGGAATGGTGTGCCCTTTTCAATAGGGGCAACCAGAATTGACACATTAGCGGGGCTCCCTTTAGACGGGTAAGGAATATTGATTACTCATCAACAACACTCTTGCTGGCAATCTCAAATACATCACGAGAGATATCAGACTGTGCCAGCACCCGTTCAAATGCCTGGCGCATGAGTATCTGTCGTGATTCGTCATAGCGGCGCCAACGGCTCATTATGCGTAGAAGACGTGCTGCTATTTGGGGATTCAAGCTATCCAGCGCAATCACCTGATCAGCCAAAAAGTCATAACCGGATCCATCAGCAGCATGAAATGCAGAGAGGTTTATACTACAAAAAGCACCGATCAGGCTACGCACCTTGTTCGGATTACGAATCGAGAAGGCAGGATGATCCATCAGACGTTTTACATGGGATAGGGTTCCTGGCAGAGAGGATCCCGCCTGCACAGTGAACCATTTATCCATAACCAACGGGTCTTCCCGCCACTTCGCTTCAAAAAGAGAGAGCGCTTTCTCCCGATCAGGTATATCGCGATCAACCAAACAATTCAGTGCTGCCATCACATCAGTCATGTTATCTGCAGATTCAAATTGATCCATGCAAATGGCATCAATTTCCGGATCATCAAGACTCATCAGGTAGTTTAGCGCAAGATTTTTCAGCTTCCTGCGTCCCATTGAGCTGGATCTGATATCGTAAAGATCGGTTTGATCGCGCTTGTAGACGAGTAACAGCTCATCCCCCAGTTGTTGCGCCAAAGTACGCTTCAGCCACTCTCTAGCCTGGTGAATCGCCTCCACATCGACCAGATCCATATGATCTCCGATAGTCGACTCCGACGGCAGGCTGAGCAATTCACTCAGCAATGCCTTGTCTGCATGCTCATCAATCAATGCCAGACGGTAAGCTTCAGCAAATCCATCATCGAGACTAAAAGTATCACCTTGCTGAGCTGCCGATACCAGCTTCAGCAGGGTACGCTTGGCAAGGGTTTGAGCTGCATCCCAGCGATTGAAATCATCTGACTCCTTGGCCATCAGGAACATCAACTCCTTATCGCTGTAGTCATACTCAAGTTTTACTGGTGCAGAAAAGCCGCGCAGCAACGAGGGTACTGGCTGTTCAGGTAGATCGTAAAAGCTGAAAGTCTGAGATGTTTGGGAGAGCTCTACAACCAACTGTTTATGTAGCGCCGGCTTATCAACACTCTGTTTTAGTTGGAGAGTCTGACCTTCACTATCCAATAGCGCCAGGGCAATCGGAATATGGAAGGGCTGTTTACTCTTCTGTCCAGGGGTCTCAGGTGTCTGTTGGGTAAATGTCAGCTGATAGAGACGCTTGGCTTTATCGTAATCGGCCGCGACACGTACCACAGGAGTGCCTGACTGACTGTACCAAAGGCGAAACTGATCAAGCTGACGACCACTCGCCTCCTCCATACATTTTACAAAATCATCTGTAGTTACCGCTTCGCCATCATGTCTTGCAAAATAGAGATCTGTTGCCCTTCGATAAGTTTCAGCGCCGAGCAGGTTCGCCTGCATACGTACCACTTCCGCCCCTTTTTCATATACAGTAACTGTGTAGAAATTATTAATTTCTATATAGCTCTCAGGACGAACCGGATGCGCCATCGGCCCCGCATCCTCGGCAAACTGATGGCTTCGCAATAAGCGTACATCATCAATGCGTTTCACCCCGCGGGATCCCATATCGGCTGAAAACTCCTGATCCCGATAGACAGTAAGTCCCTCTTTCAGACTGAGTTGAAACCAATCCCGACAGGTGATGCGATTACCTGTCCAGTTGTGAAAATATTCATGGGCGATAACGCCTTCGATATTCTGGAAGTCGCTATCGGTTGCTGTATCGGAGCGGGCAAGAACGAATTTTGAATTAAAGATATTAAGTCCTTTATTCTCCATTGCTCCCATATTGAAATCATTCACTGCCACAATCATGAAGATATCCAGATCGTATTCTCTGCCATAGTTCACCTCATCCCAGGCCATGGCATGTTTTAGTGAAGTCATTGCATGATCGCATTTGTCGATGTTTTCCGGTTCGACATAGATACGCAGATCAACTGAACGTCCAGAACTTGTTGTATAGCTATCTTGTTGAAACTTAAGATCACCGGCAACCAAAGCAAACAGATAACAGGGTTTGGGAAAAGGGTCTTGCCAACGAACCATGTGGCGTCCATCAGCCAGATCCTGTTGCTCTACACAGTTCCCATTGGAGAGCAGTACAGGATAAGCCGCTTTGTCAGCGACTATAGTGGTGACAAATCCTGCCATGACATCAGGTCGGTCAGGAAAATAGGTTATACGTCTGAAACCTTCCGCCTCGCATTGGGTACAGTACATCTTCCCAGACTGATAGAGACCTTCCAACGCGGTATTTTCTCGAGGCTTGATTTCAACCTGTGTTGAAAGTGTAAAACGTTGCCCCACACCTGCAATGGTAAGTGTATGATCATCAACTTCATACTCATCACCACTCAACTCCCGGTTATCGATAGTGAGCTTTAACAGCTTCAACTGTTCACCATCGAGCACCAAATCAGGATTCTGATCAACACAAGCAGGATTCCTGCGCATTTGCAGATGACTTGATACCAGGGTCTTATCCTCCTGAAGATCAAACTCGAGTGCCACCTGATCAACCAGGTATTCCGGCGGGTGATAGTCTTTTAGATAGATGGTCTTGGCGTTATCTGTTCGCATCGAGGTTCCTTATACTCAGCCAGGAGTCGCTGGCGACTCCAGGGATATGTTTTGATCGCTTTTTGACAGTCTAAATGTGACCTGCGATGAGATGCAATGATCACTCAGGGAAACCAACCGTATTGTTCCAATACTGGAGAGCATAGGGTATCACCACAAATAGATCGCACATCCAAAGCCAAACAGTCATAGGCCTGTCAGATAGAGATGAGATAGCGGGTTGCGAACGCCATGACAACCCGATAGATTTCATGGCATATATCTATCTTGACCATCCAGGCAAATCGACTATCCACAGGTAGAAGTATCAGGTTCCTGCTGTTAGGATATAAATCCACTATAAAATTATATTTTTTATCGCCATTACAATCAGTTAGCATTACAGAGTATTAAGGAGCCCATTAATGCCACAAGTCGTCATGTACTCTACCGCTATCTGTCCCTACTGCGTTCGCGCCAAACACCTGTTGGAAAACAAAGGTGTGGTTTATGAAGAGATTCGCATCGATCACAATCAAGAGATCATGCAGGAGATGATGCGTCGCAGCAATCGACATACGGTGCCACAAATCTTCATCGATGATTTCCATGTCGGTGGCTATGATGACCTGGCCTCAATGGAGATTTCCGGCCGCCTCAACCAGCTGCTTGGCATAGAGGACGAATGACCCAGGAACAGATAGAAAAGGTGCGGTTGGATAAATGGCTCTGGGCCGCGCGTTTTTTCAAAACCCGCCAGATTGCAGCAGAGGCAATCAATGGAGGAAAAGTCCATCTCAATGGCCAGAGAACCAAGCCGGGTAAAGAGGTAACGATTGGTAGCCACTTGAGAATCCACAAGGGTTCTCTGGAGTGGGATATTAAGGTCAGTGTACCGGCCAATCGCAGAAGACCAGCCTCCGAAGCCTGTCATTTCTATGAAGAGACAACGGAAAGTATAACCAAGCGGGAAAAAACTATCGAAGCACAGCGATTGGAACGCAGCTGCGCGCCTCAGCCAGCCCAGGGAAAGCCCACAAAGCGGAATAGGCGTATGATTCACAGATTCATCAATAAATCAGGTTAACAATGGATCAGGATGCTTTCCGTCGCACCTACCGGGAGATGAATGAGCGCCTCTGTGCTTTTGAAAAGAGTTTGCTCTCCCGCAAGTGCGATTGCAGCCAGTCAAAAAAGATCTGCATTGCAGAACGGGAGGGGGTTCACTGCTGTTCAGATGACGCCAATTCCCAATGTATTGAACTACTGGAAAAACTGCGCCATCAGGCACGCTTTGCCTTGAAATCAAATAACGATAATGAGGTCTTGCCGCATGGCAAGGCGATGCGCCTGCAGGTTGGCGGATTACGCGGACTCTACTCAGCACTCTTTCCTGATGAATCAATACCTGAATGTATTGAAGATGTCTTTGGCCTCATCAATCAGGCTAAAATAGAGTTTCGAGGTTTGGATGCTCTGCCCTTTCAAACCCTGATACAGCATGTTTCAGCTTATAAGGGTAGACGCCGGATCAGGTAGTGATAAGGACTGGAACCACAAGGCGCCAGTCCATGAAAAAATTACTTGGGTGAAATCATATTTAGCGGAAAACTATTAGCTCCGAGAGAGGGTCCTCCACCACTAAACAATCCCAATGGATCGAACGGGTTAAAGCCGCTACCTGAGCTGTCATTACTGCCTTTTAAAACCTGGTCTGCATCAGGATTCTCAATGATGGTAGTGTTGTCTCCATCGCTGACACAATATGTACGATCACCAGCTTGACCACCGGCATCCACGTAACCATCGTCAGGATTTCGAGTTAGGAGATCGTTACCAAATCCACCCCACATATTGTCCCGGCCCGCATTACCTGTGATGTAGTCATCTCCACAACCACCAACAAGATTATCGTTACCGGCACCACCATTGAGATTATCGTTTCCAGCACTACCCCAGATATTATCGTCGCCACGTCCACCAAAGACCAGATCATCGCCTTCGTTACCTACCAGGGTATCATTGCCATCTTGTCCATAGATCCTGTCATTACCCGATCCACCCCAGATACTATCATCTCCCTTACCACCGGCAAGGCAATCATCCCCACCACCGCCAATCAAGGTGTCATTGCCATCTCCGCCGCGAATGGCTTCATCGCCAGAACCACCACGTATTACATCATCACCACAACCACCATTCAGGGTGATGTTTTTCTCCGGGCCACATAACTGTTGACCTGTTACGCTGATATTGTCGTTGCCATCCCCTCCGTTGATAACCAGGTTTTGTGCCTCTTCAGCAGTAAAATGAAAAGATTTACCGTTTATATCGACGTCGACAGAACCATCGGGGTTGATGTGTGCATTAATATTATCGTCTTTACCACTGCCAGTGATTTCGGTTCTGCCGTTTTTACTTGAGATATGTGCGCCATCGCATGTAAAAAAATCCCTTCCGGAATCAGGCAATATACAACCGCCACGATGACAGGCTAAACCTTCCGGACTTCCTTGTACGCCATTCATAAAATCTACTCCTTTAAATTATTCCGCTAGTCACTTAGCGGACTAGCAAATACTAGTGAAAAACAGTACCCGTCTGGGTAAATAATATAGATCTGAAAACTAGTTTGAGTGTTGGAGATCAATTGAAATTAAAACAGATTAATGTCAGCAAATCAGTAGGTGATTACCCTAGGCCTGTTAACACTAATCGAATAGGCCTTATTAACCCGGCGACTAAGTATGTCGTCTTCAGGGTTAATAGCTTGTGGGTCGAGCGAGAAATCAGACAAAGATCAAGCGGATCACCAGGCCCCATAACTACATGATTGCCAGATAAGGGATATACTGAAAAATTGTTTTGGGGAGTTACCAGACAATTCTACGAAGATAGAGAAACAGTTGTTTAATCCATCAACTGCAATAATTGCTCTTTGAGGGGATCGAAAACTGGCGCCAGCTTTTTTCGCATCAGACTTCCGATTGAATCTGTTTTTGAGAATACCGGACGTACAGCACCATATCCCAAGCCGGATAGCAGAAAGAAGGTGCGAAACTCCGCTTCTCTTTTGTCGTTTACAGCACAGCAGGCGGTTAAATGTTCATCTTGCAGGGAGTGCGCCTCAAGCTGTAACTCTTCCAGTGTTAGATCCGGATCCCCTTGCGGGCGTAACGAGGAGAAGTAGTCTTGCAATACATCCAACAACATTGTGACTACATCCTGGTTCGCAGGCTTTTCCATTACCTTTAGCGCTGTAGCGATAAATCCCTGCCCTTGTGAAGTGCTGACTCGCTGCATCATCAACGCATATGGATTGCCTGATTCGGCCAGAGATCGCCATGAGAGAGACTCTTCATCACTTATTACTCTCGCGACTGGTGGTTGTGGGAGCTGATCCGGTATAGCGGCGAGAAATCCAAGGTAGTATGTCGGTTTTCTAGCGCAGCGCTTCCACAATTCATGACACTCCTTTTCGCTGATAAGCCCAGGTTGAAGCACCAATCTAAGGCTCTCTACGATAGTCAGAGGTTCGGTCTCAAACGGTAGATATTCAATCAAAAATCTGGCCAGTTCAGGCCCGATACCACCCTCTATTACATGCTGATTCTGAAGCATACGTCTGGCATTATCAGGCTCTTGAGAGGTCCACCAGGCTCTTCTTGCCACCTCATTGGTCAATCCTTTGGCAGAGGTGACAGCGACCACAGCTTCCGGTTCGCCAAGCAGCAGTAACTGTTCCAGGTTGTCATCCCGGGTCTGTCCCATACGACTCCAGCGTTTGAGATAGACCGGATACCCTCCTGGCGAGCCTAAAGCATGCCCGGAGAGGGTCTCTCTTACCTTTCGAAGATAGAGATCCTCCCTGCAATTTGGATTGAGTGTGAGGGTAGTCTCACCCTTTTCAGTGAGCGCATGGAGGGTAAATGCGGATTCATCAATGCGTATGGCTTGCGGCTTGTTGGCAAGCAATACGTTCAGACGTAAGGCATCTTCACTAGAAAGATCCATAGATTACGGCAGCTTCGAACTGCGGCTTAGAAGGCCGCTAGCTCTATTGCACAGGCTCTGTTGGCGGAGAGTAATTGCTATCCTTGGGGTTCATAAATATAAACTGACTCTCACCATCATTCAGTTCGGCAAAGTCCATGATTGTTTCATCTAACAATGGAAAGTATTCAGGAGACATAATGATATTGATTCCTTCAGAATCAAACTGAATATCCTCTTCATTTGCGTCATCGAAGCCCATCAGGTAGTCGAAACTGCCATCGTCTTTCTTCTGTGCCGCAAAACGAAGTGCCATGCCTTCAGTACCGCCCATTTTTGCCGCCTGTAATATCTGTTCCGCTGCTCGAGGTGTAATTTTAAACATCGGTCACCTTTAATTTGCTGCTTGCATTTTTTCTGCTCGCGACCAGCGCCACAAAACGCGCCACCCAGTCGTTGCCGCCTACACTACGTCTATGGGTATAGCTTGCCAGTAGATTCTTGTAGACGTAACCATCATTATTGCCATTAATACCGTAGCCCCGTTCCACTTTATAGGCGAAATCTTCCTTGTTCGCTTCCAACCCAACTAACGATGAGTAGTGAAATTCATGGGCATATATTGTCTCTTGTTGGTGATCCCCCAGTTTAGGCCAAGGGGTTCTTCCTGTCTCACTCAAACGCACATAGCCTCTCCCTTGGGGCTTTTCATGCATCACCGTATCAGCCGGTATCACACCTGCCATTCTACATTTTTTCCCCTGCCAGGTAAGACTTCTGGTCAAATATATCAATCCACCACATTCCGCATAGACTGGACCTTCATTCTCAATGAATTTGGCAATCGCCTGTTGCATACAGGTATTGTTTTGGATTGCATCCATGGTAGTTTCCGGAAAGCCACCACCTAGAAATATTCCATCAACATCAGGTAGTTCCGAACCTTTCAAGGTATTAAATTCTATCAATTCGACACCCAATGCCCTGAATCTGTCGAGGTCATCGGGATAGTAGAATCCAAATGCTTCATCCCTTGCAAGACCGATTTTCAAACCACTATATCTGCGACCAGAATTCAATGGAGATTGTGTGGGAGGGGACTCTGCTTGTTCTGAGAGATCTGCAATATCAATAAAGCGGTCTAGATCCACCTGATCGTTTACTGCTTTTGCCAACCTGTTGATCAGTTTTTCAGAACTCTGCTGCTCATTACTGGGAATCAGTCCCAAATGGCGCTCAACAATCTGCAAACCGCTATCTGCCTGAACAGATCCCAGCACTGGAATATCCGTATAGTGCTCTACCACCTCTATTAGTTTTGACTGATGCCGACTGCCGCCTACCTGGTTTAATATCACGCCCGCAATCCGGGTTTCTGAATCAAATGCCTGATACCCCAACAAGAGTGGCGCTATACCACGGGTCATACCCTTACAGTTGATCACCAACACCACGGGTGTCCCCAGGTGAACCGCCATAGCTGCGTTACTATTTGAACCCTCTAAATCCACACCATCAAATAGACCTTTATTGCCTTCAATCAGCGCCAGGTCACTACCCTGAAGTTGTTGCGCATAACTGCTGAGGATTTCATCTCTGCTCTGAGTGTAGAAATCGAGGTTATAGCACGCCTTCCCTGCAGCAGCTGATAGCCAAAGAGGATCAATATAATCTGGTCCTTTCTTGAAAGGCTGGACTCTCATTCCGCGATCAACCAAGGCGCGAACAAGCCCTATCGAGAGTGTTGTCTTACCCGATGATTTATGTGCGGCAGAGATATATATTGCAGGCACTGTTGATCTACATCTTATTGAAAGCTGGGAATATCCTACCCTGTAACGAAAAAATCCACCACCGAAGCACTCGATGATGGATTTTTTGTTGGCCTCTTATGATGATTGCAACAGGCCATGAATAGGATGTGAAATTCGGCCTACATCCATGAATTTTCAGAATGACTTAATCTTCCAGGGTCTCTGGAAAGACCTTGAATACCCGCGCGCCCACTGCAACCATTGCCAGGGCAACCGCGATTCCGGCAACGCCCAAGGCCGCCTCAGGTAGAGTAGGCACATAGCTCATTACCTGACCATCGAAGAAACCACTCTCCACAACTTCTTTGCCAGGAAAGAGATTCATAGGATAGGCCTGTCCACCGATCACAATGACATAGATCTGAAAAAATCCACCAATCAGTACAGCAATCGACGCTGCAGCAATCGCCCAGCGAGATTTTTCAAATGCAGGAGAGTAGATCAGGAAAAGCGGTATGATACTGCCAATAAAGATCTGTCCAATCCAAAACATCTGGGTATAAACACCGCCATCCAGAAGGATGAAGCGTTCAATACCATGATGCTGAGTAATATAGAGATTGGTCAGGTTATAGGCCAGTGTGAAGTAGAGTACCGCACCTACAAATACACCCAACAGGTTTTTCAGTTTAGCGAGACGAAAATCGCCAAGCTCACGATCACCCCAGACATATGCGGCGATCAAAGTGATGATAAAGAATGCCAAACCATAACTGAACGACATGATGACGAACATTGGCGCCATAATCGCAGCATCGTAGGCCTCGCGAGCAACCAGAAAACCGAAAATCGATCCGGTACCAGTAGTCAGTGCGATACGCCAGAAGAAAGCTGCGAAACCAACAGTTCGTTTATATTTACTTACTGTGCGATCCATCATGGTCCACAAATAGACACCAACAATCGCAAAAAATCCGGAGTATAGAATTACGTTCCAGGCGAAAATCGATTTAAAGTTGTACTCAGTCATCGCCACAATCAGACGATCGGGACGACCCAGATCAAGTACCAAAACCATTAAACCGCCAGCCAGTAATCCGATTGCCAGCAGAGCAGAGTAGCGGCCCAGCGGCTTATACAGCGGCCCACCAAATACAGATCCTATCGAAGCTACATTAAGTGCACCGGAAGCGGCTACTATCAGGAAGATAGCGAACACATGAGGCAGTCCCCAAACTATTTGGTTGGACATGCCGGTCACCCAGTGGCCGTTATGCTCCATGTAGAAGGCAGCGCCAAGGCCAATGGCGATTATAGTGCCCAGCAAAGCCAGGCCCGACCAGAAACGCACTGGTGTGCCGCAGTAGAGTTCGCGGTAGTACATCTTACTCATTTGAATCCTAGCTCCCCTCAGATCACAGGTTGAGATAGCGCACGCCGGTATTCAACTCGAGGTCGGCCCGGATCTGTACTGAGTTAGTGGATTTGAGCTTCTTACTGATCTCACTGTCCGGATCTTTTAAATCACCGAAAATGATGGCAGCGTGGCCCTCTTTATCACAAGCTTCCTGACAGGCTGTCTGCATCACACCACTATCGACGCGATGAACACAGAGTGTGCAGGATTCAACACATCCTTTGCCTCGAGGTGCATTGACTGATTGGTCAGACAGAGCCTCATGAACGAAGGATCGTGCTTTGTAAGGACAGGCCATCATGCAGTAACGACAACCAATACAACGATGGCGATCTACCAGAACGATACCATCCACGCGCTTGAATGAAGCATTGGTCGGACAGACATCGACACAGGGTGGATGTTCGCAGTGCTGGCACATCATGACCATACGGCTTTCATTACCGGTCAGCTTGTCTTTCAATTTTACCGGACGAATCCAGACAGCGTCTGTATCAGGTCGGTCATGCCCTTCCAGGCCATGTTCATCGTTACAGGCATCGACACAGGCAGAGCAACCGTCAGCACACTTGTTGCTGTCGATCAGCATTCCCCAACGGTGTTCTGCTTTGGCCCCAGCAGATCTCTCATCACTGACGGATGCTGCATGAAGAATCACACCAGGCGCGATTGTCATCGCACCAGTTGCTGCTATGGCACCACCGATCATTTTACGGCGATCCAAATTCGGCTGGTCACACTTATTACTCATAATCAGTCTCTCTGAGTCCCAGCTGGCAGTTTAATATCAAGACCAGCATGCGGATCTGATTCACCTGTGTGATGTCCTAGTTTTGTACCCTTGGCTTTATCATCAGGGGTAGTTCTATGGCACTGAAAACAGGCTGGGGACACCGCAACATAACCATGACACACTTGACAGAATTCACCCTCATCGGTAACAGGAACTGATTCTCCCTGTGCATCCTTTGAAGCATGACAATCTATACATTCGGATAGACTGTATTCGAGACCCCGTACACCATCTCTAACGGTATCGTCTCTGCCATGCTTGAGGAAATCCATGTGATTTCTGCGTATCAAATCCGTTGGCGCCACACAGCTTTTAAGTGAAGCAGCTTTCGAATTTTCGGCTATTAACCCACTCTCTGCAAAGGCATGCATGGCAGGTGCAAAAAGCACCGCCAGCAAAACCAAGAGAGCGCTGTTGCTGATGAGAGAACTACGCATCTCAGCTCCTATTCACCTAGCCCCATTTGGATATAACCAGTTGGGCAGACATCAGTACATACATGACAGCCGATACATTTATTGTAATCAGTATCGACATAGCGGCCAGTTGTAGTTTCGTTACGCTTGACGCGGAATACAGCATCCTGCGGGCAGAAGACAACACAGTTGTCACACTCGAAGCACATACCACAACTCATGCATCGTTTTGCCTCATCCTGAGCCTGTTCCTGATTCAGGCCACTCATACGCTCCTTGAAGTGATGCAAAACTTCCTCAGAGGAAGGAACATCTTCAGAACGCAACAGTCTAGGCGTAAAAGCGAAGTGCCCAAGGAAAAGATCATTCGCAGGTACAACTTCCTGACGTGAACGATCCTCGTAGTTGTGCACTGCAAATTTTGCAGAATTGGTGCCACGCATATCGTCTTCTTTCTTGTCAAAAGACTCTGGCGACATATTGGCTTCTTTCAGCTTATCCAACAGGTCGAAGTGGTGTACATCGACTTTCGGACGTTTTGCCATACTCTTCTTGGTCAGATAGGCATCGATGCTTTCACAAGCGATTGAAGCCTGACCGATAGCGGTGGTCAGCAGATGAGGACGAATAATATCGCCCGCTACAAAGTGACCCTCTTTACCTGGAACCTGGTAGAACTTGTCCGCATCGATCAGGTTACGGTCATTGGCCAAATCTTCCAGCCCATCCATATCTGCACTCTGGCCGATAGCGGAGACGATCAGGTCGGCTTCCAGCACACGCTCGGTTCCCTCGGTGGGGATTGGAGTCATGCCATCCATGGTGCAGTCACATACTTTAAGTCCAGTGGCGCGACCATCATCACCAAGAATCACTTCCAGAGGCATTACACCATCCAGAATCTCGCAGCCTTCGTGCAGCGCGTCATGAATCTCATGTTGAGCCGCAAACATCTTGTCTTTGGTAAACAGTGAGGTCAGGGTCGCAGCTGCGGGCTCAGCACCTTCAGCAAGCGCATCATCCTGACTCATGGTGACATCCAGAACGATATCTTCAGGATTGCCTGCCGCAGTGTTGGTACCGAGACGACGGGCGACTGAGATGACATCGATAGAGGTATCACCACCACCGATACAGACCACACTCTTGGCAGTAACTTTCATACGGCCTTCATTGAAAGCCTTCAGGAAAGCAACACCGGAAACGCAGTTTGCTGTACCTGCCCAACCATCTATTGGCAGATCACGGCCATTCTGACATCCAAGTGCCCAGAGAATCGCATCATGCTCTTTCTCAATCTCAGCAACAGGCACGTCAGAACCAATTTTTACGCCGGTTCTGGCTTCAACACCCATATCGAGAATTCGTTGAATCTCAGCCTGCAGCTTATCGCGAGGTATACGATAGTTGGGGATACCATAACGCATCATGCCGCCAAGTTCGGGATCCTTTTCGAATACCGTAACAGCGTGACCCAATTTGCGAAGCTGGAAGGCTGCCGCCATACCTGCAGGACCACCACCGATTACTGCAACCTTCTTACCGGTATCAGCACCAGGGGTGAATTTGAAGCCTTTCTCAATTGCAGTGTCACCGATGTACTGCTCAACCGAGTTGATGCCGACAAAATCTTCAACCTCATTTCGGTTACAGCCATCCTGACATGGCGCCGGGCATACCCGACCCATCATTGATGGGAATGGGTTGGCCTCTGCAGCACGTTCGAAAGCGTACTGCTCCCAATCCATACCTTCAGAAGGCTTCTCCTGCTCACGCACAATAGCCAGCCAGCCACGGATATCATGACCGGAGGGACAACCTCCCTGACAGGGTGGTGTGCGATTGATATAGGTAGGGCACTTATAGGAGGTATCTTCACGGAAGATCTTCTCACCCCAATCATCCCACTCGTTTTCGCCATCTTCATAACGGCGCCAAGTAATCTGGTTTTTCATCTCTTCACTAGGAGTTGACATATTCAGTCTCCTTATAGAACTTATCTTGGTCGTGCCCTACACAATGCAGGGATCTATGTTGCGCTAGTATTTGTATATTTGTGGTCTATTCGTCATCATCATCTTCGCCATAGCCTGGGGCTTCCTCAGGTGGCGTTTTTCTGTTCATAACAATGGCATTACTTACCAATTGGTGAACACTGACGATCTGAAACATGTCCATCCCGTAATAAGGAAACACCTTGGTGAACTGGCTTTTACAGATTGCACAGATTGCAGCCAAGTGAGTTACCCCCTTCTCTTCCATGATATTCTTGAAGGCTGTCATACGAGGTTTGGCCCCTTTGACTCGCACTTCCATCAGATCATCGGTCAACAGGCCACCACCACCACCGCAGCAGAAAGTGCGTTCATGGATGGTATCCCACTCCATGTCGTGATAGTTGTTTACCACTGCCTTGATAACCTTACGGGGAATCTCGAACTGTCCACCAGGCTTGTCGCCCATACGTGAAGCTCGAGCCACGTTGCATGAATCATGAAAGGTAATCGACATTTCGTCATTTTCAGACTTGTCGAATTCCAAAGTACCCTGCTCTATCTCATTAAGAGTAAACTCACAGATGTGCTGTGGTACTGGATAGTCAGGATCAAGAAAATCGAATGGTCCAGCCAGTGTATTCAGGAAACTGTATGCAATGCGCCAAGCATGGCCACACTCTCCGAATACAATGCGTTTGACACCTAATTCCAGCGCTGCCTCGCGTATTCTCAGAGATACCCGACGCATATTCTCGTAGCTGCCGATGAACATCCCGAAGTTACCAGCCTCCGAGGCTTTGGTACTCAGAGTCCAGCTTACGCCAGCTTCATGGAAGACTTTGCCGTAGCCAATCAGGCCATCCACATGGGGTTCAGCAAAAAAGTCTGCTGATGGTGTGACCAGCAGGATGTCAGCGCCTTTTACATCAAGTGGGTACTTAACCGCCACATCCGTCTCTTCCCAGACATCTTCCTCAAGTCCTTCGAGGGTGTCAGCGATTGCAGGCCCCGGCAAGCCAAGGTTATTTCCGATCTTGTGTACTTTAGCGATGATCTCGTTGCAGTACTTCTGTCCCACACCAATGGAATCGAGTATCTCTCGAGCCGCCATGGATATCTCTGCGGTATCTATGCCGTAGGGACAGAAAACAGAACAGCGTCGACATTGCGAACACTGGTGAAAGTAGCTGTACCAGTCATCAATAACTTCATCAGTTAAATCTGCTGCGCCAACTAATTTCGGAAAATACTTTCCAGCAAAGGTGAAGTAGCGACGATAGACTTTACGCAGCAGATCCTGACGACCTACTGGCATATTCTTCGGATCCTGGGTACCAATAAAATAGTGGCACTTGTCGGTACAAGAACCACACTTCACACAAGCATCCATGAATACCTGGAATGAGCGATAGCGACTCAGCAGGTCACCCATCTTATCGATGGCGACCTCTTTCCAGTTCTCTAGCTTTTCACCAGGAAATCCCAAGGGTTCCTGATGGTCAGGCTTGGCCACAAAGCATGTTATATGCTTCATGGTATCCTCTACCAGCTCAGGAACCTCGATAAATTCACTCAGTTCCGGTGTTTCAAACTTAGCACCAGCCATTTGTAACCCTCATCGGCCAAGCGACAACTTAAGACTCTTCAAACTTTTTCGCCCATTCAACCAGGTGACGTCGCTCGCGCGGATTATCAACTTGATTTCGTGTAGGGCTGAAAAAGATACCAGGGATGTGTAACAACTTGCTGAACGGCAGCAAAATCATTAACACAGCAACCAGTGAGAGATGTATCAATAGGATAGGATCCATCGGGAGGTCGCCCCCACTCAAGGTCCAGAAGCCTGTAAAAAACTGTTTAACCGCGACCACATCTGTGTGCACTACAAATGTCATCGTAGCACCACTCATACCAATAACAATCAGTATTAGCAGCCAGAGATAATCAGAAGGTGATGAAATGTAGCGAACACGATCCACAAAAATTCTACGAATCAAGAGTCCAGCCAATCCAGCAACCATCGCAAATGCAGCATACTTCCCAAACGGCTGTATCAGCTCTATAGGAAGCCATACCGGTTCAATAAAGTAGCGCAGATGCCTGAGTAAAACGAGGAACAATCCGAAGTGGAACAACCAGGAAAAAACCCAGGTCCACTTTGTGCTCTTGAACAGACTCTCAAAGAGTACAACTTCACGAAACAGTCGTAAAACAACTCCGGTCTGGGTCACAGGTGCCGGCGTTGTTGGAATCTTTAATGGTGCAGGTGTCTTGGCATACTGGACGATTTTTCTCGCCAGACCAATTACCAGAACGATGGTCGCTACGATAAACAGCAACGCGTAGACAGATGACATGTTCCTGCGTTCCTCAAAAGTTGATCAGATCACTGGCAGGTGGATCAAATATCCACCCGCCACGTGCACTTGGTTTCTTAGATACAGCCAGTCGGTTTAGGCAGACCAGCGAAACGGCAAGCCTGCTTACCAGGACCATAAGGAAACAGAGAGTAGAGGTACTTGGAGTTACCCTTTTCCTTACCCAGTTTTTTACCTACAGCTTTGGTCAGAACGCGAACGGCCGGAGCAATCTGATACTCTTCATAGTACTCACGCAGGAAGTTGATGATTTCCCAGTGTTCACTAGTCAGTTCGAGGTCATCTTCTTTTGCCATAACTTCGGCAACAGCAGGCTCCCACTCACCTAAGTTGGTCAGGTAACCTTCTTCATCAGTCTCGAAGGACTTACCATTTGCTTCGATAGCCATATTTTCTCTCCAAATAACGTTACAGAGTTGTTCAGTAAACTAATCAGACCCAAGCTTGCACTTTGTCGTTCTCTGCAGCCAGAGCAACAAACTTGGGATAGTCCACGATTTCGATACCATCAATGACCTTATCTTCTGAGACGCCGCGCGCCTTAAGGTCTGGGCCAAGCACATAAAAACTGACACCGCTTTTAGCAGAAACTTTGTCAGCTATAGATGAACCCTTGATAGCACCATAGATAGCGTCTTCATACAGCAGGACGGAACTGCCATCTTTGGCATACGTCAAACAACTGTCCATGGAAGACTTCTCAAAAGGTGATTTATTGACTGTGTGTAGTGTGCTCATACTCTTTACTCCTACTTAGAAGCTGAACAAGATATCTTGTTCATCCATGATGTCCGCAAGTTCAGCACGGCTCACCACTTTGATTGAGTCCTTTTCAGCCCAATCATCGTCTTCATCTTCATAGGTGAGAGGCATCAAATCATCCAGAGTCAAACCACGCTCCTCCAGTGACTCTTTCTCAACGTAAAGTTTAGTTACGTCGTAGTCACCCAGAGCCTGATAGGTTGGGGAGAAATTCTTCATCTCAACATCAGAAGTATCCTGCCCTTTTACCAGTTGAAACACACCGTCATCGAGGAAGGCCAAATGGACATCCTGATCAAATGCAGCCCCAATCAACACAACTTCCAGTGACTCCCAGGCATAGATAGTGCCATAGGGTGCACGGCGGTTGATGTACATGAATTTTTTTATCTGTTCAGACATCTTCAACCTCTACAGTTAGTCACCGAAAACTACCAGTCGATCTGACTGGACGCCCGCTTCGATCAATTGACCGAGACCGGAAATACGAAAGTTGTCAGCAATATTCTGCGCATCTTTTCCATTGCGCTGCATTTCGCCTTCATCAACGATCCCACGACGTTGGGCTGCTGCAACACAGACCACCATGTCGAGATCGTATTTTTTCGCTAACTCGCTCCAGCGGTTGACGATGTTACGATCGTCCTGGGGCGGAGTAGTGAGATTTGTACCGTTGTTCACGCCATCGTGATAGAAGAAGACACGCATTATTTCGTGCCCTGATTCCAACACTGCCTTTGTAAACTGGTACGCAGAGTCCGTTGCTTGATGCTGGTACGGACCTTCATTTACCTGAATCGCAAATTTCATCAGAATGACCTTCCTGTTACTTATTCAATGCCAACCGTTATTAGAAACGGATATGTGCAGAAGCATTGAGGTTTTCACGACCACCACGCCAGTTATCAATGTGATACTTGGTGAATGGAAGACCAGTCTTTTCGAAGAACTTAGGCCAGCCAATGCGATCAGCCCACTCTCCAATACGCTCCCAATCTTTGGCGTCTGCCTTATAAGCACTAAGGATCTGTTTAACGACCTCAGAAACTTCAGGCCAGCGAGGAGGATTATTAGGTACACCTGCAGCAACCAGCTTATGGAAAGTTGGTTTGGAACGCGCGTTGGAGTTCTTACCACCTACCCAGATTGCAAACTTGGAGTGCTCAGGATCGTTGATCTGCATTGGAGGACAAGGCGGAAAGCAAGCACCGCAACAGATACACTTCTTCTCGTCCACTTCAAGTGAAGGTTTACCATTTACCATGGCAGGACGGATAGCAGCTACCGGGCATCGCGCTACAACTGAAGGACGCTCACAGACGTTTGCAACCTGAGTGTGATCGATCTTAGGTGGCTTGGTATGCTGTATATTGATCGCGATATCACCCTGGCCACCGCAGTTGATCTGGCAGCAGGAGGTGGTGATACGTACACGGTTAGGCATCTCTTCTTTAGTGAACTCATCATAGAGATCATCCATCAGCGCCTTTACAGCACCAGATGCATCAGTACCTGGGATATCGCAGTGCAACCAACCCTGGGTATGAGAGATCATGGAGACAGAGGGTCCAGTACCACCGATAGGAAAGCCTTCAGCATTCAGCTTTTCGATCAAAGGCTCTACTTTAGCGGCATCACTGACCATAAATTCGATGTTGGAACGAATAGTGAAGCGAACATATCCTTCAGCAAATTCGTCAGCAATATCCATCAGCTTGCGGATCGTGTAGAGATCCATCTGACGCTGAGTACCGGCACGCACTGTCCAGATGCCATCGCCACTCTTGGCAACGTGATGAAGAACACCAGGACGCAGGCGTTCATGCCAAGCCCACTGGCCATAGTTCTTCTTCAGGACGGGGTGCAAGTAGGGCTCCATCTCTGGAACACCACTCTCGATCGGCATACGAGGTTCCGACATACCTACCTCCAAAAAAATAGGGTAATTGATTCGTTTTTAGGGGCATCCGGGCGAACCCGGTGCCCCCCATGCAACCTGCTGTCAGTCAGCAGTAAACAGAATTATTGCGCAGCTTTACGCTCAGCCCATTTGGCCGCTTCTTCATCCCAAGCGTCCATACGGACATAAGGATTCATACGCGGACGCTCGATCATATTAGGATCGATCTCCAGGCCTACGCCTTCAAGGAAGTTGACCAGACCGATACGTTCGATCATCTCACCTGTACGCTCATGTTCGAGTGCGTTTTCAGCAAAGAAATCGAGAATCTCAGTGGCCAGCTCGCCCAGCTCTTCGAAGTCATCATCAGACTCAAGCTTCATGAAAGGTACGATTACGGTGCCCATCAGATCGCCGATCTTCAGAGTACGCTTACCACCGCACAGCAGGGATACGCCTTTATCGTCACCAGGAGAGAGCGCTTTGGTCATTACATTAATACAGTGCATGCAACGTACGCAGGAAGGGTTGTCCACACCCAGGGTATCATCATCATTCAAAGACAATGCCTGAGTTGGGCAACGGGTGATAACGTTATCGATGACGTACTTGCGGCCTTTTTCGCCAACGAATTTCTTAACTTCGTCCTGATCGACTTTCATATCGTCGCGCCAGGTACCAATGGTAGCCAGGTCAGCGCGCTGAACAGAGTTCATGCAGTCGTTCGGACATCCGGAGACCTTATATTTAAACTTATAAGGCAGTGCAGGACGGTGCATATCGTCAAGGGCATTGTTGACCAGCATGCGCATGGTACGGCCCTCATCGAAGCAGGAGTTTTCACAGCGTGCAGCGCCCACACAGGACATACCTGTACGTACAGCAGGACCAGCACCACCAAGATCAAAACCCATCTCGTTGATCTCGTCAAACGCAGGTTGTACGTTGTCGGTAGAGCAACCCTGGAACATGATATCGCCTGACTGACCATGGAACGCAATCAGACCAGAGCCATACTTTTCCCAGATATCACAGAATTTGCGAATGGTATTAGTATCGTAATGCATGCCTGGAGGAGGCATAACACGAAGGGTGTGGAACTCTGCACAAGCAGGAAACACAGCTTCGCCATCATCATTTTTCAGCTCGGTAAAACGGGGAATGATACCACCGCCGTAGCCGATAACGCCCACGGTGCCACCTTTCCAGTAGCCTTTGCGGGTTTCGTAGGAAGTCTCTAGCTGACCCATCAGGTCAACCATCATGTCATTCTCTTTGGCGAGGCGCTTGAGGCCGGTGACAAATGAGGGCCAAGGGCCGCTCTCCAGCTGATCAAGCATGGGGGTATCATGCATCTGTTTTGCCATCAATGTTTCTCCCAATGGTCGTTTGTCCAGGTCGTCAGCATTTAGCTCATCCTAATTATTCTTGGCTGATAACCAAGCAGTAGAGTTTTGCCAACTGACCTGCAATCTTAACCTCACAGGCAGGGCCTGCTACTACTGGGACGCAATTTTAGGGATTCCTAATGCAGACCTATATCCTTCCAATGGGGGGTAAAGGGATAGAATCGACTATCCCAAAAGGGATAGATAAAACCAGATCTGTTTAGGTCATATATATGCAATCTATCTATATTTATTGTAAACACAGCAAGTTATAAACTATTACCAATATAAGATCGTGATTTTATATCCCCCTTTTTCTACAGGGATAGCTTTATCCCTGGTTATTGCAAAAAGGGACTTGAACCCACATCTAGCTTAATGTTCAATAGTAATAACTGACCATTTTACTAAGTAATTAAACGGACACAAAATAGATGCTGTACCTGAGCGAATTGATGATGCAACATCCAGAAGTCGATAGTTTCGAGCAACTTCTGGATACCGTGAAAGCGCGTTCAAAGTCGGAAGTATTTTTTCGAATCGATGTAAAGCCGCCCTTCGCAGATACGCCCGAGAATTGGGAGGATCGCCTTGAAGCGGCTTTCACTTGACCACACCAAAACCTTAACTGAGTATTGATCTGTGAAGTATTTAGAATCAGAAACTTTTGTCGGTGATAACGACAGTGCCGAGGATGCAGTCAAATCGAGTCAATTGCTTGAACTACGCCTGGCTGAAAAACGTGAGGAACTCGCAGCACTCGATGCTGACGCGTCATTGAAAAAACGCCTGACGCTAGAAATTGAGAGCTGCTATATCCTGCTCGACCTGGACCGTAGTGACGAAGCCTGGCAGATTGCCAAAAAGGTTTTCGACGAAGCGCTAGCGGATGAACTCTGGCTTACAGCGGTTGAGTCCTGCGACATTATTTACCAGGCCGAGAAGGATGACGCAATAAAAGCGCTTGCCCATGGCATCTGGTTGGGAGTTACATTTCCAGTCGACCCAGAGCTGAGTGTCGCCATGCTGCAGCATCTTATAGATGAGACACCTGATAAATCAGACGGAGGGGCCGTGGCTGCTGCCACGGCCTGTTATTTGATCGATTTACGTGCCGAAGGCCAGCAGCAGGAAGATCTGAGGTTTTTCACCAATCAGCTTATGGGCCAGGTAGCCAGGCGCCACAGTCAGGTGGAAGAGCAGGAGATATTCGATTTCTGGGTTGAACGCATGGAGCTTGATGATCCCGCTAAATTCCTGCCTCGCCTGGCAACGGTGCTGGATGTGATTGTCGATAATGACTGGTGGTACGACAGGGATGAGTTACGCGCTAAAATCCCCGCAGATGATTAAATTGGAGCTGTAGATGTTCTGGCAGGAAGAGGTAGATGAAGATCGTTTCGTTGTCCCTGACAATGTCTTGGATCTGATCTTTAAAATTAAGTGCCCCACACTTCCAATAGATCATGCATGGGCGCTTTCCCAGGCGATTCATCAAGCCCTCCCCTGGTTTGCTGATGAATCCAATGCAGGCCTGCATCTGATCTATGGTGCAGATTCAGGTAATGGCTGGGAGCGTCCCTCTGGCAGTGGTGACCTGCTCTACCTCTCCCGACGCACCCCCCTTATCCTGCGCCTGCCTAAAGCGCGTATTGGTGATGCTGAGAAGCTTTCGGATCAAATTCTGGATATCGATGGCTCTAAACTGGAAATCAGCGGAAACCATACCCGGTTGCTCAGCATAACAACCACACTCTATTGCCGCCATCTGGTCGTCGAAGAGGATCAGTCTGAGGACGATTTCATGGAACAGTCTGTCAGCCAGCTGAAAGCACTCAATCTCAGATTCAAAAAGGTACTCTGTGGTAAAGGGGATGCCTTTCAGACCCCTGAAGGAGCAATACTCACGAAGAGCCTGATGGTCGCCGGACTCCCCCTGGATGATGCGATTACTCTACAGGAAGAGGGTATGGGTTCATTACGCAATCGAGGCTTTGGCTTGTTTATTCCACACAAGACTGTTTAAGATTACAGGATGCGCACTCACTGTTTCTCAGTGATCTTTTGCCGGACTCAATGTCGAAGCACGCGCCCTGACCATTAGGCCAGAACCGATAAACACTGAATAATAGTTATAGAGGCCGAGTGCCTCGTGTTTTAGTAGGAGAGATCAATGTCATATGAAGTAAATGGTAATACAGTTGAAGCCGATGCGAACGGTTATCTGGTCAACCAGACTGACTGGAGTGAGGACGTCGCCAAGGTCATCGCGGAATCGGAAGGTGTCACCCTTTCAGAAAAAGCATGGGAAATCATCAATTTTCTGCGTGATGAGTATTTGAATAACGGCGGCAATCAGCCCAACGAACGTAACATGGTCAAGCACTTTAAAGGTGTCTGGACAGACGAAGGCAAGGTTGATGCAAAAGCGCTCTACATCCATTTCCCCATGGGCCCGGCCAAACAGGCCAGTAAAATTGCCGGCCTGCCAGAAACCAAGCGTAAAGGCGGTTACTAAGCCAAGTTGCACTTTGTACTGAATTTACACAAGGGTGCGGTTTCGCCGCACCCTGTTTCTGGAAATATTTCTACACATCACTCCACATGCGCAGTAAATTTGCGTAGGACTTATCGACCAGCCCTGTGGTAGCTTCCTGAGACCTGTTTAGCAGCAGATCCTCTCTTGCCTGGTCAAGCTCATAGAGCAGTTCTCTCCTGGCCGGATCCCGTACATAACTTTGTATCCAAGCCAAGGCGACCAACCGCTCCCCCTGAGTAACCTCAGCAACATGATGAAGACTGGAAGAGGGATAAATTACAGCGCTGCCCGCAGCTAATTTCACCCGTTTCTCACCAAAAGTGGTACGAATAACCAACTCACCACCTTCATAACTATCTGGCTCGCGTAAAAAAACAGTCATTGAGATATCACTGCGAAAGCGTTGACCACTGATCCCCATTAACGGGTCATCAACGTGATCACCATAGGTCATTCCCGACTGGTATCGGGCAAAAATCGGGTCGGCCATGCGATAAGGTAATACTGCCGAACGAAAACTTTGATTTTGCCCCATTGCGCTGGTGAGGATCCTTATCAACAGCTCCATCTGCTTTTGGGTGCCCTTCAACTCCTGATTGTTTTTTACTCTCTTTGCCGCCATTCCGGCGGTGAGCCTACCGTCGACAAATTCAGCCTCTGATAGAATTTGATCGATCTTTTGCAGTTGAGCCGACTCAAGCAATCTGTCGATTTCCAATAACATCTAAACCTCCTATATTAACTCTATAGCGGCTTGCATAGCGCTTTCATCCACAGGAAAGGTAAGCACACTATGTATTGCGTAGCGTGCCTGTACTTTTTCCAGACGCTGCAGATACTCTGTATCAATGAGTACAATAATCTTTGCTTCAATATCATAACGCTGCAAGGTCGCCAGCAGTGATTCAAGATTACTCACTCGATCCCTGAATTGAGGATCAGAATAGAACTCCGCAACCACCACCTTGGGGCGATGTCTCTTCAGCCATGCCTGAGCTTTCCGAACAGAGTTGACCATCTCTACACTATATTTCAAGCGTTGGTAAAGCGGGACGAAATTGGGATAGCCACCCAATTCAACAATAGCGAGTAATTCCTGATCTTCCATACGCTTGATTTTACCTTCGTGAGACACGATGATTAGCAAATGCCCTTAGACCTAAAAATCTGCAAGCAAATAGCTTTTTTTACTGACTTATAAGTTTACATCATGCAACTAAATCTTATTATCGATGAATGGTCAATGGACCTGGATATTCCCGATGGCTATATTGAAACCATGGGTGACTCATTTGAAAAAATGGACAGGGACATGGACAAAGGATGGCAAATCGGCCAGAAATGGACCAGAAATCCTAACGCAACCCAGCGCTGCCAACTGGTAGCCGGCAAGCTATTGACTGCACTCGAAACGAACAATGAGCAGCTGGCTATAATGATGGGAGGCTACATTATATCCCGCATGAACGGGGTTAAACGGATTATTATCGATAATACCGGCGAACCCGAAGAGACAACTTTTGATTAACTGGTAAAGTCTCCGGTCAACTCGAAACTTATACACCTAAATACTATAGGTTCAGACGATACTACTCCTTAAACATGAGCGAATAGGGGCCAGGGTCATCACTATGTGCAAATACGATTGCTTCTTCACGTGAAAAGCTAAGCTTTTCAGAAATATCGAAGAACAAAGGAGGCCTAAAAGAGACAGCATGAACAACCTTATCGTGATCGGTAAACACCATTAATGTAAAACGGCCACCAAAATAGTCATTATCATCGAACATTTTTTGGCCAACATGCTGATTGATGATTTTACCCGGAGTGCCACCTAAAAAAACATGCACCTCATCCCAGTTGAAAGTTGTTGCGTTTTCAAGCCGATAGGTCGCACCACGCGGCCCTTGTTTGGAAAATTCCGATAACTTCTCACTCACTTCAGATGAAAACAGATAGGGTCTTTCCTGGGTAGTCATACTGTTGTCACACCCTGTCGTCAGGACAACCATTAATACGGTGATTGCTACTGATCTGAACATGTTCAATTTGATCCTGTATCTAGCCACTCTGGAGGAGTCTGTACACCATTAATTGGTTCAAGATGTGCCTTCCCCGTTTGACCCACAGCAACTTGATCACTGTAAACAAGCTCACCTTTACCATCAATCACTACAGCCTCCCCATTCAGAATCGCATTGTAGATCAGACCCGCTAATTCCCGTGGGGTGGCTTTTGGGTTCTCCACAGCAATGCGGCGACCGAGTTCATTATTGAAGAGATCCATAGCCTCTCGATCTGCTGGATTTCCGGGAACCCCTTCATGGGCGGTTGCAAAAGACTCCGCAAATCCAACACCAAATTCTTTCGTCAGCATAGCACTATAGAATGAATGCCTCATGGCATCATTGTGACCATCCTCGCCCCCTTTAACAAACTTACCTTTATCATCAAACTGAGAAAATTTTTGATCGGCAATCCGGTAAGCATTGATTTCCTGGTCAGTGCCTTGTGGGTTAACGATATCGTTGAATGTCTTTACCGCAAAAAAACCTTCACGATCATACAACTGCTGAATTAAATCTGTCTCAGTTCTAGTTCTATCTTCCAAGATTGGCACTTCGATATTGGTAAACGGCACTCGCTCGATAGTTAATGGCCCGACTTTTACCTCTAGCTGCCATTCAGGCAACACAGCATCGTCTGTAACTTGATACTGCTCGAGTATCTCACTCATTGGTTTACGGTCATCTATCTGATCTGTACCAGCAGGCGCGTTTCCTGCTTCAACCTCAGCGCCAGGTAGAGAGGCGTCGTTTGCTGAACCGGTAGAACTTGATGAGCTGTCACTGTTTGTTGGCGTTGAAGTTGAATCGGTCATCGATGTTGAACCCGATCCCGATAAACTGCCTGAACCGGCTGGAAGTGATGTAGAGCTACTTTCCGTTGAAGAACCTGATCCTGGTGTCGATGTTGAAGTGTTGGCTGGTAACTCCTGTGTTTCCACCTCGGCAACCTTAATCGGCCCTTTTTCAGTTCCTGGCAGGTAAACAGTGTCACCGGCAAAGATTAATTCGGGTGCTATCAGATGCTCGTTATTAAGTTCAACCATCTCTTCAAAGGAGACATTGTGCTGCTGGGCTAAATCCCAGAGGTTATCCCCATCTTTGACTGTCAGCTGATCATATCGTTGATATTCCAGGGTTGGATTGGTTCGGCCCGTCTCGTCCATCGCGCCACTACCGCTGTCGTGTGATCTTATATAACCGGCGTACACATAGCCTGAAACAGGTTGGTCGTTTACGTCAGTTCCCTCCACAGGTACCCATTGATTACCATCAAAAGCAGTTACGGCTTCCCCTGTCTGCCTGAGGAAAGTGCCATGCTGAAAAACGGATGTTCTTTTACCCATCGGTTCATTCCTCAGGGTAAGGCCAGCTTCAGGTTCGACTACCAGGGTTTTGCCATCGTCGACAGGTTGCTTCACTGGCGCAGTCTGTTGAGGGGCAATTGTGTTGTGTTGCATGGTAGTGACGTCGTCAACACCCGCCTCTACGATAACGGTTACTTCCAGTTCATTCCCCTCACCAAACTTGAACTTGAAGCCACCCTGGGTTGCAAGTCCACTGCGCTCAATTTGCTGAAAGGTAGTTTTCAGTTCCACTCCTGCAGCGCTTGCGGCAGCAGTGACATCACCATTTGCCAACATGCTCAAAGCTGGACCAGCCTGCTCCGGGTTATTGATTTCAAAATTGGCTACCGTTTTGTTGCTATCACCACGGGAAGCATCCAACACACCTTGAGTGCGCCATTCAGCAGAGGTTTCAACACTGATTCGATCAGGTGCACCAAAACCATCGCCTGTCACAAGGTCATACTCTGGTACTACTCGACCACCAACCGGGCTTGTGGTGATATCTCCAGCGGGTAGATCGTAATTGGCACTCACCTCGATACGAGCAGAACCGATTTCCAATCGATTCTGAAGCATCACACCTGCGTCAAATTGGTTAGTTGGTATCGGATCAAAGGCAAGCTTTTCTTTTGCAGAGGCACGAACATCACCCGACACGGTATAGGTTAATTCTCCCGGTTTTCCATCCTCAGGTAACTCAACCCTTCGCGTGACTTCTATTCGTGGATCCAGACGCCCTTCACCTTGAACCTGAAAAGGCAGAAATAGCTGTGGCGCCTGTAACTCCAACGCAGCGCGGCCCCTGACACCCAGGGTAGTTTCATAAGCTGATATGTGGCCTTGTAAAAAAGCCATATCCTCTCCTGACAGGCCCACGGCAGCAGTTGTAACCACACCGGGAGAACCGCTCTCCGTAAGCGGATTTGCAACAGGATTTGCACCAGCGCCGGAGAGTACACCTGCGGCACCGGAAAGATCTGATGCAACGTCGGCAACAGCCAGGCGTTGCAGCAGCGTTGTAGCTTGAATAGCTTCATCACGATTTGCAAAGGTCATTTCAACCCTATCAGCAGTTTGCAGACCCTCCTCAAACTTCAATGGAACATAAGGTATAGATACTTTTTGGGTAAAAGCTGCAAGAGACTCTTTATCCAGACTCACTCTGTATTCAGCATCTGCCCCTTCACCCAACTGGGTTACTTCAATATCACCACCCAGCTGACCTTTTAAACCAATTTGTATGTTTCCTTTGACTTCAGCGGTCACCCGCATATAGAGCTTGTCGCCATCGCTGTTTAGCTTATCGAAAGCTTCGTCGACCTGAACTGTTTTGACACCATCAGTTGCGGCCGCCAAAGTATCATCAACAATCTTATCCGCTTTGTCTGTAACTGAAGATGAAACCTCTTCAAGACGCTGAGTGCCGTAACCTGTCTCCTGACGTGTAGCATCACCACCATGCCTGCTGTTATCTCCGAGTGCGCGATCCAGCGCGGAAGGCAAAGATTTCAACCGCTCTTCAGTTGTCATCTCATCTGATTTTGAACTGTGAGATTCTGCAGCAGGTGAATTATCACTACTTGACTTATTACTACTTGTGCTTGAACTATTTTTGGAATTGGAAACACTATCGACCATGACAATACCACTCCAGAAAGAGATAGGTGATTTGATATGGTTGAAGGGTACAGGTGGTTACCTATTGCTGTAATACGAAATAACCCTAGCTTGCAGAATATTTCATCTAAGCCGAACAGCAATGTCATTAATCTATAATATTCTTGTCATAATACCAGCGAACCGGAAGAGACAACTTTTGATTCAGAGGTGTAGTTACAGATCTGAATGTTGCTGATGTCCAACAAGGTAACATTCAAATCTATCAGTACAGACGACACGGCACCGTAATATTTTTACCATATTAAAGTGCCGTTTTATGATGAGAATACGCTGATCAATATTGTGATAATCGATGAGTCACAAAATTTATATCGACAGACCAGTTCTGATTAAAAATATTTTCCAAACTTTTTAAATCTGGAACTTTCACCATGCTTGCGATTGAAAGATTCAAGCTCTTGTTTGGTGTGAGTACGAAATTTATGTTTTTTATGACTCGTACAGATCGCTTCTTCCCAATTTTGAACAAATAACATAGCTTTAGCGTCCATAAAATGCAGCATAGTCACTCCCTGAGATAGATTTTAAGTTAAAACCTTAAGCAACATCTGAATTTGATAGGGACGACATTTTGCAGCAAAAACAGATCAAATCATGGCATAGATAAGAGATGATATGAACCGCAATTGTGAAGTGCAGAATAGCGTTAATACTACAACAAGATGTCAATCCATGACTTGTTCAGAGGTTTCTTAATCAATTGAAACAGATAGGCAACTTCGATAAGTGACTGGTAAACTTTTCTCAAAAAATTCAGATCGCATTTATCAAAGAGATGACTACCGATTGTACAAGGAAGAGTATAGACCCTGATGACACTTAACTATTGATTTTATGTATTTTTTTAATAGCCACTGTTTATTAAAATAGTCAATAGTTTCCTATAATTTCTGGGGGTGTTCGAAAACAGTTAGTGCTGCTTTATTACCGCTTTCCCTTGCGATATCTGCGGCTGTCAAATCCTGGGAGTTCTTTCTGCTCATATCTGCACCATGTTCTAACAGCTTTTCGATAATCGCAGGATTATGGTTATATCGCGCGGCTATCATTAGTGCGTCTTCGTTATTATTAACCAACTGGCTGATATCTGCACCCAGTTCAATAAGCTTATCGATTACCTCTGGGGTTGAACTATACCCCGCCGCCCCGGTTAAAGGCGTACCCATAAAAATTCCGTCAGCTTCATTGATCTCAGCACCACGGGAAACAAGTGCCTCGATTATCTCTGGATCCCTTACGACCATAGCCGCCCACATCAACACACCGCCATTTCTATTACCTGGCTCTAACGCCTCATCAGGAACTTCATCAATAGACGCAATGGTCGCAGTCTCCCAGAAGCCTTGTGTGCTGTATTTTCTATGCGGATTTGAAACTTTGAGAAAGACCGCAAAAAGTATAACGACAACTAAAGCGATCAATAATTTTGGATTTACGGAACTCAAACTACTTCCCTATATTCTACTTCAGACTTAAGTCACATCAGGAAAAACACTCATCCAAGCAGATTATCTTACAAAATGAGTCGATTCAAGGCGAGGATCGCACGTAAATGCCCAGCTATTGCGAAGATCCGCAACGCAGAAACAGCACATTCTATAAAGTATTTGCTTCAACCATTGACTTGATCGCTGCAGGAGCCTCCCAGGGTTGATTCTGATAACAATCCAACAGCCTGACTGCCAACTCAGGCCAGTGTTTCTTGCCGTCTTCCACAACCTGGCACAAAGGTTTCCAGTCATCATGAAGATGCCAGGCTTCATAGGCAGCAATCAGTTGAGGAAATATTGATTTCCGCATTCCAGTCAAACCACCCATATAGAAGTGTAGAGATGCTTCATCTTGTTGTGCTATCAGGTGGGGTAGAGTCACCTCACAATCCGCCCAATGATCTCTTACTGCTCTGGCCATGAGCTCAGCCGGTGAATGCCCTAGGTCGATAACCATCTCATTCCATTTTTCACCAAGCGCTTTACCGGCAAGATATTCACCCTGCTCATGCAGCAGAACAGCATCCAACTCTTTTTCAACCATATGATCCAGAGAGGTCTCCAGTTGCTGTTCAAAGTCATAGTGGGAGAATGCGCGGCCCATTGCATTATCAGCTCGCTGCCAACGCCAATTTTCAAATTTTTCCCAAAGCAAGCGTCGAAAAGATTCCCGCCTGATATAGATCCGCCCGCCCTGATTCATTGCAGCGGGGGCGGTAAGATCTCTGGCCAGTTCACGTCCCGACACCCACACTGAAATCCCCTCTGGCTGTTCCAGCCGTTCAAGGTGCCCGAGAAAGAAAAGGGGTTTGTTTTTTACACCATAGCCTGCGCTGTAGACCAGCCCCAATGGCTCAAGAGCATGGTTAATCGTCTCCACATCGAATGGATCGTAGTCCTCGCCATCAAGGGGCAGCGTTGCAAACTCGTCGTCAACCAGGGATTCCCAAAGTGCCTCACGAGCTGTCAGCCAATCACCAACGGATTCATTGGTCAATGATGCCTGGTAGTCGAGACCGTTTTCCCAACGGTAGTATTCACGCATCTTCAACAGATAGGTACAGAGTCCATAATCAGCCCCGTGACGGGCGTCTGAGATATGGCAATTCCGTTGAACCGCACAGCAGAGTTGTCTAAGCGTACCTTTCATTATTGGGTCTATTTTTCCGCCAGGTGAGCGTTGATCACTTATTCAGAGCCTGCTTTTAATCCTATCCTGAAGAATCTCTTTTACCACCCCTATTCTTCAGGGTAATCAAATATCAGAATCAGCCGTATAGTCAATCAATTCACGCAGTAACGCAGTTGCAAAGCAGCCGGCAGGCAGGAAAAATTCCAGCGCCAGGCTCCCATCCTGTAGAAATTGCCAAGTCAGGTCTTTCAAGCTGATTCGCAATGACCTGCGCTCTTGCTCCAGCCCGACATGCTCCAGGCCATTTCGCCATAGCTCGAATGGCTCTAATACCCTCGCCTCCAAATCACCGGCATCCTCATTGACTAGATTCAGCCCCCTTCCCCATAGAGGCCCAGTAGGATGGATGTCCAACTCTCGACAGCGCTGGGCCAGGATCTCATCCTCCTCTTCGTGGCAGGAAAACCCTCCTCGACTGCCATCGAGTTTGAAATAGTCTCCAGGCAAGGGGATATTCCAGATACCCTGCTCGATCCGCTCTGCCAGAACCTGATTGAAAAGCTGTGAACGTGCTGCCGATATCACCAGGCCGCGCAATGATCTGCTCATTCGAGGTCTAGCGGGTGAAAACAGGAGGTCAGCCTGGCCTAGGTTGTTGTAACCATGACCAAAGCGCTGTTCACCAAAATAGTTTGGCATCCCCGATGTTTTGAGTTGTGTCAGACGCTTTTCCAGTAGCGTCTGATCTGCACTTAACTCTCTAATACGCAGTGTGAAACGGTTACCTCGCAGGCTTCCTCTACGTAATTTTCGTCTGTGTTTATGTACTGCCAATACCTGAATCAGTTCATCTTCCAGCTTGCTCCATTCAGGTTCAGGGCGTCCTGCCATACCAAGAGAGAACCATTGGGTGGTAACAGCATGTCGATCTTTCAACCCCGCGAAACCGACATCCTTTACCGGGATACCCGCCAGTTTTGCCAGCTGCCCGGCAAGCCATTGGGTATTGGTCTTGCGTTTCCTGATCTGCACCAGCAGGTGCTCACCCTCATCATCCGGCGAGAAGCCAACTATTTCGTCGACTTGAAAATCTTCTGGAGTGGAACGAATCACCCCGGTTCCAGCCACGCCACCATGGGCATGAGGCATCTGCTCAATAGGCTGCCAGGGTTTGTCAGTCAATTTCCGACTCCTTCAACAGCACTGTAGCTAAAGCGGCAATCCCTTCACCTCGACCGGTAAATCCCATACCTTCAGTTGTCGTCGCTTTGACATTCACCCGATTCAGCTTAATTTGCAGATCGGAAGCAAGAATTTCACGCATATCGTCGATATAAGTGGCTAACTTCGGTTTCTGCGCTACGATCGTCATATCCGCATTTGCAACCATCAGGCCCATGCCGTGAAGCTGCTCTATCACCTGGCGAAGCAACTTACGACTCTCTATGCCGGCGTAAGCAGGATCATTGTCAGGAAAATGTCGGCCAATATCACCAAGGGCAGCAGCACCTAGCAAGGCGTCGCATAAGGCGTGTATGAGCACATCCCCATCCGAATGGGCCAGCAAACCCTGATCATGGGGGACTTCGACTCCGCCGAGAATCAGACGGGATCCGGATTCGAATCGATGGGCATCATAGCCCTGGCCAATACGCATACCAATTCACCATTCAACTTAAAGTGTTACCCATTCGGGTCGCTATAATAAGGGTACTTTGAACAGATATTGAATGGTGATCCAGGATCAACAAATCCCGCATCTGCGCATCCAATATTGGTTGTAGACAGGCTACTACCCGGGATCATGAGAGGGCAGTAGAGTGTTAATCACCCGTAATATCACCAACCAGATTCGTTCATAGTTTCTTATAATTGACATTGTACGCAATGAACCAACTAAAAGCCGCCAATATTCCATACGAAACAGACCACACCGAGCACGCTTAAGATGATTCAACGAGTAACCGCTGTCACTAATGACAGGGTCAAAAAAATTGAGGCCCTGAGAAACTTACCAAAGCGGGTTTTGAAATATGTTCTATCCGAAACCCATGTTGAACATCGAAATGCCAATACCACTATTGCAGTTGAAGGTGAACCCATAGACCAGGTCTACTATCTGCTGGCGGGTGAAGTCAAAATCAACTCAAATGATAGAAAACAGGTAATCTGTCAAGCTGAGCAACCCTGTAGCTCGCTTCCTTTGGTTGAGAGGAATCCCTGTGAGGTATCTGTTGACAGCATTACAGCTGTAGATCTTCTTAGCATTCCCCAAGAGCTATATGATTCAATAAAACGCCTTCCTCCCATCGTCAACAAGCGATCAAACAACACCATCGAACTTAGTGATACCAATGGCCCTGAAGCTGAGCTCTACTGGGAGTTTCATGAATCGGTGCAAAACAACACGTTGGAACTGCCCAGCATGCCGGATATCACCATGCGCATCGCAAAGGTGATTAATGATGGTAATTCCAATAGTGAGGATATTGCCCATGTTGTGCAGGCCGACCCCACCGTGGCAGCTCGTGTTATCAGTGTCGTCAACAGCGCAGCCTATCGGGGGAAACAGCCAATCGATAATCTGCCTGACGCAGTGACCCGTTTGGGTCGTTCGGTCACACACAATCTGGTCATCAGCTTCGCACTGGGAAAGTTGTTTCAAAGTCGTTCGAAAACTCTACAACAACGTATGGTCAAACTTTGGAAACATCTCAGCTATGTTGCTCCAATATGTCATGAGCTGGCGAACGTCACTCCAGGTCTTGCATCTGATCAGGCTCTACTATGTGGTCTGCTACATGACATTGGAGCGCTGGCCATTATCGGCGCGGCACGCAATAAGCCCGCTCTGATAGAGAATACTGAATTACTTGACCGTGTGCTTGAAAACCTCAAAGCAGAAGTTGGCGCTATGGTTCTGCGACAATGGGAATTTCCTGACTATTTTGTTCAATCCGCTCTGCATGCAGATGATTGGATGGAAGATATAAGTCATGAACCAGATTATGTTGATCTGGTGGTTATTGCTCAGCTTCATGCCTATATCGGAACACCAATGATGGTGAAGCTGCCGCGACTGGATCTGGTGCCTGCCTTCCATAAATTGGCGCTCGGCAAACTTACCCCACGACATTCAATCGGTATCCTGGAAAATGCGAGGGAACAGATTCGGGAATTGAGGAATCTGCTGGCGATCTAGTGTAGTTTGGTCCGAACGCGAAAAAGATTATTAACCCGGCACCTTAAGGGCACCTCTATTAACTATTCGAGATACCCTTTTGCAGATAGAGTCTGGCCAATTGCATATCACCAGGCCGGGTTATCTTGATATTCGTGCTCTCTCCCTCAACTATTTTAGGCGTGTAGCCTGAGAGCTCCATCGCCCCCGCTTCATCTGTAATCGTTGCATCACTCAGGATCGCCGCCTGAATAGAAGAGATCAGAAGTCCCAGACGAAACATTTGTGGTGTAAAAGCGCGCCATAGCCCCTCACGGGAGACTGTTGCATCGACACCATTAGCACTGTCCACCCACTTCAATGTATCGCTGACCGGCACCCCAAGCAGTCCACCAACCGGATGCTCATGCAGGGTCTCTATGAGACGACTTAGATCAGCGTCAGACAGGCAGGGTCTTGCGGCATCATGGACTAATACCCAGTCATCATCACTGGCTTGCTCTAAGAGACTGTTCAGTGCATTCAGCACTGATTGATAGCGAGCTTCACCACCGGCGACCCTGATCACTCTGGGATCACTGGCATAGTCGCAAAGCTCCCAGTAGGCATCATCTTCGGAAAGCGCCACATAGACGGCCGTAATACGCGGATGGCTGAGTAGTCTCGACAGTGTATGGTCGATGATCCTGCGACCGGAGAGATCAAGATACTGCTTCGGTATATCTCCACCCATGCGTCGACCAACACCTGCAGCAGGTACCACTGCCCAGCATCTAACGCTCATTCGCTTTATCCTCAGAGGGGGTAACAACCTGGTAGAATATCTCTCCCTCTTTGATCATGCCCAGCTCGCTGCGCGCCCGTTCCTCGATGGCATCTTGTCCACTGCGCAAGTCCTCAACCTCTGCCTGCAACGCATCGTTTCGCTTACGTAAACCCACCATCTCCTGCTGTAAGGTTTGAATCTCATCCTTTAGATTATTTACCTCAGCCAGGCTCCCCTCTCCTACCCAGAGTCGGTATTGCAGAAAAGCCAGCAGAATAACCAAAATGAAAATAGTGGTGCGCATGGTTCAAATCAAGGAACTCTAATATCAGTGGGCCGACCGATGGTGCTTATCCCTGGTAATAGCCCGCTATTGCGAAGATAGGCAACACAATAGCGGTGCATTTTGACGGCAAGCTATCGAATCATGAGTTGATCAGATAGCCCTGAAAGAGCGGATAATTCACGAGCAGGCCAGGATCTCAAAAAGCATACTACGCTTGGTCGTACCATCCGGATCAAGGGATTGCTACTGGAAAGGCATCTTTACCAGCATAGATTGCATCTTCACCCAATTGATCCTCAATGCGCATTAACTGATTGTATTTTGCGACTCGGTCTGAACGGGATAAGGAGCCGGTTTTGATCTGTCCAGTACCTGTCGCCACAACCAGATCCGCAATAGTGGTATCTTCTGTTTCACCAGAGCGGTGGGAAATCACTGCACTGTAACCAGCAGCCTTAGCCATATCGATAGCGGCCATAGTCTCACTTAAGGTGCCTATCTGATTGACTTTGATTAGAATCGAGTTGGCGATCTTCTCATCAATCCCGCGCTGCAGGATTTTAGTATTGGTTACAAACAGATCATCACCAACCAGCTGTACCTTTTCACCCAGTTTATCAGTCAGCAGCTTCCAGCCTTCCCAATCCCCCTCATCCATACCATCCTCGATGGTGATGATAGGATACTGATCCACCCAGGCAGCAAGATAATCGGTGAACTCTTCAGCACTGAATTTGCGCCCTTCCGATGCCAGGTCGTAGACCCCATCCTGATAAAATTCCGAGCTCGCGACATCCAGACCCAGATAGATATCGCGTCCAGAAGAGAATCCTGCCTTTTCTATAGCTTCCAGGATCACTTCGATCGCTGACTCATTGGAGGGAAGATTGGGGGCAAAACCACCTTCATCGCCCACCGCCGTTGCCATGCCCCTGCCCTTTAGCACACTCTGCAGAGCATGAAAGACCTCGGCACCATAGCGCACCGCTTCACGAATCGAACCGGCACCCACAGGCAGAATCATGAACTCCTGCAGATCGACACTATTATCGGCATGTGCACCACCATTGATGATATTCATCATTGGTACTGGCAAGCGGTAGGGACCAGATGAGAGGGAACGATAGAGTGGCAGCGCCCTCTCCTGGGCTGCGCCGTGAGCTGCTGCCAGAGAGACACCTAAAAGCGCATTGGCACCCAACTTTGATTTATTTTCTGTTCCGTCCAGATCGAGCATGCACTGATCTACACCAGACTGATCTGTAACATCCATGCCCATCAATGCCTCTTTGATGGGGCCATTGATATGTGCAACCGCCTGCAGAACACCCTTGCCCAGATAGCGACTCTTATCACCATCCCTCAACTCCAGGGCTTCACGTGATCCGGTAGAGGCACCGGAAGGCACCATTGCCCTGCCTATGGCGCCATCTGCTGTGAATACATCGGCTTCAATGGTCGGGTTTCCTCGTGAATCGAGAATTTCTCGTCCACGTACATCAACAATTTCAGACATTTCGTCTCCGTCTTGTTCTGTCGTTTGTTTCTATTAGCACTATTGTCATCAAGCAATGTTACAGGCAGATGACTCGCCAGATTTATAATTCCAATTCAATCAGGCCACTTTGTTTAACCTGTCTATCCAATGCCACCAGCGTTTCAAGAAGTGCCTTCATCTTCGCTAGTGGCCAGGCGTTTGGTCCATCACTCAACGCTTTATCCGGCTCGGGATGGGTCTCCATGAACAGACCTGCCACACCGGCAGCCACTGCAGACCGGGCGAGTACTGGAACAAACTCCCTCTGCCCTCCGGAATGCTTACCCTGTCCCCCAGGTAACTGAACCGAATGTGTCGCATCAAAGACCACTGGACATCCTGTCTCTCGCATTGCAGCAAGTGAACGCATATCTGATACCAGATTGTTATAGCCAAATGAGACTCCACGCTCACAAACCATCAGCTGCTGATTCCCCACTGCCCTGGCCTTCTCAACCACATGGGTCATATCCCAGGGTGCAAGGAACTGCCCTTTCTTAATATTAACGGGTAAACCCTGACTGGCAACACGCTGGATAAAATTGGTTTGGCGGCAGAGAAAGGCCGGTGTCTGTAAAACGTCAACACATTCAGCCACCTCATCCAATGGGGTGTCTTCATGCACATCTGTAAGGATAGGCACACCCAATTCAGCTTTGACCTTCTCAAGTATCTGCAGACCCTGCTCCATACCGGGACCACGATAACTCTCAGATGAGGAACGATTGGCTTTATCAAAAGATGATTTGTAGATAAAGGGTATTCCAAGATCGTTGCAAAGGCTTTTCAACGTCCCTGCTGTCTCCATCGCGAGTTGTTCACTCTCGATTACACAGGGGCCAGCAATCAGAAAAATGGGCCGATCCAGTCCAACTTCGAAATCACACAGCTTCACGCCTGGCTATCCCTATGTTTTCTGGCTGCTTCAATAAACCCAGAAAAGAGCGGGTGTCCATGACGAGGTGTGGAGGTAAATTCCGGATGAAATTGACAAGCCACAAACCATGGATGTTCAGGTATCTCAACGATTTCGACCAAACGGCCATCAACCGAACGGCCAGAGACCTTCATGCCGGCAGTGACAATATCATCCAGGTAGCTGTTATTGAATTCGTAGCGGTGGCGGTGGCGTTCGACAATGACCTCTTTGTCATAGAGTTGATGGGTGAGGCTACCAGGTTGCAGCCTGCACTCTTGTCCGCCGAGACGCATGGTGCCCCCCATATCGGAGTTTTCACTCCGGGTTTCAAGCTTACCATCCGCATTCAGCCACTCCACGATTAATCCGATTACAGGGTTAGGCGTAGAGCGATCAAATTCAGTGCTGTGAGCATCTGCCAAACCGGCCACATGGCGAGCAAACTCAATCACTGCCACCTGCATACCCAAACAGATACCCAGATAGGGGATCGAGTTCTCCCGCGCATAGCTTACTGCAGCAATTTTGCCCTCTACGCCGCGATTGCCAAATCCCCCCGGCACCAGGATAGCATCCATACCCTTCAGGCTATCGATGCCACTCTTCTCTATCTGCTCAGAATCGACATAGTGAATAACCACCCGATTCCCGGTATGCACGCCAGCATGAACCAGCGCCTCAGAGAGGGACTTATATGCTTCGGTGAGATGCACGTACTTACCCACCATCGCGACTTTCACTTCTCCTTCCAGATTGTCCAGCCCTTCAAGAAATGCTTCCCATTCAGAGAGATCCGCAGGTGGCAAATTCAGACCAAAGCGCTGATTCACCAACTCATCCATATTCTGAGCATGCAGCAGCACAGGAATCCGATAGATCGAGTCAGCATCGACAGCTGAGATAACGGCCTGTTCAGGGACATTGGTAAAAAGTGCGATCTTTCTACGCTCCGCTTCCGGCAGAGGCTGCTCAGAGCGACATACCAGGATATCCGGTTGAATACCGATAGAGCGCAACTCCTTCACCGAATGTTGAGTCGGTTTGGTTTTGATCTCTCCAGATGCTTTGATATAGGGCACCAGGGTAAGATGCATGAACATCGCCCGTTGTGGCCCCATCTCCACGCCCATTTGCCGGATCGCCTCCAGAAATGGCAGGGATTCAATATCGCCTACGGTACCGCCTATCTCTACCAGACAGATATCCTTGTCAGCCGCACCAAGCTGGATACTGTCCTTGATTTGATTGGTGATATGGGGAATTACTTGAACCGTACCCCCCAGATACTCCCCTTTTCGCTCCTTGCGAATCACATTTTCGTAGATCTGACCTGTGGTGAAGTTGTTATTAAACCCCATGGTACTGTCGATAAATCGTTCGTAATGGCCGAGATCCAGATCTGTTTCAGATCCATCTTCGGTTACAAACACCTCGCCATGCTGAAAAGGACTCATGGTGCCGGGATCCACGTTAATATAGGGATCCAGCTTGATCATTGTGACATCCAGTCCGCGGGCCTCCAGCAGTGCAGCCAGAGAAGCTGAAGCGATACCTTTGCCAAGGGAGGAGACAACACCGCCCGTAATAAAAATAAAACTGGTCATGTAATTCTGCTTACCAGGTTAGAGTGCAGGAAAATGGGATATAGGACGGGTGTAAACAGTAACAGATTGCCCCTCTTCACTCAATCTCGAAGGGCTAACCAACCTGGTTTCAATTTAGGTATTATTCAGAACTGCAACAAACTACTGATTCAAGGCATGTCCTCGATAAAAATATCTGCACTCTATATAAGGAAGTAACTCGGAACTCCCCAGAGATTTCCATCAGATCGCCCCTGAGAGCTGCTTGCTCAGGATCCAAATAGATCGAATCAAATAGACAAGATTGCCATGAAATCGTCTCCATACGGGGCTCAATAATTCGATTGATTATAACTGACCAGGGTCTATAATCGATTGGCGTGTTACGCAAATAACAACTACTGAGGCAAGTAGAACTTTACCCTACAGTCTGCCCCGTAACATGACAGACTTGGCGTGAAGTCCTTAACCATTGCATGATGGAGGCTGTAAGGCCGCTTTTCTACATCACCGATGTAGTATGAAAACAATCATTTGAGAGGAAGAAAGCATGACTAAATTTGCTAAAGTTCTGAGCATCGCGGCACTCGTAGCTGTGTCTACCAGTGCATCTGCCTGGTGGGGCAACGGCCCATGGGGCGGCAACCGTGGTTATAACAACGACGGCTACGGTGACGGCTATGGTGATGGCTCTGGTGATTTCAGCTTTGGCATGAGCGGCAACGCCCGTGGTTCTGGCTATGGTCGTGGTAATAACTACTACCGTGGCTACAACGGTTACGGTCCTTATGGCTACGGCGGCGCTCCTTATGGCTATGGCGCTCCTTATGGCGCACCATATGGTGGTGCTCCTTATGGCTATCCTGCACCTCCTGCAGCTGCACCCGCTCCTGCTCCGGCTCAATAATCAGGCCGATCAATAGCAGAAAAGCCGGCCTTCAGGCCGGTTTTTTTATTCGGCGACAGACTAAAAATCAATGATCCAAAGTAATAAAAACAGTAAAACTACTTGATCCACATCAAGAATTTCTGGAAAAATAGCTCGAATTGCCAGCCCACCAACAATTAAACATGGACGAAATAGGGTAGATTGGGAGACATTAAGCTGTATCAGCCTGGCATATGCGCCTGGTAAAGCAGCTTTTAATGTTTTTATTTGGCAAAACCGCCTCTGAGCAAAGCTAAATTCAGGGTGAGAGAGGACAATTCAAGGGTAAGAAATGCCTTAAACACTAACTGGGTGCACAATACATTGCCTATATAGCACCTGCCATGCTGGAGCGATTACTTGACTAGTAGAAAAGTCGTATCATTTGAAAACATCAAGGTCGCCTGTAAAAACTGCAGCCTTGCCACCCTATGTCTCCCCATGGGGCTGACTCCGGACGATGTCGAACGCCTCGATGGCATCATCAAGCGAGGCCGCCCCTACCATCGAGGAGATCATCTCTACCGCGGGGCAGACAAGTTTCATAGCTTACGGGTTATAACAAGCGGTTCGGTCAAGACCTACAGCCCAAATGAGGATGGTGGAGAACAGGTATTGGGATTTCATCTTCCCGGCGAACTTATTGGCCTGGATGCAATCCAGGACGATAGCCACACCTGCTCAGCCATCGCCCTTGAGACTACAGCGGTATGTGAAATCCCATTCTCCCAGCTGGAATCTCTGAGCTGCATAATGCCCAGTCTGCAACACCAGATGTATCGCCTGCTCAGTCGGGAGATAGGTCAGGAGACAGAAATGTTGACGCTGCTGGGTAAAAAGAGTGCGGAGGAGCGTTTAGCAACCTTCCTGCTCAGCTTCTCTGAACGATTCAAACAACGGGGTTTTTCTGCCAGCGACTTCTTTCTCAGTATGTCACGCCATGAAATCGGTAACTACCTCGGTTTAGCAGTCGAGACCGTGAGTAGACTCTTTACCAGGTTTCAGGATGAAAACCTGCTTAGAGTAGAGCGGAAACATGTACAGTTACTCGACATACCGAGGTTGTATGACATCGTGCAAGGCTGCGATAGCGCCAAGTCCACACAATCCAGAGGTTAAATCCAGACTTAAGGGCACAAGCAATTATTAGAGGCGCCCTTAACTGTTAAGCCAAACGCACCTTTCGCCCATCTCCTCAAGTTGACGCTCATGGGCTTCAATCTCTTCAGCGCCGGCAACAACCACTTTGAGAGGGGGACGGCCGGCTGACAGTCGGCGGATATTATCAACCGATTGCTCATCACCACCCTGCTGCCCAAGATCGTCATCCAACACCAGCGCCGTCTGTCCACCGGTCATCATCAAATAGACATCGGCGAGTATTTCAGCATCCAGTAACGCCCCATGCAGCTCACGATGGGAGTTATCGATATCATAGCGTCTGCATAATGCATCAAGGCTGTTTCTCTGCCCTGGATGCATCTTCTTTGCCATGATCAGCGTATCGGTAACAGCACACAGTGCATCGATGCGCTGCGGGTTTTCCATCAACCTCAATTCATGATCAAGGAATCCGACATCGAATGGTGCATTGTGGATAATCAATTCAGCACCACGCACATATTCGATGAAGTCAGTCACCACATCACAGAATTTCGGCTTGTCGGCGAGAAACTCATTGGTGATACCATGCACCTCAATGGCCCCCGCATCGATCTCTCGATCTGGTTGCAGAAACTGATGGAAGTTATTACCTGTCAATCTTCGGTCAACCAGCTCAACACAGCCGATCTCAATAATTCTATGTCCCTGCTCTGGCTCCAGACCGGTGGTTTCTGTGTCGAGTACAATCTGGCGCATCATGACAACATCTCCTGAATACCCAGATTAGCCAGTTCATCTGCCAATTCATTCCCTGGATGACCAGCATGTCCTTTTACCCATTGCCAATCCACATCATGTTTACTCACTTCACTATCCAATTCCCGCCACAAATCAACATTTTTTACCGCCTTGCGTGCAGAGGTCTTCCAACCATTTCTCTTCCAGCCGTGGATCCACTGGGTAATGCCGTTTTTTACATATTGTGAATCGGTAGTCACTTGCACCTGACTGGGCCTTGTCAGCTCCTGTAACCCCCGAATTACCGCAAGCAGCTCCATCCGGTTATTGGTAGTGCCAGGCTCACCGCCATACAGTCTCTTTTCATGGCCTGCATAGCGCAGTACAACCCCCCAACCACCAGGTCCAGGATTCCCTTTACAGGCGCCATCACTAAAAAGTTCTACTATTTGAGTCATTTATACTTCTTAAAAATCCGTTAAGAGATAGGGTTTCTTATGCTTAACAGGCCTGATCACTAAGTCCCATTCCTGATTGTTGGTTCTGCTGCAGTGGGTAAAACACGTTTTTTTACCGACCATTTCGGGCGAATGTGTGTAAGAGTAACCACGCGCTTTACGGCCAATATGATATACACCCCACCAAAATTCGGATAGAGATTCTCCCCGAGCTGCTCCAGAAATTGGAGTCTCTGACTAATACCGGGTCTTTGGATCGGTGGCCTGTAATTAAGAAAGTGAATATCAAGTAGATCAAAGCCTAAAAGTGACAGCCAATCCAAAACCCTTCGACTGCTGAAAAAGTGACCACACCAAGGCGGTATCGATGACCTCAACCTAAGCAGTCTTACCCCTCCCCAGAGGCTCCAGGGGTTGAACCCAGTGATCAGCAGCTTCCCCTCGGGAATCAAAACCCGCTCCACTTCACGTAACACCTGGTGGGGATCAGAGGAAAAATCCAGGGTATGGGGTAGTAAAATACCATCCACACAGTCGCCAGCAAATGGCAGCCTATAAGGTTCAGCCTGCAGATCAACGTTTTTACCACCTGGCGTAACCCCCATCACAATCCGGTTCCGCGCAGGACTCACCCGCAACAGGTCTTCATCCTGCTTCAAATGGCCGATCTGCACCACATGATAGCCAAACATTGCGGAGATGTGCTGCTGAAGATATTCAGACTCTTGAGCGGCCAAACTCTCTCCAAGCTGACTATTGAACCACTCCTGAATGTGACTCTGTTGGCAAGATCGAAGTTTTAACCGCCTGAATTCTCTCATCTATAAAGGTATCGACTTTGCTACCGACACTAGTGTCAGGTAATCTGTGTTTTTGAGCGCTGTCCTGGAAGCTGGTAGCAACGACTGGCGCTCAGCTATCGTCTGTCTGTTATTGTGACAACACAAATGTGGATTTGAGCGGCTCTGGTAGTGAGTGAATCTGGTTTGATGTCTCATTTTATCGATCGACGACCGCGTTGCGATTTGCCATTTCGGATCTAATGCTCCATATGGATGGTGATGTCTCTTCGACAATCATTGCATAAGCAATCCCTGGTATGCAGTCCTAAGAGATGCTCAGCAAGTTGAGGCACCACGAAACAGATCCTGATCTCTACACAGATTGCAACTGGTGGCCGCTTGTCAGGAGTTCATTACATGGAAATCATACACGGCTTTATTTTTATTTTCTTTCAGAATTCAGTATGCCTAAGTTACCAACCAATTCACCCGATTTTCTCTCAAAATCGCCTCTATTGTTCATGAACCTGATCTTCGCCTGCCTGTTGACAGCCTGTCAGTCACTGCCAAACCCCGGGCAGGAATCCGCACTGGTTGAGGTTCCCCTTGACACCATCTCAACCGAGGCCCTGCAAACTCAGCCGCTAACAGAGGAGAAGCAGGTAAGATCGGAGCAGATGCCTGAAGTTGCTGAACAATTGCAGGAGGTTATCGCTTCCCTACCTGACCCTGAGCCAGAACATATCTGGGATAGGATGCGTGACCAATATAAGCTTTCAATCCCAAGCAACCCCCGCCTCACCAGAGAGCTGAACTGGTATAAAAAACACCCTAAATATTTACAACGAATTCAGGAGAGAGCCGCACCTTTTCTCTATTTTATTCTGCAGGAGATCGAAAAGCGGGATATCCCGACTGAAATCGCCCTTCTGCCCGCAGTTGAGAGCGCATTTCAGCCTTTTGCCTACTCACCTGGCAGAGCAGCAGGCATCTGGCAATTCATACCGTCAACGGGACGACACTTCGGTCTCAAGCAAAACTGGTGGTATGACGGACGCAGGGATGTAGTCAGGTCAACCCGCGCAGCGCTTGATTACCTCACACGTCTGAACAAGCAGTTCGATGGAGACTGGGAACTGGCTCTGGCTTCATACAACTCTGGCGCTGGTACCGTAAGGAGCGCGATCAAACGCAATATCAAGAGAGGAAAGCCAACCGATTTCTGGTCTCTCAAACTGCCTGACGAGACCAGTGCCTATGTCCCCCGACTGCTTGCTTTAGCCCAGATTTTCAAGGATGCCGAGAGCTATGGATTTGACCTGTTAGCCGTCCCCAATGAGCCCTATTTCTCCACGGTTGACATTAAATCCCAACTCGACCTCGCCCTTGCAGCTGAAATGGCTGACATACCCTTACAGGAACTCTATCTGCTGAATGCTGGTTTCAATCGCTGGGCCACAGACCCTGATGGTCACCATCAGTTGACCCTACCACTGGATAAGATTGATCAGTTCAAACAGAAACTTGCTGCTTTGCCCGCTGAAAAACGCCTGACCTGGAAGCGGTATAAAATCAAGTCCGGTGATTCCCTCAGCGTAATTGCCCGTCGACACGGCACCTCAGCAAAACTGATTCGGCAAGTGAACAAAATTAGCGGCAATAGGATTCGGGCAGGCAAACATCTGCTGATCCCCGTATCCAGCAAGAACCTGGATCACTATGTATACACACAGGATCAACGTAAATCTGCGATACAAAACCGTTCAAGAAAAGGTGTAAAACAACACTACCGGGTAAAGTCTGGTGACACGCTTTGGGATATCGCCAAAGCACACCACGTCAGTTACAAAAAACTGGCCAGCTGGAATGGTATGGCGCCAGGTGACCCTTTGAAAACAGGGCAAAAACTGGTCATCTGGACGTCCAAATCAACTTCAAAAATTTCACTTCTTGATCTGCAACCTACAGGCACTCAAAGTCGGCTGCACTACAAAGTAAGACGGGGTGACTCCCTCTCTCGCATCGCACAACGCTTCAAAGTCTCAGTGGCAGACCTCAAACGCTGGAATACTATCAAGGGGAAATATCTGAAACCCGGTCAAAGTATCAAGCTGTATGTTGACGTCACTGAACAAACACTCTGACATATGTTCCCTTTCTTTGATTCAAATCAACGGATGATCGGTATTTTTTGACTCCAAGACCGAGCTAACAGACTATCGGCAGACCACTGTTAGTGTAAATGGGGTCACGACTATGAGTAATGAATGTCAGTTGAAAGAAGGGGCTGAACTCAACCTGCCTGACGTCGAAAAGATCGCTTTGGCGTTAAAATCTCTGTCGGTCTACTCAATGCTGGCCTATGAGCATGATGATGACCCTGAAGATTTGGATGGTGTGGTTCAGGATGGTCTGGATGCGATTGATCGCCTCTTTAACTGCTGAGCCGACCCCCTGATATTTTATCAGGCCACATCCTGTGGCCTGTATACCAGGTTAAATCAGACAAGATCGAATCTATCCAGATTCATCACCTTGCTCCAAACCTGGATGAAGTCATGCACGAACTTCTCTTCTGAGTCAGCAGCAGCATAGACTTCGGCCAACGCGCGCAATTCTGAATTTGAACCGAATACCAGATCGACACGCGTAGCGCTCCACTTGGATTCACCAGTTTTCCGGTCAACCCCTTCAAACAGATCCTCATCTGCAGAGAGCGCACGCCAAGCAGTCCCCATATCGAGCAGATTGACAAAGAAGTCATTGCTCAGCACCTCGGGGCGATCAGTGAAGAGACCGTGAACACTCCCTTCAAAGTTGGCCTTGAGAACACGCATACCACCAATTAGCACTGTCATTTCTGCAGGGGTCAAGGTCAGCAGCTGTGCCTTATCCACCAGCATCTCTTCTGCGGAAACGGTGTATCTCCTCTTCATGTAGTTGCGGAAACCATCAGCTTCCGGCTCCAATACAGCAAAAGATTGCTCATCTGTATCTGCTTGGGAGGCATCCATTCGACCAGGGGTGAAGGGAACCGTTACATTATGCCCTGCCTGCTTCGCTGCCTGCTCAACTGCGGCACAACCGGCCAATACAATCAGATCCGCCATTGAAAGCGGTTTTGTGAAATCACTCTGGATCTTCTTCAGGGCATTCAACACCTTCTGCAACTGATCCGGCTGGTTGACCTGCCAATCCTTCTGCGGTGCCAGGCGAATACGGGCACCATTGGCACCACCTCTCATGTCTGAGCCACGATAGGTTGATGCAGAGGCCCAGGCGGTTGAAACCAATTCGGCGACTGAGAGGCCAGAATCGAGGATCTCACTCTTAAGATCTGCAATATCCTGCTGATCAATCAGTTCATGATCTACAGCTGGAATCAGATCCTGCCAGAGAAACTCCTCTTGAGGAACTTCACAACCGAGATAGCGTACACGAGGCCCCATATCTCGGTGAGTCAGTTTGAACCATGCCCGTGCAAATGCATCAGCAAACTGATCTGGATCCTCATAAAAGCGTCGTGCAATTTTTGTATATTCAGGATCAAATCGCAGCGCCAGATCAGTTGTCAGCATAGTCGGGGCATGCCGCTTTTCAGAGTCATGGGCATCAGGCACTGAATCGGCACCTGCACCGTTCTTTGGTATCCACTGATATGCACCAGCTGGACTTTTAGTCAATTCCCAATCGTATCCAAACAGGTTCCAGAAGAAGTTATTACTCCACTTGGTTGGTGTGGATGTCCAGGTAACTTCGAGGCCACTGCTGATCGTGTCGCCTGCTTGACCTGAACCATAACCACTCCTCCAACCCATACCCTGCTCCTGAATTGGAGCAGCTTCCGGCTCAGGTCCTACCAGTGCAGCATCTCCTGCGCCATGGGTTTTGCCGAAGCTGTGGCCACCTGCTATCAGCGCTACAGTCTCTTCGTCATTCATGGCCATACGCGCAAAGGTCTCGCGAATGTCTTTAGCTGCTGCTAACAGGTCAGGATTACCATTCGGGCCTTCAGGATTCACATAGATCAGCCCCATCTGGACTGCTGCGAGGGTTTTTTCAAGACCTTCATGCTCACCTGAAAAACGCTCATCTTGCAACCAGGTATCTTCATTACCCCAGTAGATATCCTTTTCCGGCTCCCAGATATCTTCACGTCCACCGGCAAAACCGATTGTCTTGAATCCCATCGACTCCAGAGCGACGTTGCCAGCGAGAATCATCAGGTCGGCCCAGGATATTTTTTGACCGCACTTCTGCTTGATTGGCCAGATCAGTCTGCGAGCCTTATCGAGGTTGACGTTATCCGGCCAACTGTTGACCGGTGCGAATCGCTGGTTACCAGTGCCACCACCTCCCCGACCATCGCTGGTGCGATAGGTACCAGCACTGTGCCACGCCATACGAATAAACAGTGGACCATAGTGACCGAAGTCCGCTGGCCACCAATCCTGCGAATCGGTCATTAACTCATGAAGCTCTCTCTTCACCGCATCAAGGTCAAGTTCTTTGAACGCTTCAGCATAGTTAAATCCCTCACCCATAGGCGTGGACTTTGATGAGTGTTGACGCAGAATATCCAGGCGTAACTGGTTCGGCCACCAGTCACGGTTCGACATGCCACCACCAGCAGCAGCATGATGAAAGGGGCATCTATTTTCAGACATTGTGTTATCTCCTTTTGATGGATGATCAGTTTTTTTCATCCGTTTAGGGATGACCTGATATAACTCTATGCCCGAATCTTTGATAAATGAAATCGTTTATTATTAATTAATCGATAGTTTTATACTATCAATCAAATAAACATAGCCACTACTGCTGATATTAACTGAGTGGCTAGACATGCAATGAAAAACAGAAGTGATATGACGAAGCTGTTCAGAAGTGTTTAAACTGCAGGAAAAGCCACAACATGATCAACAAAGAGACGTATCCCGATCATCTCGCCTATCCCATGATCATGGTGACTTTGAACCAGACACAATATCTCAGTGCCATCTGAGAGTGCCAGGGTATAGAGATATTCTGCGCCCTGAAAAACCTTATCCACTATTTTAAGCTTGAAGTCACTCTGATCATCATGAATGACATCATCAGGACGTAGCAGCAACTCTACAGCCTCTCCTACTTTGGGTGACTCAACGAACTCTCCTCTTATCTTCCCCAAGGGAGATTGAATCTCACCATCCTCGGTGACATGGCCAGGCACCATCGCCCCCTGACCGATAAAATCGGCAACAAAACGATCCCTGGGTCGATGGTAAAGGGAATAACCACTATCCCATTGCCGCAATCGCCCCTCACCCATGACACCAATCGCATCGGCCAATGCGAAGGCTTCCAGTTGATCATGCGTCACCAGTATGGCGGTAACCTCTTCCCGCTTGAGGATATCCCGCACCTCACGGGCCAACTGTTCTCGTAACTCTACATCAAGCCCTGAAAATGGCTCGTCCAGCAGCAGTATATCCGGTTGTGGCGCCATGGCCCGAATAAGGGCGACTCGCTGCTGCTGCCCACCGGACAATTGATGGGGATACCTCTTTTCTGAACCTGACAATCCAACCAGCTCTAGCAGGCTTCTCACCCTCTGCTTGCGTTGAGAGTTGCTCAACCCTCGTAGTCCGAAGGCAATATTCTCCTCAATATTGAGGTGGGGATAGAGGGCGAAATCCTGAAACACCATGCCCACGCGTCTTTTTTCAGGTGCCAAGGTCTCACCAGGGCGAGATACACAGCGACCATCGAGCTGTATCTCTCCCTTTGTCAGGGGTTCGAATCCCGCTATGGCACGCAGCAGACTGGTCTTACCACAGCCACTGGGACCTAACAGGCAACCTATCACACCCTTTTGCAAGGCAAAGCTGACATCGTCAACAACGGTTTGCCGACCATACTTGACACTGATATTTTCGACCTTAAGTTGATTCGGCATGACGCGACCGTGTAATGGAACGACTTAATAAAATAACCGGTAAAATACCAACAGCCACAATGGTCAACGAAGCGTATGAGGCATCAGCCAATCGTTCATCGGAGGCCAACTCATAAGCTCTTACCGCCAGCGTATTGTAGTTGAAGGGGCGTAGTATCAGTGTTGCCGGCAACTCCTTTAACACATCAACAAATACCAACAGCAGAGCAGTCATCAGACTCCCTTTAAGCATAGGCATATGCACCCGGCGTATAATCTCTCCTGAACCGGCCCCCATCGACAGGGCAACTTCATCCATGGTCGGACGAATCTTACCCAAACCTGCTTCAACTGTTTGCAGTGAAACTGCCAGAAAACGTACCAGATAGGCAAAGATAAGGGCAACCAGTGTGCCACTCAGTAAGAGACCTGTAGACCATCCGAACTCGCCACGCATCCACTCATCCAGACTATTGTCGAAGGCAGCAAAGGGAATCATGACGCCTATCGCAATCACTGTACCTGGAATGGCGTACCCCATGCCCGCAGTCCTCACTGCAAGTATAACCGGCCAGCTTCCATATTGGCGTTTGCCATAACTGAGAAAAAGCGCCAGTAATAGCGCCAACAGAGAGGCACTGCCCGCCAACAGCAGGCTATGGATTATTAAACTGAAAAAACGACTGTCCAGACTCTCTTCTGCTGTGGTCATGGCCCACCAAAGCAACTGACCAGCTGGTAAAATAAAGCCTAACAAGAGCGCCCCTGAACAGATAACAAAAGCCATCAAAGATTGCTTGCGGTTCAATTGAAAGCGGGTCAATGATTGATGCCGCTGAGTGGTGTGATGATATCGAGCCTGCCTGCGGGATCCCTTCTCAATCAGGATCAGAGTGAACACAACCAGTAATAACATGGCGGAGAGTTGAGCTGCCGCAGCGGCGTTATTCATACCATACCAGGTACGAAAGATACCTGTGGTGAAAGTGGAAACACCAAAATACTGCACTGTGCCGTAGTCAGCCAGGGTCTCCATCAATGCCAGAGACAATCCGGCAACAATCGCCGGTCTCGCCAGTGGTAAGGCTACCTTGAAAAAGGTTCTCCAAGGACCGTTACCCAGGGTTCGGCTGACATCCAAAACACAGATTGACTGCCCCATAAAAGCAGCTCTGGAGAGCAGATAGACATAGGGATAGAGCACCAGTGAAAGCATCAGTGCCGCACCTTCAATGGAGCGAATCTCAGGGAACCAGTAATCACCATACCCCCATCCAGTCAGCTCTCTCAGAAGCGTCTGTACAGGACCGGCAAAGTCGAAAAGCCCGGTATAGGTATAGGCAATGATGTACGCTGGAATCGCCATCGGCAGTAGCAGCGCCCACTCAAACAGCCAGCGTCCCGGGAACTGACACATACTGGTCAGCCAGGCCGTACTTACCCCCAACAATAAAACCCCTATGGCCACACCAACCATCAGCAATAGTGAGTTGGTGATGTAGTCCTGCAACACCGTAGCAGCCAGGTGCTCCCAAACCTCACCGGCGGGTTCAAAGAGGTATCCGAGCACTACCAATACAGGGACCGAAAGCAACAGAGCGATGGTGAGTACACCAATACTCCAGCCATTCATCCTGAATGAGAGTCGAGAGAGTACTCTACTTCTATCTGCAGCCAGCATGACTTGCGGCTTCAGTTACCAACAGACAGGGCCTTACAGATCTCTGCTCAGCCACTCTTGTGTCAACTTTTTTCAAGTAAAAGACTCCCGAGTAAATTGTCCAGCAATAATCTCCATAGAACGACCACACTTATCTCTCTATTTCCACCCGGCACGATCCATCAATCTAAGCGCCTCTGGATTTAGCTCGCCTAGTCGACTGAGATTAATCCTATCCAATCTGAACTCACCCCATGCCTTTAAAGTATCACCTTCCTCGACATCATCTCTCACCGGATATTCACCATTCGTCTCTGCATACCACGCCTGGGATGATTTACTGACCAGAAACTCCAGCAGCCTGATAGCGGCCTGCTTGTGTTTTGCTGTCTTGATCACAGCTGCACCACTGACATTGACATGTGCCCCTCTGCCAGACTGATTGGGCCAGAAGACTCCCATCTTCTCAGCTGCTTTTCGCTGACTTGCCTCTTTCGAATTTAACATCCCTGCTAAATAGTAGGTGTTGGCAATAGCAATGTCACAAACACCCGCTGCTGCTGCTTTGATCTGGTCCCGGTCCCCGCCTTTAGGCGGACGGGCGAACTGTTTCACGAATGATTTCGCCCAGGCCTCAGTAACATCGATACCATTCGCTTCAATCATTGAGGCTACCATAGACTGGTTATAGATATTACCCGATGATCTTATACAGATCCGACCACGCCATTGGGGATCAGTTAAAGCCTCATAAGAAGAGAGTTTTGACGGATCCACCCGCTCTTTCACATAAAGAATAGGACGTGCTCTTAAGGTTAGACCAAACCAGTGACCATCAGGGTCACGGAAATTACCCGGTATAAATTCAGAGAGTGTCTCTGATTCTACAGACTGAGTAACCCCAGCTGCCTTTGCACGATGCAAACGACCTGCATCTGTGGTGATCAGCAAGTCAGCAGGTGTATTTCGACCCTCACTCTGCAAACGCTGTAGTAGCGCATCCGCTTTACCGGTTACCAGATTTACCTCTATTCCTGTTTCATCAGTAAACCTGTCTAACAGTGGTTTGATTAATTTCTCTTTACGTGCAGAGTAGAGATTAACCTCTTCTGCATTGACCACCATGGGAATGAGCATGCTAAGTACGACAGGCAACACAACTGATTTGGCTAAAAGTGACACGGATAGTACCCCTTAACTTATAATTTAACATCAATATCTAAATGATAACGATTTTCATTATAATTCGCAACACCCCGCCTAGTCAGCGGTCACAATGTGCAACAATCCTAAACAATCAATCTCTATTATTAACCCGACATCATAATTGATAGGTTTTAAGTTAATGAAACAGCGCAATAATCGACATGGCTTGACACTGGTTCTCACAGGTGAAGGTAAGGGTAAATCATCAAGCGCGTTCGGCATGGTGTTCCGCGCCGCCGGATGGGATATGAAGGTTTTAGTCATTCAGTTCATCAAGGGCAAATGGAAAACAGGTGAACAGAAAGCCGCATCGCGCTTCGAAAACATTGAATGGCATGCCCTGGGCGATGGCTTCACCTGGGATACAAAGAATCCGGATCAAGATCGCCAGACAAGCCGTGAAATATGGTCTTTTTGCCAGCAAAAGATCGTCTCAGAGAACTACGATCTGGTCGTCCTGGATGAGATTAACTATTGCTGTGGGTATGGCTGGATCAGTGGAGAGGAGATAGCAGATTTCATCCGAGACAATAAGCCCGCCTGGATGCATCTGGTTCTGACTGGCAGAGATGCACCAGCGGAACTCCAGGCTGTCGCAGACACAGTGACTGAAATGGGCAAGATCAAACACGCCTTTGAACAGGGTATCAAGGCTGAACAGGGGGTTGAATTCTGAAGCAGATGTATCCGAAACAGCAGCTATAAGCCTACCTGATTACCCTCCATACTCAGCAAAAGAGTATCAACCTGTATAACCGTAATATGCGCTAGTGCAGTTGCTGGGGCATGGCCCCACCCTACACTTTATATCGACAGGTTATTTGCCAACCCTCCTCAACATGGGGCCCAAAACCTGTTCAGTCGCCATCGAACACCCGCCCTATTCCTCCTAGAACTGAACCCTCACCCTTGTCACTGCCTCCGGCTGATGGTGCATTTGACAAGATTCTGTCTGCCATGCGCGAGAAGGGCAGACTCTGTAACCAGACCGTGCCATGACCTTTCAGAGTCGCAAGAAATAACCCCTCTCCCCCAAACACCATCGATTTCAGATTACCTGAGCGCTGTATGTCATACTCCACACCACTGGTAAAGCCAACTAAACAGCCTGTATCCACTCTTAGAGTCTCACCACTGAGTTTTTTCTCAACAATCGTACCGCCAGCCTGAATGAAGGCCATACCATCTCCCTCAAGGGCCTGGAGAATAAAGCCTTCCCCACCAAACAAACCGCTACCTATCTTCCGATTGAACGCAATATCGACTTTAGTGCCCAATGCAGCGCAGAGAAATGCATCCTTTTGACAGGTAACCTTCTCACCCAGCTGGGCCATGTTTAACGGCACAATATTCCCTGGATAGGGTGCTGAAAATGCCACACGTTGCTTAGTGGATCCCCGGTTTGTGAAATGGGTAGTGAATATCGACTCTCCGGTAAATACACGTTTGCCAGCAGAAAACAGCTTACCCATCAGCCCCTCATCAGGATTGGAGCCATCACCCATTTTGGTTTCGAAATCTATGCCCTCCTCCATGTAGGTCATTGCACCAGCTTCAGCAATAACCGTCTCTTGTGGATCAAGCTCCACTTCCACCAATTGCATCTCTGAACCGAGTATTTCGTAATCAACCTCATGGCAACGCATTTATTAAGACTCCTTTAGTGTTTATAACAATAGTAAAATTTTCTAAACTACTATGACAACTCATGCCATATAGTGATATGTTTTAAGAGATAATTTATCGATTTGATTAAAGAACCTCTGAATAATTCAACAGCAAACATATCGTCGATCACAAATAGCTCGATCCAAGGCACGAATCTTGGGTAATAACCCAGCTATTGGGAAGATTCACAATGTAGAGTTGTTGCATCTTGAGGGCAAGATGTCGGTCGGCGATTTGTTCATAGGTTCCTCAAATATAGGATACACATAGATGCTGATTACTATCAGGCTTCAACTGCCATGATTCATCACCGCTCTACACCTTGGCTTATGCTTGCAGCCAGCGCGCTACTACTTGAATTGGCAGCCCTCTATTTTCAACACGGAATGTCATTGGACCCTTGTGTCTTGTGCATATATCAACGTGTCGCTGTACTCTCTATTTTTATCGCGTCCATGATTGGCGCCAGCGCACCCCATCTACTCGTAATCCGATTAACAAGCTATCTGTTCTGGATAGCGGGTGGAGTATGGGGTCTCTATCTGGCACTCAAGCAATCAGGGCTACAGCTTGGCATCATTCCTCCCTCCATGAGTTGTGATGTAAATGCAAAATTCCCATCCTGGTTAAAGCTGGATGAGTGGTTCCCTTCAATCTTTCAACCTTCAGGCTTCTGTGATGATATCCAGTGGGAATTCATTGGCCTGAGCATGCCTCAGTGGATGATCATTGTCATGGCCGGGTATTTACTGATCCTCCTCATCTTCATCACATTCGACGTACGTGCATTGATCAAGCGGCGGAACAATAGCGTCTTGACTTGATGAGAACAGAGACCGGTGACGCGTTTTAAATGCCATAACATCTGATGAGGAATCCAGAACTTTAGTCTACTAAAGCATCAGCAAAGATACCCCCCACGAGTGGCTAATCAGGAACTTGCCGAGGCATGTGAGAGATGGCCTCTACTCACAATAATAGAACCTCTCTTATGATCCAAAATAGGTTTTGTAAAACTGTAGTGCTGCACGACCACTTTTAGTCCCACCCCGTGCCATGGCGAACTGTTTGGCTGCCTCATGCAGTGTCTCGCGGCTCCCCTGATAATCTTTAAAGTAGTGGTCAACAATTTCTAAATAGCCCTGCCAATTCACAGGATAGAAAGAGAGCCAAAGACCAAATCGGTCTGAAAGGGCTAACTTCTCCTCTACGGTATCACCAAGATGGAGATCCCGCCCCACCAGGACTGCATCCTGATTATCATCCATCGACTCCGGCAGCAGGTGGCGTCGATTAGAGGTCGCATAGATCAGTATATTTTCAGGTGGCGCCTCTATAGAACCATCCAGAACACTCTTCAGCGCACGATAGGAGGCCTCCCCCTGTTCAAACGTCAAATCGTCACAAAAAACAATAAAGTACTGAGGCAGAGTTCTGATCTCGTCAACTATTTCCGGCAGCTCAACCAAATCATTTCTATCCACCTGAATCAATCGCAACCCCTGAATCTTGAACTCATTCAGAACCGCTTTGATCAGTGAGGATTTTCCGGTTCCACGAGCCCCCCAAAGTAGAGCATTGTTTGCCCCTGCACCCTTGATGAAGCGTTCAGTATTGTTTACCAACTGTTGCTTCTGTTGATCAATACCAACCAGGTGCGCCAGCTCAATCGGATCAGTGTTTTCGATCTCACGCAGGTAGGCCTTGCGGGGTCGCCAGATAGCTGCTGTACTGTTTTGCCAATCGATTGACATGATTTTTCCTCAGTAGCAGTTAATCTGTTGCCACTCAGCTATCTGCAACTACGACGCAGTTACGACCCTTTGCTTTAGCTGCATAGAGTGCATCGTCAGTACGCTTGAGACAGTTACTAAGCAACTCACCAGCTTGAAACAGAGAGACACCAAAACTGGCGGTAATGGAGAGCTGCTTGTCGATCAGTGTCATTGGATTGCTAGCCAGATCATCACATAGCCGTTGCGCAAGAGATAGCGCATCAGCAAGTTGGGTTTCAGGGCAGAGGATTATAAACTCCTCTCCCCCCCAACGTCCGAGTTCATCTGCATCCCTAATCTGGGCTTGCAACTGCTTTACGATATATTTCAATACCTGATCGCCAATATCGTGACCATAGGTGTCATTGATCTGCTTGAAGTAATCAATATCCAGCAGAATGAGGCAAAAACTACTGGAGCCACGCTCACTCTGGGAAACCACCTGCTCCAGTCTTCTGCTCATGGCACGCCGATTGAGGGAATTAGTGAGGTAGTCAATGCGTGACGTCTCTTCCAGCATACGCTCCACATTTTTTCTTTCAGCTATCTCTTTCAGCAATTTTTCATTGGTTTGCACCAATTCCATAGTTCTGGTCTCAACCCGCTCCTCCAGCTCTTCATGTGCACTATAAAGCTCAAGCTGATTGCTTTTGATCTGTTGCTGCTTGGCCTCAAGACGTTTCGACATCATGTCGAACGATTGTGCCAACTGATCCAGTTCGTCACCATTGGTATGCGTGTCACTCATCTGCTCTGCGGGTGCGATTTGGGCAAATCGAGTGGCCAGCGAGGTAATACGCTGGGTGAAGTTATGTGAGAGTAGTCGACTGAATATCATTGCCAGGGTAATTGAGAGGACCAATGATAAAAAACCAGCCAGCCGGATATGTTCGAACTTACTTTTCACCTCATCCGCACGCATATCGATGCCGACAAGATACTCATCTTCTCCTGTTTCTACTGGAGAGTAGCCGGAAAGAAAAAACCCCCAGCGATCCCCAGTAATCTCCTTATCAACTGAAGGGCGTAAAAACCCATCCATCATCGTAATCAGATCAGGCTCATACTCCTCTCCTGGTGATGCAGGCTCCTGCATATCGGAATCGAGTACAAAAACAGCTTTATCGCCAACTTTACGCATCACATAGATAAAAGCGATATCGGGATTTGTTTTTACATAGCCACGTAGCAGAGCTACATACTCTTTATAGCTGGCCAGAGACATATCCTGCTCATTACGAATCGTATCGAGTTCAGCATTTTCAAAACCATGACTGATCAGCGCAGCACTGTTCTTCAGCCGGGATTGCAGTGCGCTCATCAAATTTTCTATCGCACTCTGATAGAAGTAACTGCCAACACTCCCGGAAACCAGGACGATTGCGGCAAAGTGGCTGAGAAACAGCTTGGTTTGGATTGTAAGTCTCATCGGCAGGATACAGTAACAATCTTTATTTATGGTTTTAGAGGGGTACTCTGGGCACAGCAGCAATGAGTTGCTGTGTATAGTCATTTTGCGGACGATTTACAATATCTTCCGTGAGTCCCTGCTCGACGATCCTACCCTGATACATCACTGCAGTACGGTCACTCACATACTCAACAACACCAATGTTGTGGGTAATAAAGAGTAAAGTCAAACTGTGCTGCCGCCGAAGCTCCAGTAGCATTTTGAGTATTTCAGCCTGAACAGAAACATCAAGCGCACTGGTGATTTCGTCACATACAATAAAAGAGGGATTGAGCGACAATGCCCGGGCAATCCCTATCCGCTGTCGCTGTCCACCTGAGAACTCATGGGGATAACGCCATAGGGCATCCTCCTCCATCTGAACCTGCCTTAACAAGTCCCGCGCAATTTCAATTCGCTCATCGCGACTCTCACCAATCCTATGAACTTTCATCGGTTCGGTGAGGATGGCAGCAATACTCAAGCGGGGGTTCAGTGAGGAGATCGGATCCTGGAAAATGATCTGCATATTACGGCGAAAGCGACGTAACTGGCTTCGATTCATCTCTGTGATGTCTGTGTTATCAAAGGCTATCTGACCCGATGTTGGTTCGGTAAGTCTCAGAATTCCACGCCCCAATGTGGTCTTGCCACTGCCCGACTCGCCCACCAGAGCGAGGATCTGTCCGCGGGGAATCTCCAGATCGACACCATCAACAGCCCGGACTTTATCCACTACCCGGCGTAACAATCCTTTACGCACAGGAAAGTGGATCTCCAGATTAGACAATCTGATCAGTGGCTGTTGATCCTCCAGCGGCTTGTGGGGCTGGCTCCGGGCAAGGTTTTCAGGCAGTGCAGCGATCAGTGACTGAGTATATCGATGTCCGGGAGAGTGGATGATCTGTTCTGTCTTGCCGGTCTCCACCAGTTTGCCATTCTGCATGACGCCAACCCGATCAGCGATTTCTGAAACCACCCCAAAGTCATGGGTAATAAAAAGTATCGCCATCCCAGTGCGCTCCTGCAGCGCTTTCATCAATCTCAGGATCTCTCGCTGTACCGTAACATCCAAAGCCGTTGTAGGCTCATCAGCAATCAAAAGGTCGGGCTCACAGGCCATCGCCATGGCTATCATCACACGTTGGCGCTGTCCACCAGAGAGTTGATGAGGGTAACTGTTGACCCGCGTCTCCGGGTCAGGCACCTGCACCTCTCGTAACGCATTCATTACACGTGCCCAGGCCTCTGCATTGGAGAGTTGAGGAAAATGGAGTCTTACAGCCTCCAGAATCTGTTCACCGATGGTAAAAACAGGATTCAGGGAGCTCATCGGCTCCTGAAATATCATGGCGATACGACCACCGCGCACCTGCCGCATATCCGCCTCACTGAGCAGTGTTAGATCGTCAGCCTCCCCATCACCCGTTGTAAAGAGGATTTCGCCACTGTAGGTGCTCAGTGCCGTTTCAGGTAACAGGCGCATTATGGATAGTGCGGTAATCGATTTACCGCTACCGGACTCCCCTACCAAACAGAAAGTCTCGCCGCGGTCGATTTGGAAATCGATACTATCCACTGCCTTGATGGGTTCAGGCTGGTGCTTAAACCAGACTTTTAAATCTTTTACAGACAGCAGCATCAGTTTGACTTGCTCAAATAGGGATCGATGGCGTCTCTTAATGATTCACCGATCAGGTTATAGGCAAATACCGTAAAAAAGATTGCCCCGCCGGGAAATGCCGCCATCCACCAATTGAATCGGGATGATTGCACCGCCTGGTTGAGCATCTCACCCCAGGATGGATCGTCCACTAAACCAAGCCCGAGAAAGCTCAAGGTTGCTTCAGCAAGAATTGCGGAGGCCACACCAAAACTCGCAGCCACCAAAACTGGCCCCATCCCATTCGGCAACATATGCCGAAACAGAATTGAGTGGAGTGGTAGCCCTGCCGCCTCAGCCGATTGAACAAAATCCTGCCGGCGCAGACGTAAAAACTCAGCACGAACATAGCGGGCAAAACCGGGCCAGCTGGTAATGCCTATGATGACCATCATGATATAGAGACTGCGTCCAAAAAAGGCAACAAATGTAAGTAATAGAAATAGAGTTGGGACAGCTTCAAATATCTCTACCAGGCGCATACCCAGCATATCGACAATGCCAGAAAAGTACCCCATCAAGCCACCGATAATCACCCCGAGTACCATCGCTATTCCGGTTGCAACAAAGCCGATACCCAAAGCGATTCTGGAGGCATGTATCATACGACTGAGGACGTCAGCGCCATTTTGTTCAGTACCAAACCAATGGCTGCGATGCTGTTGAGACAAAGGCGCTTCGAGACCCGTGTCACCGAGATCCCGCTGATAGTCCTTAGGTGAGTAAGGAACCGGCGCGTAGACAACCCAATCGTAATCGCCCTGTTGTTCAGCTACTCGATATTGCTCATAGATCACCAGCTTTGGCGGGGCAACAAAACTGTAGGCCAGTACGCCTCCTATACCCAGTAAGCAGAAATAAACCACCATTTTTCGTGCTGTAGCGATTCGCCAGGGTAAGACAATGAGCAGACTGGCAAAGGCACTCAGAAAAAGTACATCTTCAGCTTCAAGGTAGGTTAATACCGGGCTCGATATGACACCTTGTTGACTGAGCAAGAGAGGGAAGCTGCTCGCCAGAAAGGGGGCGAATATTCCGACCAGCGCCAACAGAGCAACCCATGACAGTCCCAAGCGGGCCCCCCAACGGATGAAGGTTTGCCCTAAAATCTTTCGCCAATAGCTCTGACGTTGCCGATCAGTCATAACTCACCCTCGGATCGGCCAGTGCATAGAGGATATCGGCCATCAGATAGCCAAACAGGGTCAATAGACCACCGATCAGGGTAATCGACAATACCAGCTCTCTATCCCGGGTCTGCACAGCCTCCACCGCCAACTTACCCATTCCCTCAATACTGAAGATACTCTCCACAATGACAGAACCTGCCAATAGACTGGGTAAAAGACTCGCCGCAACGGTTATCAAAGGCAGCAGGCTGTTTCTAAAGACATGCCGCCACAGTACGACTGATTCAGACAAACCCTTTGCCCGAGCGGTGCGGGCGTAATCGGAGAGCAGATTCTCAAGCACTGAGGTTCGGGTTAATTTGGCAAGTCCGGCAAACCCCCCATAGGAGAGGCACAATACAGGCAGGGCCAAATGCCATAAACGGTCGACCAGAAACCCTCTGAGCCAGCTCCCCTGCATCCCATACACTGCCAACATCAGACCAACCAGTAGACCGGTGGTGAGAAATCCCAATTGGCGCATCAAAATATAGTTGGTACTGGCCAACCAACCGGCTAGCAAAGCGAATAGTGTCGGTATGAAGATAAAAAGTGATAACGCATGTTCCGCCTCAGGTAAGGCCTGAACCATTAAAACCCCCAGCCCTCCCCAGCAGAGTGCGAGAAAGCCTACTCTGAGTGGTTTTGAGGTATTGCGGCTGATTGTCAGAAACAGCGCTGCCGCTAACAGCACACTGACAAACAGCAAAGCCACATCCCATAGACTCGACCAATGGGGTAGAAACACCTGATCCATTGCCAGACGATCACTCAAACCGGCTGTCGGGAACCAGTGCCAATACTGCTGATTGGCAAAAAATCCAATCAACAGCACACCGGCCAACATGGTCGGCACCGACCAGAGCCCCAACATCACAATACCACTGCTGACATCGAACGAACGCCCCCGCTCGACAGCCGCTCGAACCCCCACCAGCAGAGCCAGCATATAGACCAGGGGGATACTCAGTACATTCAGCAGAATGGTTATCGGTACCCGTTCAGCCAGCAGATCAGTTACCGGACGCCCATAGCGAAAACTGCGCCCAAAATCGGCTCCTTTGGTGAATGAAAAACCACTCACACTATTCTCTTCATCGAAGACAAATCCGACGGGCGAGACGTTATTCAGCCAGCGAAAATATTGCAGATATGGTGGATCATCGAGACCGTAGAGCCGATTATAGTAAGCCTCTATCTCTCGCTTCGCTTCGGGATCGAGATTTTGCCCTTCAACCAGACTCTGAGCACTGATACCACCGGGGGAAGAGGCCATAACGACAAACACCACCAGGGTAATCCCCAGTAAGGTGGGAATCATCAACAGCACTCTTCGAAACAGATAGGTCAGCATAAAGAATTACTGCTTGTATCGCTGTTCGTTGATCGGTACATAAGTCTCAACCGGTAGGCTTCCCAGATTCAGGCCGAGCTTGGTTGAGACTATATTTCGCAAACGTCGATCGATAAAAACCAGGCTTTTACTCCGTTTGAGGAATGTATAGGGCTGGTCTCTGAAGAGCGTTTTCTCAGCATCCCGCCACAAAGGCATGCGCTTCTCCTCATCCACTGTAGCCCGTGCTTCATCGATCAGCTTATCCAGCTGAGGATTTGAATAGCCGGTGAAATTATTGCCACCATCCGCAATCTGACTGCTGTGAAACATCTGATAGAGATCGGTTTCAAGGCCACTGGTCCAGCCCAGGGTAATCGCATCAAAATCACGCTTTTTCATCAAGTCGATCATCACCGACCACTCTGTAGGCTTAGGCTGTAACTGAATACCGGCTCGGGCTAACAGGTCTTTGATGAACAGCACCATACGGTTGGTGTCATCGTTGCCTTGAAAATAGACCAAGTCAAACTCAAAGGGCTCACCCTTTTCATCTTCGAGTACCCCATCACCGTCACTATCGGCGTATCCGGCCTCTTTCAGCAGTGCCATTGCTTTTGCCTGATCATAGGCTCGCGGCATCAGATCAGGATCATGTTGCTTACTGCCACTGCTGAATGGACTGATCGCCACGTCTGCATAACCCAGAAAAATCTCCTCATTGATACGTTCACGATCTATCAGATAAGTCATTGCCTGCCGCACTCTGACATCAGCAAAGCGGGTAGCTTTCCCCTTTCTCTCCTGATTCCATCCGATATAGCTATATCCCGCGACGGGACTCATGTACTCCCAATGTTCAGCCTTTTTATCCAAATCCTGATCATCCACCAGTTGTTTATACTCCCTGGGTTTAGAGACATAAGTATCGATCTCTCCATTACGAAAGGTAGTCAGTCGCGCGCTATCATTTTCAATAACCCGCCAGATCAGACGATTGTAGGGTGGTTGTACCATCCCCCAATAGCGGGGATTACGCTGCAGCTCGATTATGCCTTTGTCAGGCGACCAGTTGCTCGGATCCTCCAGACGATATGGTCCGGAACCAAGCAACAAGCCTTTTGACTGATTGAAACTGTTCGGCTCTTTCAGATAGGGCTCATAGAAGTGCTTCGGCATCACAGAGAGTCCACCAGCCAGGGAGAGGGCATTGAAATAGGGCTCAGCGAACTGAAACCGCACTGTCAGCGGATCCAGTACCTCAACAGATTCGATCTTCTCATAATAGGCCCGCTCCCTCGGCGCCTGTATTGCCGGATTCATGATAAATTGAAAGGTAAACGCAACATCTTCAGCAGTGAGGGGTTTACCATCTGAAAACTGCAGACCCTCACGAAGTTTAAAGACAAAGGTCAGACCATCATCACTGACTTGCCACTCTTTGGCGAGCAAGCCTTCCCACTCCAGAGTATCGGCATTGCGAGTCAGCAGACTCTCAAGGATATAACCCTGTACAGTGGATGAATAGGCATCTTCAGATATAAAGGGGGTAAGGGATTTCAGGTTCACGCCAAAGGATCTGACCAACCAGTCCCCTTCAGCATAATCCCCTTTTTGAGTTGCCTGATAGGCCCTCTGGAAAGCCGCAGGCACAGCTTCGTTTTCATCTGACGCTGCACCTGAAGCAACAGTGACCCCCTCAGAGACCCGTCTGCCCAGCGACCTGATTTGAACATTCATCTCGCGAATATCTGTCGCCTGTTCGCGCATCAGCTGTTCCATTTGCGCCATCTTTTGCCACTGCCGGTCAACCATGTACATGGCGAGAATCAGGGTAATGAGTATCGCGACCAGTCCACCAAAGTAGAGGATGTCCCGGCCGTTTAGACGATGCTGCATGTATATTCTCCTACGCTCCAGAGATAATTAACCTGGAAACCAGACAAGGCCAATATTAGCCATCACAGATTGATTCGATTCAGGCAGAGCAATTTTATGCTCCTTACAGAAATTCTTCGAAGCATGATTTAGCTCTTTAGCCGCCTTATGATTGACCGGCATCCCGGTCAGCTTCAGATACAAGGTTGCCGGGTTAGACAATCCTAGTCAATGGAGTGTTGTTAGCTTTCATCCTGGAATCGGTAGTTGGAGATAACGTAAAATATCTTTCGCACATTTGAAGAGGCGGTGGCCTCGTTGGTTAAATGGTAAGTGACCAAACGAACCAAAGACCAACAAAG
>JBEVWG010000024.1:0-108920 GCA_040506705.1 Candidatus Thiodiazotropha sp. 6PLUC1
ACATGGGATCCTGTTTATTCACGGGCTGTGACATTGTGACCTCGCTCAATAGTAGATATCTATTTAAGGCGTAACAGTAGTTTATAAGTGGGGAGAGCAGCCATAACAATTTATGTATTTATTGTTGCTATTGAAGTATTCTCCATCTAGTATTGAGAATATTAATACTTGAGAGCAACTCATATGGCCGGTACCCCACAGATTCATTATAAGCAAAATCGTCTCAAGCAACTGAGGGCCTTTTGCCATGCTTCACAGACAGGTTCAATCAGTGAAGCTGCTGAGCGGCTCTATTTGAGCCAACCGACTGTCTCATTGCAGATTCAAGCACTTGAACGGGAGCTGGAAACTGTACTATTTGAACGTCGGGGGCCAAAAATCAAACTTACCCCTGAAGGGGAGACCCTCTACAAGCTTTCACAACCACTTGTTGAAGGGATGGATAAACTTCAGGAGACCTTTTTAGCCTCCTGCGGAAAACTGGAGAGTGGTGAGCTCAATATCGCTGCTGGCGAGTCTACGATCCTCTACATTCTTCCTGAGCCGATTAGACGCTTTGCGGAGCGCTATCCAGGTATTCGGGTGAAGCTGCATAATGTTACTGGCAGGGATGGCATGGCAATGCTCCGTGCAGATGAGACTGATCTGGCTATCGGTTCTCTGATGGAGATTCCTGATGATGTGACCTATCAGCCTGTCGTTAACTATGCCCCCGTGTTAATCACCCCCAATGATCATCCTTTGGCAAAGAAGGAGAGCATTAGACTGCACGATATCAGCCCCTATGGTTTGATCTTGCCGCCTCACCATCTCAGTACATGGCGAATGGTAGATCTTGTGTTCAAGCAACACAATGCCAACTATAACGTGACCCTTGAGGCCGGCGGCTGGGAAGTGATCAAGAAATACGTTGAGATTGGTCTGGGGATATCCATAGTGACTGACGTCTGCCTGACCGGAGAGGAGCAGGTGGCGACTATTCCACTGGGTGAATATTTCCCGGATAGGAGTTATGGCATCGTATTACGACGGGGTAAATTCCTCTCCCCCCAGGCGAAGCGGTTCCTGGAAATTGTTAAAGAGCTCTATAACTGAAATCTGAGATCAGTGCTTTTTTAATAAGATCAACAGATTGTAGAATTCATTTCTGCGGTTTATAAGAATTTAGGGTCAAATCGAGGTACTTTTCGGGATGATGGGAGCTTTTATTGGTCAGCAATCTAATGATCAAGGTTATTTTCCTCATACTCCAAAGTGTTTTACAATGTGGCTGTTTTGTTGAGGAGATGGAAATGTTAGGAAAGGCCCCGGAATTTCAAACATTGCTTCGTGCGATGCGCATTGTGTCCGCTACGGATGCGACTGTTCTTGTGACAGGAGAGAGTGGAACAGGTAAGGAGTTACTTGCTCAGGCGCTACATGAAAACAGTCGCCGATACGACAAGCCTTTTATTACCGTGAATTGTGCGGCATTGCCCACACAGCTTGCAGAAAGTGAACTGTTTGGTCATCGCAAAGGCGCTTACACCGGAGCAACCTCTGACAGTATCGGTAAAGTGCAGGCGGCTCATGGCGGAACTCTGTTCCTCGATGAGATTGGCGAATTGCCCCTGGCAGTACAGGCAAAGCTGTTACGTTTCCTCGAAACTGGTGAATGTCAGATGGTGGGGCGGGCAACAAACCAGCGGGTCAATGTTCGAGTTATCGCAGCGACCAATCGTGATCTATCCAAATCATTGAACGAAGAGACATTTCGTAGCGACCTCTACTACAGACTCAATGTGGTTCCTCTGGAGCTTCCTCCTCTGCGTGAACGTGCGGGAGATGTCGATCTCTTACTCAACGGGCTCACAGTTGAACTCTCAAAGAGCTACAACCTACGTGCACCGATCTATAGCAAACAGGTCTTGAAGTTACTCAACAGCTACCCTTGGCCGGGAAATGTCCGGGAATTGAAAAATTTTGCTGAACGAATGCTGATTCTGTTTTCAGGCAGACAGGTTGAGATAGAGAATCTTCCTAATGAGTTTCGTACAGCACCAAAACAAAAAAATTCCCAAGATGGATTGTTTGTCTTGCCGGATCAGGGACTCAGCATGGATCAGCTGGAAGCTGATTTGATTGAACAAGCCCTCTCCAAGACCCTCGGTAATCGAAGCAAAGCGGCTCGGCTGCTAGGACTTACTAGAGATACGCTCCTCTACAGAATGAAAAAATACGCTATTGAGTTTTAATAAATAGTGACTGGCATTGAGGTCGGGTTTTACTGATCAGTAAATTCGAATACCGCCGTGGCGTCTGCGACTACGATAGTCGAACAAGGCTATTCCACTCACTATACCTAAGATGAAGGTGACGCCAGCTGCAATTAATCCCAGCTTTATGGGAATTGCCTTGCTGAAATGGCCTTGTTGAGCTGCCTTGAGACTCTCGTTTTCTTGCTGAATTCGATCCAAAGCAGAGACGATACCTTCAGTATTTTCCAATTGCCCCTGTAGTTCTGCATTAGCTTGCTGCTCTTGGTCTCTCAGTTTATTGAGGGCCTGCTCAGTTTCTGTCAGCTGAACTTTCTGTGTTTTAAGATTCGCTTTAAGTTGGCTGTTTTCAATACTTAGTTCCTCGAGCAGAGCACGAGCTGGCTTGGTTTGGATTAAAAAACCTGCTTTTGTCCAACCTACCTTGCCATCTAATGTTCGAACCTTTGCAAAAAGCCCCTCTTCACTCAATAGCTCCAACTCTGTTCCGCTTTTTAGGCGTTGTAACAGCTTGCCTTTGGAGTTAATCAGCTCATATAGAGAGAGATGCAGCTCATCCGTTACATAGCGTGTTTCAGAATAGGCAAAAAAGCTGGTACAGCTCAAGCATGTAGCCAAAAGCCAAGCAGTATAGTACTTCATTCAACTCTATCTCGCGGAAGATCCGCCTCAAATAATTTAGAATTCAGTAAGCCAGTGATCCGGCTTAGTGTTACCGAATTTATCACACGCCCAACTGATTTTTTTAAGATCATGAGCTTACCTGATGAGGATAACTAATAGGTGCTTAGCATACTAGCCTCATTTTCACTGGTGAGATCTATTTCGCGAATTATTTCTGCTTACTTGCTGTTCAGTCTCTGTTCAGTATTCGGGGCTTACTCTGGGAGCGTGTTAAGCAAAAAGAACCTCAAAGGAGTAACCTGATGAATTCAATCTATAAAAACCTGGTTGCCACATCGCTTTTATTGATGATTGCAGTACCGGCTTTTGCCGGGAATTCAGCCAAGCATCGCTATTGTGATCAAGACCGGGAAGCATCAATAGAGCGACGGCTGGAGCGGCAGTACTATCGTATCGAGCAGGGTATAGATCGAGAGAGTTTAACTTATAAAGAGACGAAAAAACTTAAGAGAAAACATCGTAATATTAGAAGATTATCCCGTGAATTCAAAGAGGATGGATTGCTGTCTCGTAAAGAGTTTAAACGACTGAATCGAAAGTTGGATAGACTTAGTAATTTAATAAGGGAATTTAAGCATAACGATTTGGTTCGCTATGTTAAATACCATGATAACTATTCGCATAAAATCAACCATGGCTCAGATTGGAGATAACCTGAAGGGCTGAGGCTGTTTTTCCGCTCAGCGTTGTTGTCACTCGCGCATGTAGAGTGACTCCACTTTCTCATTTTTGTTAGTGGCCGATTGAATTGTCTGGCAGCCTGTTGCCTGAACTATACCAGAAGGCCGGAAAGGTCGTGGAGGAGGGCGGATTATTACGGACTTCCTCTCCTCTACCCCTTCGGGGTCAGCTAAAGCTGTTCAAAATCATTCCTGACGATTTTGTCAGCAGGAAATCCAGGGGGGTTGAATCGATTGAGGCCAGGTAGACGGATATTTCAGGCAGACCCAAGTTCCAATTACAGCCTTGATATACAAGGGTGTTGCGGTTATTTTACTTATGCTTACTCTTTGTTTGATAGGAACCTCATTACTGGAACAGCTGGTGAAACTGGATAGGGGGCAGGAGCTGCCGCAATATAGGTAAGCGATATTTCTACACTAGCCAGTCAGCTGTAACCCAATGGGATTCTGGCTCAACTACAGCAGATACAGCGTGCACAGAGCCAAACCCTTGATGACGAGACTTAGCTTTTACTACTCTGTTCTTGCCGTTCTGCTGCTTCTGTTTTCTGCTTCCGTCTGCTTTGGCAAACAGCCGGTGCACACCTTTCGGATCGTTACCGAGGAATTTCCACCCTACAACCATAAAGATGAAAACGGTGGAATTATAGGAATTTCCACAGAAATTGTTCGTGAAATTCTCAAGCGCTTAGATCATCCTGATAATATTGAAATTATGCCCTGGGTAGATGGTTACCGACTCGCCCAGACAGAAGATAACATCATCCTCTACTCCACCACACGCTCTCCTCTCCGAGAGAATCTCTTCAAATGGGTTGGTCCCCTCGTGCCTAACAATCTGGCCTTTTTTGCCCGTAAGGACCAAGCGATCTCCATCGCTCGCCTTGAAGATGCAAAAAAGGTGAAGAGCATCGGTGTCTACAAGGATGATTTCGGTGAGTTGATATTGAAGGAGAATGGTTTTGATAACCTTGATGCTGTTATCGAAAACAGTCTCAATATCCCGAGGCTTCTAAATGGCGAAATTGATTTATGGATCGCCAATGAATTGACTGCCCAACACATGATCGCGCATGCCAGAGTCGGTAGCAGAATTGAGAAGGTCTTCGAGCTGCAGAAAGATTACATGTCGCTTGCCTTCAGTCGCAACACACCAGACAGTGTGATCGAGCGGTGGCAACAGATTCTCGATGAGATCAAGTCCGATGGTACTTATGCACAGATTTTCAGCCAGTGGATTATGTTCTCATACACGAATGACCTGAAACCAAAATCGACCCCTAAGCTTACGCTGTCGGATAAGGAGCAACAGTGGGTCGATGCGCATCCGCTGATTCGCATAGCCTCCGACCCGGACTATGCACCTTTTCAGTTCAGGAACACCGCAGGTGATTCCACAGGTTTGGCGAACGATATGCTTGGACTGATTGCCCAGAAACTGGGTGTTCATTTTGAGTACATGAAGCCAGAAACCAGGGTAGAGTCTTTGCGACTGGTCAAACAACACAAAGCCGATATGACAGCAGTGGCGGCAGAGACTCCGGAGCGGTTGCAGTATATGCACTTTACCGCGCCATATCTGGAGTTTCCTGATGTGGTTATCAGTCGTTCGGAGCAGACCTTTTCTTCACTAGAGGAGCTGAACGGAAAACGCCTCGTCACGATTGAAGGCTTTGCGATTAACGGATTTTTACGTGAGAAATATCCGCAGGTAAAACTACTGATGGCGCCCGATGTACAGAGCCAAATGCAAATGGTCTCCACGGGTGAGGCTGATGCGGCAGTAATGAATCTGGCCACTACGACTTATGCGATAGAAAAGTGGAAAATTACTAATCTACACATCAACAACCTGACGGGCTTTACCTATAAACTCGCTTTTGCGGCACGCAAGGATTGGCCAATGTTGGCGCGTCTGCTCGACAAGGCCCTTGACTCAATCACAGAGGAAGAGAGAGCGCGGGTATTGCGCAAGTGGATTACCGTTAACCTGCCAAAGAAAGGAACCACTGATATTGATCATTTGACGGATGAGGAGCGGCAATGGCTGGCAGAACATCCGGTTATCCTGGCGGGCGCAGACCCAGCCTGGCCCCCGATGGAGTATCTGGACAATGATGGTGAGTTTACCGGAATGGTGGCCGATTACATCGCCTTGGTTGAACAGCGACTAGGTATCCATATCGAGATAGTTCGACAGGAGAGCTGGAGCCAAGCATTGGAGAGCATTCGTGAAAGGGATATCTCCCTTTTGCCGGCGGTTGCAAGCACCCCGGATAGAGACAAATATCTTCTCTTTACCGAACCTTATCTGGAATTGCCGGCTGTGATTATCGTCAATGACAAAACCGCTAGCATAGACAGTGTAGAGGATCTTGTTGGTAAACGTGTCGCAGTGGTTAAGGATTACGCGACCCATGATTACCTTGAGAGAGGGTTTGCCAACCTGGAATTGGTGCCAGTTGCGGATATCCGTAACGGACTCTACGCTGTTTCCTATGGCAAGGTGGACGCCTTTATCGCCAACATAGCTTCGGCCTCGTACTTTATTGAAAAGTATGCCATTCAGAATCTCAAGGTTGCGGGTGAGTCCGGGTTTCGTTATGAACTTGGCATCGCCTCAAGGAGAGACTGGCCGATACTCAATCAACTTTTACAGAAAGGTATCGCTTCGATCAATGACGATGAACGGCATAATATCTATCGCAAATGGATAGGTCTCAAACCCGAAATCTGGAGACCGAGCAGAGAACAGCTCATCACTGTTGCTGTTGTTTTAATTCTATTGGGGCTTGGGGTGACACTGTTCTGGAACCGTCAGCTGCGAAGAATGGTCGAGTCGAGGACAGGTGAACTCCGGGCAAGCGAACAGAAGTTCAAGAATCTCTACGCCACGGCACTGGTCGGGCTCTATCGAACCACCATTGACGGAAGCAAAGTACTGGCTGCCAACCCGACTTTGTATGAACAGTTTGGCTATGACTCGCTGGAAGAGTTCATGGATCGGTTCTCTGTGTGGGATGTCTATGTAGAGCCTGGTAAACGCGAGACTTTGTTACAGATGCTGCATGAGCATGGTAGTGTCGATAACTTCGAGTTTCTCGGTCGTTGCCGTGACGGAACGGTAAGAAGTTTCTTATTGAGCGGAACACTCTACGAGGAACAAGGCTATCTTGAGGGCGCCATTCTCGATATCACCGACCGAAAAAAGGCCGAGGTGGATGCCAAAACAGCACGAGAAGCGGCTGAACAAGCCAGTCGCGCCAAGAGTGATTTCCTCGCCACTATGAGTCATGAGATGCGGACACCCATGAATGCGGTTTTGGGGCTATCACACTTGGCGCTACAGCAAGAGGTATCACTGCAACAGCGCAACTACCTCAACTCCATACAGATGGCCGCACGTTCCCTGTTGGGTGTCATCAATGATGTGCTTGACCTATCCAAGGTGGAGGCTGGACGACTTGAACTGGAACGGGTCGAGTTCGACCTGGACCAGGTGTTGGAGAGTACGTCCGTTGTCGCTGGACATCAGGCGATCAGCAAGGGTCTCGATTTTGCTATACATGTCCGCCGGGAAGTACCGCACTTCTTCATCGGTGATCCGCAACGCCTTGGCCAGGTTTTGCTCAATCTCGCGGCAAACGCTGCGAAGTTTACCGAAACCGGCAGTGTGGAGATTGATGTTTCGGTGCAAGATCGGCGCACGAGCAGAATCTGTCTCGGTTTTGAGGTGCGCGACACGGGCATGGGTATGAGCGAGGAGCAGACACGGACTATCTTTGATGCCTTTACCCAAGGTGACAGTTCGACAACCCGCCGTTACGGTGGCACGGGACTTGGTCTCAATATCGCCAGTCAGTTGGTGGATATGATGGAGGGAGAACTAACGGTTCGCAGTGCCATCGGGCAGGGTAGCACCTTTATGTTTAATGCCTGGCTGGATCAACCCGATGATGGCTTCAAGCCAGTGGAGGAAAAGTGTGTTCTTAATGGAAGCAGGGTGCTTGTCTCCAGTAAAGAACCTGACTCCCTTCGTGCATTGAGTGAGTTGTTGGAGCGGGCTGGAGGCAGTGTGGTTGCTGTTGATGATGCCTGCAGGGCGTTATCGGATTCAACCGATGCCATTCAGCCCTACGATCTTATTGTGTATGACCCCCGTGGGATGGGCGAGAAGCATTGGCAGCAGTTAAAGGAAAAACTGCCCTTGCAGGCCAAAGTGTTGCTGTTGGCTGAGCGGGATTCTGCTGGATGTCAGGATCAACGTGTAAGCTGCTACTGGGAGCCGGTAACGCCCTTACTTCTGAGCAGAGCGGCTGCACGGGTGTTAGGTATTGTTACCTCCTGTGGCGGTGATGAATTGATCGAGACGACGCATCCCGGACTGCAAGGCCGCAGGGTGTTGTTGGTGGAAGACAATCCCATCAATCAGCAAGTGGGTGAGGAGCTGTTGACCTCTCGAGGTGTGGAGGTCATGGTTGCCGATAGCGGCAAGGCGGCGTTGGAAATCCTGGCAAAAACAAGATTCGATTTGGTGTTGATGGATATCCAGATGCCTGACATGAATGGCTATGAGGTAACAGAGATCGTGCGCCGTGACCCGCGACTGATCGATATGCCTGTGATCGCTCTGACCGCTGATGTGTTGGAGGATGCCCGTGCGAGCGCTTTGGCGTCAGGTATGAACGACTTTATCGCTAAACCGATCGATCCTGAACGCTTTTATACAGTGGTGAGTAAATACCTGGCACTATCCACACCTGAGGAAAAAGGTGGCAAGATCGATGATCCCACGCAAGCCATGCTTCAACCTATTAGCGGAGTTGAAGTGCTCGACGGCCTACCTCGATCAGGTTGGAATGTTTCCCTTTATATCAAGCTACTGCGTGATTTCAACAGTTACCACGCGGACGATGTAAAGATGCTGAAGCGTCTGCTAAATCAGGGTGACGAAAGCGAGGCTCAGCGGTTGCTGCATTCACTCAAGGGTGCGGCGGGAAATATTGGTGCTAATCAGCTCTATCTTAGTTGTCAGAAAGTGGAAAAGCATATGCTGGATGGCATAAGCGAAAATGATCTGACCGAGCTCCAACACTGCCTTGATGAAGTAACGAAAGGCATCGGTAAGCTGCCGCAAAACCAGGAACACGGTAACAGTCAACTGATTGAAAACCCAATACCATGGAACGAATTGGTGGCGGAAATGGCTGGATTGCTAAAACAAGGCAATGTGCGAGCCATGGATCTGTTGCCCTCAGTTCGGCTCTATACGAGCGATCAACAACCGGAACGGGTTGCCAGACTTGAAGAGATGCTCGACCGCTACCGTTTCGATGAGGGGTTACAGCTATTGGGGCAGATTGATGAAGCCTTTGGTAGTGAAGGGTCATGAGCCGATCCATGACTGACAAACGCGCCACTGTGCTGATTGTGGATGATGAACCTCAGAATCTTCACTTGCTGGTCGATGCACTGCGTATGGAACATGAGCTGATTGTCGCTACAAGCGGTCGGGAAGCGATAGAACGGGTAGATTTACACAATCCTCCAGATCTTATACTGCTCGATGTGGTGATGCCGGAGATGGATGGTTGGGATGTCTGTCGAAAGCTCAAAGCCAATCCGATGACGGAAGGTATTCCTATTATTTTTGTCACCTCGCGTGACGAAGTGGTGGATGAGGCAAAAGGATTGGCGGCTGGTGCTGTCGACTATATTACCAAGCCATTTTCACCTGAAATTGTTCGCGCCCGTGTTCGTACTCACCTGACATTGAAATCCCAAGCCGATACGTTGGCCAGTTTGTCTAATATCGATGATTTGACAGGTATGCCGAATCGGCGCCATTTCAATCGGTGCCTGGAGGAGGAGTGGCGACGCGCCACCCGTACAAGTAGTCCGGTGACACTTGTAATGATGGATGTAGACCACTTTAAGCAATACAACGACAATTATGGTCATGGGGCTGGTGATGAGTGCCTGCGTCGTGTGGCCCAAGCGTTGGGCACTGTAATTCATCGCACAGCGGATATGGTGGCGCGTTATGGCGGTGAAGAGTTCGCAGCCATACTCCCAGCTACTGATGAGGCGCATGGTATGCAAATCGCAGAGCGTTTTCGTCAAGCGGTGAACGCATTGGGTCTGGAGCATGGATACTCCTCTACCAATGAGTTCATTACCATCAGCGTAGGTGTGGCAACCTGTGTACCACAGCTGCATGAGGAACCGCACAATCTTTTGCAGGCCTCAGATAGGATGCTATACGAGGCCAAGGGCAGGGGGCGTAATTGCGTGGCAGGTGGTCATCTACCCGACACAGACGATTCGAAGCGCCGCTGACATGCCCCGCGCTATCGATTTTTACCAGAACATGCTGGGAGTGGAACTTAAACAGGAAATGATGGATGGCATAGAAATGGCGGTTTTCCCCTATGATGACAAGAATGTCTCAGGCTGTCTGGTCAAGCCTGTCTTAGATCAAGGCATGGCTCGCAGGCAATAGTAGTTTCATTGGTAAGAGTCACAATACCGAGCAAAGACCGGTTTAAAGCCGCTACCATTATGATTTTTAGAGAGAAGCTGGCGTGTAATGGCCTACAGACTGGGTTATCAAAGCTTGCTGTAGGCGTGCTACAGTGGCGTTTTGATGCCTTGCTGTAGGCCACGGCTGAACTCGACATACTTAGTCGCCAGGTTAATAATATGCGCCGTGCCGATCGCCTGTTTCAAATCGTTCAATTGCTACGCACCCACCGATGCCTAACCGCTGCCAAAATTGCAGAGAGGCTTGAGGTATCAGTGAGGACGATTTATCGGGACATCGATGACCTCTCTGCATCCGGTACTCCGATATATGCAGAATCAGGCGTCGGCTATCGTATCGACCCTCATTATGATCTCCCACCGGTCACCTTTACTGAGAGCGAGCTTGAGGCGATGGTTTTGGGGGCGCGCATGGTACAAGCCTGGTCAGACCGACAATTGGCAAAGGAGGCCACACTGGCCTTGCAGCGCATTGAAGCAATCCTGCCTGAGTCTTTGAAAAAGGCTTTCGAGTCAACAGAACTTCTCGTGCCGGCTTTTCATATCTTTTCCGAGGTCGCGGAGATCCTGCCGGGTATCCGCAAGGCGATCAAACAACAGAAGAAAATCGAACTGGACTACAAACGTGCAGATGGGCAATTTTCAAACCGAACCGTCTGGCCGCTTGGGCTGTTTTTCTGGGGAAATGTCTGGACTCTGGTTAGCTGGTGTGAGCTTCGAGAAGATTACCGACAATTTCGCATCGACCGTATCCAACTATATCGGCCACTGGATAGGTCGTTTACACCAGATGAACAACAGACACTGGAATATTATCTGCTAAATAGATGCGAGAGAGACTAGGGTTTGTCGATAATGTAAATTTCAGAAAAATAATAAACCGCCAACTAAATAAACTAGATATCCATTCCTAAATTGCCATCGATCGATTAATTTTGGCAAATTGTGTATGGGTGTCCGGTTAGGCGCTTGGCAGGCTAATGCTAGCGGACACTGAGCTGATTCAGCTCGTACTCAACGACAACCTATACTTGACTAAGTAGTACCGCCTTTTTCTCCCAGGTATTCTCAGGGAAGTGTAACAGCAGTTACCTTGTTTCTACCCTCGGACTTGCTGGTATAAAGTGCCTTGTCTACTAACTGTATAATGTCACGTACACTAATGTCTTGCATACTGGAGTCATCTGCTTCTGTGTTATAACTGAGGAGACCGATACTAATAGTGACACTGATATTCCCAGCCTTTGCCCCAACCTGCATAACAGCAATTTTTGTACGTAAACGCTCTGCGAAGATAAGCGCAGCATCCTTCCCGATTTCCGGCAGTATTATCAGAAATTCTTCACCACCGTAGCGTGCGCAGATATCTTCTTTACGTGAAATATTTAGTGACAGATTGGCAATTTCGCGTAGTACGTCATCACCGGCTAGATGACCGTTTGTATCATTGACCAGTTTAAAGTGATCGACATCAAACATGAGAATACTCAGTGGGCGCTTATAGCGTAGGGCACGAGATAGTTCGTGATCCAAAAGTTCTTCCATGTAAACATGATTATATAAATTTGTGAGACCATCGCGATGGGACTGTTCTAACAGTTTTTGTTCTTTCAACAGGGTGCGGATTATGGGTCTGAGGGCGAGTACGGTCAAGGCGAGCAATAGTATTGCAATACCTATAATAACACTAATCAATAATAACAACTGTCGGTTTATATCCGCAAAGAAACCTTCTTCATTGATTACTGCATAGAGATACCATCCACTATTTCTAACCTTCTTGGTGCGAATGATGTAGCCTTTTTCTACTTCACCATTTTTTATGAAATTATTAAATACCTCATGAGCTTGAGAATCAGCGTTTATGCTTGGCCAGTAGATGATTTTTCCTCCACTTGTCATACCGAGAATCATCAAAGCACTTTTATAGGGAGATGCAAACTGGATAATATTCTGAATGGATTGATCGCTCATAATAAGGATATCCGAGCCAACACGCCCATAATCACTATCCACTATGGGTGAACAGTAGATCAATCGCTGCACTCCATCGATCACAATAGGATTTAAAATATTGACAGATTCGAGACTCTCCAGGTTGCATTTTTCGATGAGCTCATTGGGCAATTGTCGGCCAACATGAAATAGGAGCTTACCGGACGAATCGAATCGGGATATGCCAATAATATCTTCATTTGCAAATAAGGCATCGTCCAGCTTGGGAGCACTAAAGGCAACCAGTTGATCAAGGGTTGTTTCGCCATTCAGGAAACTGATCTGTTTCTTCCGTATCGCTGTGCGGCTTGCACTCTGCCGCGACAGATCAAAATGCTTGTTGATTACCCCCTGGATAATCCATAGGCTTGAATCGAGAAAATGTTCGATTTCGAATGTGTGTTCACTACGCAGGCGATCAGATAGTGGCTGAAATCCGAAAAAATAGAAGCTCCCAACCAGTAAGAATAAACTTGTACCAGCAACAATATAGATATTCCGAATTGATCTCAAGTGAGTTTTCAAAATAATAAGTCTTTGCTTTGAGACTTTTTTTGAGGAAGATTCACCATACCATTAATGCCCAAAACGCCACAAATTACTAGTTTCCTATAGTCTATGGTGAATGGCAGGAGACAAACGAATACGCGTAACGCTTTATCGCCGCCCCATTTTTTGTCGACCCTAACCAGGTGTTGCTGGTAGGGGAACAGCACTTCCTGGGTCTGTAAAGGCACGGTAAGAATTGGGGCGTATAGTCAGGTTCGATATGTGCCCACTCGACAACCAGCCTCTGGCAACTATGTCTACCTCCCTGTCACTGCGCTTTCTGGGTGTCGGCAATGCCCAGGCGATTGAGCTTGGGGCCTCGGCCGCCGTGCTGGAGCAGCAGGGCACTCCCCTTTTATTGATCGATTGCGGACCGGACACCCTGAGCCGATTCCGGGAAAGCTACGCGGGCATAGAGCCTCCGGCCCTGTTCATAACACATCCCCATTTCGATCATATCGGCGGGCTGGAGGGCTGGTTCTACCGCTTGATGACACTGCCCCTGGTGCTGCCGCCTAAACTCTTTGTACCGGTCAAACTGCTGCCGGTGATCCAGAGCCGGATCGCCGACTATCCCAACATGTTGGCGGAGGGTGGCAGTAACTTCTGGGATGCCTTTCAACTGATTCCGGTTTCCGAGCGCTTCTGGCACGGTAATATGCTGTTCGATGTCTTTCCGGTGCGCCACCACGAGCACGACACGGCTTTTGGCCTCGCACTCAAAGGGCGCTTTCTCTACACCGGCGACACTCGCCCCATTCCGGAAGTGTTGATCCGATACGCCAGCCGGGGTGAGACGATCTTTCACGACTGCGCCACCGATACCAATCCATCACACACAGCCCTCAGCGACATCCGGCGTGAGTATCGGCCGGAACAGTGGCGGCGCATGGTCTTTTACCATTACGGTTCAGTGGAGGATCGCCGTATGATCGAGGCCGAAGGCTTTCAGGCGGCCCGCTACGGGGCAATTTACTCACTGGCGGCTGAGGCTGATCACCCGTCTTCGGGCAATGCCTCTCTCCCCACCTTCGACAACCCTCAGCGATTAGATGTGAATTGAGTGTTATCCTGAAGCAGATACGAGGGATACCCCTTAGGTTCTGGCTGCAGATCGAACGACAACCTCCCCCCATGAACCCACAACAGCATAGTCTCAAGCTCTCTGATGGCCTCCAGGAGAAACCCAAGATTGGTCATCGCATTGAAGGGCAGAGCTTAAAAAAGTGTCGTTCACAGTAGCCCGAGATAGCGGTTAGGAAAGGCAAATCGTCTCATCTTGCTCTGCCACCATTTTCAGCCAGCCTTTCTCAACAGACGACACACAGCCTTAAACAGTGATGAGAGATAGTCGACCTCGTCATGCGGATGACCACCACAGAGTGGTAGTATCCGCACTGCTGATCTACCTGAGTCAGGCCGGAAAACAGATCGGCTAGATACGAAGCGTACCCACTTTTATGCAGCGCGGAGCGTGCCACCATGACGGGAATAAAGATAGAGACAGCGAAGAATTGGGGCGACCTGCAGGAGATCCTTTTCTGTGCTTCTTGGAACGAACAGCTCGGACGCTTCCGCTCTCCCGGCGCTTTTCGCGGCCTCTCGGATGCAAGCTATGCCCTCGACACCACCCTGATACGGCTAGGGGGACCTTTCGCGCAATTGGAGCACCACCTGCTGCGCAACTTTGTCAAGTACGCCCATCGGGACGTGGTCGAAAAGGACTCCTTTTGGCACTGGCTCTCCATGGCGCAGCATCACGGTCTGCCCACCCGATTGCTCGACTGGACCCACTCCCCTTTTGTTGCCATGCACTTTGCCACTGCGAACACAGAAAAAATTGATCTCGACGGGGTCATCTGGTGCATCAACTACGAACGCTGCCACACGCTGTTGCCCACCAAGATTAGGGAGAGCCTCGAAAACGAAGGCGCCAACACCTTCACCACCGAGCTACTCGCCGAGTCTGTTCCCTCTCTGAAAAAGTTTGACCGCATGAGGGAAGATCCCTTCCTGCTCTTCTTCGAGCCGCCCTCTATGGACGACCGCATCGTCAATCAGTTCGCCCTGTTCTCAGTCATGTCTAACCCCTCCCTCGGACTCGACAGCTGGATCACCCGACATCCAGAACTATGCCGCAAGATCATCATTCCGGCCCACATCAAGTGGGAGATCAGAGACAAACTGGATCAGAGCAATATCACTGAGCGGGTGCTCTTTCCCGGTCTCGACGGCTTGACACGATGGCTCTATCGGCACTACAGCCCAAAGCAAAAACCTGCTTGAGTCGATGGTGCTCTGAAGGTGTTTGAGCCGCTATCAGCCACAAGCAGGCATTCTTGTCTCCAACTTCATGCGGTAGACTAATTCATGTTTTTGTAGATGAATTGTCACCATTCATCAGATAATAATTTAACTACTCCAAATGGCGCTTCCAGCGTCTGTATAGACTTTCCAACTGTTCCTTTTATGTGCAGGAAAGTCGCATGAATATTGCTGTTATCTACAACCGCGAATCTCAAAAAGTTTTGACTGTATCCGGTTTTGTCGTATGCAAGTCGCTTATTGTCGGCTGTTCGGGGGGGTGATTGAAACTACATTGTTGGGAACGTCGGAATCATATCTGCTGGTGGTAAATGCGTCCTGATAGGATCTTCTGTCAATAAACAGTGAATTGCCTTTTATTTTTTTTGCTTGCTTTTTGGCTTCACTGGAGATCGAGGCTACTTCTTTATGTGAAGTAAAATAATTGTAATTGACTTGGATGACTCCTATCGAGATGGAGATGATATCGTAAAATTGTTGATTACCTGCTCTGTCGATGGCTGGAATGCCACCGCACTCTCTGTGCTTTTCGTCATAGAATCGTAGTGCGTGGTTTTGAAAATGATCAAGAATTTTATGGCAACGCGCTTCCCAATCGATACTGCGAAAAATCACAATGAAATCGTCTCCCCCGATATGACCAACAAAATCCTGCTCCAATTGTGAGTTCTTGGACAGTAGCTGGCCGATCTCGCGGATCACGTCATCACCACGGGCGTAGCCATAAGTATCATTGAATGGCTTGAAGTTATCTACATCACAATAGGCTAATATGAACGAGCTATTTGCTGAAAGTAGTGTATCTATATGTTGGTTTATTCGGAGGTTACCAGGCAACATGGTGAGTGGATTGGCATGTCTTGCAGCCGTTATCCTGTAGTCTGTAACAGCTCGTAAAAGATCAAGAAGTGAGCCTACACCTGCATATTTTTTGTTTTTATCGACAATCACAAAATATTCGTCAGGCAGGGTTTCGTTGTTGTCTGTGATCTGATTGCTAAGGCGTTCAATTTCAGTCTCTTCGGTAACTGTTATAGCCTCATCATTCATGATCAGTACGACTGGCTTTCGCCCATACAGATCACGTCCATAATGGCTGGAAAAGAGTTGTTGCAGGCTGTTTCTGGTAATGATGCCAAGAGGCTCGCTTTTCTCAATAACGACTGCAACATGGAGAGATTTATCCTGATGAAATTTATCAGCCAGCGATCTAACGGAGAGTCGTGGTGAAATTGTCAATGTGGGTTTGCATAGTGCGCGAACCTGAAGGTCATTGCTCAGAAACGTTGTGCCATCATTCAACTGCCTGAGACGGGCTGGAGTATGTTTGATCGGTGTGCGTTGAGGTCTGGCTATCAGGTAGCCTTGTAGATAGTCAACCTGCAGAGATTGAATGGTCTCCAGTTCCTCTTCAGTTTCTATACCTTCGGCTATAATGGAGCAGCCGATATCATTGGCGATTTCACAGAACGAGCGAACAAACTGACGTTTTACAGAGTCTTCATGGATGTTCTGAATGAAGTGACCATCAATTTTCACATAATCCGGCCGTATTTCAGACCATTGGCGAAGACTCGAATAACCCGCGCCGAGATCATCAATGGCAATTCTCAGACCGTGTGCCCGCATCTCTTCCAGGATTGAGATCATTGGGACGAAGTCCACAACGGGGTGCCTTTCTGTGATCTCAATGACCACTTGATCGGGGCCTATTCCTGCTTTCTTCAAGCGGTTGGCGAACTCTGTGATGATGAACTCACCACTCGATATACAGAAAGAGGAGAGGTTCAAAAACAGCATGCCCTGCAAGCCAAGTTTCTTACGCCGCTTGAGGTGTGTATTGATGCAGTGAATTTCTATCCTGTTACCGATACCGTATTGCTCAGCCAGGGAAAAAAGCATCTGTGGGGAGTGCCATGCTTTATCAGATGGTCCTCTGATGAGTGCTTCGAAACCGATAATCTCAAGCGTGTTGGCTGCAACGATAGGCTGGAATAAACTGATGAGTTTATTGTCTTTGATCGCCTTGAGAATGGCTTTTTCAGAGTTGACTGTCATTGTCGCTCGAGGTGCTGGGCAAAATTTATCATCTCAAATATAAAGAATGAGTATGACGCTTGTGTGAAAACAATTAGTTGTGGGAATCGAATTACTGGAAGCTTAACAATCTGCACTAAACCGATAAAAATGTGCGGTTGTGTTATGTCTATAATTATTTCTGCCTCAAACAGGTTCTCCTGTATTCCATGAATGATCGATTAATTCTTCTGGACTGGACCTGGTGTCTAGCGCAAACCTTAATGGGGCTCGGTTGGTATTTTCTGACTACCCAGCTGCAGGATAGAAGGGCGCAAAAGGTTAACCAATGTGTGCGCTACCATGAAATCAAGCACAATGTGTCTTTGAAGATACTGGATATCATTACCGCACACGGAGCAGAGATGGCCTTTCCCTCCAGCACGGTGCATCTGCCGGATGCTGCAACCCTGGGTGCCAACCAGCCTGACCCGGTTGAGCGGACTCCCTCCTGATGGAATACTAGCGGCAGTCATAAATCTTACATATTTGTCTGCTAGTTTCAGACTCGGCTCTGCCACGCCGGCAACAGAGTCGTTGTTACTCTCGGGGTTCTTGAGAGCAGATCTGGAAAGGGGGGCATTTGTTCGAGTCAATTCTGCTGACAGCTTTCGTCATGGGGCTGATAAGTGCTTCCTCTCTGCCTATGGGCGCGATTACAGCTGCCTTCTGGCGGCCCAGCGACCGGGTCACTGCCATGCTCATGGCCTTTGGCGGCGGAGCCCTGCTGGCGGCCCTGACCATCGACCTGGTGGCCGCCTCAGTGGAAGAGGGGCACTTCTACGCCCTGGCCTTCGGTGCCGTGGTCGGGGGACTGCTCTTCACCTCCCTGAATCAGCTGGTCAACGACTATGGTGGTTTTCTGCGCAAGGCCTCGACGACCATCTATCATCTGCGGCGCAAGCAGCATCAGCAGATCCGCCAGATCATCTCCCGCATCCATCAGGTGCGGCTGTTTCACAACCTGCCAACCGCCGATTTCAAGGCCATCGCCCCCTCGGTGCGTATCATCCACTATCGCCAGAGGGAGGCCATCTACCGCAAGGGTGATCCGCCGGACACCTTCTACATTATTGATCAGGGACGGGTGGAGCTGTTCGATCCTGCCGCTGAGGAGCGGGTGGAGACCCTGGATCGCTACAGCGTTTTCGGCTGGCACGCCTGTCTCACCTCGGCACCCAATGCCTTTAATGCTATTGCGGCTGCCGATGCCACGGTCTGGGCTATCCCCAAACACGCCATCGATACCCTGCTGCTCAATTCACCCCAGTTTCAGCAGGAGGTGCATCTGTTGTTACGCAGTGGGGAGCTGACTGGATACCTGCAAAAGCATCATGGGCTCAGCGGGCAGGCAGCTGAGGACTGGAGTGACCAGGCGGCCCATGAGCTGATTCAGCGTGGTGTGCTGCCAGCGGCGGTCGAGGTGGAGCGCATGAGTCAGCAGGTGATGGAGCGTTTTCCTCAACTCAAACGACTGCCACCCTTGTTCAGGGATCTCCCTTTCGAGGAGCTGCAGATGCTGGCTCACTCACTGATCCACAAGCGCTACGATCAGGGTGAGACCTTCTTTCATCAGAACACGCGGTCGGATCGGGCCTTTATCATCGCCTCGGGGGCGGTGAACCTGATCGATCCCATCACGACACTGCGCAAGACGGTTTCTCTGAGTGAGAACGATACCTTCGGCTTCTATTCCATGCTCACCGGTGGGGGGCATTCGGCAACAGCGATGGCGACCCGTGAGACCTGGGTCTGGGAGCTGCGACGTAGCGATTTCCTGGATTTATTGAAGTCGGAACCGGTTTTTGCACAGCGCTACCGGGCCTTTCTGCAACAGGGGGAGGCGGTACGCTACCTGGAGAGTCGTCACCTGAACAGCGAACAGGCAGCACGCTGGTCACGTAGCGCCCTGCGCAGCCTGGACAGCGGTGCGGCGTTACCGTTGGCCGCCGATGTGGCGCTGGAGATGCGTAGCAACCACGCAGCGCCACTGGCCATCTGGCTGGGCATTACTCTGGACGGCATTCCCGAGTCGCTGGTGATCGGTGCCAGTCTGATCAATTCAAACATCAGTCTGTCATTGATCGCAGGTCTGTTTCTCTCCAACTATCCAGAGGCGCTCTCCAGCTCCAGCGGTATGCGAGAACAAGGGTTCGGCTTTCGCCGTATCCTGGTTATGTGGACCTCACTGATGCTTTTCACCGGTATCGGTGCAGCCCTGGGCAACATCTTTTTTGTCAATGCCACACCCGCCATCTTTGCCTTGGTGGAAGGGGTCGCTGCCGGCGCCATGCTGACCATGATCGCTGAGACCATGATGCCTGAAGCCTACTTCAAAGGGGGCTCAGTCGTCGGCATGTCGACCTTGGCTGGTTTTCTGGTGGCGATCTTTTTCAAGACCCTGGAGACGGTGTAAATTGTGCTAGGGCCTGTTAACACTAATGCAATGCGCCCTGCTGGGGCTTACGGCACTGCGTCCTACTTGTCATTCCGTTGAATACCGGACGAAAGCGCGAGTGAAGCGATAGCCTACTCGTAGGGATTGTAATGATCACCAGAAAACAATAATAAAGTATCAGCGTAACAGCTTTGTCACTTTAAAAAAGTACCATTCTGTCTGCTTTTTCCATGATTTATCAAGAATAGAATAAGGAGAGCGCAGTGAATGAAGCTGTTGTACAAAACCCTGCTGCGGCAGGTTCATCAAGTTGGAAGCAATGGTTAGGTATTGCTTTTCTTGTTTATCTACTTTTAGTTGCGGTTGGGATGATTGGAAGCGGTTTTAAACTGGCTGCCGGCCCACAGGCTAAAGAGCTGTTTGAATTTGCCAGTAACCCGATAACTGCATTGGTTATTGGTGTATTGGCAACCGCCTTGATCCAATCGTCAAGTACAGTCACATCGATTATAGTCGGATTGGTTGCTGGTGGCATGCCGGTAGAGATCGCTATCCCCATGGTGATGGGTGCTAATATCGGCACAACGGTAACCAATACCATTGTCTCATTAGGTATGGTGAGGCAGGGTGATGATTTTAAACGCGCATTCGCAGCAGCGACCATTCATGACTTCTTCAATGTGTTGAGTGTCATTATATTCCTCCCACTAGAAGTGATGTTCGGAGTATTGGAAAAGATGGGCGCTTATCTGGCAACTCTGTTGGTGGGCGGTGAGTCGATGTCAGTTAAAGGCTTTAACTTTATAAAACCTTTGGTTAAACCACCGCTGAACCTGCTCAAAGAGACCTTCCACGGAATCGGCTTATCTGATTTGATTGTTGGTGTTGCGCTGATTGTTTTGGGTATCACCTTCATATTCTTTGTGATTACTGCCATTGGCAAGATACTGAAAGTGATCATGGTCGGTAAAGCGAAAGACATTCTACACAACGCTGTAGGTCGTGGACCAATCTCTGGAATTACTTCGGGTACGCTGATCACAGTATTGGTCCAGTCCTCATCCACTACGACAAGTTTAATTGTGCCGCTGGCAGGCAGTGGCGTCTTTAATTTGCGTCAGGTCTATCCATTCACCTTAGGGGCCAATATAGGGACAACTATTACAGCCCTGTTGGCCGCTACAGCGATAACCGGTGTCAATGCAATCTTTGCTTTACAGATTGCTTTGATTCACTTTCTCTATAATCTGATTGGTGTGCTGGTGATTTACACTATTCCGCCGTTACGCGATATCCCAATCAGAGCCGCAGAGCTACTTTCAACGTTAGCTCAGAGAAACAAACTCTATGTGGCCGGCTACATGCTACTCGTGTTTGTCATAATTCCGTTGATTCTGATCGGTACCAGTGAACTTTTATTTTAAGTCTCATAGGAGTTAAAGATGTCTGATATACAAACACACAAGCAGGCCTTAGAGGCTAAAATCGGTGAGCTGGAAACCAAGCTTGCCGGGTTGAAGGCTGAACTGCAGAAAGAGGTCGAAACAGAGCAGCATGATGCGATAGATCAGTTGGATTTTCACTACTCTGATCTTGATTCGACTTTCAGTTCACTTAAGGAGTTTCTTGATGTACTTCGCGAAGACTTCAGAAAAACCTTCAGTTAAGGAGAATTCATAGTGAAACTATCTATATTTGCTGGTTGCCTTATTCTTCTTATCGGAAGCCAGTCTGTCGTTGCTGGCACAGAGAAGAAAATAGAGCTCTCTGAAGTTCCAGAAACGGTGATAAAAGTGATTAAGGCGCGTTTTAGTCAAGCCACTTTATTGACTGCCAACACGGAAACTGAAATCGATGGTTCTGTGGTTTATGAGATCCAGGGGAAATTGTCCGATGGACATCTGGCGGAGTTCGATGTTTTTCCTGATGGAAAAATCGAAGAAGTTGAAGTGATATTCCCGATTGAGATGGTGCCTGGAGCTATTTTGAAATCGATCGATCAAAAAATGGCAGGATTCAAACCCACTAAGATTGAAGCCACTCATTCAGCCAGCATGAAAGTAGTTGGTTATGAGTTTGAAGGGATGCTGAACGGCCAGAAAATCGATCTGGAAGTCTCAGCGGATGGCCGCACCATTACGGTTGCAGATCAGTAAATAATTGGGTTGTACGAGAAGAGGGGAGAGTAACTCCCCTCGCTCCGTAACATCAGGGGTCGGAGTCGAGAGCTCTCATAGTGTGTGTCACCCCGAAATAGCACTAGCGCATTTCTCTAACAGTTCAATCCGCTCTCGATTCGACTCCGACCCCGGAGTCATGGGTGGTGACAGATACCTTGATCGCTCATTCGCCGAACTATCGGGGTTATCACAAAATTCTTTCGGTGTATCGAATCCTGCCATCATCAGGCTTTCAACTTCATTTTGTTTTAGGGAAGAAGAGCACGGCAGATAATGGTATAGAAATCGAATGTCAGGATTAAGACCTCTTTGATCCTCCATCTTTATCGTTCTGGTTGTAGATGAAGCAACCTGTTTTGGTTTAAAAACCACATTGGGATCCCCATAAACTATCCACCCAGGCAGTATTATCGACAAAAGGGTTACGATTACCCTGTCGCTCAACAATCCTTTGGTGGCGTGTGATCTCTTCACTGCTGACTGGGTCTTGGCGATGCCATTGATAAAGAGTACATAGGTCGCCAAGAGCAGCGCCACTGGTTCCGCTGTAGTCAACCAGGGTTAAATCACCCGTACCCGTAGAGTCATTACCGTTGTAGCGAATATCCATATAGAACATCATACGTGCAATATCGCCTTTGATTTCATCGCGGGGTTCGAAGCTGTCACTGTCGGTATAGTTACCTGGTGCTTCGCTGATCATATTGCCGCCGTTGTCATAGTCTTTATTGCCGCGTGTGGAGTTAACCGATGCATCAGCAGGACGCAATTGGTGAATGTCTGTATAGGCCCAGTGGCTTGAGCTGGGGAATCCGTGACTTTTTGGCCAGGTATGTTCACGGTTCCAGGCATCTGGATCATTATTGCCAGATGCGTTAAAAGATTTTGCTTGGGAGCGGCCAGTGTAGATCAGAATGATGTTATTGGTGTTTGCTGGATCCTCATCACTATATTTGAGCGCTTCCCAGGCCTGGGAGTAGGTCATGGGGTTGTGGTTACGAGCTGCCGCTTCTGCCAGCGCATTGAAGAGTATAGTGCCGGTTTGGCCAATGGCATCGGCATAGTAGGTATTAAGGCCACTCCAGGGATAGTCAGTATTACCATTGTTACCGCTCAGCGAGTATGTGGCGGACAAATGCACGTCGCTGTAACTGGAGTAGGCCCGTAACATGATGTAATAGCTGCCGGTTGCTGGAGCAGTGAATGTACAGGTTTCATTGTTACCGGACAGGTAGGGGCGGCATTCATAGATTGAAGTCGTCGGCGGCTGTAGAGAGGAAACATACAGGTCCACATCTCCACTACCGCCACTGATGTTAATGCTTAACTCAGTTGCATCCGCAGGTATATCAATTTGATAGAGGGTTTCACTGCCAGTGGTGGCGGATAAACTGTCGATAGGTACGTTATTTTGAAGCAGGTTTGAGGTGGAGCTGTCATCGGTCGCATAGGCGGCACTTAGCGTTAAACCGGAAAATGCCTGATAGGCTTGTAGCTTTACGAAATAGGTGCTTGCCTGTGGTGAAGCAAAAAGGCATTGCTCACTGTTACCATACAGATAGGGGCCACAATCATTATCAGACTCGGTTGGCACACTTCCGGCTTTTACATAAAGGTCGGCATCGCCATAGCCATCGGCTATCTCGATGTTCAGATTGCTACTGTTTGAGGGAATCGTGATCTCGAAATCTAAACTATCGCCTGTTGCTGCGCTTAGATTATGTTGCGGAACACCATTCTGTAATTCCACAGAGAATACGTCTTGAGTCAATACGATTGCCAGAAAAAAGAGAGCGATCCTGTTGTTCATGATTTACTTCCGATGTTAGGAAGTAAAAGCATGAGCGATGAAGGTTATCGGAGAATGAACATAAAATGTTATAACGATGACAAGACAATGCAACATCAGGGGTCGGAGTCGAGAGCTCCCATAGTGTGTATCACCTCGAAAAAACAGTAACGCATTTCTCTAACAGTTCAATCCGTTCTCGATTCGACTCCGAGCCCGGAGTCATGAAAAAACCTGCCCTTACACTTATCTTCTTCATTCGCTCTGAGCAGGGTTTGGCCTTTTCACTATCTACATGTACTACAACACGATTGTTCACCTGAAAACCCCTATCTTTCCCAGCTATTGATTAGGTCATTTGCATAAAAACTAAATATTATTGTCACATTCACAAGATATCCTCGATGCGTTTTAACAATAACAACATCTCAGGAGAATTCCATGAAGTTATCTGTCTTAGCCGCCGCCCTCAGCTTCTCGCTTTCGGGCATGGCAATCGCAGAAGATGTGCATAAACTCGATCTCAGCTTAAACGTCATCGGTCAGCACCAAACTGGCGTGTTTGACGATAGCGCCTCCGAGATAGTCGCGCATGATCCGGACAGTCAGCGTCTATTTGCCGTCAATGCGAGCGCAGCCAGTGTCGACGTGTTGGATATCAACGACCCAACCAATCCCTTGCAGATAGGCATGATTGATGCGACCGAACTCGGCGCAAGCGCTAACAGTGTCGCGGTACACAAGGGAGTCGTCGCTGTTGCCATCGAAGCTGAAGACAAGCAGTCACCCGGTCTTGTGGCATTTTATAACACCATTGATCTAGGTCTGATCGGCACTATCCAGGTGGGCGCGCTCCCCGACATGTTAACCTTTACTCCGAATGGTAAATATCTCCTGGTGGCCAACGAAGGAGAGCCTAATGATGACTATAGTGTCGACCCCGAGGGTTCCGTCAGTATCATCGACCTGAGACACGGCATCGCTCATGCCAAGGTCAGAACCGCTGACTTTAAGCGATTCAATAAGAGAGCAGAAAAACTCAAGAAACGCGGTATACGAATTTTCGGGCCCGGCGCCACGGTGGCACAGGATCTGGAGCCGGAATACATCGCGGTTTCAAAAAATTCCCGCAAAGCCTGGGTCAGCCTGCAGGAGGCCAATGCCCTGGCCGTGATCAATATCCCCCAAGCCAAAGTGGTAGCACTGCAACCATTGGGCACCAAAGATCACAGTCTACCGGCTAACGCACTGGATGTTAGCAACAAGGATGACGTAATCAACATCGCCAACTGGCCAATCAAAGGTATGTACCAACCCGATGCAATCGCCAGCTACAGATTTCATGGCCGGACCTATATCGTGACTGCCAATGAGGGTGACAGTCGTGACTATGATGGCTTTAGCGAAGAGGCGCGGGTCAAGGATCTTGATCTTGACCCAATTGCTTTCCCAAATGCCGATGCACTGCAGGATAGCGCGGCACTGGGCCGCCTCAAAACAACCACAGTCAACGGCGACATTGATGGTGATGGGGATTTCGACGAGATCTACAGCTACGGCGCACGCTCCTTCTCGATCCGCAACGCCAACGGCAAACTGATCTATGATTCTGCTGATGACTTCGAGCGCATTACAGCAGAGTTGCTGCCCGACAATTTCAATAGCAACAACGACGACAACGACTCTTTTGACAGTCGTTCCGATGATAAAGGCCCCGAACCTGAGGGTGTCGCTATCGGCAAAGTCGAGGATCACCAGTTCGCATTTATCGGTCTGGAGCGTCTCGGTGGGATTATGGTCTACGACATCACCAATCCCCATCAGGTGACATTCGTCGATTATCTGAACAACCGTGACTTCAGTGTCGATGCAGAGCTGGAGAGTGGTGTCAGCAACCCACTCGCTGGCGACCTTGGCCCTGAGGGAATCACCTTCATCGACGAGGATGACAGCCCCGTCGAAAAGCCACTTCTCGTAGTCGGTAACGAAGTAAGTGGTACCACTACCCTCTACGCCATCGAGGTAAATGAGGAAGAGGACAAAGATCTGGAAGAAGATGATTAACTGGCGTTAAGAGAATAAAAAATGGGTCAGGGATAAAGGAACTACACTTCATTCGAAGGGGCTGCTTGCAGCCCCTTTTTCTAGTATGACGAGGTACACTAGGGCCTGCAAATACTAATGCAGTTTGCCTTAACAGCACTCCTCTTCCAGCTGAACCCCGAAGGTGCGGACTGATTAATCGTTGTTTCTTCAGAACGACATACTCACTACTTATAACCAACACAAAAAGTTCTTTGGGTCTTCATTCCCAAGTCACAGAGTCCCTTTCTAATCTTCAACTCTTCTTTTGAACGACCAATCTTTTTGGAGGAGTTAAGCATGTCCTTAAGAACAAAGTTGACAGGCGTGGTGGCATTGACAGCACTGAGCGCCGCATTGAATCTGGTGGCCGCACCAGTTATCGAGCAGGGGATTCAGATCGGTGATGTGACCGCTGACGGCAGCGCTATCATCTGGAGCCGCGCCGATCGTCCGTCGCGCATGATGGTGGAGTTCGCCTATAACGAGAGCTTTGCCGATTCCGTGGTGGTGCGTGGTCCCTACGCCACCCCCGAAAGCGACTACACTGCCCGTCAGGATCTGACTGAGCTGGCGGCCGGCGAAGAGGTCTACGTCAAGGTCTGGTTCGAGGATTTGAGTAACGAACGCGACCCGAGTGAGCCGGTCTACGGCCAGTTCAGTATCCCAGACAAAAAGGACAGCGTGCGCTTCGTCTGGGGCGGTGACACCGCCGGTCAGGGCTGGGGTATCAACGAAGATTTCGGCGGCATGAAGATCTATGAGCAGATGCGCAAGGTTGAGCCCGACTTTTTCATCCACAACGGCGACAGTGTCTACTCCGACGGCCCCATCAAAGATGTCGTGGTAGCCGAGAACGGTGAGATCTGGACCAACCTGGTCACCCCCGAGGTGAGCAAAGTAGCAGAGACCCTGGAGGAGTTCCGCGGCCGCTACAAATACAACCTGCTGGATGAGAACCTGCGTCGCTTCAACGCTGAAGTACCCCAGATCTGGCAGTGGGACGATCACGAAGTGGTCAACAACTGGTCCGATGCTAAAGACCTGGAAGGTGACGATCGGTACACGGTCAAAGAGGTGCCTCAGCTGGTGGCCCACGCCACCCGTGCCTTTCACGAGTACGCGCCCCTACGCCCCCACTGCGCAGAAGAGTCAGATCGCATCTACCGCAAGATCTCCTACGGCAAGCTGCTGGACGTCTTCGTCATCGACATGCGCAGCTATCGTGGTCCCAACACCGACAACCTGCAGTTGGAAGAGAGTGAAGAGACCGCTATCCTCGGCGAGGATCAGCTGAACTGGTTGATGGACGCCCTGGAAGAGTCGAAGGCGGTGTGGAAGGTCATCTCCTCCGACATGCCCATCGGCCTCAACGTGAGCGACGACTATGTCAACAACCCGCCACAGCGCTGGGAAGCGGTAGCCAACGGTAACGACGGCCCCGCCCTGGGTCGCGAGCTGGAGATCGCCCGACTGCTGCACTTTATCAAAGAGGAGAAGATCCTCAACACCGTCTGGCTGACCGCTGATGTGCACTATGCTGCGGCCCACTACTACAATCCGAGAAAAGCGGCCACCGATGACTTTACCCCCTTCTGGGAGTTCGTTGCAGGACCGCTCAACGCGGGTACCTTCGGCCCCAACTCCACCGACGGCACCTTCGGTCCTGAAGTGGTCTTCACCAAGGCTCCGCCCGAGGGTCAGGCCAATCTGTCACCCTACGCAGGGCTACAGTTCTTTGGACAGGTCGACATCAACCGCAAGACCAGGGCAATGACTGTACGACTGAAAGACATCTATGGCGACACCCTTTTCAAGCAGAAGCTCAGAGCCGGGAAGCTGGAACATCATGAGAAAGATGATGATTAATTGACCGATCGATAGCTGCGGTTTCACAAAACCCGGTGGTAGACGCCATCGGGTTTTTTGTTGAGTGAAATCAATATGAGTTTGGAACGGTCAACTGATCTATTTAAGTTTACTAACCAGAACGTAAGTGAGTAAAAGTGATAGAGTAGTAACCAGAGTAAGCCACACAAACCCCCATCATGAAACCAACCAATCACGCAGACCGCCATGTAGTGGTTCTTGGCGCGAGCACTAAGCCCATGCGCTACTCGAACCAGGCGGTGCGCCGACTGCTGGAGCAGGGCTATCGGGTCACTCCAGTACATCCCCGTTTCGAAGAGATCGAAGGACTCAAGGTTGCCAAAGATCTGAGTCAGGTTCCACAACCGGTGGACACCCTGACTCTCTATGTGGGCCCGGAACGCATGCGGCCCATGATCGACGACCTGATATACCTGAATCCGGGCCGAGTGATCTTTAACCCGGGTAGCGAATCAGCGGAACTAAGACACCGACTGGAGCAGGCCGGTATCCACTGGCTGGAGGCCTGTACCCTGGTGATGTTGCGAATTGGTACCTTCTAAGGGTTAACTGGAACTGTCTCCGTCCCAGTGCATCCGTGCGCCCGCAACACCGGCATAGAGGCAAAACCCAGACACTTTCGCTAGTTGGGCAAAACGGTCATCCTCTTCCCGCTTCAGGTAGTTGTTTTCCACATCCCACTTAAGGATGCCATCTCACTCCAAATATCCGGCAACCCGGTGGCTGATGGTATGCACCAGCTCTGTTAATTCCTGCTGATTCGGGGCGTATAAAAAATTTGACCTCAATGCGTCACCTCTGGCTCGGTTATGAAACCAATATGACTCAAACCTGCACGTGAGGCTGTTGTCATAACATCAGCGATTACTTCATAGCGTGATGACTTGTCAGCGTAGAGATGAATTTCCGTCTCCGGGCTGTGGTTTGCAAGTGCGGCAAAGCGATTTTCGAGATCGTCAGTGACAAGAATATCGCCATCCCAATAGAGTCCACCTGTTGCGTCAATGGCGATTTCCACCTTGCTGGCTTTCTCTCGAGGCTGAGAACTGGCCTTCGGAAGATCCAGTTTGACTGCATGGGTGAGTAAGGGGGCGGTGACCATGAAGATCACCAGAAGAACCAGCATGACGTCGATCAACGGAATCATGTTGATTTCGGCTCGTGGTCCACTGCACCCTGAACTCCCCTGGTTTAGAAAAGCCATCTCAAATCCCCCGCACGCTGTTTGGCAGGGTCTGCCCGGTGACCAGGTAGTGATGCAACTCATGGGCGAAACCATCCAGTTGCGCCATCAACATCTGATTGCTACGGGAGAAAACATTAAAAGCAAGTACAGCAGGAATGGCTACTGCCAATCCCAGCGCCGTCATGATCAGGGCCTCGCCGACCGGGCCGGCTATCTGTGCAAGGGAGGCCGCCCCTTCGATACTGATGGCGGATAGCGCATGGTGTACACCCCAGACCGTACCGAACAGACCAACGAAAGGGGAGACGGCTGCGATTGACGCCAGCAGGGTCTGGCCATTTTCAAGTCGTGTGCCTTCCTCGCCAACCACCCGGTTCATGCAGCGTAGCAGCAACTCCTCGCGGTCTGTGGCCTGTATCTCACGCACATCGGCATGGACCGAAAACGAAGCCTGTGCAAGACGTGAAAAGGGGTTGTTTGACTCTTCCGCTGGTCCTGAACCGGTAGGATCACTCTTCCACATATTGAGGCGATAGCGGGTACTGCGGCGTTTCAGTTGCCATAGCAACAGCGACTTACCGACGATCCAGAACCATGACACCAGTGACATCAGCAGCAGTATGCAAAAAAGGGTTGCCCCCACACTATCGGTATGGGCAAAAAAATACTCGATGGGATTAAGGTCACTCATTATCTATTTCTCCAGATTAAATTGGATCGGCACCACTACCCAGGCCGCTACGTTCAGGCCGCCTTGCCGGGCCGGCACGAATCGCCATTGTTTAACTGCACTGCTGGCTGCCTGATCGAGTCGTGGGTGACCGCTACTTACCTGAATCTGCACAGTCTCGGGGTGGCCTTGGGCATCAACCCTGACCCGCAGTTGCACCTCACCCTCTTCACGCCGCTTGCGGGACATCAGTGGATATTTAGGATCTGGGTTGTGCAGATAGTCTGCATAAAACTGCGGCGCGGAGAGTCTACTCTCGCTAGTGGTGACAGCCGCCGTTTGCAATACCGTGGGGGTGTGCGATACAGGCTCGGCAACAGGTGTCCTGGGAACTTCCTGTTTTTCCACTGGCTTTGGGTGTGGCTTTCTAGTTGGCTTCACCTTGGGAGCCGGCTTCTTTGTCGCTTCAGCCTTGGTTCTGGCTGGTGGGGCTGATAGTTCCTGTATTTGTGGCGCTGGTTCCGGTGGCTGTGGTTTTGGTGACTCAGGTACGGGCGTTTCCGGTGCTGGCTGAGGTGCTGGGGTCCGCTTCTGCTCAGGGGCCTTAAGCAACATGCCGACCATAATACGGGGCTTCTGTGGCTCTGAATGTCGCATACCGGCCAGAAACATCAGTGCCGCCCCATGCAGCGCAATTACGAAGGCCAACGCTATCGCATACCGGACCCATGTGGCCAGCTCATAATCCTGAAGCTGTTGCATGACAAAGCCTACCTGACCCTTATCATCACCATCAGGGTAGATGGAGTGCCTCGGCAATCTCCTGCCATGAGACATATTTGAAGTTTTGCGCTGCATCAGGTAATTGCTTGTAGCCATCCTGCACGATCAGCATGCCATCACTGTAAGTCCGGCCAAAATTGAGTGCTGCGGCTTCCAAACCATCGGTGTCCGAAACCCCATCGATACCCAAATCAGCGTTGATACCGATACGAAATGAGCCGCGATAGGCAAACGGCGGCTCAAGATCCAGCACTGCGAAACTGCTGTCTCCCTGGCTCGATGCAATCAGGTAACTTGCCTGCTGCCCACGATAGATAGCCAACCCCTCGACATCGGCGGTCAGGTGCTGACCCACCGGCAGCACAGGATGAGGCTGATCGTTGAGAGAAGCTTCCGCCCCCAGTGTCCAAATACCGTGATCCTCTTCCGCGATAAACAGGCGTTGCCGAAGATCGTCGACCACACAGCCTTCAGCAAGGCCATTCATGTTGAACCTACGTAGCTCAGTGCCGCTATATCCTTCACCATTTGCCGCTATCGCATACTGCACATAGATGCCGCTTTTATCGTTAACGAATGCCTCCAACCCACCTTGAGGCGGTTGGTAGAGACAGATGCCGTAGAGCTCCTTCTGGGTAGTCGGAATGTGCCCCGCATCGCGTAGATTGCCTTCTGCATCTATTTCGAAGACCACCAGGGTGTTTTCATCCCGTTGGGTCGCCAGTGCCAGGTCAACACTACGCCCGTCCAGATGAACCTGTTGGCGTAGGTCAACATTGTTGATCCGTCCTACATCGAGAAATTGCAGTTGATTACCCTGCAAATCGTAACTCAGCAATCCCTGTTTCTTGTCTGTGCCAAACACCCGGGAGAGAGTGGGATTAATCGGGTTGACCCACAAAGCGGGATCGTCAGCAGAATCACCTCGCTGCGCCATCGACACTGTCTGCCCCTGGGCCTCTATGATAGGTAGGGTTGCTGTTGGGTGATCTTTGACAGCCCATTGCAACGGCTCTGTCCGCCAACGACCCTGGGTACGTACTGACAACCGCCCGCTGGTTGCCAGCACGCCATCCGCATCCTTAATCCGCAGGGAACGGGCCAGGCTCCAGTGACCCTGCTGCCGCAACATCAAACTCAGGTTTTCTCCCTTGGCATCGAGTATTGCGAGGCCACTTGGTACTACGGCCAAGGCTCCAGCACCACCCGCCAATAGACCGTAAGGCCAACGCGCAACAACCAAGTGGCGTTCAGGCTCTCCTTCAGCATCCGCCGGGTAGGCCCAAATGCCGAACGTTTCTTCACTGACATATAAGGTATGCGTGATGTCATCCACACGACAATGTTCGCTCCCTGGCGGTAACGCCAGGTGTCGCAACAGACGTGGCTTGGGACCGCTCAACAACCACTGTTCGGCCAAACCATCTCGGCCGATCAGAAACAGGTGGATAAGTTGCTGGCTGTCCCTATAGAGACACTGGCTTTTTACTGAAAAGGGCTGACCGGGCAAATGGCTGCTGTTGGTAATGATGCCCTTTGATAGATCCACATCAAGCAATACCGCCTGCTGTGCATTTTCGTCGAACACTACCGCCAAGGCACCCTGTTCCGTAGGTCGGCTATCCAGATGGGTGCCGCGCAACTTGAGACTGGCGGTCTCATCTCCTCTGCCATCTACCAGATTCAGACGCTGCTTGTTGAGCGCCATCCAGTATCCACCTGATAGCGCAGCCAGTTCCCGGGCATCTTCCACAGTTGCGGGAAGCCCTGCTGCAACTGGGGGGGAGATCAAAGCAAACAGTGTCATTCCTAACACTAAAAGTCGGTAACGTAACATCTGGTAGACCATCTCGAATAAGTAGAACATTTAGAAAGACGCCACTTTGATGCCCAACCGATAGGTTCGACCATAGCTTTCGTATTGGGCGTTCAGATCCTCATCGTTGGTGTAGACATAGTATGCCTCGTCACTCAGGTTGAGCGCCTCAAACACTAGCTGTACATGACGGCCAATCCTATAGTTTGCCGAGAGATCGTATTGGGTCTGATCGTCCACATATAGATCGCCATCACTGTTGCTGATATCGCCGACCTCAAGCAGATACTCGGACTTGTGGTTGATCGCCAGACGGAGGCTGAACGGACCTTTTTCGTAGCCCAAGGTAGTGTTCAGGGTGAGATCGGACTGGCTGGGTAAGTCGATCTCCCGGGAGACCTGCTCCCCATCACTGTAACCTTTGATGCGAGCCTTCGAATCGGTGAAGGTGGCGTTTGCGGAAAACAGCAGACCATCCCAAGGCGAGGGCAGTTGCCGGAAGGTCTGGGCATAGGCCAGCTCCAGACCGCGCACTTTTGCGTTATTGCCATTGGTGTAGGTTTTGGCTTCACTGAAGTCGCTCCAGATGCCGCTACCGGCGAGGTCGGTGTTGTAGATAAAGTCATCAATCTCTTTATAGAACAGATAGGCCGACATCACTCCTGCGTAACCCATACGACGCTCGAGGCCCAGGTCCAGGTTAGTGGACGTCATAGGTTCCAAATCCGGGTTACCAAATTCCGCCTCGTCATCATCAAGGACATAGCCGGGTGCCAGCTGCTTGAAAGTCGGGCGAACCACAGAGTGAGTCCAAGCCGTGCGCACTGTGGTGTCGTTGTCGAGATCGACGCGTAGCTGAAGATCCGGCAACCAGTTGTGATAGCGATGATCCGCCTCAACGTCAACCAGAGCACCGTCATTCACGCCGGTACCTTTGGCGTTGAAGTCCGTGCCTTCGTAACGGACACCGGCGAGCAGTCGCCACATCCCCTGACTGAAGGTGTTCTGCACGTAGGCGGCATCGATATCTTCGTTCATGGTGAAGTCATCGATGCGCGAGTCCTCTTCATCCAGGTAGGCCGAGCGGTCGATAGTGTCAATAAAATCATCTATCGCTCCAGCGCTGATGTCTGGGCCGAAATCACCATGCGGATAGTCAACGCTGTCAGAGGTGAAGTTGGTCAGCGACGGGTTACCGAAATCATCGCCATCGATCTTCCAAGCGGTGTATTCGTTGCTCTTCTCACGTCTGCTGATCTTGGCGCCAAACTTGAGTTCGTTATCCAGTCCGCCGAGTACAAAATAGCGCTCCAGATCGAAATGCAGATTGTGTTCGGAGTCCTCAGTGTATTGATCCGCCATCTTGATAGAGTCCAACTCATAGTCGGCAGCGGAATTGATGGCAGCATCACCGATCAGCTCCGGCTTTCTGGTATCGGTGAACCCGGCCTGATAGGTCTCGCTGGACTTGAGCTTGGCGGAAGAGATGTAGTTCGGCGTGTCCTGGTCCGCTTTACTGATGCCAACCCCCAGGCCCAGGTCCCACTCGCCGATAGTGCGATCCATACCCAACTGGAAGGAGTGGATGTCGTGGGTCTCCTTGCGGGATTTGAGTTCGCGCGACGACTCGGTGTCACCCAAGCTTCCCTCAGTCTGCGGATCGTCGAATTCTATGTTGTGGCGCTGCCGTGTCTCTTCGTCTGAATAGCTACTGAACATCGAATTCAGATAGTAGGAAGCACCGGCCTGAGGACGATATTCAATATTGAACACTCCCCCCAGCCGTTCGCGGGTAATCTGGTAGTCGCGTCGCTCGAACTCCTCCAGGGCAGGTGTAGCACCGGACTGATCCCAGGCACCACCGGTCTCGGTATTGTCTGACCCGAACTCCCGGGTATCAGAGCTGATGCCTGCAGCGATGCCGAGTTTGTCGTCAGCAAACAGATCACTCCAGGCAGCAGAACCATAGGGACTGGTCTTATCAATGTTGGTATTGTTACTCCCACCACCCTCTAGTGAATAGAACAGGCCTTTGTGGTCGAAGGCAGAGATGGTCTTCACATCGATGGTGCCACCGATTGAGTTGGCATCCTGATCCGGAGTCAAAGTTTTGGAGATCTCCAGCGAGCTGATCAAGCCCGATGGCAATACATCGAGGGCAACAGCACGTGAGTCGCTCTCCGGTGACGGCACCAGACTGCCATTGATAGTGACCGAATTCATATCCGGTGCCATACCACGAATCCGCACATAGCGGCCCTCACCCTGATCACGTTCAATGGAGACGCCGGGAAGACGCTGCAACGCCTCGGCAGCATTAGTATCCGGCAACTGTCCGATGTCGTCGGCATGCACAGCGCTGACAATATTGTCGGCCATTTGCTGAACATCGAGTGCGCTATCCATGCTGGCGGCCTGGCCGGTAACCTGTATTGTCTCAAGTACCTGGGTATCTTCATCTGCCCAGAGCTGCCCGCTAACTGCGGTGGCCACGGCAATGGCAAGAGCCTTACGGCAGAAAACAGTTGTTCGCTGCGAGTTTGTCACTATATTTGCGTGCATCCTACTTCTCCGATTTGACGCCGGATCGGCTCACCATCTCGAATGGCTACGCCTTGCCGTCTGGTTGACTACGGAGCGCAGGATACGCATCAATAATTTCAATTTTTTGACACACCAAACTCATCGAACACTAAAAATCAGTGACTTAGCGTTGCGCGGATATGAATGTGAGCCTATATGCCTTACCTCGCATCGATTTATAAACAACCCGAAACCGTAGCGAGATAAGTGCAACTGGCAGCAGGATAAAATTTGAGATATCCGACCACTGCTGCCCCACTAACTTTAACCATTACGGTTGTAACTGATTCATTGCTGTTGGTTTCTATTGATGATTGAGACATGAAAAAGCATCGTAAAGCAGAGGATCACGGCTAGAAAAAACTTACAAGTCATCAGTATCTTAAATAGGTGGGGAGAGAAACTCCCCTCTCCCCTTGCGGGAGAGGGGCCGGGGGAGAGGGGGAGAATGAACACCCTGTTTTCAACAAAAATCAGCACGAGAAAGATGAAGGATCAATGTGGTTTTATCTTTCAAACACATGTAACGCTTTGCGTACACCCTCTCCCCAACCCCTCTCCCCAACCCCTCTCCCGTAAAGGGAGAGGGGCTTTTTAGAGTTGTTCTGAGGAGATTGAAAGTTAAACGGGCAGCAGCGATATCCGACAACTAAACAGTGAGCTGATCGAACCCCCCTAACGGAAAAGGGCTCCAAATGTCGCGGATTTGTCATAAACAGGATCTAACATGCCTGATCAACGACTCTGATGTGGAATCTACATGTCATATAACTACCGATTCGCTCTGTTGACCATGATACTGGTCGCCGGTCTTTGTATCGGACTCTATGCCAGCCTTGGTACAGGCAAGCCTTTCACGGTTTGGAAATGGGTGGACATCGCCAGTGAGGGCGGAATCGCGTTGATGTCAGCGGTATGGTCCCTGATCATACTCACAAGCCGGCCGAGTGGAAGGGTGACCACTATGCTGGCAGGGGGCTTGATCGCGATTGCGTTCGGTTCCTGGGTGGATTGTCTGGATGAATTCTTCGCTATCCCCCATGAAGTGTACTGGGACAACTGGTTGGAATCGTTGCCGACCCTGTGCGGTGTTCTGGCGTTGACCGCTGGTCTCTATCTTTGGCGTCAGGAGCAGTTCTCTCTCAACGAACACATGCAAAAGCGAGAGCGCCTGTTTCGAGATCACCGCTCATTCGATCGCATCACCCAACTGGCCAATGCCGACTATCTGCGCCGCCAGATTCGCTTGGAGCAGGAACAGAATCCCCAGCAACCCTGTGCCCTGATCCTACTCGACGTCAATCAGTTTCATCGGATCAACCGCCAATATGGTCAACGCGAAGGCGATCGACTTTTACAGGCTATCAGCCATCTGCTTCTGCTTAACATGCGCCCGGACGATCTGCTGTGTCGCTACGCCGGCGACCGATTCGCCATTCTCATGCCAGCTACCAACCAACAAGCTGTCAGCCAGGTGGCTCAGCATCTGGAGCGTGTGGTCAACCTGTTGGCGCACCATACGCGAGCTCAGAGTGAGCGCATCCTGGTCTCGGTTCGCATTGCTTGTGCCGTGGCCGACTCCGAACCTGACAAGTTGCTGCATGAGTTAAATACTGCGCTGGAGCCGACACCTCCCACTGCGCTTAACGCAGCAGTGATCACCTAGCTACGGGTAATCGGTGTGACTGACTACTACCAAACCAATACCCGCTTCATTCCTGCGAATTACCAGGCTGCCCTGCTGCTCGAATATGCTCGCGACCAAGAGATAGACTGCTTGGCACTATTGCGTGGTACAGGCTTACGTCCACAAGAGCTGGTCACCGAGAATAGTCTGCTAACGCCAGGCGACTACCTAAAGATGTTGCAGAATCTCAGTGAAATCCTGCCGGATCGCGCCACCAGCTTCATGCTCGGCCAGCAGCTCCTGCCGGGCCATATGGGAAACATCAGTCATGCTATGCTGCATGCTCGCAACCTGCGCCAAGCCCTCGATATCCTGATCCGTTACCAGGCCTGGTTAAGCCCGTTGTTGGCGCCCCATTTGATGACCCTGGGTGAGCAGACCTCGCTCTATTGGACCGACAGCTGCGTCAACCACAAACTGCGTGGCTTTGTCGTCGAAATGATGATGACCGCGGTCACCGGCATGAGCCGCTGGCTTAGTGGAGTACGCCTGCCTTGGCGATACCATTTCAACCGCACCCGTCCGGCCTATATCGAGCAATATGCGGTACACCTGGGGACGGAAACCAAATTCAACGACTATTTCGATGCCATGCTTATCGACAACGACTGGCTGGACTCTCCCTGGCCTCGCGGGAGCGACATGGCCACCAAGGTTGCCCTGAGTGAAGTAGAAAAAGAGAGCTCGCCATCCTTCAGTCGCCAAAGCCTGCTCTCGGCCTTGTACGACTACCTGCATGAGCGTGTTCGTCTGGCTCCCACCCTGGAAAAGAGCGCAGCCGACTTCGGCATTAGTCCGGCGACATTCAAACGACATCTCGCCCAACATGGTAGCCATTTTCAGGCAGAGTTGGATCAGGTGCGTACCCACATCACCCTACAGATGATGTCTACGCAGGGCTATAACAACGAACAAATTGCAGCATACCTGGGTTTTCACGATGCCAACAATTTTCGACGTTCTTTCAAGCGCTGGACCGGACTCACACCCTCAGTGCTTAGGACCCATCTGCTTCAACCCAGTATCATCAAATAAAGAAGTGTCATAGTTAATTTCCGACCAATATGTGGACTCCGCATCTCTATTCTCAAGTTCTTGGCTATTGTCAATAATAATGATCTTGTGTTGATTAAAATATATATAAAACCACTGTTGTCCTGCTTACTTTAACCATCTTGGTTGTAACTGATTAATTGATATTGGTTTCTATTGGTGATTGAGAATTGGGATATGAAAAAGCATCAGTAGCAGAGGATCACAGCTAGAAAAAACTTACAAATCATCAGTATCATAAATAGGTGGGGAGAGAAACTCCCCTCGCCCCTTGCGGGAGAGGGGGAGAATGAACACCCTATTTTTCTTCAACAATCAGCAAGATAAATATGAACGATCAATGCGGTTTTATCTTTCAACCATATGAAACGCTTCGCATACACCCTCTCCCCAACCCCTCTCCCGTAAAGGGAGAGGGGCTTTTTAGTTGTTCTGAGAAGATTGAAAGTTAATGGGACAGCAGTGATATAAAACAACACTGAAGAGGTTCAGAATATAGAAAGAAAATTAGATGAAATATTAATTTGGAAATATCATTTTAAAGAATGGTTAGCATAAAATAGTTTCAGCAGGAACGAATCGTTTAATGCTAGCAGGCCCTAGTATGACGCACCACACTAGAGCACTGCTATCCAGTTCTCAATGTGGGAATAGCCAATCGATGCATGTCACCTCTTGATCAAGAATATGCTTGAAACTCTGAAAGTGAACAATCTGGTTGCCGGGTATATTAAGCCCTGAAGTGTGTATTGAATCTCTTAATTTGAGAAAGAAGTGCAGAAACGCCGTTATCAATTAGATCTTCTGGTTGGTTTTGACGCTTCATGATTGATTTAAGATACATCGCTTTGCTGTGTATGGAGGAGGCACCGCTACTGCTCGCAGATCCTGCTAGTTTATGAATAGCTTGATATAGAGTTGTGGTGTCATTTTCTGCGGATGCTTTGCGAATTGAAGTTTCAATAACAGGCAGCATGGCGAGGAACTCTTTCAGTATCAGACGAGCCGCCTCCTGATTGCCTGCTACACTTGCAAGCGCGACATCCCGGTCATAGACAGGGGTTTCGGCAGAGATTCTTGGTTGAGAGGGGGCTGGCTTAGTCTGGTAATTAACGTTATCGCACCATTTGGCAATAATTGCGTAGAGTTGTTCTGGTAGATAGGGTTTAGCAAGCATGTCATTCATACCAGCGTCAGCAACTTCCAGGCGTTTCTCAGGTAATACATGTGCTGTTACAGCAATAATTGGTGTCTTCTCAGTGGCTGAATTTTCTTTACGCAGCTCTTTTGCTGCCTCGATTCCACTCATGACCGGCATTTCCAGGTCTAGTAAAATCAGATCAAAACGTTTACCAGCAATCGTTTTCATCGCATCAACTGCACTCTTTTCGGCAACTACATTAGCGCCTTCGTTGATGAGTAGGGTCTTAGCTAACATTAGATTAACGTTACTATCATCGACTACCAGGATATTCATATCCTGCAGAAGAGCACCATGGGATAGCGCTGGTGTTGGCTGGTCATTTGAGACGGAGGGTACGAGGGATAAACTATGCTTTTTTTCTTTTTGGGGTTTTGTTAGATAGATTGATATGGTAAAGGTTGACCCTTCACCTAATGTACTCTCCAGCGAGATGCTGCCACCCATAAGATTGACCAGTCGTTTAGCGATAACCAGGCCTAAACCTGTGCCGCCGTAGTGGCGGGTGATTGAACCATCGCATTGTTGAAATGGTTGAAAAAGTTGATCCTGTTGTTGTTGGGAAATTCCTATACCACTGTCTTGAATGGTGATCTGTAACCCGACTCTATCATTTTTTTGTGTCTGTTTTTGGATGTTTACTGAAACCTGGCCATGGTCCGTGAACTTGATTGCATTACCAACAAGATTTATCAGAATCTGTCTTAAACGGGATGGATCACCATATAAAACATGTGGGATATCATCTGCAATATTTGTGGAAAGATTAAGACCCTTTTCCGCGGCCTTAGGTGTAAACAAAACATGTACACTGTTGAGCATTGACGCCAATGAAAAGTTACTGTTTTCCAGCTTGACTTTTCCAGCTTCCATTTTTGAGAAGTCTAGAATATCGTCAATAATATCGAGCAAGCTATTTGCTGAACTGGTAATGATTCGAAGATACTCTAGCTGTCTTTCATTCAGCTCCGTTTTTTCGAGAAGATGTGCGAATCCGATAACACCACTCATAGGTGTGCGAATCTCATGGCTCATGGTGGCCAGGAAGTCACTCTTGGCCTGACTGGCTGCTTCAGCACCCTCTTTCGCCCACTCCAGCTCCTGGGTGCGTTCTGCTACCAGATGTTCCAAGTCTTGTTGATAGGTAGTCAATTCATGATCATATGACTCGATTTTATCGAGCATCACATTAAATTCATCCACCAAAGTGCCAAGTTCATCATTACTGATTCTTTTAGCACGCTTGCTGAAGTCACGTTCAGAGGTGACAGCACCCATTGTTGTAAGTAGCTGTCTAACAGGAACAGAAACAAATTTTTGAAAATAGTTGGATAGCAGTAGTGCGAATAACATCGAGAGTACGAATACTCCCAGAATTAAAAGCGATTGTTGAACTAAGGTGGAACGTACATTGCTCATATCACCAACGATTACAAAGTAGCCAATTAACTCTTCATCTAGGATGATAGGCTCTTCGACCTCAACCCACCCAAACAGAGATTGATTGTTGCTGATATCAGTTTCAGTCTCAGATTGAGAGCTATGATACTCGGCGAAAACTCTACGATTAAGGTTGAGTATTTTTGCATTTACTACACTGTGTTGGGTGGCAAGTGTTGAAAGAATATCTTCAGCTGTTTCTTGGTCACGAAAGGCAATTGCAGCGCTACTGTTAGCGCCTAATAACTTGGCTAGAGTCTGTAATTTTGTAATGGCCTCTCCCTGAGCTGAATTGAATTCAAAGGCCATGAATAGAAAAAGACTGAGCAGGAGTACAGAGGCTGCTGTAGTCAGGATAATGGCTTCAATCTTCTGCTTTATAGAAGCATTGAGCAAAATATTCATTATGGAGCTTCCTCATTGATAACTGTCGCCAGGTTAAGAAGGCGAGCACTTATCTCTAAGCCAGCTGCGCGAGTTGCCATGAGATTAATGGTGAACCTGATTTTGTCATTTTGCGTTTGTAGTTTAATCATACCACCAAGGTTTATGAAGTTAGGCATCTCACTGATGGTTAGAATTGAATTAGATCTGATTAATTCTAATATATGTTGAGTCTTTTGTGGTGTTGAGTGAGCGAGATAGAGTACATTGCAACTTTTCAGACTGTTTCGCTTTTCACTAAAATATTCTATCTTTATTGTACGACCACGTAATGCTTTTCCATCCAGAGCATTAAGATTATCCGAAAGATTATCTCTGCCGATCGCACACAAAATAATTTGATTCTGTGGCCCACCTGGTTGACCTTCAGGCCAGCGTGTAAACTTTGCAAAGTTATAAATAAACACTGCTTTTAACAGGCTGATATTCTGTACTTCGTCCTGCGCTTCAGCTGTACAAACTGTTACGGGAACGAATACTAAGAATAAAATGTAGACAAACAGCCTTGTTGTCACGTTAATCAATCCAAGTTATAACTATGTTAATTGTATGTTTTTAATGCCACTGAAAAATATAATATTCAGCGAGTGCCAAAACGAATAACTGTCTAAAAAGAGGTGAATCAAAAAATACGTTTTGTCTATCGTAAATATCATTAGCGAAGATAATATCTGTATATTTAAAGTAATTTAGAGAGTAAAATAATGCTTTTGACTAAAGTTAAGGGTTAATGTCCTGCGATCAGTTTCAAGTGCCTCACTATTATTTTTCTGCTAGGCATATAAAAAACTCTCCAGATTATCTATTGACCAAGGTTGTAGTTTATTTCAGCGTAGAAATTGCGCTCAGGTAGTGGTAGATCGCCAGGTATTGTGCTTCGTGTGTATTCATAAGCATCGGTATCAAATAAATTTCGGATCGACGCGGCAATCTCCCAGTTTTCATTGGCTGAAAATCTGAGTGTTGTGTCGGTGATAAGATAGTCATCCAGTGTAGATCTAGTGTCATAATCTTTTCTTGTTCTTTCACCAATCCAGTTCAATTGAATATTCCAATTCCAGCGATTAATAAAACTCCAGTCAGCCCGGATGTAGGCATCCTGTTTTGGTTCATCAACTGCGCGAAACTTACTTTCATCTTCATCTCGAATGGTGTAATTACCGGATACTCTCAAGTTATCAGCCATTTGCCATTTCATCTCAAGCTCAATGCCATGTATTGTGTGTTTACCAATGTTGGTGAATCGGCCTGTTGTTTCACCAGGAGCGGTTACATCATCGATGAAATCAGATTGCTGATATTGGAAGAAATTAACGCCAATATTTGCATCGGGACTAAATACATATGAAAAGGCTAACTCTATTGTTTCTGAACGCTCTGGCTTGAGCTCGGAATTAGGGAGGGCATTGGAAGTTATTGTGTATAATTCCTGGTACGATGGCGGTCGAAATGCACGACCATAAAATAGCTTGGAAGTCAGATTGGATGTGGTGTCCCATACTAGTGCCAAGCGTGGATTAAATGTTCCACCAAAGTCAGAATAGTAATCGTATCGGGCTCCTGAGGTCAGTTCCCAATTATTGGCTAGTTGCCAGATATCCTGTAAAAACAGATATTTGATTTTTCTCTTTTTCTCTGGAGCAAACGCATATGGCGTATTGCTCACTTCAACCAGACCACTCCCAACCGGAATTGGATTACCATCAGCTCCTATGCCACTATTTATAGTCTGCTCAACATCATATAAGTCCTGCCAAATGTATCCAGTTCCTATACGAATCGAATGCTCTTTCAAGCCATTGTATAAGCCGCTTGTCTCAAATGATATTCGTCGTTCTGCTGAACGCATTTGGTTAAGAATGCCGGTGGTATTTGCATTAGATTGAGCACCAGGGGGGAGTTCTTGAAAGCCGTCACCTGAAGAGTATTTGTAATCTTGGTATCGTAACTCTGCTTCAATATTCCAGTTCGGTAAAAAGTGGTCATTATTATAGAATAGGTCGGCATTTAACCGTTTATCATTTGCTTCTGTCACAGGGTCAAGAACTCCACGTCCAGTCAACCCTGTCTCTATGTCACTATGATGGGCGTAGTCCAAATTCAAGCGCCATTCAGAGTTGACTGCATATAGTCGTATCTCTTCACTCCGCCACCCATATTGTGCCCTGCCCGGAGCAAGTGAGGCGTCTGTCCCATCTCTACTGTCAGCTATTGTTTGAGCATCAGTCTCGATTTTAGGCCCATGTCCATCAGTTTTGTGGAAATCCATACTCAAACCAATATCAAAACCATCCCAGTTACTGCCGTATTGCATCCAACCAGTATTGGTGTCAAAACTGCCACTGCGGATACCTACCTTGGTCTCATTGATCTTTCCAGATGTTTTGGTGATAACGTTGACAACGCCTGCTGAGGCATCCGCGCCAAAAAGTGCAGATCCTGGACCACGGATGATCTCAATACGTTTAATGCTACTTGTAGGTACGCCTTTCCAAAAGAAACCAAATCCCCACATCAGGTCGCGCATCGAAACACCATTAATCATTAACAGTGTTTGATTAGCGGTTGCGCCTCTAAACTGAATCAATGGACGAAAACCAAAGTGGCTGGCTCTGACGTGAATTCCTGGAACACTCTCAAGGATTTCAGAGAGATTGGTTGACCCTGTAGCTCTAATATCTTCTTCAGTGATAACTGTTACAGCTGCGGGTGCTTTGGCTACGGTCTGTTTAGTATCGGTGGAAATGGTGATTTCCAGATCCATCAACTCTTCTAGGCTGAGTGATAGGAAGTGATCGAGTTTTCCCTCATTCTCAGCATATGTGTCGAAACTGAGAAGAGGTAACACCGTAAAAATAATATAGTATCTGCTTGGCATATTAGCTTAGTGCTCAATAAAACCTGGTGAGATCAAGTCTGTGAGGCAAACTGGGTTAAGTGATCGTGACGATCAAGTATTTGGGATTAAGACAAGGGCTGAGCGGGAAGTGCGTGCCAGTCGAATATCGTTATCTGAAGAGGTATTGTCTTTATGATTCATAGTCCTTTACGCCATAGCTGGTCATGGGTTTCTGATCCCTTGGATCGTAAGCGTCCACGATAAATCTATCGTACACAATTGCTATTGTAATTTAAAAGTAGCAGAAAGTTATCAGGGATTGATAGATTATTTGATACAGGCATAGATATTTTATCCCTCATACGCTTCTAAGGGGCATCTGGGTGTAGTGATGGGGGTAGGAAATAATATCCTGAACTACTGGTGGGTGGGTTTTTCAATGCTGTGTATTAAGGGCGCCACTATTAACTGCTTATGCCCTTAAGTAGATCAGGCGAGTCAATTGCAGCGTATCAGGAGAATTCCACTCCTTTCAGCCGCCATAGAATGATTGCGCCTATCACCATCATTATTGCCGCAAAATAGAGCCCGCTTTGATAGTCACCACTATAGGCTGCTATTGCTCCAGTGATAGCAGGTGCAATAATCTGGGCAATACCATAGGAGACAGTCATCTTGCCCATCATTTTTGCAGGACGGGTAGGGTAATATCGCCCTGCCATAGTCAGAACAAGACTGACAATTCCAATAAAAGTGCCGCCAAACAATAGCGCCCCAACTAGGGCATATGTAAGCTCTGCTTCTACTACTGGCAGTAGAATCCCGACAATCTGAATTACAAATGCGATAATTAACGCATTCAGATAGCCGGTTTTGCGCGCTATAAGATCCCAGACAACACAGGCAGGGGTGGCTGCCAAACCAAGAAGTAAAAAGGTCCAGGCGCCTTTACCCTCAAGACCAGGTATTTGATCCACGATAGCCACGATAAAAGTGGCGCTCACAACATAACCCACACCGGCACAAAAATAGGCTGCCATAAACAGACGCAAAAATAGTCTACTCGGTGGGTTGTCACTCATTACTTGCCCACTTCTAGTCAACGTTGCTGTTTCTGGGGGAGGTAACCAGCGCCATGCAGGAACGAGTAAAAACAGCCCCAATAGGGTGAGTAGCATCCACTGCTGACTCCAATCCAGGTGGGATCTCATCAATTCAACTACTGCAGCACATAGAGCGATCCCTGCGCCGATACCGCTGAAGTGAATACCCAATTCACTGCGGTGGTCATGCCGAATCAACCAATTGAGGATCAATCCTGAACCCAATAGAAGGCCAGCGGCGCTACTCAGTCCGGCAAAAAAACGCAGCAGGGACCAGATCCAGAAATTTTCCGTTAAGCCCATGCCAAAAGTGGTGACAAGCGCAATAACCAGTCCCAGGCGATATAGACGATCTTTGAGAATCAGATCACTGGTCAGTGATGCGATAATTGCACCGCAAAGGTAGCCAATATAGTTAATAGAAGCCAGCCACCCGGCTTCTGATACACCAAGGGCAGCTTGTTGTTGCATGATCGGCAGTAGAGGGGTGTAGGAGAACCGCGCAATACCCAAGGTCAATATCAGGCTGAGAATGCCTGCTCCAAGAACTTTTAAGCGTTCAGATTGTTCGTTCATTAACTCTCTCTTGAATTTATACAAGAGAACTTACATACTTCCTGGTATCAAATAAAGCGAATATTATAGAAGAAAACGTTCGGTAATGGAGAAGGGTGTGGAGTTGATATCACTGCATACATTCAGAGCGGTTGTCGAGGAGGGTGGGATTTTATCGGCTTCCCGTAAGTTGAATACAGTCCAATCCAATGTCACTACCCGGATCAAGAGATTGGAAGAAGAGTTGGATTCGGAGCTTTTTTATCGTAAAGGGCGAGGTTTGACATTGGCACCAGCCGGTCGCGTGCTGTATGACTACGCACTGCAGATTTTACAAATGGAAAATCAGGCCTCTGCCGCAGTGAGGCAAGTTGGCGAGCAATCTGGCGAATTACGTATTGGCGCAATGGAGACTTTTGCCTCGTTACGTCTGGCCCCGGCATTAATGCGGCTGCAACAGGATCACAAAGGCGTTGAGTTACGTGTCGAGACAAATACCTCATCAGCATTAGTTGAGCAGGTACTCAACCATAAACTGGATTGTGCATTTGTTGCCGGTATAGTGAATCACAGTGATCTACTTGTGTGTGATATCGGCAGAGAAGAGCTGGTTTTGGTGCGTGCAAAACATGGCCATTCTCAATCACAACTGATACTGTTTCGTGAAGGCTGCGCCTATCGTGAGCGCGCCTTGTCCTGGAGGCGGGAGAATGGTCAGCAAGTCAGTGAAATCATGGAGCTCGGGACGCTCGATGGGATACTGGGTTGTGTCGCTGTAGGGCTGGGGTATACGCTGATGCCGGCCTGGGTGGTTTCTCAAAGTCGATATGTTGAAGATCTTGTAGTTGAACGCATACCTCCGCATCTGGCTATGGTTGCAACGGTTATGGTTAGACATAAGCAGGGAGTGCCGTTGAAGGCACTTGAAACTCTGGCCCAGGCGGTGATTGAGTCAACAGAAAAAATAGATGCTGTAACAAGATTGAAAGGGGCCTAGGGCGAATGGCACTTACTTAAGGGGATTTGTTACGTAGAACGAGAATTTTCTGAGGTAACCAAGCTATTTTGGTGGGGCAGGGCCCCACCAAAACGGCTTAAGTAAGTGCCATTCGGGCCTAGGGCCTGTTAACACTAATCGAATAGGCCCTAGATAAAACAGGTGAATTGGAGCCTGATTATCCTTGCTTTAATTGATAGTAAACAGATCGTGGTCAGTTGAAATCTATCACATAGGTTTTTGACGGTGCCTAAACGTTGATGAAAGGTTACTGGCTTTATGGCAGAGCATAGGCAGATTTCGCAATTTGACCATTTTATTCCTGTTACCACTTCAGAGATAATCTCTGCACTGGCGAAAGGTGGATTATCGCCCGATCAAATTCAGGTGATTCATAAGCTCAGGCGAATTCTTACGCTTCAATTTTCTGATAAATTAGTCCATCTGAAGCATGTTTATCAGCCCTTCAACCCGGATCGTGAGCTGGTGTCTGATGCCTCTGAGACTTGTAAACCTGCAGAGTCAATCGAGCGTATCAAAAAACTGTTAAGTGATGCGAATTACTCCGAGCTTAATCGAGAACAGATTGAATTCGCTTTAGAGCAGTCATCGCCCTATGGTCTGGATGTCAAAATTGACTTTGATAGATTTGAATACGTCAGTCTATTCTATCGGGCCAAGAGTCAGCAGTCGGCAGCGGTTCGTGACTGGAAAACCTGCTATCTGAAAAAGCGCACAGTTAATTTTATCACCTACCAAAGGATATGCCTGCTGCTCTACTATCGGGGTCACCAGGACAAAGCAGGAATTCATATAAAGTTATTCAAAGATATTTTAAAACCTGATCTAGAGATGCTTTTTCCTGACTGTAAAATCAGGATGAAAGTAGTTGATAAGTTGAAACTCGCTGTAACTGGTGGGGGCGGTACTGCAGGGGGGCTGGTAGCGACCATAGGTAAATTAACAGCGGCTGTATCACCTTGGGCGATTGTTATGGCTGTGGGAGGTTTTGCTGCACTATTATGGCGTCAGATAAATAAGGTCTTTATGCAAAGAACCCGCTACATGGCTTCACTGGCGCAAAATCTCTATTTCAATAATTTGGACAACAATATGGGGGCAGTAACCTATATTGTTGATCAGGCGCGTCAGGAAGAGATTAAAGAGACCATTCTGGCCTACGGATTGATCAATCTTCTTGCGATCAATGATAAGTCTGAACTCGATACGGCTTGCGAGCAATGGCTGACCGAAAAATTTGACTGTGTGATCGATTTCGATATCGATGATGGAATAAAAAAACTTCAAAGATTTAAATTGATAGATTCTGATAGTGGAGAGTTGAGATGTGTATCAGCTGAGCTGTTATGTGAAAACCTGGATAGGCAGTGGCTTGAATATATCGAGAAACCTGAGATTAGATATTGATGACAATTAATAGAGGTACCCTTAACCCATGATAAATAAATTCCAGGCCATACAATTATTACTACTACTAATAGGGTTGTCTTTTTTCAGTTCTGGTGCAGTTTCATTGGAAGTGAACATTACCCCGCAGATTGATGAATTTCAGATCCAACATGGCAAAAAGCTAATCACTATTCGCCGCAATCAGGATACTGAGGCGATGCTGGAATTCGATTTCGCCCGCACCTCACGTCCCTGTCCTCCCTTTTGTGCACAACCGATGCAGGTCACTAAGGAGGTGAAAACGATTGGGGAGATAGAGCTTATTGAATTTATGAAAAATGAGCTTAGTCAAGACCATGGATTATTGATCGATGCCAGAACAACGGATTGGCATGAGCGCGGCACAATACCTGGCTCAATTAATATTCCCTACACACAACTCAACCCAGATCAGGGTGCAGACGAAATAACACTCGAGGATTCGCTGTCGAGATTAGGTGGAAAATTGGTTAATGAAAAATGGGATTTCACTCAGGCAAAGTTGCTCGTTCTCTGGTGCAATGGACCATGGTGTGGACAGTCCCCGACAGCGATCAAAGGACTACTCAGTATAGGCTATCCTCATCAGAAGCTTCTCTACTATCGTGGCGGCATGCAGCTCTGGAGGATCTTTGGACTACCCGTTGTCTCAGCGGAAGGTGATTTGCTGGATGAGTGATGGTTTGATGCTCCATATTCAGTAGTCAAGGAGGTTGTTTAGGATAAAAAACCGGGAAATATAGAATCAGCTTGTTACTGCCGAATCTATTTTGTTACAAGATATTTTCAATTGTTCACTTGACTCTTGACGTTATCACTCCATACTCTTAAAAAAAGCTGTTTATCATATATTTACGTGAAATATTATAGTCGTTTACTTCTGCCTTTCCTGATACTTTTTTGCATTGCGCTGTCCGTTTTCGCAGAGACAGCCAGTTCTGATGCTGTATCGGTGAAAGGAACCAAGCTTTCAGCTGACAATCATCCTCTGCCAAGTAGTGCGCTTGAGGATGAATATTGGCAGTGGCTTACTCAACTGGCTGACGAACTGGACAAGATGATATCTCATCAGCCAACTGTCCGATCAACGAGGAATCTCTTGAAAACCGATTGTGAAAGGTCTCAATCGGTTAACTATCGAGAGCAAGCGCTCTTGGCAGAAGCTGATCTGGCAAGAAAGGATCTTGGCCTCTATTTTGATGCTGGGGTAACTGATGAATGGGACTCAGAATTCGAATCAGAAGATAGTCAGCGGGCCTATGTCGGCTTGACGTGGCGAGTGCTCGAAGATGGCTATCGAGAGCAGCGGCACCGTGCCAATTTGGCTGAAGCCCGAGCAGAATCAGAAGTACTTCAGTCAAAGTTAGATCTGCGGAAATCACTTGAAACCTGTCGATATGATGCAACAAGGGATAGTTTTGCCCCTGTATGGCTGCCACTGCTGACCCTCAAGGAGTCCTTTCTGAGTAAGCTCTATGAGCTGCAAAAAGAGAGCTATTTGATGGGGGGAATATACTTAGATGATCTTCTCGACAGCCAAAGGGAGCTGAAATCGATACTTGAGCACTATCGCATGCTGCAGCATGGATTGGCGCAGCAAAATGATAGAATTGAGCCTGGAATGCCCCCGCTATTGGATCTGGATATGGCAGAAATTCGTCAACGAATTCAGGATGATCCTGAGCGGGAAAGGCTTTTGAATCTAAAACACTCTATTTTAGATGAACAGAGCATCTCCAATGACGATAAGCGTTTGCGTTTTTATCTTCGATATAACGTGCATGAGGATAGCCGCGAAAATGGTCCAACAGTTGGTGCAGCCTTCTCCATGCCACTTGCAGCTGGTCGTTATTCAGAGTCAATTGTGGATCTGCATAAAAAAGGTATTCAGCAGGAGATAGAAGATGGAGAGCGAAAAAGACTCAGACGAAGTGAGCTTGCCTATAGTGAATTGTTGGAGCAGCGTGAGCGCGTAGTAAAACAGAATTACCGCTATCTGGCAGCCTATGAACAGCTCAGGCGTACGATTGGAAGGCATCAATGGGTGGCTGGATCAGGAGAGTTTACACATGCTGTGACGAGGATGACTACCCTGATCGAAAGTGCCGTGGAACTCATGCGTGCTGTAGAAGAGATGTATAGACGGGTACATCGGGTGTTTGTCCGGGGGGGTATCTCCTACAGTCCTGAATTGGTAACACTTACGTCGCTACAAAATAGCACTTATCGGGCTAGAGAAGGGGGTAGGGCGGTATATATTTGGTCTGCCAGTTTTAACCGCTTTCCGAATGGATTGATTCAGGAATTTATACGTGCAAAAGGTATAAATGAGGTTATTCTGAGTGGTAGTGAGCAGATTCAAGATAAGAAGCTGTCAGGGTTTCTGAAGGCATCTGAACAGAGGGGGATTAAGGTTCAGGTTTTGCTGGGTGACAATACCTGGCTCACCAAATCCAGGCAAAAAGCACTTCTGGTTAGATTGGGACGATTGATTGAGCGCAGTGGGCATCTACACATTGATGTTGAACCTCATACACTCGATGATTTTAAACAGAAGCGACGGACCTATCTGGAGAGCTACCAGCAACTGATTTCTGCGATTTCAAGTCGGCTTGGTAAACAGGGGCAAATCTCAGTATCAGTGCCGTTACATTGGGATCCGCAGGACTACCGGCACCTCAATACTACAGTTGATCGTATCTATCTGATGGCTTATGAGATCAGACGGGTTGATACCTTGCAGCGTAGATTGGCTGAGGTTCTCCCTCATCTCTCACTCGAAAAAGTTGTCATTGCATTGCGGCCTGAGGATTTTATGAATGAAGTTGAACTTGAGTCTGTGATAGAGCAACTCTCGAAAAAATTTGGCGTGGAGCACTTTGCGCTACATGATATTGACAGTTATCTAGAACTCAGCGATGGGCAGTAGATGAGAATCAGAAACAAAAAAAGCTTTGTTGTAGTAGGGCCGGAAGGTAAAGCACCCAAGTCGATATGGTCAAAGTTAACCCATGTGGTCTACCTTCTATTCCTTATTCTGCTAGCTACATATTTAATCTATTTCATCTTTTACCGCTTCACTGCATTCGAATTGCAAGGTCAGGTAAGTGTAGAAAGGGTAAGAATCAGTGCTTTGCAGGGTGGACGTATAACTTTGCTCAATGTTCAAGCTGGGGAGTATGTAAAGTCTGGAGATCAGATAGTAATATTAGAAACCAATGAAACATGCATAGTAAAGTCAGATAAAACATTGCGCAAATTGAAACAGTCCATTGCATTAGATCAGCAACGTCTGAAACTCCTTAACAGTAGAAGAGATATTGTGGCGACTAGAAAGCAGGGTTTGCTGGATGAACGCAGACTTGGCAGGGTGTTGGAACTTGAACGCCGGAAATTGACTGAAACGCAGTCACTGCAACGTGATCTGGATGATTTGGATATGAAGATCCAGGTTATTACTGAGGAGATAAAACTGCAGCAATTTGAACTTCAACAGCAATCACAAATAGAAGACGAGACAAGTGACTGTGGACTGGAAAGAATTGTTGCACCAGTTGATGGAGTAGTGGTGGCAGTCAATCAGCACCTGTATGAGGTCATCAATCGAAAAGATACAATTCTGACATTAATGCCGGACAAACCAGAAGTATGGGTCGAGGCCTTTTCTAAAAAAGATGAACGTTTGCCCAATCTATCAGGACAGACTGTAGCTGTCAGATTGCCAAACAATGAGATCACGCAAGGAAAAGTTTCGAGTCTTCACGCTGCTGCATATCCATTCCCTGAAAGGGAATATGATATCTACACTCCTGAAGCGAGTTCACTAAGTCTAAAGATTATACCGATCAACAATGAGACAGCTGTAGAGTGGAGTAAATTCGATAGAATGGCTGTAACGGTAGAGGGCGAGCGATGAATAGAGGACTCTTGATTTCGGCTGATGAAAACCCGCTACGCTTACCCCTCTCGAATAGCGCAGAAGAATCTAATTGGCGTGGCTTGGATGCTGGCGCGGATGTTGATTATTTCCTCATTGATACACCAAATGAAGATCAAGCAAAAAAAATAATTGATTTGGTGAGGCATAAGTTGCTTCCGGCAGTCTATCTTAAACCGATTGTGTTAGTCAGTGTTTGGGGAGATCTGCCAAAATCATTGCAGGATCAATCAGATTTTGTCATTAGCCGACAGCAGATGAAGCGTGAATTGCCAGCAACCCTGTTGGATGAGATTGAGGCTCTTAATCGGCGTATCAACAGTCTGCAAGAGCAGAAATTAAGAGCTGATACCAACCTGGCGTTACGGCTTCTTCGCTACCTATATACAAGGGATAGGGAGATTGAGCCAATCCCTTCGATTCATAGTCGAGGAGGATTTACCTATCCAGGATTAGAGAGTCTGTTTGGCGTAAATGATCTGAGTATGTGGCAGACTATTGAATTTCTAACTGCTCAACATCTGATTCAGACTCGGTTCATTACTCGAACACATCAGTGTGCGAGTTGTGGCTGTGCTTTTTTGAACTTTAAAGAGACTTGTCCTCAGTGCCAATCTGAAGAGCTTGATTCAGATGATTTGGTTCATCATTTTCGCTGTGGGTATACAGCAGAATTGGCAGATTTCAAACAACAGGAAAAGCTGGTCTGCCCTAAATGTGATCAGAGCTTGAAGCATATTGGCGTTGATTACGATAAGCCTTCGGTAATGTATCATTGCAGAGGTTGTGATCATCGTTTTCAAGAACCGGAAATTGCAACAACATGTTATGATTGCCATCGTACTGCACCACCCGAACATCAGATCCACCGCAATATAGATGCCTTTAAATTGAGTATGCTGGGAGTTAATGCTGCTCTGTTTGGTATCGACTCACTTTTTGCTTCGATACTAGAGCGTAAGCTACAGTTGCTTCCGCTTGATCTATTTGAACGATTTATATCTGTTGAGAAGGCGCGGATTATCCGTTACAAGCTTTCAAATTCAAGTTTGCTGCTTATTGATATCAAAGGACTTGAAGAGATCTACCTGAAACTGGGCGAGCGCACCAGCGAGGTCTACGAGGAACTTGCGAATCTATTTTATGCCATGTTGCGTAATTCAGACCTTATCAGTAGTCGAAACGAATCGCTATTTCTCATGCTGTTAACCGAAACCTCTCCCGATGATGCGAAAATTGTTCAACAGAGGTTAAGGCAGGGTGTGTCAGAGCTGCTTAAGGCCAGTTTGGGAACAACTCCTGAGATTATCTCGAATATTACCAGTGTAGACGACTCTTTAGACCTGACAGAGTTTATGGAAAAGTTTTTAAACGAAAACCATGCTGAATGATACTTTCGACTTTGTAACTGGTTTGAGTACAGGGCAGTTGATCGCCTATTTCTGGCCCTTCTTTCTATTCGACCTTACACGTTATGTATTGTTTGATGTTCTTATACTGACGCTATATTTACCAAGAAGAAAGCGTAACAAGCAGAGAAGGGCAGAAGCAAGGAGACTGCTTTTCCATGAGAAGCCTCTGGTCTCGGTGATCGCTCCTGGAAAGAATGAAGGTAAGCATATCCCAAGTTTAGCTGAATCGCTGACCAGGCAGACCTATAAAAATCTTGAGATAGTAATAGTAGATGATGGATCTGATGATGATACTGAAATTATCTGCAGAAAATTGCTCAAGGATGGAAAAATAGATCAATTTATCCGTAATGATGTGCGTGGTGGGAAGGCATCAGCTGCTAATACAGCACTATATTACTCAACGGGTAAATATGTAATCCATCTTGATGCGGATTCTGAACTTCGTTTCGACTCAATCGAAACAATCCTCCTGCCTTTCTATCAGGATTCCAAGATCGCAGCAGTAGGCGGTGATATCCGTGTCGCCAATCTTAACGATACAATGGCGACCAGAACCCAGGCAATTGAGTACTTCAAAGGGATATCTACTGGGCGAACGGTCTCTTCAATGCTGGGTATCTTGCGCATAGTCGCCGGTGCCTATGGTGCTTTTCGCAGGGATGTTCTAGATCGGCTTGGTGGCTGGGATGTCGGTCCTGGACTGGATGGCGATATCACCATGAAAATACGTAAGCTTGGCCTGAAAGTGGTTCATGAACCCCATGCAGTCTGTTATACGAATGTGCCAACCAGTTTTCGTAAACTGGCGAAACAGAGATTTCGCTGGGACAGGTCCATGGTGCGTTTTCGTGCAAGAAAACATTTTGATGTTTTGCTGCCAACATCGAATTTCATGTTGAGTAATTTCATTGCAACAGCTGAAAACCTGTTTTATAACCTATTTCTCAACTTCAAATGGTGGTTCTATCTTGCACAAGTAATATTTTTCTATGGTGCAATGCTCCACAATATCATAATAGTTAATTATTTACTCTACACCCTCGCAAATCTGGCAGAGTTCATGGTTGCTGTGGTATTGCTCAGAAAGACACTGCGCAAGCAGGATTTGTTACTATTTCTCTATCTGCCATTGATGCCACTCTACACTGGCTTATATCTAAGGATCGTTAGAACTTATGCCTACATTATGGAGTTTATACATAGATCATCCTACGCAGATCAATGGAATCCATGGAAAGTATCAAAGGTTGTCAAAAAAGATCGGCTTTAATATGTCTATATTTTCGAGATATCATCGACTCCCTAAGTAAAAAAACCGGGGCGTGCCTGCTGCCCCGATTCCGGTTGATACTCGTTATTTGTATCGTCTATCTCATCTTGCCACTCTTCGATTGCACTATCTGTTAAACGTCTTGCCTGAACACGTGTTCCTGTTTTTGACTTTATATGTACCCCTCCTTTTCGCAGTAAAGGAGATTGGGCGACATGATTGCGTATAGGTCTATTCCGTTTTGGCATGGTAATTCTCCTTACAAGGCCAGTTTGTACCACTCAACCTGTTTTAGGTTACGTTTTTTTCGTTTAAAACCACGATCTGTCTTGATGAACTCAGGGTCTTCATTGGTGATTTGAAAGCAGAACTTCCTCGGAAGATCGGAGTAGATCGAACGAGGTGGAGATCCACCAAAGACCTGCTTTATTCTCTGCCCAGTTTCATGGGTATGGTAGTAGATTTTTCTGATCCCCAACTCTGTATAGATGAAGCGTATTGCAGCTGTCAGCATGGCTTCAGACCAGATGTTGTAAAATGGTTCTAGAACCTTCTCAGCATAGGTAATAAAGGCTTCCTGTTTACATTTACACCACTCTAAATGCCAGGGTGTAGATCCGATTTTGATACCCTTTAAGCAGTGCAATACCGACCGCACCCAATCACTCTGTATCTCTTCTATCAAGGCTTCGTTACTGCCTAAATCAAAGTCAATTCTTGCCCAGGCTAGAGTGTCACGGTATAGAGTGCGCTTGTTTCTATCCATAACCGGATGACCATTGTAGTTAAAGATATAGTCATCATCTGGTTTAACAAGACGGTGATAGGCTCGATTGTGCTTTTCTGAAAAATTTAGCTGAAGTACCAGGTTGCAGCCTTTACGAGTTGTTTGGTAGTCCCATCGATTACTATTGCCCCAGCGGTCGACTGTCAATACAAAGGGTTGACTGGTCTCTTTCCAGGTATGCTCAAATAGTTCTGGTGTCAGTTTGCCATGTCCATGGTGTGATAGCAGCGATTTAATATCTGGTTGGTTTAACAGATGCTGAAATTGTGACTGCTTGATTGCATTGACGCTGCACTGCTCCTTAGTGGCGCAGAAAAGCAGAAAAAAAGCATACTGACCCTTGAAGTAGTGAAACAGTGTGCGTTCTTCTGACAGGCAGGCAATAACTTCATCTAGTATCTCTTTCCTCATGACAATATCCTTTCTTGAAATCTGTTCGTTCTGCTCTATATTTTTTGTCTTCTTTAACTTTTCTCGTAAACATAATTGTTCTCCTGTGGTTTAAATCTATTGCTAACCTTTAATACAGATAATCTGTTTCAGTGTATGTACTACATCAACCAGGTCGTTCTGATTTTGCATAACAGTTTCGATGTTTTTATAAGCATCAGGGATTTCATCAATGATTCCCTTGTCTTTGCGGCATTCAACCCCTTCAGTTTGGTTGACTACGTCTTGCTCAACAAATTTTCGTTTGGCTGCACTACGACTCATTTTCCTTCCTGCACCATGTGAGCAGGAGCAAAATGACTGCGGATTGCCCTTGCCCCGGACTATAAACGACTTGGCGCCCATGCTGCCTGGTATGATGCCTAATTCATCTATACCCGCACTGATCGCCCCCTTACGGGTAACAAAAACATTTTCTCCATAATGTTTCTCCTGGGAGATATAGTTGTGATGGCAATTGATCGCCTCTTTAGTAATACCGAATTTTGGTAGTTTCTTTCGTAGTGTCTGGAGAATGAAATGCATCATTTCGCGACGATTGGCAGTGGCATAGTCTTGAGCCCACTCTACCGCCTCAATATAGTCATCAAAATGTTTCGCACCCTCCTGGAAATAGGCTAAATCTTTGTCTGGAAGATTAACGATGTGTTGCCCCATATCTTTTTTTGCAAGATTGATGAAATATTGTCCAATTGCATTACCTACGCCTCGACTGCCTGAGTGAAGCATTACCCAGATATCATCGTTCTCATCTATACACAATTCGATAAAGTGATTACCGCCACCCAAAGTGCCAATTTGTCTAACCCAGGTTTGATAAGGTCTCTTCTGTAGAGAATAGATTTTTTTATGCTTACTAATGATCCTGTCCAGCCCCCCCGAAAGGGCGCGGATAGTAGACTGACGTGCACGATCAGATTTGTGCATGTTAAAACCAACTGGAATTGATTCTTCAATCCCCAATCTTATGGCTCTCAGATTGTCAGGTAGATCCTTGGCCTTAATCGATAGGCGTATAGCATTCATGCCACAGCCAATATCTACACCAACCGCCGCAGGAATAATTGCCCCCTTTGTCGGTATTACTGAGCCAACAGTGGCCCCTTTTCCATAATGCACATCAGGCATAGCAGCAACATGGTTATGTACAAAGGGCAGCTGTGCAATGTTGTAGAGTTGTTGCATGGCTTCAGCTTCCACTTCGTCTGTATAGATCTTTACCGGAACTCTGCCTTTACTGATTATTCGTTTAATAGGCATGGTCGTTAACCTCGTCTGATACCGCAACTACTTGGAATTTAAGTGCGGGTACACGTTTTCGTTTAACTGATTGAGCAATTACAGAACGAAGATATCCCTTGATAGCATTCAACTTAGTCAAGGCAAGATTTCTTACCAGCTCTGAGTAAGCATCTATATGAGTGACCTTGACTACAAGGAACTGTCCATCATTGTTGCTGCTTACATCTATCACTTGAAGATCCTGATAGATTGGGTCAGACAGCTCTCCAGAGAGTATGATTGATAATATGCGTCCTGCCTCTTTGCTCAGTTGCTCTGCTTTATGAAACCTTGTTTTTGATTCATAATTTCTGGCAAGAATACGCGGATCGATGCCATCTTCAGAGTCAAGTTTCCTGCATAGTTTGTTAGCTTCAATAAGCCACTGTTTTGATCTCTTCATTGTTAATTCCTACACTATGGCGTGATGATGGAATTGCATAGGACGCAATAATCCATAGCCGCCAGTAGATGTCAGCGTAAAATATTCAGTGCTATGTAGGAGCCCGGTCCAAGCGACCGGATGAAGTTACCGGAAGGTAATGGACACGAGGCTCATGAGTAGTTGAAATAGATTCATTCATTGCCTCCTGAAAATTGAAAGTTGAAAAGATGGAGCGGGACTCTACGATATGGATATATCTCTGTCAATAAATATTTATAATTACTTCTAAATAGTTGCTCCGAAGTAACTCTATGAATACAGAGGTGCCCTTAACACTGTGGCTGAATAGCTCAACAAGGTATTTAATTGATATTGTTACTACTGTCATAAACGGAGTCATCGTCTTATCTAAAGCACCAGAATTGACGGGCAGGGTACTACGCCACTCCAAAGCTTTTTGTGATTAAACAGATCTGTGTTGTCGGATTTAGTGCGTCCTAATACGGTAGCGCATGCACAGGTTTCGTGCGCAGGTGCACCTTGATAGTGCGTGTCTTCCGCAATTACCAGGTTATTCTGACAGGTATTATGATCTTTTTCGCCGCTAAGGTCTGGCATAAAGGGGTAAATAGCCCACATACCACCCATTCAACCACACCCCGTGTGCATCAATAGATATAATCTATTTTGTGGCATAAAAACTGCTCTGTTTAATTATCAACGTGAGATTAGTCATGAGCGCCCGCCATTCAATGCTTCGCTCCAAGCTGTCATATCAATCGCTCGCGTTTAATAATTTATACCATCAATCTTACGGACGCGGTGCACCGTTTTCCGGTAGATAAACGACAATTGAGGATACAATATGAGCCAAAGTGCAGCACGTTCCCATGCAGTTTTTGAAATCACAACAGGCGCACCGATATCAGTTAAAAAACCAGAGTCTTTGGAGAGTATCTGGGCCAGTGATGTCTTTACATTAATCAAAATGGAAGACGCCTTGTCGAAGTCCGCTTTCAAGGCAATGAAGAAAACTATGGAAACAGGTGAGTCACTTGCACCTGAGGTTGCTGATGATGTGGCGGCTGCAATGAAGACTTGGGCACTATCCAAAGGTGCTGACTACTTTGCACATGTGTTTTATCCACTTACAGGTGCTTCAGCAGAAAAACACGATAGTTTTATTGTCACTGACGCAAGTGGTAAAGCGATAACAGAATTCAATGGCAGTCTGCTGACTAAGGGTGAACCTGATGGCTCCTCATTTCCAAATGGTGGTATCCGTCAGACCAATGCAGCGCGCGGCTATACCTTTTGGGATCCAACCAGTCCCGCATTTATTCTTGATACAGAGAATGGTGCCACACTCTGTATTCCTTCGGTTTTTGTCTCCTGGACCGGTGAAGCACTAGACAAAAAAGTACCTCTGCTACGTTCCAATGCAGCCGTTAATGAGGCCGGAACCAAGTTACTCAAATTGATGGGTGAGAGTGAAGTTGCACCCCTCAATTCAAGTTGTGGTGCAGAGCAGGAGTACTTCCTGGTTGATGCAAAATTTGCAAACCTTCGGCCTGATCTGCTGTTGGCTGGTCGCACCCTGTTTGGTGCCCCTTCGCCTAAGGGACAGGAGTTTGATGACCACTATTTTGGTGCGATTCCAGAGCGTGTGCAGGTCTACATGGAGGATGTCGAGGAGTCACTCTACCGACTCGGTATTCCTGCCAAGACCCGACATAATGAGGTCGCTCCTGGTCAATTCGAAATCGCTCCCTATTTCGAGGCGGCCAACGTGGCGGCGGATCATCAACAGATGTTAATGACTGTACTTAAAAATATCGCCAAGAAACATGGCTTTGTATGTCTGCTGCATGAAAAACCCTTCGCAGGTATCAATGGTTCAGGTAAACATGTTAACTGGTCGATCGGAAATGCTACCCAGGGCAATTTACTCGATCCTGGTGACACCCCACATGAGAACCTTAACTTTCTTCTGTTTTGCGGTGCGGTCATCCGTGGCGTTCATAAATATGGACCACTGCTCCGTGCTGTTATTGCATCGGCCGGTAATGACCATCGTCTTGGTGCTAACGAGGCCCCTCCTGCTATCCTCTCTGTCTATCTTGGCACAGAGATAGAGCAGATTTTTGAACAGATTAAAGAGGGTAAGCTCGATGGGATAGGTGCCAGCGGTATAATGGATCTCGGTTTGTCACAGATCATCCCGTTTGCAAAGGACTCGGGGGATAGAAATCGCACCTCACCTTTTGCATTCACTGGAAATCGATTTGAGTTCCGCGCTGTTGGTTCGAACCAGTCTGTCTCTGGTCCGTTGATTGCAATGAACACCATCCTCGCTGATTCACTAAACTGGATGTCCGAGAAACTGGAGGCGGAACTTGCCAAAGGTTCCGAGCAGCCAGCTGCTGTAATTGCAGTTTTGAAGATGTTAATAAACGAACACAGTGTGGTTATTTTTGGTGGTGATGGCTACTCAGCTGAGTGGCACAAGGCTGCTGTCGAAGAGCGTGGACTTTTGAATCTCCCTACAACGGCAGATGCTTTACCCTACCTCTGCGATGATGATGTCAAAGCGCTGTTTGAGCGCACGAATGTATTGTCTCCGGTGGAGCTTCAGAGTCGTTACGAGGTCTATACCGAAATTTATATCATGTCGATTGCAGTCGAGGCCAAGCTGGTTGTTGAGATGGCCAAGACAATCATCTATCCAGCTGCAATGCGCTACCTGGCAGAGCTTGCTGATACAGATGCAGCAATAGGTGCTATGGGTATTGAGCTGGATCGATCGGTAGCCAAGAAAACAGCTGAAAGTGCCAATGCCATGATTGCGAAAGTTGCAGAGTTAAGCGAGGTCTGTAGCCGCGAGGAGTTTGCATCTACCGATGAGCATATGCAGTTTTGTGCAATGACGATTCGTCCACTTATGGACGAGGTACGCTTGTACGCGGATTCACTTGAAGCTGAACTCGCTGACGAACAGTGGCCATTGCCGAAGTATCGCGAGATGCTTTTCATCAAGTAAGACAGCATCAATGTGATATTGAGAGTGGCGGGATTCTCTCTCTAAAGATCCCGCCACTTGCATATTGCCGCTGTCAATATTTCTTTGGGTGAAGTTTAGTAGCTTGGCGAAATACAACTTGGATTCAGTGATCAGAGTAGCTGGAAGAGGGGAATAACAGTCAGCTGGTCTGGCTTTTATTCCATCAGAGGTTTACTTGGTATTGATTGATTGTGACACGGAAATACCGTCTTATGAAAGGGGTAGTAGTTCTGGGATTTATAAGCATATCCTTTAATTAGGCATGAAAATTCTTTATGATGTTCACTAGTTACGTTGCTGTCGCCCCTAAAATTGCCAGGCAGAAACGAATCAAAGCCTTTCTCCTGAACAATGAAAACGACCTGATAATATAAAATATTTGTCGCCTGGAAGACGATGCGCTGCTCACCATCAATCTCCTTTTCGCATGGCTTAAGTCATCGCGCTGAGTCGAGCTTAACCTCTGGCAATACGGCTAACACCGTAACTGCTATGTCATCCCCCGTGGCCATCAGAATCACGATTTTACTGATACTCTTGCTGAACGCTGTCAATTCATTTGCAGTGGAGCTGGAGGTTTCACCTGAGCGTTCCACCAGTGGCACCTTTAATCTCAGCTGGAAGGGGGAGGTGGGGGAGAGCTACCGTCTGTTCCAGGTCGATAGGGGTGATCAGTCTGATTTGATCTATCAAGGTGTGGATACCGCGCGAGTTATGACCGGTTTGCCCGATGGTGACTATACCTATCGGGTAGAGGCGGCGTCAGGCAGCAGCGAGCCACGTAAAGTCACAGTTGCTCACCATAGCCTGGTTCGAGCCTTCAGCTTCTTCGGCGTTGGCCTGGTGGTCTTTATTGCTACAGTGATTATGATTGTTCGCGGCAGCAAGGGGCACTAAGCATGGAGAGTGAGTTACGCATCAACTTCGAACGCTTGAAGCAGAATCTGGACGACCTTTCCAATATCGGTCGGGAAAAGGATCACGGCATCTACCGCATGGCCTTCAGTGATGGGGATATGGAGGCAAGGCGCTGGCTCTCGCAACAGATCGAGTCTGCTGGTCTGAGTCTCTACCAGGATGGTGCCGCAAATCTGGGGGCACGTCTCAACTGGACTGATGACCGACCGGTGGTAATGACCGGCTCACACATCGATACAGTCCCCGGAGCTGGCCACCTGGACGGCGCACTGGGTGTTATCTGTGGTCTTGAAGCTCTGCGGGTTCTGCATGAACAGAATGTTTCACTCAGCAGCCCAGTTGAGCTGGTCGCCTTTTCCGATGAGGAGGGGCGGTTTGGAGGTCTACTTGGCTCCCAGTCTCTGTGTGGCCTGTTGACACCGGAAGCGATCCTCGCAGCTGAGGATCTGAATGGGATACGCCTTACCGAGGCTATGCAGCAGCAGGGGCTGAATGCTATGGATGCGCTCTCCGCCCAGCGCGATCCCGGCAGCATAAAGGCATTTCTGGAATTACATATCGAACAGGGGCCGGTACTTGACCGTCAAGGCATGCAGATTGGTGCGGTTGATGCTATCACCGGACTCTTTAAATGGAATGTGCGCCTGATCGGCACCGCCAACCACGCAGGTACCACCCCAATGGAGATGCGCCAAGACGCCTTCCAGGGGCTGGCCGAGTTTGCCAGTCAAGTCGACCGGGTACTGGAAGAGCACGGCTCGCCCCGTAGCAGAACCACTATCGGCCGTGTCGAACTCTTCCCCGGTGCTGCCAATGTTGTACCTGGCATCGCCGAGTTCTCGCTTGAGGTCAGGGATACCGATCAGCAGGTGCTCGAAGCCTTGGCTGATGCTTACCGCCGGGCTCTCTCGGCCATAGCTCGCCGTCGTGACCTGATGTTTGAATTCGAAGTTCTTAGCACTATTGAACCCATACAGTGCCACAGTAGCGTGATAACTGCCGTGGAAACCTCAGCCCGGGATCTTGGTCTGGAGAGTCATCGTATGCCCAGTGGCGCGGTGCATGACACCCAGATTATGGCCTCCATGGCACCAGCAGGTATGGTTTTCGTGCCGAGCAAGGAGGGGCGAAGCCACTCCCCGGCAGAGTGGACGGCCTGGAAAGATATTGAAGCCGGCGCTAACACCTTGCTTAACGCTTTGGCCCGGCTAGCAGCCTGAAAAAACTAAGATAAGAAGTAATGCCCATGATGCAAAAAGATAAACTGGCAGAATCGATTGAGACAGGCGGTGAGTTTGTCAATCTCGATCCCTTACGCAATACCTATCGGGAGGCGATCACTGAAACTCCCGCAATAAAAAGTTCTCTGCGCCATGCTGACACCGCGCTGCTCTGTATCGATATGCAGTATCTCGATGCAGCGCCTGGCTACGGGGTTTTTGCCGATGCCGCTGCTTCCGGGGTGCCGCTGGAGGCCCAGGAGTACTATTTTGATCGGCTTAAGTACACTGTATTGCCCAGCGTCAACAGACTACAGGAGGCATTTCGCAGATTCGATCTGGAGGTGATCCATACCCGCATTCAATCTCACACCTCTGATGGACGTGATCGCAGTGCAGGCCACAAACGACTCGGCCTGCATGCAGCTCCAGGTTCCAAAGAGGCTGAGTTTCTTGAAGACGTGGCTCCCCAGGGGGATGAGATTATTATCAATAAGACAGCCTCAGGTGTCTTCAATTCCACCAATATCGAGTACATCCTGCGTAACATGCATATCACCGGTCTGTATGTTACCGGTGTCTACTCCAATGAGTGTGTCTCCACGGCCATCCGTGATGCATGCGATCTCGGCTTCCATGTCACTTTGATCTCTGACGGCTGTGCCACTGTGACCCCTGAGCTGCAGAAGGCGACTATTACCACCATGAAAGATCGCTATGCCAGGGTGCTCAATGCCAATGAGGCCATTGCCGAATTAGAAACACTATTTGAGTCGCGTAAAGCGTTGTGAATAGCGTCAACTCCGCCATCCTATCTCCCTCTACCGGCTGGTTTATTCTTGCGGTCTTCAGTCTGCTATGGGTAGCGCTTGGATGGTGGTTCGGTCGTGGCAACAAAGATCTGGAAGGCTATATGCTGGCCGGGCGAAAAGTTGGCATGGCGCTGGGTACCGCCACCGCCATGGCTACCTGGGTCACCAGCAACACCACGATGGCAGCGCCGCAATTGGCTCTGCAGATGGGTATTTGGGGCATGATAGGTTACTCCCTGGGTTCTGTCGGCCTGCTGCTCTTCGCACCTTTGGCGCGTCGTATTCGTCAGCTGATGCCTGGCGGTTTTACCAGCGGTGACTTTATCCGCCTTCGCTATGGCAAAACTGCCTGGCGGGTGTTCCTCGCTATCTCTCTTTTTTACGCCTTGGGTTGGCTCATCTCCATGGGTATGGCCGGGGGTGTACTGATCCATGCCCTCACTGGCATCGACTACCAGTTTGGAATGAGCGTGATCGTGCTCATCTGTGTGCTCTATACACTACTTGGAGGACTGCGAGCAGTCATCGGCACAGATTTCCTGCAGACCTTGATTATTCTGGTCGGTATCGTGGTGCTGGCCTGGCTGGCGATCGATAAGATCGGCTTCGAGACCATGCACACGGCCCTTGAAAAGGAGCGCCCAGAGCTGCTCAACCTGCTGATGCCTGCGGCGATCATGTTCCTCTTCAATAACCTGCTTTTCGGCGTTGGTGAGATCTTCCACTCCAACGTCTGGTGGAGCCGCGCTTTCGCCTTTCGTGAGGGGGTGGGTTTCAAGGCCTATCTGGTTGCTGGTCTCTTCTGGGCTCCGATACCGATCGTCGCTGGATTTATCGCACTGAGTGCGCCAGCCCTGAATCTGAACATACCTGCTGCCGATATGGTTGGCCCTATGGTAGCCGCAGAATTGCTTGGCACCGGTGGTGCGATACTGGTCTTTATCGTCGTCTTTGCTGCGCTCGCGTCGAGTCTTGACTCGCTGTTGGCAGCTACCTCCGATCTGATCCTCACCGACATATACAAGGGACATTTCAAACCCGATGCCGATCCGGAGATGCTGGCCCGTGCAGCACGCTGGGTGATCATCGGTCTGGGTATCGCCACCTGGCTGGTCTGCCTGCCAAGGCTGACTACATTGGCGGCTCTACTCCATTTCACCGGAGCTTTTGTGGCGAGTACCATCTGGCCAATCGCTACCGGTCTCTTCTGGTCCAGAGCCAATGCGACCGGTGCCACTCTGGCCATGGTGCTTGGTACTGCTGCCGGACTCACTGCCTATTTCCAGGTCGGTTTCTATGTGGCTGCGCTGGTCTCTGCCGCTGTCTCCATGAGCGTCGTATTGATTGCGACCTGGAGTAGGCCGGCGGACTTTGACTGGCAGGATCTTGATCCCGACAAACTCACCGCAAGACAGGAGTCAGGTGTATGACTGCATCCGTCACTTTTCTCTCTATCCTGGTAGGCGGCGCTACTTTCATCGCAGCGCTGATTCCATTCATTTTGATCGCGCTCTGGCTCTTGGACCTGCGTCGTGGGAGGCTGTGGTGAATAGTTATCTCGACCCTCGCCTGAAAGATCCTATCGAAGAGGATACACTCGATAGACAAGGCTTTGAGCGCCCCCATGAACTGATGCAGGTGGTGGAGGAGGATCTGTTACCACTCCTGGAACTGGCCCACAGACCAGTGATCTCATCGCGTCAGTTCAACCGGGAGCAGTTGATCCAACTCTGCCGCTTGGCCGCGCGCTTTGAGACCCAGCCTTCAATTATCAGCCGGCCACTCACCGGGAAGATTCTGATCAGTGCTTTCTATGAACCCAGTACCCGCACTCGTCTCTCGTTCGAGAGTGCCTGGCACCGATTGGGGGGGGATATTATGTCGATCACCGATCCCGCCTCTACTGGTATTGCCAAGGGTGAATCACTCTTTGACGTGGGTGAGATGCTTAATCATTACGGGGATATGGTGGTACTACGTGACAGCAATCAAGACGCTGTGTATGAGATGCTTGAAGCGCTACGAATACCTATCATCAATGCTGGAAACGGCCTGGATGAGCACCCCACCCAAGCCATGGCCGATATCTACGCCCTTCTCAAATGGAAGCCTGAGCTGGTGGCCAGGGAGTCGAGTTGTCGTGTACGTATTGGTATCATCGGTGTCCCCAGCCGGATGCGTACAGTACGCAGTTTGCTGATCTACCTGTCGCAGTTTTCACAGGGCATCGATGAGGTAGTAATCATCGCTGAGGGCAATAGTGACAGTGAGATGTTTGATCCCAGTCAGCGGGAAGAGTTGGAGGCATCTGGACTGAAACTCAGTGTCACCGACGACATGCAGAGTGTGCTCCCAGAACTTGACGTGGTCTATATCAATGCCATTGCCTGGACTGGCGACAGCTACGAATCCCACGGCACAAAGTATACCTTGAGTGCCGACTCCAACTTCAAATCTGATGCTATTGTTTTGCATCCCCTTGCGCGGGGTGCTGAGTTGGATCGTAGTTTGGACGACACAGCGCACAACTGGTACTTCGCCCAGGCACGTGGTGCGGTCTTTATTCGCATGGCCTTGCTTTCGACCATGCTCAAAACATTCAGCTAAGTGGATATTTAATCATGTGCGGTATTGCAGGTATCTTTCACGCTGATCGGGACAAACCGGTCTCTCCAGAAACCCTGGTTGCGATGGCGGCCATTCAGTACCATCGCGGGCCTGACGGTTTTGGCTGGCAGGCGATGCAGGGCATAGGTTTCAGCCATGCCCGTCTATCAATAATCGATCTGGATGAGAACCGGGGGCGTCAGCCTTTTATTACTGAAGATAAACAGTTGATGCTGACCAAGAACGGTGAGCTCTACGACTATAAGCGTATCCGCGCAGATCTTACTGCGCGGGGGGCTCGCTTTCAGACCAAGAGTGATTCGGAGATCATCCTCCACCTCTACCCGCGTCACGGTCTGGCCGATACCTTGACTCACCTGCGTGGTGAATTCGCCTTTGCCCTCTACGACAAGCAGGAAGATACCCTGCATCTTGTGCGCGACCGTTTTGGCATCAAGCCCCTCTACTGGACTCAGGTAGGAGAGACCCTGGTCTTTGGTTCCGAACTCAAGGTTCTATTTGCCCATCCTGAGGTGCCACGTCGTTTCGATCCGCAGGGCCTCTATCATCAGCTGATGCAGACCATTGTCCCTGGCTCCACCGCTTTTGACGGCATCCATCAGGTCAAGCCTGGGCATGTGGTGACCATCCGTCGCCGTAACAATAAATTGGAAATTTCTGACAAACGTTATTGGGACATGCCTTTTCCAGAGGATGGTGTACATGCTGACCTCAGTGAGGAGGATGCAATTGAAGGTGTACGCGCCAAACTGTTAGAGGCGGTCAACCATCGCCTGGAGGCTGATGTACCAGTAGGCTGCTATCTCTCTGGTGGCATCGACTCCTGTTCCATTCTGGGGCTGGCATCAGCGGCTCAACAGTCACCGGTGAAGGCCTTTACCATTGGCTTTGACAGTGCACAGTATGATGAGACCCCGATCGCCACCGAGATGGCCCAGGCCACAGGTGCCGATCAGGATGTGCTGCGACTCTCCGCAGACCACCTCTACGACAATTTCGAAGAGACCCTGTGGCACACAGAGCGAACCATTTACAACACCCTGGCAGTGGCCAAGTTTTTAATGAGTCGCCATGTGCGTGACGCCAACTATAAAGTTGTGGTCACCGGAGAGGGCTCAGATGAACTCTTTGCCGGTTACCCGGCTTTCCGCAACGACCTGTTTCTGCACGGCCTCGACCACCTGCCAGAGGCAGAGCAGCAGGAGTGGCGCCGAATGCTGCATGAGAATAATGCCTTGTTTAAAGGCGCCATGTTGTCAGAGAACGAGATTGATGATCCAGCTCTGACAGCCAAGATTGGTTTCACCCCTGCTTGCTTACAGCCCTGGTTGTCCAGTTCCTCTTTCGTACCGGGCATTCTCAACCCGGATATGGCAAATACGCTCAAGGATTACCGACCTGGTGATGCGATCGCCGAGGCACTCGATGCTGACAGTCTTGCAGGTCGCCATCCCCTGGATCGCGCACAATATGTCTGGATCAAAACCATGCTGGAGGGGCAGATCCTCACCTGGGGTGGTGACCGGGTCGATATGGCCAACTCGATGGAAGCCCGTCCCGCATTTCTTGATCACCATTTAGCTGAATTCGCCGCCACCCTGCCGCCCTCCATGCGTATCAAGGGTAAAAAGGAGAAGTGGGTGCTGCGTGAAGCGATGAAAGGGCTGTTGCCGAAGGTGCTCTACGAACGCGAGAAGTTTGCCTTTATGGCGCCACCGGCTCATACCGATCCCAAGAAGTGGCAGGCGATGCAGGCTCTGGCTGACAAATACCTGAACCCTGAAGCGGTCGAATCAGCCGGGCTTCTCAGTCGCGCTGGTATCGAAGCTCTGTTTAAACAGCATGACGATCCCAACACCACAGACGCCACCAGAAATACTATGGATGCGGTATTCAACCACATGCTGGGCGTGCAGGTGTTGCATGAGCAGTTCGTAGCCACTGATCTACCCGCGCAGGCTTTGGCCAAGGCAAAAGAGTTGGGGTGGTCTCACCTGGAGTAGGGCAGGCCTTACTAACCAGGCCATAACCATCCCGATGCTTCTGGTCTGATTAGTATGGCTAACAAATAGCTCAGATCAGGGTATGGCGCACAGGGAGCGGCCCAGCCCATTCCTGCCAAGCGCAGCTACACCGAGCTGATCTACTCTTGTAGCCGCTAACCTTTGAAAGTAATGACAGACCGCCTGGGTGATGGGAGTGGGCCATTTGCCATATATCTTCCAAATCATGAATCTACCGCCACAAACATTGAAATTATTTGTTGGACATTGCTGATTTTATTAGTAATTAAAAAAATTGTTCAATCTCGCTATTTTACTCTAAAATAGTCTGGTAATAGGTTGATATCAATAAAATATTTCTTGGCCAGAATCATGCGTAAAACCTTTGCCTTCATCATAGTGGCTTTCTGTATCACTCTCACGACGCCCACGATAACTCTGGCTGCCCAAGGCTATGATGTCTCATATGTGTGGTCACGTAACCTCAGCAGTGTGCAGGAGTATCGCGACAAGGTCTCCTATGTGTTGGGGCAGAGTGTGGCCAAAGATTTGAAAGTGGTTGCCAGGGATGATCTCTATGGTCTGATTTACAGTCGAAATGGTAGCAGTGAGAGTACGGCGCGGGTTGTTAAATCGCACTCAAAACTTTTACGTGCAAAGGGGCTTGATGCAGTCAGTCCGATCAAGTCACGTAACTGGAAAAAAGTGGGCGAAGCGCCCCTGCCCAAAAAGATCATAACCGCAGTCGCGCCTACACCGAGAGCGAGTCGCAGCAGCCATATCAATCATCTTGAGTCAGCTGTAGAAGCCTACATTGATGAATTACGAAACAGAGGGAAGATCACTGCTGATGAGCGCACTGGGTGGTCTGTATTCGATTTCACCACAGGTAAAAAGCTGGTAACGATCAATGAAGATGTGCAGTTCCAGGCAGCCAGTCTGGTTAAGCCTTTCATTGCTGCTGCCTTTTTTCATAAAGTGAAACAGGGGCAGTTGAAGTATGGCCCAAAAAGCCGACGGCACATGCAACGCATGATTCAGCATTCGAACAACGCCTCAACCAACTGGGTAATAAGGCAGGTTGGTGGTCCCCAGACCGTACAGAAGATTCTTAAACGTCACTATCCACGCATCTTTCAAGAGACGCTTCTGGTCGAGTATATTCCAGCCAATGGGCGAACCTATAAGAATCGAGCCTCTGTGCATGACTATAGCCGGTTCCTCTATGCAATCTGGAACAAAAAGATAGCGGGGGCGAAAGAGATCAAACGTTTGATGGCCCTGCCAGGAACCGATCGCCTCTATACCGGCGTGCCGGAAGTGCCCAGAGGTACCCGGGTATACAACAAAACTGGTAGTACTGCACGGTTGTGCGGAGACATGGGTATCCTCAGTGTCAAGGGTTCTGATGGCAAACGATACCCCTATATCTTGATCGGCGTTATCGAAAAGCAGCGCAATGCCAAGAACTATACAACCTGGATTCGGTCCCGTAGTGAGATCATCCGTAACGTCTCTGCGATCGTCTACAAGGGTGTAATTGCACATCACAGTGACAGTTGAAGGGTTAATAGGATGATCAGGAGCTGTCTTTACTTGTGGGGGTAATGAATCCTCGCAAAGATTCTGTTCAGAACACATATTAAGGTCAATCACTGGTAATCAGGAGATTGAGAATGCCCCCCACAAAACTCAATATTTTTGTTGATGATGAGGAATCTAACTTTTTCTCAAATCTGAAAAGCCCCTCTCCCTTTACGGGAGAGGGGTTGGGGAGAGGGTGTACGCAAAGCGTTTCATGTGGTTGAAAGAGAAAAACTGCATTGATCGTTCATATTTTTCTTGCTGATTGTTGGGGAAAATAGGGTGGTCATTCTCCCCCTCTCCCCCGGCCCCTCTCCCGCGAGGGGAGAGGGGAGTTTCACTCCCCACCTATTTAAAAATACTGATGACTTGTAAGTTTTTCTAGCTGTGATCTCTGCTTTACGATGCTTTTCATGGCATCAATAGTCAGTACTGACCCAGGCCCATCTCGATGTAACCCGTGGGGCAGACCTCCTTGCAGATGTGGCAACCGACGCACTTGGTATAGTCGGTCTCAACATAACGTCCCATGGCGCGCTCACTCTTGTTTACGCGGTAAACAGCATCCTGCGGGCAGTAGATGACACAGTTGTCGCACTCGAAGCAGAAACCGCAGCTCATGCAGCGCTTTGCTTCACTGATTGCAGACTCCTCAGAGAGTCCAGTAAAACGCTCCATCATGCTTCCCAATACATTGGAGGTATTCACATCCACCTCATCCCTGGTATTCAATGGCTCGTATGAGAAGTGCCCTGTAAACATTGCACTACTCTTGACCACATCTGCATCGGCACGATTCTCAAAATTGTGGACAGACCACTTGGCGTCGCTGGTGCCCCAGGTCTGGCCATGGTTGTACTCATCCGGGGAGAGATCTTTCTCAGCCAACTCCTGTAACAGATCGAAATGATGACCTTCCACCTTGGGTCGGTCATCCACTGTTTTGCCATTCAAATATTTATCAATACCCTCAACAGCTATAGAGGCCTGACCAATAGCAGTGGTCAGCAGATGTGGATTCACAGCATCCCCAGCTACGAAATGACCGGTCTTACCTTTGACCTGCATACTCTGGTCGGCATCGATTAGATTCCACTCATTGGCAATGCCATCGATACCTTCATAGTCACCGGTCTGGCCGGTAGCAGCAACAATCAGCTCGCAGCTGATCTCGAATGGTTCTCCGTTGGCCTCCATTTTGCCGCTGGACCAGTCTACCGGTTGCACTTTCAGGGCATAGGCACGACCCTGATCATCCAGCATCACTTCAAGTGGTGCCAGGCTGTCGTGGATCTCCACACCCTCTGCGATACAGGCCTCCAGCTCATGCTTGGTACAAGGGGCCTTGGCAATGGGGCGGCGATAGACCAGCCAGCAATCAGAATCGGAGCGCTTGGCTGTCTGGTCGTTGCTCTGGCTGCCTGAGCCATCAAAAACGGCCTCAGGTCGTTCAGAGCTATCGAGGTTTGCCACTTCACCAATGCGCTTGGCCACAGCGGCCACGTCCATCGCAGTATCGCCACCACCAATTACCAGGATGCGGCCGTTCAGATATTTTAAGGAACCCTCATTGAATGACTTCAGAAAGGTCATTCCATCCACACAGTTTGGTGCAGCACCACCTTCAACACATAGCGGCTTTCCAAACACAGTGCCTACGCTCCAGAAAATGGCATCGAAATCTTTCTCCAGCGCTTGTACCCCCAGGTCACGCCCTACACGGATATTAAGTTCCACATCGATACCACCTACGTCGAGGATACGTTGGGTCTCGTGTTGCAGTACATCCCGTGGAATACGATAACCAGGAATACCGAACACCATCTGGCCGCCCAGAGCGCTATGGGCTTCATAGATGGTTGAGCGATGACCAAGACGGCGCAGAAACAGCGCGGCGGCAAGGCCGGCAGGACCACCACCGATGATTGCCACGCGCTTACCGGAGTCTGTCTCAGGCTTGGTGAAGGCCAGGTTGTTCTCCCTCGCCCAATCACCAATATATTGTTCTATTGAGTTGATGCCAACATGACCGTCCAGAGTGTTGCGATTACACCCTCCCTGGCAGGGGGCAGGGCATACCCGACCCATGATCGCTGGAAAGGGGTTCGCCATAGTCAATCGCTCAAAGGCGTGCTGCTGCCAGGGTATACCGTCCTTGGGTTTATCCAGACCACGTACAATCGATAACCAGCCACGGATATCGTGGCCAGAGGGGCAGACATTTTGACAAGGAGGCGTGCGCTGGATATAGGTGGGGCAGACGTAAGACTCACCTTGATTGATCACATCACTATCCCAGTCATAATGCTCATCATCACCATCTTCATAGCGCCGATATGTTGGATCACTATCACTCATTTTACTAATCACTCCTTTAACTGCTTATTGATCTAATCTTTGTGCACTGCCAATTAACTCTCCACTGCCCCAGAAAAGAGTATGCAAAGTATATAGAGTGAAGGGGCTGTTGTGCACAATTTAAACAAAAGTTTTTTAAGAGAGGCTTAAACCTGGTATGTAACTGGTCACCCTTTTAAAAAATTGAGACAAATTTAGTCTCATGCCGGAGTATATCTATACCCGAGTTTGTTTATGTCACATAGCATTTTCATTGTTGCTATAAGCAGTATGTTAAATCTAATTGATCCAGATCATAGATACTAACCAGGTCATAGATATTCGATGTATGGGGTACAGATTGGCTAAGGTGCAGATTAACTAACCTCCAAGGCAAATATTTGTGATCAAAGTCTCAAGCCACTTCATGGTTACTTAAGCTATTGCATAGATAATCATTCTGACGAAGTCCTGTGTCAGGCCAGAGAAGGGTAGATGTAATGGACATTTTCACCATTATAATTATGATATTGGTTCTTGTGGTAGTTCCGATAGGGGTTAGCTATCTCGCGCGACGAGGAAAAGCACTCTACGATTCCGGGGAGAGTTTCGCTTTTGAGGTATCGACTTTTTCGCCGGATGTAAATGGTGAGGCAGTGGAAAATGAGCAAGAGATCACTGTCTCCTTTTGCGAAAGCAGTAAGCAGTATCGCTGGATTGGAACAAAGGAGTCTTTACTGGAATTTGCTGAATCGAGAGGTATTGAGGTTGAGTCCCTTTGCCGGGCAGGGGAGTGTGGTTCCTGCCGGACCAGGCTTGTTGAAGGCGAGGTGAAATATCATAAGAAGCCCGGTATCAATCCAGGTCGTGGCTATTGTCTGCTGTGTATCTCTAAACCCAGATCGAACATCGTGTTGAAGAGGTAGGGCTGTCAACCAGGGAACCTCATGTTTATCAAAAAAAATAAAATAACCAAGTTTCAATTAGGGGAATAGAGGCTGCACTTTACTATCTGGTAGTTATTGATCAACTCTATTGAAGCCCTGAAGACGATATATGTTAGTTTTCGGGGTAATAATATCGTTAATAATCCTCTCTATATTGCAAATGATCTTATTAATTGAGATAGGTCAAAGAATTAGTATATTTGCATGTTCAATTATTGTTGATTATGACACTATATAATCCGAAAGTTAAAAGAAGTATTACAACTGCTTTCGCCATAGATGCTTCAATAAATCTAGACGCGGTTATTTTTGGATGTCCCGTCTCTATCGCAAAAAGCGTGACCATGAATATATATCCTATATGTTCTGCAGTTTTATTTTTGTTAGTTGCTCGTTAATAGATAGACGTAATTTCTTATATTGAAATTAGTCACTGGTTTCTAGAGTGTCTCTTTATTATTAACCAATGCTGTTTCGTGCTCTAATTTTCAATCATGAGTGGTAACTTGTAAGTATTCAACTTCAAGTATGGGGATTTTGCAGACAAATCTTACAGATTATTATCTATCCTGCTTCTACTAAAAAATCATTCTTCTTTTGTGATTTGATTTATCCATTTTGTAGTTACTGAGCCCTATGGTTTGACTATCTAGTCTCAGCTTAATTAGTATTTAGGAGAAATCAATGAAAATAAAAAGCTTGTATTTAGTCATGCTTGTTATGTTTTTTGGACAAGCATTTGCCGCAGAAGATTCAACTTCGACAGGTGATGTGGGGAAGCTTGATTTCAGTCTCAAGGCGATGCACATTCTGGGTGATGCCGGTAATGGTTATGATCCATCTGAAGGTAGTGCATATTTGATTAAATTAAAATACCTGACTCCATCCTGGAAAGACCTGAAATTAGGCGTAGGCTTTTACAATGTTGGGGATTTGTTTAACTTGACTGATTTTGATGCGGCTGCTGATTCTGATAAGCGACTGGCACGTGGTATGTTTGTAACTGATGATGGCCAGGAAAAATCCCATATGGGTGAATTCTATCTGAACTACACGCATGAAAAATTTGTGGTTAATGGTGGACGACAACTTTATAAAACTCCATTGACAACTATTACTTATAGTACCATGCCGAATTTTCATACGGCCTTCGGTATCAGTACATCAGCTATTCCGAAATTAAAGTTGTCTTTAGATCAGGTCACTCAGATCTCCTTTGGTGCGCGGTCTGCGACTGACTATGGATTGATAGGTGAGGCTACACGAACTGCTGGTGCATCTTTTAGTCCCGTTGCTTTAGAGCAAGCTGAATTTTTGAGTGTTTCAAAAGCTGCAATAGGCGTTGACGAAGATACAAATGGCATTACAGTTCTCGGCGTTAACTACGATTTAATGAAGAATGTAAAAATATCAGCCTGGAATTATTATGCTGATGATATTTCAAACACACTCTATATGGATGCCACCGCCGGATTTCCAGTTAATAAATTTAAAATTGGCATTTCAGCACAATACTTAACCCAGAGCGAGACTGGTGATCTAATTGATGAGATGGATTTCCGTGGGTTTACCGATGGTATTGATTACAATCTTTTTGGACTTAAGGCTGTATTGAAAGGTAAGGGCTGGATGGCTTTTGCTGCATATAATAAATCGAGTGGCGACACAGGTATGTTTAATTCTTGGGGTGGTGATCCTGCATACACAAGTACAATCTTTTCTCGCAACGCTTATCGCGAGAACGTCAGTGCATATAAGCTTGGCGTAAAGTACAATTTCATGAAGAACTTATTTGCAATGCTTAGTTATGCAAATTATGGTCAATCAGATACTCTTGGCTTCGGTGGTGCTGGCACTGCGGCAACAACAGATGCTGATGAAATCGACCTGGTATTGGTTTACAAGCCGATAAAGGATCTGATGCTGAAACTATTTCATGCCGAACGCACAAGCGAATATGATGGTGTCGTTGATAGAACACAATCTCATACACGACTGATAGCATCCTATAAGTTTTAGTGGATTATATTGCAGAGATGAACTCCCGGTGAATAGTCGGGAGTTCAGTATTACACCATGAAATGGTAGTGATTATATCTTCACGAGTAGAGGGAATCGCCGATCTCCATAATCAGATGTTGACTCGCTACTGAGTCATCATTATGTGTCAGGAAAAGTAACAAGCTATCTTATTCACTCTAGCCTACTACCTGGAGTTGACAGGTAGGGCCATAAGAGAGAATGTGGTTTTATTTGGGAGGCGGTTCATTGCGGCTTTGTCGATTATCTGAAGCCAAATTCAGACTCCATAGACAATAGTAAAACTATAAACTATCTGTTGAAATAAATGATCGATCTCCCGAAGTGGTATGGTTGTATCAATACCTGATACGCCCGCTCTTAGATTAGCTTTCGATAGAGATCCCAGGGACAAGTGAAGTTATGAAATTACTGTCTAAACTCAATCCTGATTACAGCAACAGGGTAGTTCGTTGCGACAACTGATCATCCAGGCTGCAAAACTGCCCTGGCTGGTTCTCCTGATACTGGTTGGTGTTAGTCTGATGGCAGCCAATCAGCTTTACAAACTTACATTCAATGTCTCGACTGGTGATATGCTGGTCTTGGATGATGTCGATCTCGATTATTATCGACAAACGCTGCAGAATTTTGGCTCTGACAGCGTGATTATTGCCTACTTTGGAGATGGTCAGTTGGCCACAGCCGGAAAGCTACAGGCTGTACGCCAAGTATTGGATCGCATAGAGGCTTTACCTGACGTTCAACGTTCAGAAAGCCTATTCAATTTACCGCATATCCGCAGCGTCAATGGTGATGTCACCACTACCCCGTATCTGGCAGAAGTGCCGGTAGACCAGGAAAGAGTCACTCAACTGTTCTCTCAGGCGCTGAAGAACCCCTTTGTCACAGGTAACCTGTTGGCTCCCAGCCACAAGGCTATGGCCGCTGTTTTTTACCTACAGACAGGGCTCGATGAAGCCAGAGCCGAAGTCGTGTCAAACAGTATCGATGCCCAACTTGCCACCCTGCAGCAAGAGCTTGAGCATGCATTTCAGCTCGGTACGCCTTTTCTCAACAAAGAGATCGCGCTACGTATAGACCAAGACCTGCGGCACACCTTACCCATCGCTCTGGCTGTTCTGCTTATCACCCTGGCGCTGGCTTTGCGTCGTGTAAGCGGTATGCTAATTCCGCTCCTGTCCGCTGGCATCAGTGTATTGTGGACGCTTGGTCTTATGGCTGCACTGGAAATCCCACTGAATGTGGTGACAGTGATCGTACCAGCGCTACTGATTACCATTGGCTCAACAGAAGATATCCACCTGCTCTCAGAATACTACACCCTACGTGATGCTGGTCATCGTAAGAGTGCAGCAGTAGATTACATGGCCAGTAACATGGGCACTATCATCACCCTGACCTTCTTCACTACCTACCTGGGTTTTCTATCGATAGCCCTCAACGATATCAAGCTACTTAGCCAGTTTGGCCTGATTGCCTCCAGCGGCCTGCTGATAAACTACCTTGTGACGATTAGTTTGGTGCCGGTTCTGCTCGAACTATTTGGCACAAAATCCTCCAACAATGCAAAACGTGGCCACCGCCGTCTGCTTCCCCTGTTAGCTGAGCGCACCTATCAGATAGTCAGTCATAATCGACCTACCGTAGTTGTACTGATTATTGTTGCAGTGGCACTTTCCGCCGCAGGTATAGGAATGTTGAAACCTGACAACACTACACTTGGTTATTTCGAGGAAGATTCAGAACTAAGACAACGCCTGCAGACAATTCAATCTGAACTTGCCGGCATGGAAACCATGTCCATCGTGCTCGATTCCGGCATCGAAGGTACTTTTCTACAGATACATTATCTTGAGGAAATAGAGCGTCTACAGCGTTACCTGGTCGAGTCCGGTTTTGCTGATTCAACTCTTTCCTTTGTCGACTATCTCGCGTTCATGCATGTGGCAATGGAAGAAGATAACAGCGCTGAGCTCTATCTGCCAGATGACGATGCCATGGTTCGCGAGTATATGTTGTTTATTAAGCGCAATCAGGTTAAGAGCTATCTGTCGGAAGATCACAGTATGGCTCGTATTGCTATTCGCCACCGGGTAACGTCATCCTATGAGCTCAATCAGTGGACTGAAAAGATCCGCGCCCACATTGCAGCTGATGTCGATCCCGGATTGAACGTCAAGCTCACAGGAGAGTCTCTATTGGCCGCCAAGGCAGCTGATTATATGATCGATGCGCAGTTACAATCACTTCTGCTGATGATTGCCGTGATTTTCATGATTACCTCGGTACTGTTCTTCAGCAGCAAGGCTGGCTTGATAGCAGTTCTGCCCAATCTACTTCCGATACTTATCCTATTTGGTACCATGGGCTTGATTGGGCTTCCCCTGAATACAGGTACTGCGATGACAGCCAGTATCGCACTTGGTATCTGTGTGGATGACACCATGCACTTTATGATGCGCTACAACCAATTGGCAAAGCGCATGACCGACAAGGCAGATGTCCTGCGCCAGACAGTTCGTCACGAAGCTATTCCCATCCTTACCACATCAGTCGCCCTTGCACTGGGTTTCGCGGTAATGGCGATATCAAACTTCCCACCTATCGTCCATTTCGGGTTGCTCAGTGCATTTGTCATTTTTCTCGCTGTAGTGGCGACTTTTATCTTTACTCCGCTGTTATTGAGCTTCGTCAGCCTCATCACTCTGTGGGATGTATTGTCACTCAAGCTCAAGCGCGAGGTGGTTGAAGAGTCCCAACTGTTCAGTGGACTGAGCGCGCTGCAGGTTCGTAAAGCAGTACTGCTTGGTACTATGAGCGAGCATCAGGCGGGTGAGGTCGTAGTACGTCAGGGTGACATGGGCCGGAACCTTTACATTATGCTCGATGGGGATGCAGTCGTTTCCAAGCAGCATGAAGATGGCTCAAAAAATGTGCTAGATACCATCCAGGTTGGTGACATGTTCGGTGAGATTGCACTCGTTGCAGATCAGCCACGCATGGCTGATGTCACCACACAGAGCCAGGTTACGCTGTTGAGTTTCGACCGTGCAGCCCTCGCACGTATCGCACACATTTACCCACGCATAGCTGCAAAAATCCTCGGAAACATCTCCCTCGTACTGGGGGCACGTTTTACCCGTATCACCAAGCTCGATCCAATGCTTCTCGACGATGAGACAGGAGCCTTGAAGAGATCTGTATTCACACTCCTGCTGGAAAAAGAGATCAGTGCAGCACGACGCCACAGTCATCCCCTCTCGCTGTTGATCCTGAAACTACAGGGCATGGAAGAAGATGGCAAGGTAACTTCAATTGCTCAAATTTTCCACATATCTCGCATTACTCTGATGCATCTGCGTTCAGAAGACCACCTGTGCCGCTGGAACAATTCAACCTTTATCCTGTTGATGCCAAAGACAGGACAGGAGCAGGCAGAGCGGGTGAGGGACAGATTACTGGCAGCGATCGGCACCGAGAGAGGGTCACTAAATCACTGCACGATGCTAGACGAAACAGAAAGTTTTGAAAAATTTCTGAAACGTATAGAACAGAAAGAACGTTCAATGCGCTAGGGCCTGCTAACACTAATCGAATCTGCCCTGCTGAGACTGTTTTTTCATCCAGAACCAGGAGTATGGTGATCATCACAGAGAAGTACGCTTAGAATATATTGACTTTTGAAGGGGGTGTCTTCGGGAAAGAGAGGCTAAACCCTACATATTTATGTAGATCTGTTACAAGCTGTTTCACAAACCAATACATACCAGTTACTTGGATGTATACTTTTTGAAAGGATTATAGGAATAGTCGTGGGGTATGAGGACAATGAAACCAGTGACTGCCACTTTTCTTCAGCTGGGTTTACTAACGCTGACTGCAGTTGTACAAATTAACTCCGCTATCTGTGCAGCTGGTTCCCCTGCTCAGGATTCACGTAAAAAACCGGGATTCTATACTGATGATTTTCGTATACTTCCAGAGGTTGAAGCGACCGTCTACTACGATAACAACATCTATGCGACTAAACGGCTCAAGGAGGCAGATTGGGTTGCTTTGATCTCTCCAAGGCTGGGCGTTGACTCCCTATGGGAATCTCATAGCCTGGAATTAGATGGCGGTGCTGATTTTGGTCGTTTCACCGACAACGGATCTGAAGACTACGATGACTATTGGCTGAATGGAAATGCTGAGTTTGAGATCAGTACAGATCGTCAACTCTATAGCTCTGCCAGTTACAATCACAATCATGAGAACCGGGGTTCCAAGGAGGGGGGCAGTCTGCAAATTGATGAACCTACCACCTATGATCTCATTGATGCTCAAGCTGGTGTTAATCAGAAATTCGACCTGACCTCCATTAAAGCCGGTCTAACCTATAAGCAACTGGACTACGATAATGTTGGTAGTCTCTATAACGACGATCGTGATCGTACAGAATCAGGGTTTGGGGTTCGCTTGAGCTATGGCTTACCGAGTCGGAGTGAAATCTATACTCAGGCAATTTTGAATCGTAGAGATTATGGGGATCGTCAGGACCAGTTTGGTTATAACAGGGATTCGAAGGGTAGTAACCTGATAATTGGTGCGTCCCGCCGATATGGTAAAGGCAATAAATTAGATGCTTATCTGGGGCAGATAAATCAGGATTATGATGATTCCCGTTTTGATAGTGTCAATCTTTTGATTTATGGATTAGATCTTAGATGGTACCCCTCAAATAAGACAAAGATTACCGCAAAAGTAGAGCGCACACAGAATGAAACAACTGAGGTTGGCGCCTCAAGCTATCTATATACTTATGTCGATCTGCAGATTGACCAGAAACTCGGCAAGGATATTCTGGGATACGTCAATGTCAATCGTGGTGTTGCAGACTTTCAGGATGTGGGTAGGGAAGACGTGAGTCAGTCATTGGGTATTGGATTGAAATACTATCTCAATCCCTTGGTTATGTTTTCAAGTAGCTACAGCTATATTGATAATGACTCCAATGATACGAATCGTGTCTATGGTGTGTCTGAGAGCTATGATTATAAACGGGGCGTTATTTTCTTCACTGTGCGTGCCAGATTGGTGCCATGATATTATATGACGCACCACACTAGATTAGCGGCCTCTACCGCCGCCACCTTTGGGTCCACCATTACCCCCAGAACCTTTATTTGTGCCGCCAGGAGAGGTAGCGCTATGATTTGCAGAAGATCCGCGACGAGATTCGTAGCCCATGCCAAACCAGGTCCATCCGTCTCCCTTCTCGTCCTCCTGCCACCCCTCCTGCCAGCTGTCCAGTGCTGAGGTTTCAGACTCCTGATCATCTTCAATCTGATTGCCGACCCCACTGTCGTCCGCCCATAGGCGACCGGCAGAGAGGAGTAGCACAGAGATCAGAAAAGCTTTGAATGTCTGACTCAACATGTTTATTACCGTTGTGTATCAGTGGCCTTAGCGTCTTCCATTGCCGCCACCTGAGCCATGTCCAGCACCCCCTTTAATGACTTGGGTACTACCACCCATGGTGGCACTACCATTTCCGGAGCTGCTATTGTTCTTACTGCGAACTATTGAACCACTTGTATTGAAGCCCTGTCCAGAAGCGCGATCGTTTGAATTAAATCTAACATCGAACGCCTCCTCATTTTCAGTCAGTTGCTGGGTGGATTGGTTCACTCTTTGCCGCTTTTGGGTCTGCTCAAATGTGGCGTCATCTTTGTGAATGTTATCGCGATCCCTGATCCGGTCCCTGTCATGGGAAGGTGTCACAACACTCTCCTGGTCGCCATTTTCTGGTTGGCCGGCCGCTGTCTCATCTGATTGCGATTCGTCTCCAAGTTGCAGACGATTACGCTGGGCCTGCTCAATATCTCGTTCCCCAACTCTATGACGTAACTGAGTGTTTTTGTCAGGGTTTTGGAACCGGTGCTGTTGTGTCGCCTCAGCTCCGTTTAAATCTGGCAAATCATCGCTGGCATAAACTACCCCGTTTACTGCAGAGAGGGTCATAGCAAGCATAACTGAAAGGTGTAATACTGTTTGTGAAGTTTTCATCGTGATTCTCCTGTTTGTGTTTCTCCCTTGACTCACTTTCAGCTTAGAACCAGACTATTTCTATTAGATTTCTGCTGTCAGGCAGTATGTTTCAAGTTGTTTCACTTTAATTGATATCTACTGTAGCTTGTGTAGTGTCTCGTACTGATTTGAGTATTTCAGGTTTAATATGAAGCTCTCTGTTAGGGGGGGCGAAGGTAAAAATGAGCTTATAGTGACGATATGGAATCGCAAAAGATATTGGTCGTAGATGATGACCCGAAACTGCTTGATCTTGTCATAAAGTTTCTTAGCCGAGAGGGCTTCCAGGTCGATGGTGTTGGAAGTGGCAAGGCAATGGACAATTATCTTGCTAATCACACAGTTTCTCTCATTGTCCTCGATTTGATGATGCCAGGGGAGGATGGACTCTCGATAGCCCGTCGACTGCGTGCCAACGGCAGCGTGCCTATATTGATGCTCTCTGCCAGAGGTGAGGATATAGACCGCATTATCGGTTTAGAGGTGGGTGCAGATGACTATCTCTCCAAGCCTTTCAATCCAAGAGAGTTATCTGCTCGAATTAAAGCGATTTTGCGTCGTACTCAAGAGCTGAATCATCAGTCCAATGGTGGCGACCCGCAATCCAGAACTTATCAATTTGGCGATTATCTGCTTAATCTGACCACCAGTAACCTCTCCCGCAATGGACAACATATCAAACTGACATCAGGTGAGTTTTCACTGCTCGAAGTCTTTGTTCAACATCCCAATCGGATGTTGAGCCGGGACCACTTAATTGAGTTGATCAAAGGTTATGAACGATCACCCTTTGATCGCAGCATCGATGTCCGGGTTACCCGTCTTCGTAAAAAGCTTGAGGATAATCCAGACCAGCCAGCATTTATCCGTACAGTTTGGGGGCGTGGTTACATCTTTACCCCTCAAGGGGACGATGTGGCTTTGTGAGAAAGCTCTTTCACAGCGAAACACTATTTGGTCGTACCGCTACGGCCTTTACATTGGCTTTCCTGCTTTTTTCACTGTTTTCATTAGGCTTGGTTGTCTATTTCGTTACCCTGCCATTGAAACAGAGAGCCGCAAGCGATCTCTCAGCGATGGCCGTGCTCGCTGCTCAAATCTGGGTAGAGCTGCCACCTGGCACACGACCAGATTTTGAACGTGAAATGCGAGAGCACCATGACATCACTATTGGATTGTCACGGGGCGAGCCTATGATTGAAGCACCGCAGGCTTTCTATCTTGAGGGGTTTCTTGAGGCGCTCAAAGGGCGAACAGATAAACAGCATGCCATGTTTATCGATCCTGAAATGCCGAACTGGCGGTGGGTTGAAATCCCTATGGGAGGTCGCAATTTACTAATTGGCTTTGACTCAACCCGTTTCATGATGCGAATACCCTTGACCTTGATCCTTATGGTTGTGGCTGGAACTCTGATCGCAACGGTAACTTCACTGTTAATCGTACGTCGAATAACCAGACCCCTGGCAGCATTGGCGCAGGCCTCGACACGTATAGGTGAGGGGCGTCAGGGTAAACCTTTACAGGAAAAGGGGGCCAAAGAGCTTAGAGATTTGACGCGCAACTTTAACCATATGGAGCAGCAGTTACAGGTCTTGATGGACAACCGGACTGTGATGTTGGCGGGGATTTCCCATGACTTAAGAACTCCTATTGCACGCATGCAACTGGGGTTGGAGCTTGCCGCTGATAAACTCGATGAGGATCAACTGAAAGGTTTACGTGAAGATCTTGATGAGATGAACGGCATCATTTCAGCAACCCTGCAACTATCCAAAGGCATATCTGATGAGGTTGCCAAACAGGCAGAGGTTTGCCATCAGGTCGTAGAGGTTGTGCAAGAGTATCAACAGCAGAACTATCAGGTCGAATTTCAGGGGCTTTCTGAAATCTACCATGATCTGCCGATTGTTGCTTTTCGGAGGGTATTGCACAATCTGATCGATAACGCGATTCGATATGGTGGGGGAAAACCGGTCAAGGTGAGTTGCCATAATATCGAGAGTTCTGTAGCAATTTCGGTAATCGATCAAGGGCCAGGAATCCCAGTTGATCAACGTGAGACCATTCTCCAGCCTTTCAAAAGGTTGGAAGAGTCCCGTAGCCCCACTTCAGGAGGTAGTGGCCTGGGGCTGGCAATCGTAGACCAGCTTTGTCGTATGAATGGCTGGAGATTAGAGCTGGATGACGGCGAGGATTGCGGCACTATCGCGAGATTGTGGCTTGCGGATTGATTCAGGCTGGCCATCTTTAACTCAACCCAACATATCCACGGCCTAAATGTTTCAAACTGTTTCATCACTGATCAATCAAGCAACACCTTGATACAGTAACTTTTTCTCTGTTCGTTATGATATTCCACATCAGAGGGGGAACCTCAAAACCAATGCGAAACACTCGCTAAATCGATAATGGAGTAACATCATGATCAACCAAACATACAAAAAACCACTACTAATAATCCTCCTGTTTATTCTCTTTCAATCTCAACTTTCAGTCGCCGGTGGCGGCCAATCTTTCAGGGGTAGAGGAGGTGGTGCAGGGATGCAACAGCAGACTGCAAATCTTGATTTCAATGAGGCGACCCACCTGATATTCATGCGGGAGGAGGAGAAGCTGGCAAGAGACGTCTATACAATGTTGGGAATGATGTACCCCAATTCAGTGGTCTTTGGTCGAATTGATGATTCAGAGCAGGTTCATACAGACAGAGTCAGGCAAACCTTGGAAGCCTATGGTGTGGAAGACCCGAACACCAATGATAATCTGGGAATATTCACCGGAGAGTCTTACGGAGAGTATTTCACTGACAAGTATGATGCACTTATCTCTCAGGCGTCGAGCAGTGAGTTGAACGCACTCTATGTTGGCGCCTTAATTGAAGAGTTGGATATGCTCGACATACAACGTTGTCCTGATGTTATCCTGGAGCAGGATAATGGCATCGATTCAGATGCGGAATGTGGATTGGTCTATACAGATCAGCCTGATGTAGAGAATCTCTATGAATCCCTCCTCAGAGGTTCAGCCAATCATTTAAGGGGATATGTCAGGGCAATCGAAGCAGTGATTGGCGAAGGGGCATATGCACCCCAACTGTTAAGCCAAGCGGATTTGGATGAGATCCTTGGTCGTTGAGATAGTCAACGGGTAAAAATCATCTTCTGAAAAGTATGGCACCCTCCAGCTTGTCACTTGATAAGCTGGAGTTTCATACGATATGAGTGCCCTATCCAGGTGATATAGATCTGAGCAATAAGCAGCGACGTCAGTGGGAAGAGACGGCAACTGAAAAAGAGATAATCACGACCTATTCAGCATGACACTATCGTCATAGTAGCCTGGATGAAGTGCAACGGAATCCGGGAAGATCATCGCACCATTCTCCCCGGATTCCGTTGCACTTCATCCAGGCTACCAAATTGGCGTAATCTGGGACATCCAACATTTAAAACTCAAATAATCAATAAATTCTCAGTCTCTCTTTGGGTGTTGTTAGTATGTGGTTTACTGACTGCTGCACTCATATGTTTGTTCCAAATCAAGGCGTGCTTTTGAAGTAATGCTTATTGCCTGTCGAAAAAGCGCAACGCAGAGTCTGGACAGGTCGTAAAGCCCCGTAGGTACAGCATGAATTCAATGCCTGTTTTATAGAACAATCTGAGATAGAGTGAACTTTCCCCCCACGTCCCCGAATTACTGCTTGCCTACAGAAATCAATCCACTTTTATGAGCTGACAAAACTAATGCAACATTTGATAGATAGTCATACAAATCATTTAAACAATTAAGTGAAAAAGAGGTGAACACCGTTATCTTAGATTGGATATTTTATTAATTGCAAAATTAGTGAAAGAACTAAAGAAGACTATGCTATTCTCGCAAGGTATAAGTCATTCTGGTTATTAGAAGTGGTCCGCATACAAAATATTTAAAAGTAAAAAAGGGATATTACATAATGAAATTAATGAACACTGTAATGTTTTTGGTGCTTTCATGTTTTTTCTGCCAAGCTCAAGCAATAGAATTTGCAAGCGTTGGTCAAATTGGACCAACTCCACCTTGGAATCCAATGGCTGAGCCCCTCGAAAATATCGACCTTCAAGCAACCGAAGATATCGCAGGAGATTCTATTATGGTTGCCCTAGGTGCAGGTGATCCTGCTTTTGCTGTGGGCGGTCGGATTGTATTAACCCTAACCGGTGGTGCCACATTTGCTGATGTTGCCTATTCCTTAGAACAATGGGCGGGAGGAGCGGGTACAGGCAACTTGAATTTTGCAGTGTTTCAAGTACCAGTACCCAATCCAGGGTCTACGCAAATTGAATTTATACTGCAAGATGATGGCCTTAACCCAATCGCAGCTGAAGATTCATTTATCCTCAGTGGTGCAGTCATTGCTGGACAAGCAAGCAATTTTAACCTACCAGTGATCCCAGGAGTGGATATCAGTCTAGAAGTAGAGGTGTTCGATAATCTCAATGCTTCCAACGGTAACGCTCAAACGATTATATTTGAGAGTAACCTAGCGCCCGTTTCCCGGCCGATACCAACTATCAGTTTTTGGGGATTAGCTGCACTGTCTCTAGTCCTGGTTGGTTTCGCGCGCTATAGACTGCGTGAAGATTCTTAAGAGGAGTATTAATCAACCTGCATAGTTATTCCGATGATTGCCTCGATGAGGTGGCCAAAAATAGTCGTCCACTACAATAGAAGTACCTTGCATATTTCCATATCTCTGATGTCAGTAGAGATAGATTGCACCGGTTTGAAATGGAGCATCTATTGGTTCAAATGCCGTGTTTGGCGAGTATTCCGAAGGGGCGCCAATTGAGAGGATACTGCCATCCCCTGAAAGTGCCAAACTGGAACCAAAGCTTGCATTTTTCGGTGGACAGGGTGACGTACCGTAGATTGGACAAACTCTCTCGGCCCGGGTGTTCGAGGCCTTGATATAGGCTTGTTGACGCCATGATCCGGTGTTATCTGAAAAGAGGTAGACCGCACCGGCTCTTGACGAGGAGTTATCGGATTGATCGCCATTGATGCCCCTGGCGATGGAGTCCTCGAGAGCGGTCCCGACTGCCAGGATATGACCATCGCTACTGAGTGCAAGTGCTCTGCCTATCACATCAGAGGGATCAGGGTTAGATGCTTTGATATAGGCTGTTTGGTTCCAAATACTATTATCCTGACGCTCGAAGAGGTAGATAGCACCGCTCGATTCTGTGGAATTGTCTGTCTGATCTCCTTCGATTCCGGTGGCTGAAGAACTTTCATAGGTTGCTGAAACTGCTAATGCGTCACCATCGCCAGATAGCGCGACTTGGGTACCAAAGGCATCTCGTGCTTCTGTGTTAGAGGCTTTGATATAGGCTTGTTGAGTCCACTCTCCCTCAGATGAAGTGAACAGATAAACCGCGCCAGCCCATACTGCGCTATTGTCGCTCTGGTTGCCGTTTATTCCAGTTGCAAGGGATTGCTCACCAGTTGCACCAACCGCTAAGGTGGTACCATCGTCGGAAAGTGCTATGCTCGATCCAAATCTATCATCGGCATCTGAAATTGATGGTTTAATATAGGCTTGCTGACGCCAAGCGTTACCTTCTCGTATAAACAAATATACGGCACCGAGATCTGGAGCTGGGTCGTCTGTTTCATCTCCGTTTTCATCTGTTGCAGTAGAGTCAAAAAGGTATGCTGATACCGCGAGTGTATCTCCATCGTTTGAAAGTGCAATGACATGGCCGAATCGATCGTCGGTTTCCGGATTGGTAGGGTTGAGATAGGCTTGGTGGTCCCACGTATCTCCATTACGAGTAAAGATCCTGACTATGCCACCTTCACCATTAGTATCATGAAAAATATAAGCAGTAGCCAGAGTGGTTCCATCTCCGGAAAGCGATAGTGATGAGCTTACCGTTTCGATCAGGGTCTGTTGTTGCCAATGGGTGCCCTCATTGCTAAAAATATGAATGCCAGCAGTAGAGAATACCGCTAGAGTATTACCATCATTGGAAAGCGACATCTGGCCGCCAAAATTATTACGTTCTATATCATCTGCTTTGATATATCCAATGGACTGGATCATAGCTGAGCTGATGGATAGCGGGGGAGAATCTGTGCACAGGTCAGCACCATTGCAGGCCTGAACTAAGTAACTGGCGTTGTCCCAGTCGGTTAGGTGGACGGAAATTGTTTCATCCACCTGTGTATCTGTGATCTTATCGCCTACCTGAGTATATCCGGACTGGCCATCGGGATTTTTCAGTAGTCTATAGTATTCGGCGCCGACATTATTCCAGCTGAAATGTAGCTTTTTCGGGTTGATTCCTTTTACTTCAGGGGTTACGGAACTCAACGGGCAACTGATTACAACCTGGGTGTGTTGCCGATCATTCAATGTGCCACTTCCGTTGACGACTCTGCACGTTTGGCCATTTGGTTGTGTGGCAATCGCAACTAGATAGTCGTGGCCAGGTTCTAATTCTGTTGGAAATATGAAATCACTGTTTGATGAGATGCTAAGATCATCGCCACCGTTGTTCTGAATAACCAGACCGCTGCCGGTAAGTCCTGTAACATAACCACTAACACGATAATCAATTGCCTGGCAGGTCACAATAAGGTCGCTTATGTCAGAACCATCAATGGTGCCAGTGCTATTTTCTACGTTGCAGTTTTGGTTGACAGGTTGAGTGACCACGGTTACATGGTAACTTTCACCATCATAGAGAATGCTGGTGAAAGTGTAGTGACCATCCTCGCTGATATTGAGCCTATCCTGGTTGCTGTTCTGCAGCACTAGACTCCCACCATACAGATCATTGACAGTTACACCAACACGATACTGATCGGGGTCTTCCTGGTTGTCTTTGCTGCTGCTGTCACATGCAAAGAGATGGAGTAAAAGCGTGGCAAAAACTGTAATCCGTGCTGGTTTAAAAAAAGTATCTGTCACTATTGATGTATCCATTTTAATCCTTGATGGGTAATGGATTTCATCACCCCGTCCTTTATTATTTATACTGTAACAGTTGTCATCAGGTTGGTAAAACCGATATATAGTGGAAGAGAAAAGTCAAAGGCGCTACGACTACCTAGACACCACCTACAAATTCTACAAGCTGGAGCGAGCAGGAGGTCATCGAACATTGGCAGCGTATCTTTTCGCTGCCTATGAATGTCCAGCACTATCTGGCTAAAGAATCTATCACACGGGAGGAGCACGATGTAGTTTCTGAGTTGCTGATTAAGTGGCGTACACGGATTCATGGTATTAGCTGGTTTATGTACTGTCTCAACGAGCCCATTCCCCTGCAAGCTAACAAAGAAGAGGGTTGTAAAGGGTGTTACTGGGAGGGGCTATAAAGACCATACCTTGCAAGATGAGGAGGCACTGGTGGCTTCTGTGGACCTCAATCTGGTAAGGGAGGATATGGCGGAGACGCCTGAGCAATCTGAGTGTACCTCCATTAAACCGCGATCTCATCAACTCAAAATGAACCCTAGCAGTATAGATGAGGCCAATACACCAGTGGCAAACTAGGGTAACCCCTAGTAGATTCCTGCCATCAACAAGACTAATCTGAGTATTTATATATTTACTAACCAGAACGTAAGTATCCGGATACTTAATGTTCTGGTTAGTAACCAACAGGAAGTGTAGTGGTCTAGGCATGACGCAGCTGCTCAATTTAGCCACCGGTGTTAAGACTCCTGGTGAGGGTGGTACCGATGAGAGTTTCAGTGATCAGTGGCAGTGGAAATAGTTTGATTTCCCAAAATTCAATGAAATTGATGTTTACGATGATCATGGTCATCATGGCATCTTACTGCAATTCTGAAGTCAATGTCAGATCTGAAACCGCCCGGCTGATAGGAACACTACGCAGTCAGGTGGTCATGGGGAGTAGTCCAGAAGAGGTGATAGAAATCCTCAAGAGTCATGACATAGAACACTCGGCCTACCTGAAAGGCTCAGACATTATCAAGGCAATAGTCAGGGACGTAGTGAAGTCAGAGCTTGGTAGCATCTCTATCAAGATCAGGTTTCTTTTTGAGAATACCAGATTGGCCAGCTATACACTTGAAAAGACATACACTCGAAATTGAGAGAAACTGGCATAGATCATCGATCCGTAAATACTACTGTAAATTAATCTATGTCTTAATCATTACTGTGTATCAATCTCAACAGACTGAATAACTTCAGTTTCTCGCTTCGATGCATCAATCCATTCAATGATGCTCGGATGATTCAATACACTCTTCATATATCTCTCTTCAATGGCTGGAAGAGGAATACTATAACCATAAAACCGAATGGCTATAGGCGCAAACATAGCGTCAGCTATGGTAAATTCACCAAATAACCATTCACCTCTGTTTTTATGCGCATTTCTGCACATTCTCCAAAGCCAGCAGATTCGCTCTATCTCCTTAGATGTACCTTGTGATAGCGTGATGGTGTTGAATTTTTTGCGGCAATTCATAGGTAGTTCACTTCTGACATGGAAATAGCTTGAGTGCATCTCTGAACAGATGGATCTAGCTATAGAGCGCTCTTGGGGATCGACTGGCCATCCATGGTTTTCAAGATACTGCTCTGATATATATTCGAGAATGGATAAAGAGTCCCATATGAGCAACTCATTGTCTTTCAATATCGGAACTTTGTAGTCTGAATTGTAATCAGATAACTCTTCGTCTGTTGTTTGTGTAAAGAGCGCAACCTTTTTCTCTTGGAAGTCTATATGATGATGCTTCAACAATATCCAGGGCCTGAGTGACCAGGATGAATAGTTTTTATTCCCTATTATGAGCGTTAGGTTTGACATATGTTAAGCCTTTATTCGTATTTGTAGATCAGAACAACGGCAACGCTTGTAAACTACAATTTGTATAAATAGATTTAAGTGCAGAGATTTAAATATTATAAATAAACACAGATTTAATCTGTCGTGGTTTGTATAACTAGGCGCTTACTTTGATAGGAAGAGTTTAGGCACTCAATTTAACTAAAAAAAGTTCGCATATAAAATAGGACGTAGGATGCGGTGAGGCACGAACCGCATCAATAACAGAATGCAGCGATTCACAAACATCAATGATGCGGTTCATGCCTCACCACATCCTTCGTAATAATCTTACCGTACGTTACGAGTTGGTACTTGGACTGGGGTGCCAATCATCGGCTTTAGCATGATGGCTGCGGATGTCAGCTCAGGTAGGCGAGACGGTTGAGCTCATACGAAGGGTTAATCGGAATTAGATCACTTAGCAGAAATAGAATCGGTTCCATGAGTCATTAGCTCATTGATAATAGAGTGGGGTGAGTGAAACTAATCTAAACATATATTACTTGGTGGGCTCACTAAGACTCGAACCCAGGGTCAAGGGATTCTGATTTTACCTAAAGAACAATAAGTTATTGTTAAGTAAGAGAAAGTTACCCTATTCTAGCGAAACTGAAAGAACATTATATACAGTAACTTAGCGTAATTTGGCGTAGATGGGCAAAACTAACGGATGTACCGCTGCTGTACCAGGTCCGGCTTTTACGCGCGCCCATTAAGGACGACCGTGGGAATGGACGGCGGAGAAGGTGATAGCTATAGTAGTAAGAGGTATTACCTTTGACTATAGAGGTCGTAGTATGGCTAAAGCAACATCCATCAAGCTTGATGACGAGTTGAAAGGGCGTGTTCAGCGCCTGGCGGAAGCACGTCGACGCTCGTCGCACTGGATCATGCGCGAGGCTATTGCTCAGTACGTCGAGCGCGAGGAAGCACGCGAGAGCTTCAAGCAAGAAGCCTTGGCCTCCTGGGCGGCCTACAAGGAAACGGGCCGCCACCTGACCGGCGAGGAAGTTCGCACCTGGCTGAGCACCTGGGGCACCGATGACGAAACGGTGGTGCCTGAGTGCCACGAGTAATTGTTACCGAAGGCGCAGCAGAAGGAGGCAGGCTATTCATGAAAACCAACCAAAGCTACGAGGACAGTCAGAGCGCCGAGGTAGATCGGTAAAAGATTAGCGGTGAAAGCCCGCTACTTGATAAGCAATAGCGATCTGCAAGACCCCGAGTCATAGGCCTGGTGCATGTGCAGATGTCTTTTGTGCGGAACTTGGGAGATCCTGTCTATCACTGAGGAGAGTACCGTTGGAGGAAAGCGCAAGCATTAGCTCCTCGAAATAGCGTTCCACTCTGTGTCAAACGGGTTGGCTGACATTTTAGTGGGCAGGTGTCGAGTAATGGGGGGGCTGCCTCATACCACAACAGGATTCACATTGGTTGGCATCTGGCATTTGTTTTTGAATAGGACGAAGGATGCGGTGAGACACGAACCGCATCAATAACAGAATGCAGCGATTCACAAACATCAATGATGCGGTTCATGCCGCAAAACATCCTGCGTAATAAGCTTACCGCACGTTACGAGTTTGGTGGGCCCACTAGGACTCGAACCTAGGACCAAGGGATTATGAGTCCCCTGCTCTAACCAACTGAGCTATGGGCCCGAAAACGGCGGGATTTTAGCAGATAGCAACACCTTTGGTATAGGTGGTGTTGCTACTGCTATCCGTATTTTTTAATCGTTATCGAGGAAACTGCGAAGTCTGTCGGAGCGGGAAGGGTGACGCAATTTGCGTAGTGCCTTAGCTTCGATCTGACGGATGCGCTCTCGGGTGACGTCGAACTGCTTGCCAACCTCTTCGAGGGTGTGGTCGGTGTTCATGTCGATACCGAAACGCATGCGCAACACTTTGGCTTCGCGGCTGGTAAGGCCGGCGAGCATGTTTTGGGTTGCTTCTCCAAGTCCTTCTGCGGTGGCAGACTCGATTGGGGATACCACGCCGGAATCTTCAATGAAGTCACCCAGGTGGGAATCTTCGTCGTCACCAATCGGGGTCTCCATGGAGATCGGCTCTTTGGCGATCTTCAATACCTTGCGGATTTTGTCCTCTGGCATCTCCATACGCTCTGCCAGTTCTTCCGGGGTGGCCTCGCGACCCATCTCCTGGATCATCTGGCGCGAAATGCGGTTGAGCTTGTTGATTGTCTCAATCATGTGCACTGGAATACGGATAGTACGGGCCTGATCCGCAATGGAGCGGGTGATGGCCTGACGAATCCACCAGGTGGCGTAGGTTGAGAACTTGTAGCCGCGACGGTATTCGAACTTATCTACTGCTTTCATCAAGCCGATGTTGCCTTCCTGGATCAGGTCGAGGAACTGCAGGCCACGGTTTGTGTACTTCTTGGCGATAGAGATAACCAGTCGCAGGTTGGCTTCGACCATCTCTTTTTTGGCTCGACGAGCCTTCGCTTCACCAATCGACATTTTGCGATTGGTCTCTTTGATTTCGCTGATGGTCAGCTGGCAGTCGCTTTCGATGGAGACAAGACGCTTTTGCGCGCGCAGGATCTCCTCTTCGTGCTCTTTCAGAGCCTCAGCATAGGATTTGCCGCTGTTGATCTGTGCGCCAATCCAATCAAGGTTGGTCTCATTATCTGGAAATGAGGAGATGAACTCTTTACGTGGCATGCGAGCTTTGTTCACGCAGAGCTGCATGACAATACGCTCTTGATTACGAATGCGCTCAATGATGTCTCGCAGGGTGTAAACCAGCAGGTTGAATGTTGCGGGCACCAATTTGAACTCTAGAAATGTCTCGGAGACCGAGTCTGCTGCTTTCTGGGTTTTAGCGCCGGAGCGGCCGTGCTTCTTGAGGGCTGTGCATAGCGTGTTGTAACGTTTGCGCAGCTCTTTGGCTTTGGCTGCAACCTCTTCAGGATCTGGACCGGTGTTTTCCGGTTCCTCGTCCTCATCATCGTTGCTGTTATTGTCGTTGTTGGCCTCGGCGTTCTCTTTCAATGCCTGAGGCTGTACAGGGGTAGGGATCTCATCTGGTTCGTTGGGGTCGATGAATCCACTGGTGATATCAGCCAGTCTGGCTTCGCCTTCTTCTACCTTCTCCAGTTGTGTGCAGAGCAGATTAACTGTCGTCGGGAAGGTGGCCAGGGCTGCAGAGACTTGATTCAGTCCCTCTTCGATGCGCTTGGCAATGCGTAGCTCACCTTCACGAGTGAGTAGCTCCACTGTACCCATTTCACGCATGTACATGCGCACCGGGTCGGTGGTACGTCCAAATTCACTGTCAACGCTTGCAAGAGCCGCCGCTGCAGCTTCAGCCGCATCTTCATCGGCCGAAACGGCATTGTCACTGAGGTTTGTGTCTTCTAAGTCAGGGGCAGACTCATGGACAGTGATACCCATATCGTTGATCATCCTTATGATGTCTTCGATCTGTTCGGGCTCAACTATACCTTCAGGTAGGTGATCGTTAACTTCCGCGTAGGTGAGGAAACCTTGTTCCTTACCTTTTGCAATCAGTTGTTTTAATTGAGATTGCTGCTGTTCCTGGTTCATCTTCTACCTTGTTATCAGACGAGGTTGGGAATGCCGAGACTGAACTCGCCATATTAGCACATTTTTATATAGTTGCACTAGTTACAGATAGGGTGGTTTAAATTAAGATTCTGTATCATCCTGTTGTATCTTTCCTGGAAAACGCCGTTTTATCTCTTCAATCTGCTCTTCAGACAGCTCGCTGGGGGGTATATTCCCCAAATGTGGTCTGGCTTGTTTGTGATATTGTTCGTTCAACCTGTGAAGTGCGTCACGAAATTCTGCCTCTTGATCCATCCCTGGCAGGTCAAATTTATAGTTTGCCTGGGTTAATTTGTTGAGATGGGAGAAGTACTTTGTGTCACGCCACCGTTCTATCAAGGCTGCCTTACTAAGCGTAGGTTGCACTCGAATAATTTCAAGTAGTTGCTTCAATAACTCGATTCCAGGGTTATCCCAATTCTGCCACGTAGTGGGTACCTGATCTGCCACCTCATACACATGGGGATGATCCAGCAATAATGCAATAGCAGTTCGAATTGGTGTGGGTGCATGTGCCTTGGCTGGAGCGGTTGTGGCGCTGGGTGGTGGTGTGTGGTGACTCTGCTCTGATTGGCTGGTAGCCTGCAGATGGCCCTGTTTGAGCCCTACCAGCTCTTCCAGGCTTTGATACATCATTTGACGGAACACCCCTTTGGGTAACTTTTCCAGTAGGGGCTTGGCTAATTGAGTCAGCTTAGCGCGTCCATCAATTGACGCCATGTGGACTTGATCAGAGAGGTGCTGCAGTAGGAATTCCGATAGGGGTGTGGCCTGTTCGATGCGCTGCGCGAAGGCGTCGCTGCCCTCTTTGCGTACCTGAGTATCTGGATCCTCTCCCTGAGGAAGAAAGAGGAATCTCACTTCACGACCATCGCGCATCAGGGGTAAGCTGGTATTGAGCGCTTTCCAGGCTGCATCGCGACCTGCTCGGTCACCATCAAAACTGAAGACGACTTCGGAGCAGTTTCTGAATATCAGCTCCAGATGTTCCTGGGTGGTGGCTGTACCCAGCGTCGCAACGGCGTTATAGATGCCGTGCTGAGCCAGTGCAACCACGTCCATATAGCCTTCCACAACCAGCAGGTAGGTGATTTTCTGGTTGGCCTGACGTGCCTCATAGAGACCGTAAAGCTCTCTGCCTTTATGAAACAGCAGGGTTTCCGGGGAGTTCAGGTATTTTGGCTTATCGTCTCCCAGAACCCGGCCACCAAAGCCAATTGTTCTGCCTCGGGGATCCCTGATGGGGAAGGTGATCCGGTCTCTGAAGCGATCGTACTGTTTGTTGTTGCTCTCACTGAGTAGGCCGCATTTAAGGAGCTGACCCATGGTTGCGTTGTCGCTGCCCAGATTGCTGGCCAGGGTATCCCAGCCGGGTGGGGCGTAGCCGATGCCGTAACTGGCTGCAATCTGGCCACTCATACCCCGTGATTTGAGGTATTCGATGGCGGTCGGCCCGTTGGTGTGGTGTTTGAGCTGGTGCTGGTAGAACTGGGCTACTTTTTCCATCAGTGCATAGAGTGGTCGTAAATCCGGACCTTGCTCGTGACTGCCCTCTCTGGGGACTTCCAGGCCTGAGTGTTGTGCCAGCTCTTCCACTGCTTCCACAAAGCCAAGATTGTCATACTCCATGAGAAAACTGATGGCAGAGCCGTGGGCACCACAACCAAAGCAGTGGTAGAACTGTTTTGTCGGACTGACAGTGAAAGAGGGGGTCTTTTCGTCGTGGAAGGGGCAGCAGGCCTGGAACTCCTTGCCGCTCTTCTTAAGTTGCACGCGCCTGTTGATGATATCGACGATATCAACGCGATTGAGCAATTGATCGATAAACTGTGCGGGGATCTTGCCTGCCATAATTATCAGATGGCCGCTTGTGTAGTGGTGGCAAGGATAACCGAATATTCGGTGGGCTGCCTCAGCTGCTTATCAACCAGCCAGCTTCTGTTTGACCAGGGCGCTTACTTTGCCCATATCGGCGCGCCCCTGCATCTCAGGCTTGAGCTTGCCCATGACCTTGCCCATGTCCTGCATGCCAGCGGCACCGACTTCCTGGATGGTGCTTTCGATCATGCTGGATATCTCATCTTCGTCGAGACCGGCAGGCAGGTAGTCCTGGATGATGGCGATTTCACGCTTCTCCTGGTCTGCCAGCTCCTGGCGTCCAGCAGATTCGTATTGATCTACCGAATCCCGGCGCTGCTTGATCATTTTGTCCAGGATGGCTAGAACCTGACTGTCGTCAAGTTCTATTCTCTCATCCACCTCACGCTGTTTGATGGCAGAGGTGATCAGCCGCAAGGTGCCCAAACGGGCCTTATCCTTGGCTTTCATGGCCACCTTGACATCATCTTGGATGCGGTTTTTCAACATGAGGGATAGCTACTGGTCAGAAGATCAGTATTGACGTTCGAAACGACGGCTCTCACGTGAGACCTTTTTCAGGTTACGCTTAACAGCAGCGGCTGCTTTGCGCTTGCGTTCCCAGGTGGGTTTTTCATAGAACTCACGGCGACGGACTTCGGCAAGTACGCCAGCCTTCTCGCATGAGCGCTTGAAACGACGCATAGCAACTTCAAAAGGTTCGTTCTCTTTAACGTGTACGTTAGGCATCTATGATGTATCCTCGCTTGTTTTAAGCTTCGCCGATCGATCGAAAGGCGGGAATTCTACTCATTGCTACCCCGGTTTGCAAAGGGGTTGTGTAAAAAAATCGGGTTAAATCCACTCTATATGCGTATTTTAGGTATTGAAACCTCCTGTGACGAGACCGGCGTTGCTATTTTCGACCATCAGCAGGGGTTGCTGGCGGAAGCTCTACATAGTCAGATTGCTATTCATTCAGAGTATGGGGGGGTGGTGCCGGAGCTGGCCTCCCGGGACCATGTGAGAAAGGTACTGCCTCTGATTCGTCAGCTTTTCGCTGATGCCGGCATCGAGCCTGAGAGTCTCGATGGGGTGGCCTACACAACCGGGCCGGGTCTGGTTGGTGCTTTGATGGTTGGGGCATCGGTGGGAAGAAGTCTGGCCTGGTCCTGGGGGATTCCTGGGATTGGTGTTCATCATATGGAGGGGCATCTGCTGGCACCGATGCTTGAAGCTGAGCCGCCGGCATTTCCATTTATCGCCATGTTAGTCTCTGGAGGACATACCCAATTGGTTGAGGTGCAGGGGGTAGGGCGTTATCAATTAATGGGAGATACACTGGATGATGCCGCAGGTGAGGCTTTCGACAAGACTGCAAAGCTACTGGAATTGCCCTATCCAGGTGGACCTGAACTCTCAAAACTGGCTGAGCTGGGTGACCCGAAACGTTATCGTTTTCCCCGACCAATGACTGACCGTCCCGGTCTCGATTTCAGTTTCAGTGGACTGAAGACCTTTGCCTTGAATACCCTGCAGACGGCAACTAAAGAGGAGGGTGGCTCACTTTCAGATCAGACCCGTGCAGATATCGCCCGTGCTTTTGAAGAGGCGGTGGTGGATACCTTGCTAATCAAATGTCGTCGCGCAGTACGTCAAAGCGGAATCACACGCCTGATCATGGCCGGTGGAGTGAGCGCCAATCAGCGCTTGCGAGCGCGTATTGGGGAGATGATGGAGAAGGAAGGCGGTGCTGCTTACTATCCCAGACCAAGGTTTTGTACCGACAATGGGGCGATGATCGCCTACGCCGGGTGCCAGCGTTTGATGGCGGGAGAGCGTGCTGATTTGAGCTTTTCAGTCACTCCGAGATGGCCGATGGATGAGCTTAGAGGCTTGTAACACGCCGTACCCCGGGGTCGGAGTCGAATCGAGGGCGGAGTGGCTTGCTAGGGAAGTGCACATGCGTTTTTTCGAGGTAAATTCACGATGCAGGCGCTCTCGACTCCGACCCCTGATGTTAAATAGGCGTTTTTGATGCTTCCCCGGCGATTTCACGAACCATTTTTGGTACCAGGTAACCGGGTAGTCGTTGCAGCAGTTGCTGTTTGAGATCTTCTGCGATCTGTTGTTCCACTTCGAAGTGGGCAGCGCCGGAAACCCGGTCGAGCAGGTGGAGGTAGTAGGGCATGATGCCGACTTCAAACAGCCTCTCACTCAAACTTACCAATGTTTCTGCGTCATCATTGACCCCTTTTAGAAGTACCGATTGATTCAGCAGCGTGATGCCAGAGCGCTTCATCAGGCTACACGCCTCTGCCACTGCTGGGGAGAGTTCCCTGGGGTGGTTGACGTGTAGCACCATAACCGTTTGCAACGGGGTATCCCTCAATAGGTTGAGCAACGCTGGCGTGATCCGTTGGGGTAGTACCGCGGGAAGGCGGGTGTGCAGTCGCAGGCGTTTGAGTTGCGGCAGGGCGTGTAACTGCTGCAGCATGTTGCTGAGGCGCTGATCATTGATCATTAAAGGGTCGCCGCCGCTGAGAATCACCTCGTTGATTGAGGGCTGCTTCTTCAGGTAATCGATGATCTGCTGCCACTGCTGTGGGGTTGCTGTACCGTTCTGGTATGGATAGTGACGTCGAAAACAGTAGCGACAGTGTATGGCACAGGCCCCGGTGGCCAGTATAAGCACCCGGCCCTGGTACTTATGCAGCAGTCCAGGTTGCTGTTTTGCTACCAGGTCGCCAACCGGATCGGCAACGAAACCGGGGGATTCAATCATCTCTTCACTGCAGGGGAGAACTTGCTGTAGTAAGGGGTCGTCCGGGTCTCCCTTGTTCATCAGAGCAGCGTATTCCCTGGGCAGCTTGATAGAAAATTGGCGCTGGGCCTGGGTTGCGCTGAAGGCGTGATCAGGATCGAGTTGCAGATACGCCAGCAGGCTTGTCAGGTCGCTAAAGCCCTGGGATAGAGCATCTTGCCACACTGATCCCTGCACACCGGCTCTCGACTCAGGTATGATGTGCGCCGCAATTGAATTGTTTCGTGAGGATGACATGGCTAGCTATAGCACCAATGAGTTTAAGGGTGGGTTGAAAATAATGATGGATGGCGACCCCTGCTCTATTATTGAAAACGAATTCGTTAAGCCTGGCAAAGGTCAGGCCTTCAATCGAGTAAAAATACGCAATCTCAAAACCGGCCGGGTTTTGGAAAAGACCTTCAAATCCGGTGAATCTGTGGAAGCTGCTGATGTCCATGAAACCGACATGCAGTACCTCTACAACGACGGTGAGTTCTGGTACTTCATGGATCCTGACAGTTTCGAGCAGGTAAGTGCCGACCAGGCAGCGGTGAGTGATGCTACAAAATGGCTCAAGGAGCAGGACCTCTGTCAGGTGACTCTGTGGAATGGCTCGCCGATTATCGTTGAGCCCCCTAAGTTTGTGGTTTTGAGTGTAGCCGATACAGATCCTGGTCTGAAAGGGGATACTTCAGGCAGTGGTGGAAAACCAGCGACATTAGAGACTGGTGCTGTGGTACGTGTGCCTCTGTTTGTGCAGATTGATGAGCTGATCAAAGTCGACACCCGCTCTGGTGAATATGTCTCTCGTGCCAAGGAAGATTGATCACGATTTGTTTTAGCGACAGATCTTATTTGAGTGATCTTTTGAGATGACCCGGAATGATGATTGGCGGCCCTCGGCCTCCTTTGCAATGTTGCGTCGCCGGGCGAAGTTGTTACGTGATATTCGGGACTATTTCTGGCAGGCGGGGGTACTCGAGGTTGAGACCCCTGTCTGCTCCAGATTCGCCAATACCGATCCTGCCATCGATTGTTTCTCCACCAACTATACCGGGCCAGAGGCCGCACAGGGTCTTGCGCTCTATCTACAGACCTCCCCTGAATTTCCTATGAAGCGTCTGCTCTGTGCCGGTAGTGGGCCAATCTATCAAATATGTAAGGCGTTCCGGGATGGTGAGTTGGGTGGTCGGCATAATCCTGAATTTACCCTGTTGGAGTGGTATCGGCCTGAATACGATCACCTCAGATTGATGAATGAAGTGGCTGATTTCGTCAATGCTGTGAGTGATAGAGCCCTGCCGGTGGAGAAGCTGACCTATCGAGAGGCTTTTCAACAATTCCTTCAGATTGATCCACATATCGTTGATATCGAGCAGTTGAGAGCTTGTGCCATTGAAAATAAGCTACCAGGTGTCGAGGATCTTGTATTAGATCGGGATGGCTGGCTCGATCTGTTGCTTAGTCATTTGATCGAACCCCATTTAGGCGAACAGAAGATGACTTTTCTCTACGACTACCCAGCCAGTCAGGCTGCCTTGGCAAAAGTCAGGCAGCAGTCACCTGCGGTAGCCGAACGGTTTGAGCTCTATATGTCAGGTGTTGAGATTGCTAACGGATTCCATGAGCTGGATGATGCGGAAGAACAGAAACGACGCTTCACTGAAGATAATCAGCGCAGACTGGAAGCGGGACGATCATCATTGCCGATGGATGAGTGGTTGCTAAAAGGGCTTTCTGAGGGATTGCCCCACTGTTCTGGTGTGGCCTTGGGGTTGGATCGTTTATTGATGGTGTTGTCAGGCTGTGACAAGATCGAGGATGTGATCAGCTTCGGTTTTTTTCGGGCTTGAGCGGTTCAGAGAGCAACCCTGCTAAAATAAATTCTCATCGATTTGTCTACTATGCTTCAGGTCACGCAGAGGACACAAGCAATCAATAGAGGTGCTCTTGATTCACTTTTTCAGAGAAGGGATAGAGCAGGGCAACTCAATGGTTTATGTCGACGATATCCGCAAGCTCAACTCTAGTCGTATTGAGCTGTTGATCGAATGCAGTTTACAGGCCTATAACGCCTTCTCAGAGAGCCAGGCTGATCAGTGTCTTTCTGAAAATGTAACCCCCCCTATGGGATTTGAACTGCTCGACTCCTGGAGTGGTGTGGATGCTCTGTTTGGAGAGGGGAAAAAAGTTGAAACCTATGGCCTGGTATTTCGTTCTGTCAAGGCCCCTTGGCGATATGTTTTTGCTTTTCGTGGTACAGACAGTGCATTGGATATGCTCGATGATTGTGGTGTCGAACCGCAAGCTTTTGTGCCCTTTGACTCTGATGTGGTTGTGCCAGATGAGGTTTGGGTCGAGTCTGGATTCAACGATATTTACAGAGGTGAATATGGCGTTGTAAGTTCGATGCAACAGCAGCTGTTCGCTTTGATTGATAAATATCTGGCTTCATCAAAGCCTGTCAGTGAGGTCTATATCACTGGCCACAGTCTGGGGGGAGCATTGAGCCAACTGTTCATGCTGGATCTGGCCCTCTCCAGGCCGGAAGTTACTGGTGAGAACATCAATTTTGCATCACCACGTGTAGGCAATGGAGCATTCGTCGATTTTTACCGGACTCAGACACCCGATACAAACCTGAGAGTAGTGAATTTTCATGATGCTGTTCCTAATATGCCCCCTGAAGAGCTAGGATTCAAACACTACCCTGCGGGCTACCTGATTGCTTTTCATGCTAATGACATGCTTGGTAAATTGGATCTCAAGGCTGCGCATTCTAGTGTCAACTATAAGGCGGTCATTGCCTGTGCCGTAAACAGCGGTGATGGCATATGTTGTGACAAGCAACTGCCGGTTGGTGAAAATGTAACGATTCGATGCGATCGGCCAAAAACTTAAGTATTGATGATCTAAACTATCTGGAACAGTGGCCGCAAAGCTTTCATAGCTTTAATGGAACGGTGTACAGTGGTTAGTGGGCCGTTAGGATACCGCTGCTGAATAGCCACAATCAAAGAGGCATGATATGTCGATAATAAAGGATGTTCTGGAAGAAGCAGAAGCGATAGCGGTCAAGTTACATAAGCAGCCAGATGGCTATGATCCAGCAGAGTTGAAAACGCTTGCAGAAATAGCCGATACGATTAGCTGTGGATCTGTATTGCTATGTAGTGGTACAGCAGCAGAGAGTCGATTGATTGAAGAGGTAGATGAGACAGATTTCAGCCACTCTGCGATGATTGTCCGATTTCATGGTGATCCTCAACTCTATCTGTGGACCGCTGATACGATAGATCAGATGGACGATCAGATAGACAAGGAGTCGAATCCGGATCATCCAGGAACCCATCTGTTGATTCTTGCGGACTATGTTGCCAATCTGGACAAGTACTATCCTTCCCCCGATGGTTCAAAATATCGTTTTGCTGTCGCCAGATTGCAGGGGGTAGAGATCGATGAGAAAAGACTCTGGTCAGTGATGTATGACTATGACGGTACACCCTTTCCTCCAACCAAGCAGGAGTTTCTCCATTGGATAGAGGGTCAGGCTGATGTAGATAGCGGTATGTTGAATTCGTTCTGTGCCCAGATGGTGGCCAATACCTACCAGAAAATGGGTTGGCTTAGCAAGAAACACCCACCAAATCACTACAATCCTGGTTCATTTGCCAAGACAGAGACGATCAACAGGGAGTTGACTGGCAGTGCAAGTCTCCAGCAACCTCAATATTTTAAGCTGTAGCGTGATTCACCCAACAGGTGATCATGACTATCGAAGCTATTTTCTACAAAATCAGGAATCAGCCATTAGAATGGAGCGGTCAACTGATTTTTTTTTTAGGTTCAATGTCTGCTCTGGTTATCTGTTCAAGCCAAAGCTTTTCAACTATGATGCGAGCAAGCGAGGGAAGCGCTTTTTATAGCAAGGTGTTCTTTTTTTTTAGCTTTTTGCAAACCAAACCTATCCTCGCATGACACTCGATATCCCATCCATCTACTTTGTCAGCGTCGTCACCAATCTGGCGATGACCTTTGCTGTGGTGATTGTTGCACTACGTCAGTCAATACCTGGATTGACAAAGCTTGGCTGGGCACTGGTTGCGAATAGCGGTTATTATCTTATTGTCGGTGCCCGAGATGTCATTCCTGAGATCCTGGCAGTCGGTATTGGTAATATGTTGGGGGCATTGACCCTTACCTTGGTTTTAAAGGCTGTGCTCAACATACGTCGTGCACAATTACTCCCTGCACTCTATATCATTCCGGTTGTGCTGATGCTGATTGTGAGCCTCTTGCTGATTGATGACAGGGCGGCCAGACTCATCATCGCTTCGTTTATCCTCAGTTATCAGATTGCTTTGATTCTATGGGCGTTGTTGCGCAAGGGTAATGTTTTCGTCGGGCGCGGCCGGATGATTATGGCCATAGCCTGTGTTGTCGGCATGTCGACTATGACCTATCGAGGTTTATCTTTGTGGTTTGGATGGCATGAGGTTTCGCCATTCCAGTCCAGGGATACTCTGACAACCCTGTTCTACATGATCAACTATCTGGGTATGTTTTTTCTTGCTTTTGGTTTTGTATTGACAACGGTTGAACAGAGCGCTGAACAGAATCGGCGCATGGCCCGCGAAGACCCTTTGACCGGACTCTCAAACCGACGTGCACTCTTTGAAATCATGGATAAGCTATTTGCCAAAGCAGAAACTGATGGTCAGCCGCTAAGCTTGATGATTATAGATGTGGATCTGTTCAAGCAGGTTAATGATCGTCACGGACATCAGGTGGGTGATGTGGTGTTGAAACATGTCGCGACTACCATCAAAGAGCGTCTTCGCAAGGGTGATATTGTTGGACGCATCGGAGGCGAGGAGTTTCTCGTGGTCTTACCTGAAACCCCGCCTGATGGGGCGATACAACTTGCAGAGGAACTGAGGCACTCCATGGCTTCAAAATCGGTTGCCAACAATGGAGATGAGATTGGCGTGACAATCAGTATTGGTCTCTACTGCTCTGGATGTTTTGCATCTTCGCTGACCCCTGATAGTGTCATTGCCTCTGCGGACAATGCCCTCTATCGGGCCAAGAGTAATGGTCGCAACCGGGTTGAGATCAATGAGGTTATCTCCGCCGTTTCCGCATAAACTATCTGTTCACATGCCCATTTTGAAGTGGAGGGATCCGCCCCTCTCTGTATAGTTATGCTTAGGGTGGTTGTACTGCTGATCCTCTCTGAACGAGTGGTAGTAGGAGATGTCAGCTGTAATATCTTTTCCAACAGGGAGGGCGATCGATAGTGACCACTTGTCCTCATCCCGTTTGTTGTTATAGGGGCCGATACCACCGAGTATGGCAACATATAATGGGTCAGCGATAGTTGCATTGGCCTTGTGGATCGATTTTGAGTTTTCTAGAGTCATCTGCCAATCATCCCAACTAATACCAATTGTGACTATATTGCTCTCTTTCCGCTCGGTCAGTTTTTCTGTTGCGGGAAGATAGGGTCGCTGACCTTCGCCATCATGGCGCACAAAATTCAATTCAATTTCAAGACCATTCAATCGACCTGCCAGCTCAATGCCTTTTAAAACATCGTCGCTCTCAAGTGGATTGAAAGAACCCCGATAGGAGCCCCAACCAAAAATGGGAGCAATCAGGGTTATGCCATCCGTTTCACTATTCAGATGGAGACCAGCGGCAATATCGGTATGGTCATAATCAAAACGGTTGTCCGGAAATAGTGGGGTGGTATAGATGTTGTTCTTATTGCCACTGATACTCTTCGTGTGAAGATAGAGCTGGTTGTAAGTGCCTGTTGCTTCAAAGGTGTTTTCAGCTGCATCAACCAGACTGTTATAGTCGACAAATGATGTGTGATGTCTGAGCGTATAGTCGTGGATCTCTCGTTGCCACTCCAGCCTGGCATCAAATTGATCACTGTCATAGTCAATCATTGCGCCAATACCTTCAATGCTAATATGCTTTCCACCCGGCTCATCATCGGTCTTACCCAAATAATCACGAATGCCGAATCCAGCCTTGAATACACCTTCGCCTGTATCCCATTTTGCCCCGTAACGGCATTCTAGGTCGTGTGCTGAGAACGATTTCCAATCAGCATTCCGAACATCAGAGATACCAACGATATTGTTGAACGAATCAATTCTTGTCTCGCCAGTCAGCAAACCTGGTTTACAACGGAAGAGTCCTACTGGCGTTATGAGTGAGGCGGAAACCCCCAAGGTATTGAGGTGGTAGTCGATATCCTGGCGTGTCTTGGTGAAGGCACCGATTGTCAGACTCTCTATAGCTTGCATATCCGCGACCAAAAAGAGAAATAGCAGGGGGAGTATCTGGCGGATTCTTTGTAACATATGAATAGGAAATAGTGGATCTATGTGTGAGTGCGTCGACGACAGTAATAGAGCCTGTAACTAGACACTATTTAAATATAATAATCCAATCTACATTTTTCAGATAGCTGACAGAGTTTAAGGACTCTCAACTTTACCCTGTTATTAGCAGGGCTAAACTGTTTTATTCCCCATTCTCCACTAAGCTTAAGTAAGCATTGATTATTCTGGTTCAGAGGATATGTGTGGGCTAATTTCAGGGAAGAGAGGCTTTATTAGTACTGGCGAAACATCCCGTCTGATATGAGTCGCCTGCCACTCCAGTTTTTCCAGCCAGAAGCTATTAAAGAGATTTTTACGATATTTTACAGTATTGAATCATGATTCAGTATGCGAGTCGTATGGTGGTGCAACTATATAGGCGTTGTCGAATTGGTTTTTTTGTGTTGCTGCTTTTGGCTTCGCTAGGCGTGGCCAATGCCGGCACTCTGGCGGTAGAAAAACAGGGGCTGGTAGTACCTCTGATAACAGATCTGCCTAAAGGGTTAGTGCTCGATTGGCCTCAATTGGAACAGTTTTACGAGACCCAGCAGCAATCGTTTGTCTGGCATGATGAAGGGCAACTCAACGCTCGGGGGAGGATGCTGTTTGAGTGGCTTGCGTCGTCTGTTCAGCAGGGATTGAATCCACGAGACTACCATGTGGATCGATTACGCTATCTGTTAAATAGCTTTCAACCCAGTCATCGCTTTCTTCGTGAACTACTGCTTACTGAAGGTTATCTGCGTCTTGCAAAGGATATGCGCCTTGGCAGTACTGATCCACAACTGGTTGATCCACAGTGGCAACTTGCTGGCGACCAATTTGATCCATTGGCGCTTCTTGTTGACGCACTGCGGGATCACTCACTCTCCGCTTTATTGGCTAAGCTCAAGCCGACAAGTGCCGCTTACTGGCGTCTTGCTCAAGCACTGAATTACTATCGGGCCATTCAGGTCTACGGCGGATGGGATTCACTCCAGGGTGAACAGATACTGCGCCCTGGAGCGCGTCATGCTCATGTCGCTGATCTACGCAGGCGTTTAGAAGTTGAGCAGCGTTGGCCACAACAACCTGTAAATGATGCTGACTATTTTGATCAAAGTTTAGCTGCGGATTTACGCCAATTTCAGCGACGTATGGGCTTGAAAGATGACGGCATTCTTGGCAAGGATACACGCCAGGCGCTGAATGTTTCCGTTGAAACCCGTATCGCTCAAATTAGGCTCAACCTGGAACGTTGGCGTTGGTTACCCAATGAGCTGGCGGCTCGTTATCTGCTGGTCAATACCGCTGGTTTTGAGATTGAGTTGATTGATCAGGGTCGTACACTGTTTCATGTGCGAACAGTAAATGGTCGTAAAGAGCGACAAACTCCATCTTTTAACAGCACGGTCACCCATCTTGTGTTTAATCCTCAGTGGACAGTGCCCAGATCGATTGCAGTTAAGGATATATTGCCGAAGCTTCAGTCAGACCATGAATATCTGCAGCATAAACGCATGAGTGTCTACGAGAGGATAGGGGGTGAGTGGCAAGAGGTCGATGCATCACAAATCGACTGGCTGGCTTACCATGAGGATAACTTCCCCTTTGTGCTTAAGCAGGAAGCCGGGGCAGGTAACAGCCTGGGACGTATTAAATTTCATATGCCTAATCAGCATGATATCTATCTGCACGATACCTCTGCGCCGGGGCTCTTCAATCGCCAGAGTCGCGCCCTCAGTTCAGGTTGTATTCGTGTGGAATCAGCAGATCAACTGGCTCGATTACTGATGCAGGATCATACTACTCAAGAGCTCTCCGTAGATGAGTTACTCGATTCAGATAATACTCACCTGACCTCCCTGGTAAATCCTATACCTGTCTACCTGACCTACTTTACCAGCTGGGTGGATGAGTCTGGACAGATCCATTTTCGCCCCGATATCTATCATCGGGATTGGCAGTTGATGATGTCCATGGGGGAGGGGATGGGCCATTTTACTGCCGAGTACGCAGCTTCTCCAGCAGGGGCCTCTCTCTGAAGTTAGTTGAAAATAGGGTAAAAGCTACTATTGAAGCAACAAGGCTTGTTGCTTGATAGATAAGCGGCGGTTTATTAAATTTCCACTTCAATAATCCACCACAGATCGATTTAGATCAACATTGGTGTGGCTCGATATTACCCGGTTCCCATTGGGTTAAATCCTTAATGCTCAGTAGGTTACTGTGACCTCAGTCACACGCCCAGTGGACCTGTAGGCTGTTTATTGAACTTTGTCTGGATTTTCTTTAGAAACTGCCGAAAATATCGTCGACTCCTTACTGCAGAGTGAACAAACAGTCATGGCGATTTCTCAAGTTTCAACGGTCAGCCGATTAAGCCGAAGAGCATTTTTAGGTGGATGCCTCTCGGTTGGGGGTATGCTGGTTGCCTCACCGCTGATGGCTGGTTTGATCCAGGAGAATCAACGGACACTCTCTTTTCGCCATACCCACACCGGTGAAAAAGAGAAGATCACCTATTGGCGTGATGGTCACTATCTCAATCAGGAGCTGCAGCAGCTCAATCACTTGTTGAGGGATCACCGAACTGGTGACATTGCGGCTATGGACACTAGCCTGTTGGATCTGTTGTACGGGTTACAGTTAAAAGTCGGCAAGAGAGGCGAATATGAGATCATCTCAGCATATCGATCGCCTAAAACAAACCAGATGTTACGCAGCAAGAGCAATGGGGTTGCTAAAAAGAGTTTTCATATGCAGGGAAAGGCAATCGATGTCAGGCTCTGCAACTGTGACTTGAAGTATCTCAGAGAGAGTGCGCTCGCGTTAAAGGCTGGAGGTGTTGGCTACTACCCGAAATCCGGATTTCTACACCTTGATACCGGCCGGGTTCGACGCTGGTAATCCTCTGCTCCTATCTGAGGAGACTACAACCCTTATATGAGGTCTTGTTTATCAAGCCCGGTCTACCCAGGATTAGTTTACTGGTGGATCACCTTCTGTCATGACTGTCCTTCCGGTTCTGCTTTTGAGTAAGTCAGTCTAGATCTGTTTTTTGTTGCCTCGGTTCTGATATGCGATCAGACCATTTTGCCAGATACCGCCTTCTATCCGTTCTGGTCTCGTAAGCTTGCAACTCGTAGCCTGGATGAAGTGCAACGAAATCCAGGAGAGCAGTACACCAATCATCCCTACTGCCTAGTCCGTAGCCTGGATGGAGTGTAACGGAATCCGGGGGGAACAGCGTACCGACCATCCCGGATTTCGCTGTGCTCCATCCAGGCTACCTTGCTAGAAGAATTTGATTGTAAAAATAAGGCCACTTGATACTGCTTTTGCCTTCAATGGTGGGGCATGGCCCCACCCTACAGTTCGAGCAGTTAGGGCCATGCCCCACCGAGAAGTCAAGTTGATCAACTGGTGAGGGTAGTGGCAAGTTTCGAAGTGCCTGTAGGGTTGTAATGTTACTCCTCAAGATGCGGCTGACGCTCTGCAGCCGCTACTTGCTGAGAGCTGGCAGGTTACTGCCTAGTCCGTAGCCTGGATGGAGTGTAACGGAATCCGGGGGGAACAGCGTACCGACCATCCCGGATTCCGCTGTGCTCCATCCAGGCTACCTTGCTTGAATTTATTCCGGTTTATGAAAAGAGAAGGTAATCTTCAAAAGTAGTTTCCATTCACTTCAGCAGCTATTTTCTTAAAAGGTATTGTCATTTACCGTTTTGTCTTCTATAGTTCGAAACATGTCGAAATATAGAAGAGATGATGGAGAGATGGCTGAGATGTTCAAGGCTTTGGGTAATTCCCATCGGCTGCAGATCTTTAAGCGCTTGAGCAGTTGCTGTCAGCCTGGTACCCGTTGTGACTTAGAGCAGGCTATGTCGTTCAGTGTAGGAGAGTTGGGCGAAGGACTTGGAATAGCCCCTTCAACACTCTCACACCACCTTAAAGAGCTGCACCGATCGGGATTGATCGAAATGGAGCGGCAGGGAAAGCGCGTAGTTTGCTGGATCGATCCTGAGACGCTTACAAGTCTCGGTAACTTTTTCAAAAACGAATTCCGAGTAACACCTGGAGAAGATTTATGACTGAGAAAACAAGCTGTTGTGGAACAGAGTCAAAACATGAAGCTGGTGATGATAGCCATCGTCAACAAGTGCGAGAAGCCTATACTCAGGTTGCAATTGCCAACAATGAAGGCGATTGCTGTGGGGTTGAGTCAAGTTGCTGTGGTGTGTCTGACGATGCCTCGATCAATACTCTGATTTCAACCCGTCTTGGATATAGCGAGAGTGACCTCCAGCATGTGCCAAAAGGTGCAGATATGGGACTGGGGTGTGGTAACCCTAAGGCAATTGCATCTTTACAGCCAGGAGAGACCGTTGTGGATCTGGGCTCGGGTGGTGGTTTCGATTGCTTTCTGGCTGCGGCGGAAGTGGGGGAAGAGGGGGCTGTGATCGGTGTCGATATGACCCCTGAAATGTTATCTAAAGCCCGAAGTAATGCTGAAAAAGGAAACTACAACAATGTTGAGTTCCGCCTCGGTGAGATAGAGGCATTGCCGATTGCGGATAACACCGCAGATGTGATCATTTCAAACTGTGTAATCAATTTATCACCAGACAAGGCAAGGGTCTTCAAAGACGCACATAGGGTATTAAAACCAGGTGGCCGTTTGGCGATCTCCGATGTTGTGGCAACTGTGGAGTTACCTGAAGAGATGCGAAATGATCCTCAGCTTATCGCAGGTTGTATGGGGAATGCTTCATTGATTGGAACCCTGGAGGGGTGGATAGAAGCGGCAGGTTTTGAATCCATTCGCATCCAGCCCAAAGATGAATCACGGGATTTTATTCGTGATTGGGCACCGGGGCGTGGTGTTGAGGATTATGTGGTCTCGGCAACCATTGAGGCGATAAAGCCGATAAATGGGTAGTTCTAGAAGATTTTGATTGTAAAAAAAGGCTGATTGATACTACTTTTCACCTTCAATGGTGGGGCATGGCCCCACCCTAC
>JBEVWG010000055.1:0-104412 GCA_040506705.1 Candidatus Thiodiazotropha sp. 6PLUC1
CAGGTGATGGATATGTTTAGCGCCTGCGAGACGGTCAGGGCTTATACTTACCGAACCCACTGCGTTCAACCCAAAATAGTCCTCAAGATAGTGGTAGGCATCGTGAAATACGATGAAAGGAATCTCAGTGACCCCATTGATGTTAGCGATGAACCTGCGCTCCATTTCATCAAGCCGGCTTAACAGTTTTTCAAGGTTACTCTGGTAGAGCTCTCTATTACCAGGATCTAGCCTGATTAATACCTTCGACAAGTGGTGTGCGATAGCTCGGGCATTCGTTGGAGACAGCCAGATATGGTTATCCATATTAATCTCATGGTCATGAGTGGCGGATGATATGGCTGGCTTGTGATGATGTGTCCACTCAAGGTTGTTTCGAATTGGTAGCAGATGCAGGTTAGGGGTATCGAGTAAGCTGACGGTTTCGGTATTCTCCCCGATCTGCTCTATCAGCTGAGTGAGCGGTGACTCCAGCGATTCACCTACCCAGACCACCAGGTCAGCTTGGTCCAGCGCTCTGGCATCTGAAGGTTTCAGACTCATAGTATGGGGTGATTGGTTGCTTTTGAGGAGCAGGTAGGGTTCGTCAACACCGCTCATCAAACCGGAAACCAGTGAGTGGATCGGCATGATGGTGACCACCACCTTGAGGCCTGCCAGGGAAGGTGTGGAGAATAGACTCAAGGCCATTAGTAATGTAGAGAGGATAGAAATGCGACTAATTTGCTTCATGTAAGTTGAACTATTAAACCATGGTATTATTTATTATGTTATATTATAACAAAACTGCGAGCCAATATAGGATCTGTTTGAGATCGCTTGTTACTACGTTATATATAGGTCTATAACCAGCAGAAATCATGCGCAAGAGATGGCTGACAATTCCGCTACTTGCTTTCCTGATATCTCAGGGCCTATTGCTTGAGCATCTCTATCACGAGCATAGTCCTGATGAGATCTGTGAAGTCTGCCTATACGCCCCTGGCCATGATCACGCAATAATCCCCACCTTACCTGAAATCTTTTCTAACTCACTCTTCAGAACAACAGGGGTGACCTTGGCATCCACTGAAGTTGCAGCCCAATTTAACTATCAACAGATCCGCGCTCCTCCCTCTCTTTTCTGACTCTTATCAAAAACCAATCAGTCTGATTTTATTTCATTCCCACATTGGTCAGCGTAGGGAAAAGATCTCATTTCAGACTAGATCTTGATGACTTATTGATGATTAGTAGAGGAGCTTATGAGTAAGCACTTTTTAATTAGTACCTCAGTGGCAATGGTAATGCTCTCCACAACAGTCGAGGCTGCTGAAGGGAGCCGATTCAATCCTGATATCAGCCTGATTCTGGATGGCCGATTTACCTCATTCGACAACGAAACTGAATATGAACTGCCCGGTTTTATGCTGGGGGGAGAGGCTGGTCGAGGAGAAGAGGGATTTCATATCGGTCATAGCGAGCTCTCTTTCAGCGCAAATGTCGACGATCTATTTTACGGCAAATTGACTGCTGCCCTGCACGATCACGAAGGTGAGACTGAGGTTGAATTGGAAGAGGCTTTTGTTGAAAGCCTGGTGTTGGGACAAGGTGTGGGAGTGAAGGCTGGTCGTTTTTTCTCGGGGCTTGGCTATCTGAATCAGCAACATCCCCATGCCTGGGATTTTACTGATGCCCCTTTAATCTATCGTGGTCTGTTTGGTGATCAATTGCTGGATGATGGTATCCAGCTCAGCTGGATTGCGCCCACAGAGCTGTTTCTCAAGTTTGGCGGAGAGATTACCCGAGGTGAACGGTTCCCGGCAGGGGGGGCGAGCAAGGATGGTAAAGGTGCTGGGACACTGTTCGCAAAGATTGGTGGTGATATAGGAGAGAGTCAAAGCTGGCAAATAGGTATCTCCCACTGGCGTGCCGATATCGAAGGTCGTACTTCCGGTGGTCATTCCCATGGAGAGGGTGCCGAAGAGGTACCAACCTATAGCGGAGAGACTCAGGTCAGTGGTATCGATTTTGTCTGGAAATGGGCGCCCCATGGTAATTCCACCGAACAGAATCTAAAGATACAGGGTGAGTTTTTTGTGCGTGATGAAGAGGGTGACGTGGTGATGGACGACGGTTCGGATTCAGCCGAATCCACGACCTATGACGGTAAGCAGAAAGGAGCATATGTGCAAGCAGTCTACCAGTTTATGCCCAGGTGGCGTGCTGGCTTGCGCTACGACTGGCTCGATGCTGACAATCGAGGCTCTGATGAAGAGGTGCTTGCTGAAGCCGGGCTGGATGATGAAGGACATACCCCTCAACGTTTGACCCTTATGGGTGACTACTCATACAGTGAATATAGTCGCTTTCGTCTGCAATTTGCCAGAGACGAATCCTATGAGGATTCAGATAATATCATCACTCTGCAGTACATCATGAGCCTGGGTTCCCATGGCGCCCATCAGTTTTAGGAGCAGATCATGAGCAACAAGATCAATCTGTTGTTATTGATTGTGGGAATCTCACTATCCCAAGTAGCACAGGCAAATCTGAATATATTCGCCTGTGAACCGGAGTGGGCCTCTCTGGCTAAAGAGCTGGGTGGAGATAATGTTACTGTCACCTCAGCAACTACCGCCAGACAGGATCCTCATCACATCGAAGCCAGGCCCAGTCTGATTGCCAAAGTCAGACGGGCTGATCTGTTGGTCTGCAGTGGTGCTGAATTGGAGATCGGATGGTTACCCATGCTGCAGCGACAAGGGGGGAATCCTAAGGTGCTCTCAGGCAAAAGAGGCTATTTCGAAGCAGCACAACAGATTGAGCGACTAGGCATTCCAAAAACAGTTGATCGTTCCATGGGTGATGTCCATGCTTCAGGGAATCCCCATGTTCATTTAGATCCCAGGAGAGTGTTGAAGATTGCTTTCGCCTTGAGTGAACGGATGATCGAGTTGGATCCGCAAAACAGCGGCGATTATCAACAGCATCGGGATCAATTTACCCAGCGATGGCAACAGGCCCTGGAGAATTGGCAGCAGGCAGCAGAGCCACTGAAAGGAATCAGACTGGTGGTACACCATAAAGATTGGGCCTATCTGTTCGACTGGTTGCAGATCATCGATGCCGGATCGCTTGAACCAAAGCCTGGATTACCTGCAACGGCCGGTCATCTTGTGCAGTTGAAGCAGGTACTGGAGCAAAACCCAGCCAGAGGTATTATCTATACCCACTATCAGAGTCCGAAGGCTGCAAAGCGATTTTCTGAGCTTACCGGTATCAGGGCTGTTGAACTCCCCTATACCGTTGGAGGAGGGGATGGGGTTAGCGATCTTTTCAGCCTGTATGATGAAACACTGAAACGTCTACTTGAATTGCTCCAATGAACTGGTTTGCCCTGCAATCTGAGATCCTGCTCCCGGCCTTTCTGGCCGGGTTGATTGTCGCTGCTACTCATGTACCCTTAGGACGTCATGTCCTGAAGCGCGGGATAATCTTTCTCGATCTTGCAGTTGCCCAGACCGCAGGCATGGGTCTGATCATTGCTCATGGTTTTGGCTGGGAACCTGGGGGCTGGCAAGTTCAGATGATTGCTGTCACTGCAGCGATCACAGCCTCACTCCTGCTCTACCTGACAGATAAGCGTTGGGCAGAGATTCAGGAGGCGCTGATCGGTAGTCTGTTTGTGCTCACCTCCAGTGGTAGCATTCTTCTGCTGGCCGCCAATCCACACGGAGGGGAGCATCTAAAAGAGCTATTGGTGGGGCAGATACTCTGGGTCAGTTACCAGCAGATTATTCCAGTAGCAGTTCTCTATTTGGTCATACTCACACTATGGTATAGCCTTCGCCAGCATGCTTCGTCGTTAATTTTCTATCTGCTATTTGCGATCACGATCACCGCATCAGTACAACTGGTGGGTGTCTATCTGGTGTTTGCTACCTTGATACTTCCGGCATTGGCATTGAGAAAAGTTGAACGCGGGGCAGATGTGACAGGTTATCTGATTGCGGCTGCGGGATATGCATTGGGATTGCTCCTTGCCGCCCTATGGGACATGCCTGCGGGTGCTATGATTGTCTACACTTTGGCACTAACCTCATTACTGGGTGGTTGGCTGATTAAATCCAGACAAAAAGAGAGAGCCTCCAGCCCAGTTGGATAGTGAGCGGATTGATAGAAACCTAAGTCTAAGCATTAGTATTAACCCTGAAGACGACATACTTAGTCGCCGGGTTAATAGAAGTAACAAATTACACAACGGTTTAATAAAGGTGCCCTTAACTGTAGGGTGCCGGCCCTGCCGCACCAATCCACTTAAATAAGGTTATTCAAAATTGATTCTGCGGAAGCGTGATTTGTTGCATTTCTCAGCCTAATTCTTTTGACTTGTTGAATGAGACTGTATTAGACTTCCGCCCTACAATACGTCGTCTGATAAGCCATTGATTTAATAGTAACAAACCAATGTGAAATCTATCAGCGTACAGTTTTTCGGCAGTTATTGTTACAGCCCGTCTGTATTTTAACTGTCCATATGCAGGCCGGCCCCCAATGGCGCCGGCTTTTTTAATTTCAAGTGGCCTCTCGTATGGGCCACCACTGATGAGGAAAATTTTCAAATGCCTGTTATTTCTCTCCCTGACGGTTCCCAACGTAACTTTGATAATGCGGTGACTGTGTATGATGTCGCTGCAGATATCGGCCCAGGTTTAGCCAAGGCGGCTATGGCCGGTCGCGTCAATGGTGATCTCGTCGATACCTCCTATCTGATCCAGGAGGATAGCGAACTCGCTATTCTCACCAGCCGGGATGATGATGCACTGACTCTGTTGCGGCATGATGCAGCACATGTCATGGCTCAAGCGGTTCAGGAACTCTATCCGGGAACACAAGTCACCATCGGACCCGCCATCGAAGATGGTTTCTACTATGACTTTGCCAGAGAAGATGCCTTTACACCGGATGACCTGACAAAAATAGAAAAGAGAATGCATGAGATCGTTAAACGAAATCTGCAAATAACCCGTGAAGTCTGGGATCGTGATGAGGCTATTAAGACCTTTGAAACTATTGGTGAGGCTTATAAAGTCGAGATCATCAAAGAGTTCATACCTGAAGGTGAAGAGGTTTCAATCTACCGTCAAGGGGAGTGGTTCGATGTTTGTCGAGGTCCTCACTTACCCAGCACCAGCATGCTTGGCAAAGGCTTTAAACTGATGAAGGTGGCTGGTGCCTATTGGAGAGGTGACTCCAATAATGAGATGTTACAACGCATCTACGGTACGGCCTGGCGGGATAAGAAGGAGCTCAAGGCCTACCTCACCCGCCTGGAAGAGGCGGAAAAACGTGATCATCGCAAAATCGGCAAGACTCAGGATCTGTTTCACACTCAGGAAGAGTCCCCTGGCATGGCCTTTTGGCACGACAAGGGCTGGCGGATCTATCTTACCGTTCAGCAATATGTTCGTGACAAGCTGAAAAACCATGGTTATCAAGAGGTGCATACGCCCCAGGTAATCGATCGCACTCTTTGGGAAAAGTCTGGTCACTGGGATAAGTTTCGTGACGACATTTTTGTCACTGAGACAGATGACCGGGTCTATGCTATTAAGCCGATGAACTGCCCGGCACATATCCAGATCTACAATCACGGCCTGAAAAGCTATCGCGATCTGCCCCTGCGCCTGGCTGAATTCGGCTCCTGCCATCGAAATGAGCCCTCAGGAACACTGCACGGATTAATGCGTGTGAGGAGTTTCGTTCAGGACGATGCGCATATCTTTTGTACTGAGGATCAGATCCTCTCTGAAGTACAGGCTTTTAACCTGCTGCTGCTGGAAGTCTACAAGGATTTTGGCTTCGATGAGGTGCTGGTAAAGCTCTCCACACGTCCCGAAAAGCGTGTTGGCTCGGATGAGGTGTGGGATAAAGCTGAAAAAGCACTGGAAGAAGCACTCAATCAACAGGGACTTGACTGGGAGTTGCAACCTGGTGAGGGTGCCTTTTACGGCCCGAAGATAGAATTCTCCTTGCGTGACTGTCTTGGTCGGGTCTGGCAACTTGGTACAATCCAGCTCGATTTCTCGATGCCGGAACGTCTGGGAGCAACCTATATTGCTGAAGACAATAGCAAAAAGGTGCCGGTGATGCTGCATCGCGCCATTCTTGGTTCGCTGGAGCGTTTCATTGGTATTTTAATCGAGCATTATGCCGGCGCACTGCCGATTTGGCTGGCACCAGTTCAGGCTGTACTGTTAAATATCACCGATCGGCAGGCCGATTATCTGAATAATTGTCTCAAATCTCTGCGGGATAACGGTTTTCGTGTCGAATCGGACTTGAGAAATGAGAAGATTGGCTTTAAAATCCGCGAGCACACGTTGATGCGCGTGCCTTATCTGCTGGTCATTGGTGACCGGGAGATGGAGGAGGGTACTGTCTCTGTACGCTCACGCAAGGGTGAGGATCTTGGATCCATGCCTCTGAGCGAGTTTATGGAACGCGCCCAAGCTGAAGTGTCTCAACGAGTAAATTGAGTGTAAAAAGCACTGGTTTTCCGGTGCTTTTTGTACTTTTAGGGTTTGGACTTTTTGGAGGAAGTGACTATCGCTGCTGTGAAAAAGCACCGTCTTAACGATGAAATTACGGCTGTTAATGTAAGGCTTATTGGCGCTGATGGTGAACAAGTAGGTGTTGTATCAATAGAGGAAGCCCTTCAGGCGGCCAAAGATGCGACACAGGATTTGGTAGAGATCGTGCCGAACGGGGAGCCTCCGGTTTGTCGCGTGATGGATTACGGCAAGTTTCTTTTTGAACTAAAAAAGACGAAACAGGCTGCCAAGAAGAAGCAGAAGCAGGTTCACATCAAAGAGATCAAATTCAGGCCAGGGACAGGCGAAGGGGATTATCAGGTAAAACTACGCAACCTGATACGTTTCCTTGAAGATGGGGATAAGACCAAGGTAACCATGCGGTTCCGTGGTCGGGAGCACGCTCACCGGGAACTGGGTTTGGAGCTTCTTGAACGGGTTGAAAAAGATTTGGCCGAATATGGTCAGATGGAACAGAAACCTGCGATGGAAGGCCGCCAGATGGTGATGGTGCTAGGCCCCAAGAAAAAGTAACTATTTTTTTACGCCCAAGAGGCGTACAAATCGCGGAGTTAATACAATGCCCAAGATTAAGACTAATCGTGGTGCGGCCAAACGGTTCAAACGCACCTCGTCCGGTTCATTTAAACGTAACTGCTCTCATCGGCGTCATATTCTGACCAAGAAGAGCACCAAGCGGAAACGTCAATTGCGTTCTCCCAACACCATTGCAAAGTCCGATGTGGCAATCGCCCGTCGTATGATGCCTTACGCTTAACCTAAAGAACCGGATCTAAACAATGTCTCGAGTAAAACGTGGTGTACAAGCACGCGCCCGCCATAAAAAGGTGCTTGATGAAGCTAAGGGCTATTACGGTGCCCGTAGAAAAGTTTATCGTGTCGCTAAGCAGGCAGTCATTAAGGCTGGTCAATATGCTTATCGCGATCGGCGTCAGAAAAAGCGCCAGTTCCGTGCACTTTGGATTGCACGTATCAATGCTGGTGCCCGTGACAACGGTCTCTCATACAGCCGCATGATCAATGGCCTGCACTTGGCCAATATCGAAGTTGATCGCAAGATGCTGGCAGATCTGGCCGTTAACGACAAAGCGGCATTTACCGTGCTGGCAGAACAGGCGAAGGCCGCTCTTTCCAGCTAAGTAACTGTTGTTGTTTCCCGGTTTATCCGGCGGCGCAGTAAGCAAAAAAGGGGAAGGCCTAAGGCTTTCCCCTTTTTTTATCACCGTTTCGGTTGAATATAGTTTAAATGTTGTCAGATAGCGATGTGTGGAGAGGTTGAATTGACAATCCCACACCAGGTTAATCTCTCGATATATACGATATTAAAAATGCTCGCTTGAGGTTTAAAGAGACAGATGGAAGATTCCACATTGGACTTACAAGATCTGATTGAAGCAGCTGAAAGCGCTATCGCACGGGCAGATAGCCTGCTGGTGCTTGATGAGATACGGGTGGCCTATCTAGGCAAGAGTGGCCAGTTGACTTCACAACTGAAAAAGTTGGGGACACTGCCTCCCGATCAAAGGCCGCAAGCCGGGCAAAAAATCAATAAGGCCAAACAGGCGCTGCAACAGAGTATCGAATCACGTAAAAGTGAGCTCGAGAAAGAAGCACTGACAAAACGCCTTGCTGATGAAAAGATTGATGTATCTTTACCGGGCAGAGGCTTGAATCGCGGCGGCTTGCATCCGGTGACCCGCACTTTAGATCGTATTGAACGCCTCTTCTCTGCCGCTGGATTCGAATCTGTCCAGGGGCCGGAAATTGAGGACGACTACCATAATTTCGAAGCCTTAAATATACCCGATCACCATCCTGCACGGGCAATGCACGATACCTTCTACTTCGATGCACACATGTTACTGCGCACCCATACCTCCCCGGTACAGATTCGTACCATGGAGAAGGGTGAACCGCCGTTGAAGATTATCGCACCGGGTAGGGTCTATCGCTGCGATTCCGATCTGACCCATACACCGATGTTCCATCAGGTTGAAGGGTTTCTTGTGGATGAAAACGTCTCCTTTGCCGATCTCAAAGGCGTTTTGTATGACTTTCTCAGCAGCTTCTTTGAGCGGGAGTTGAAGCTACGCTTTCGTCCCTCATATTTTCCCTTCACCGAGCCATCGGCAGAGGTCGATATTGAGTGCGTGATGTGCGGTGGTGAGGGCTGTCGGGTTTGCAGCCATACCGGATGGCTTGAAGTGCTGGGATGCGGCATGATTCATCCCGAAGTGTTTCGTCATGTCGGTATCGACAGTGAGAAATATACTGGCTACGCCTTCGGAATGGGTGTCGAACGTTTAACCATGCTGCGCTATGGCGTAAATGACCTTCGTCTGTTTTTTGAAAATGATCTGCGCTTTTTAAAGCAGTTTGCATAAGTTTACATAGTCTTCGGCATTAGTCTCTAAAGAGTGGTAGAAAAGCATGAAATTCAGTGAAGCCTGGTTGAGGGAGTGGGTCAATCCACAAGTGACGACCCAAGAGTTGGCCGACCAATTGAGCATGGCGGGTCTGGAAGTCGATTCTGTTGAACCGGTCGCCTCAGAGTTTACCGGGGTAGTGGTAGGCGAGGTACTTGCACGGGATCCCCATCCTGATGCTGATAAATTGAGTGTTTGCCAAGTTAATATTGGCGAAGAGGAGATGCTGCAGATCGTTTGTGGCGCAAAAAATGTGGCCGCAGGAATGCGTGTGCCAGTTGCGACTGTCGGTGCGCGTCTACCCGGTGATTTCAAAATAAAGAAGGCCAAATTACGCGGAGTAACCTCTTTAGGCATGATCTGTTCAGCAAGCGAGTTGGGACTTGCTGAGCAGTCTGATGGGATTATGCCGCTGCCACAAGAGGCTCCGATTGGTGAAGATTTTCGCCACTATCTGGATTTGAATGATCATGTGATCGATGTCGATCTAACACCGGATCGTAGCGATTGCCTCGGTTTGGCTGGTATTGCCCGTGAGGTCGGTGTCATCAATCGCTGTGTGGTGGACTATCCAGAAATAGTGGCTCAATCTTCCAAGATCGATGATCAGATAGGCGTCGACCTGGAGGCTGATCAAGCCTGTCCTCACTACTGCTGCCGAGTGGTTCGCGGGGTGAATATGAATGCGGAAACTCCGCTCTGGATGCAGGAGCGATTACGTCGAGGCGATGTCCGCAGTCTTGGGCCTGTTGTCGATGTGACCAACTATGTCATGTTGGAGTTGGGCCAGCCGATGCATGGATTCGATCTGGAGAAGATTGAAGAGCGCATCAAGGTTCGACTTGCGAGTAAAGGGGAGAAGTTGACCTTGATCGGTGGGCAGGAGATCGAGTTGACAGAAGGTACGCTGGTTATTGCTGATGCCAAACGTCCAGTTGCTCTTGCAGGTATTATGGGCGGAGAGGACTCAGCAGTAGGTGAGGGGACTCAGAACATCCTTCTTGAGAGTGCATTTTTCGCACCTACCGCTATCAGTGGGAAGGCAAGAGCCTATGGTCTGCATACTGACTCATCTCATCGCTTCGAACGGGGTGTCGATCCCTATCTGCAGCTACAGGCAATGGAACGGGCTTCTCAACTACTGATCGAGATTGCTGGAGGTGAGCTTGGTCCTGTGGTTGAAGTCATCAATGAGGCAATGATTGAGCAGAGACCAGAGATCAAACTGCGAGCGCAACGTGTCAATCAAATCCTAGGTATCGATATCGAGCGTAGTGAGATCGGCGACATACTCAACCGTTTGGGGATGACCACCAGTGAAGCAGAAGAGGGCTGGCAGGTTAAAGCACCGAGCAGTCGATTCGATATCTCTATAGAAGAGGATCTGATCGAAGAGGTTGGCCGGATCTATGGTTATGCAAATATCCCACCCCATCGTGGGAAATCTTCCATGGTCATGGCGGATCGCCCGGAAGCTGAGTTCAGTCTCCCTAAGGCGAAACATCTGTTGGTGGGTAGGGACTATCAGGAAGTCATCACCTACAGCTTTATCAGTCCGGAGATTGAAGCGAAAGTTGATCCTGACGCCAAGGGTATCCGCTTAGCCAACCCTATTTCTGCTGACATGTCAGTGATGCGTACTTCACTCTGGCCCGGCTTGATAGAGACAGCGGTCTATAATCAGTCACGTCAGCAGCAGCGGGTTCGCATATTCGAGTCCGGACTCTGTTTTCACGGGGGTGAAGAGATTGAACAGAAGGCGATGTTGGCTGGATTGGTCTCTGGTGATCGTTTGGCTGAGCAGTGGGGTGATTCCAGCAATCGAGCAGATTTCTATGACATAAAGGCGGATGTAGAGGCCATTTTAAGTCTGACAGGGCATGATCAAGGTATCAGTTTTACTGCCGCTAACCATTCTGCGCTGCATCCGGGCCAATGTGCTGAGATTCGCCTGCATAACGAAATTGTCGGTATGTTGGGCATGCTGCATCCTGAACTGGAGCAGCAGATGAACCTGAATGGAACGACGTTTGTTTTTGAACTGACCTTGGAAAAGTTGGCAGAAGGGGCACTTCCTGCCTTTGAAGCACTTTCAAAATATCCATCCATACGCCGTGATATTGCCATTGTGGTGGATGAATCGGTCGATTTTGAGACAATCAGGAATCTTATTCGTGATGAATCCAGCAAAATTATTACAGACATCCTGCTTTTTGATGTCTATACTGGAGAAAACGTAGATTCGGGTCGAAAAAGTCTCGCATTGGGATTGATTTTACAGGAAAAATCGCACACTCTTACCGATAAGGAAGTGGATGAGGTGGTCGAAGCTGTATTACAGCGACTGGCTAGGGAAACGGGCGCGAAATTGAGAGATTAGGACTGCATATGGCACTGACGAAAGCAGATATGGCAGCCAGGCTTTTTGATGAGCTTGGACTGAACAAACGTGAAGCCAAGGAGATGGTGGAGATGTTCTTTGAAGAGATCCGCATGTCTTTGGAAAGAGGCGCGCAGGTCAAACTTTCCGGGTTTGGAAACTTTGATCTACGTGAAAAGAAACAGAGGCCTGGACGAAATCCAAAAACCGGCAAAGAGATACCTATCTCTGCTCGCCGTGTGGTGACTTTCAGACCAGGACAAAAACTTAAGGCGCGAGTAGAAGCCTATGCTGGATCCGAGCAGCAGTAATACCGATCTGCCCGCTATACCGGGCAAAAGATATTTTACGATTGGCGAAGTGAGTGATCTTTGTCAGGTAAAGCCGCATGTCTTGCGTTACTGGGAGCAAGAGTTTCCACAGCTCAAACCAGTCAAGCGGCGGGGTAATCGACGCTACTATCAGCGTCATGATGTACTCATGATCAGACAGATTCGCAGCTTGCTCTATGAGCAGGGATTTACCATCGGAGGTGCTCGTCAGCAGCTTTCTGGTGATACCGCCAAGGAAGATCTGCAGCAGAGCCAGCAGATTATCAAACAGCTCCGCGGCGAGCTTGAAGAAGTTCTGCAAATCCTTAAAAGATAAAGCCTTACCGGCATTGACATAGGCGGTTTAACTGCCTAGTATTGCCGCTCTTTCCGGGCGTAGCGCAGTCTGGTAGCGCACTACAATGGGGTTGTAGGGGTCGGGTGTTCGAATCACCCCGCCCGGACCAAACAAAAGGGGTTGCTTAACAGCAACCCCTTTTTTGTTGTTGATCATCAAAGAATAAATATCTCTGGAGGTTCTGTGATCAATATTACGGGTAAAAAAAAGGGTCGCCATCGGGCAACCCTTTTTCGCTTGGATTTGTGTCCCTATCTTAGTGGTTTATAGTCGTTAGCCCAAGGCTCACCCAATCCTGCATACCACCACGATACCATTTCAGTTTATAGGCTGGGTAGCCAAGTTTGAGCAATGTTTTGATGTTGCTCGAAGACTGAGGGCACCAACTGCCGTTACAGAACAAAACCAAGGTTTTTGCATTGCGGAAATCAAGGTTGCCTTTGACATCCTGCACACCCAGTTGATTGACCATTATGTCGTGCAAGCCATCTGCCTCTGCTGAGACATCGAATGCACCCTGTACATCAACATTGATCTTATTCCATGGAATATTGACAGATCCAGGTATGGTGCCGCGGATTATCCACTCAGGTGTTCGAGAATCCACAACCAGAACCTTACGATCTCCATCACTGACACGCTTCAGGTAACCGAGTACTTCCAGTTCACCCACAGTCTCCACACCTGTAGCCACTGTTGCAGGCTGGATACAGAATGGTGGGCAGTGGCGTGCAGTTTTAGAAAAGGATTTTGGCACCACTGCAGTTTTATCTGCAGCACGAGTGATCATGACTTTTTCACCACTATGCATAACTTCGACAGATTGCAGTCCTGGGGAAATTTGGTTGCCTTCTTTCGCACGTAGTTGTGTTGAAAGCGCTACGCCACCGACAAGTGTGGTCAGCATGAGTACTTTGACAAACTTCATTATGTCTTCCTCCTGTGGCGTTAGCCGTTATTCGTAATGTAGATATGAGGGCATTTTAAGCTCTTTCTGAGATACAGCCTGTTCATAACCCAGGTGTCCCTGTTTGGCTGCTTTGTTAGCAAGCTTGGCAGCTCCCACAAAGTCGCCTTTTTCCATCAGGGCTTTTGCCTTCTTGATCATTTTACCGGTATCGCGCCATTCGCCACCGACTTCAGCTGCATGTTTTCTGGCGGCATCTGCCGCATCAATCAATTTTTGTACCTTGGCGGCTGATACTTCATCTGCCGAGGCTAAGGTTGTCATGCCACTGCATAAAATGCCAGCCAGCATACTGTAAATGAGTGTTTTTCTTTTGTGCATCGCTTTTACTCCGATCACGTAATCTTGTCCAGGTTGAAAAAGTCCCTGTTACAGTTACTTTCTGGCGCCAGGGCCATTCAGTGGAAGTCCATTGCTCATATAGGTCAGGAAGTACTCGAGATTACGGTACTCATCACCATGAGCTTTGAAAGGCTTCGCACGTACCTGTTTGTTGCATCCGGTAAAACGGCGGTGCAGTGTACCTACTGTTCCCCATTTTGAGCGATAGACAGGAAAGTGAGTGGTGTGTCCAAGTGCCGGGCTAAGTATCTCTGTGCGCAGGATCATGCCAGCATTCTGCAAATGACAATGGGCGCAGGAGAAATTCAGTTGGCCACGACGTGTGTAGTAGAACTTCTTACCCGCCTCGTAGGCAGCCAAGGCACCTGGGTCATCACTGGGGATCTCAATATTCGTAACCTGTCCACGGGACTCGTAAGAGATGTAGGAGACGATATTGTTGATGGGGCCTTTTTTATACTTCAAAGGTTTTTCCCCATTCGCCTTTCGACAGTTATTGAGCGCCAGGGGCAAGGTCATAACCATGCCTTTCTCTTTGTCCCAGTGGGGGTATTTTCCAGCCATTGCAGGACCATCGGGAAAACAGTCTTTATAGCTTTTACCATTCGCAAAAGGGGCTTCCCACATGGCTTGTCCTTCATCAATAAAAGGCTCATAGGGAGGAAACTCTTCGATGGCTTCCCAGTTTTCACGCCCGACAGGGTCGATGGCATAAGCGCCATTGATGTAGTCCTGGGTCTCTACATTCGGAAAACGTTTTTTAAAGAAGTTCTGGAATGCTGCCAGATCTTCCTCAGGAGTCGTAGCCTGTGCAGAAGCAGCAATGCCACAAGTCATGACCAGTAAGGTCAGCTTAAGAAATAGGTGTTTCATGTTCTTTCAACCTCAAAGGTGTTGCAGTCTTGATCAATGGTGGTGATTGGATTAGAGCGTCCAGATGTATTCGACCACTTTTTTGAAATCAGACTCGGAAAGAATGCCGTGTTTACCGAATGGCGGCATGGCGGATTCAGGGTTGTTCTCAGTGGCATCCCAAATCTGCTTGTATAAAGCTTCCTTTGAAGGAAAGCGGGACTTCATTGCGACCAAGGCCGGTGCAATATTACCTGGAGCAGGTGCCCCTTGAATATTATGACAGGCTAGGCAATTGCCTTTTTTTCTATCGAATGAGATTTTTTGACCTTCTGCGATATCTGCATCGGCAGCCAAGAGTGTGGGAGAGACCAGAAATTGGCCAGCAATAACAGCTACACTGCCGACCTTTCCTATCCACTTTTTGGTGTTACCAATCATTGTGTCCTCCAAGATGGGGGTTAATGAGGTTCTAACTTGTTGATATATATAAGCATTATTAGTTAATTTTTAGCTAATTGAATTACAACAAGTCGTTGATTGCCATTGTCTCTTCAGGACGATTTTTGGCTACGTGCATTGTGATACTTTGTTATAAGCTCTGTAAAGTCCAGAAACTAGTAAAAAACATAGTGGTAAACCATAGTATCGACAATGAAAATTAGATCTGCATACCTTAGGGGTTAGTGCTGAGTATCAACCAACCTATCCGGATTGCAGATTATAGTTGTAGAAAAACACGAGATTGAGCCTCTTATAAAAGATGGGTGAAATGCACGAAAATAGCTGGTATGTCTACATATTGAGATGTTCAGATAGAACCCTTTATACAGGGGTCACCAACGATATAAAACGCCGGGTATCGGAACATAATCAGGGAATTGGGGCAAAATATACTCGAGGCCGTACCCCTGTGGAACTGGTCTTTTTGGAGTCAGCCTCCAATAGGAGTACGGCTTTGCGTCGTGAGTGGGACATCAAGAAGATGAAATTGAGAGAAAAGTTGAAGATCATCGATCAGGCAATTTTATCATGAGGCCTCAACATGGGTAAGGCTCGTACCACATGCCCGGCAGAGGTAGGTTACCCCAGCGCGTACTCGATTATGCCTAATGGCACTGATCCGGTGGTTTTGGCAATCACATCGATATTCAAAGTAGCGCATACTTCGTGTAGTGGATAGGGTGGTATCGAAACTGTGGCAACGGAGTGCAGGGGTTTTAAAAAAAGACATGATAGCTTGCCACTCCTTGCCATGAGGCTTGATGGATGGGCCAAATAGGGTACGAGCTACCAGATGTGCGACTTCATGTGGCACGGTTTGATCAAGAAATTTCTGGCCATAGTGTTCAAGTAGGATAGGGTTGTAGCGGATTTTGCTCGCCCCGTTCTTGTGAGTGATCAAGAGCCCTGCAGCTTTTCCTTTCAGATCGAAAAAAATCTCAGGATGGCTGGGGTCTAAATCGAAATGGTGCTCAGCAGAAGCGAGTAACTGGCGGGTTTTTATCTTGGCTTCTGTTTGGAGTTGAGATTCAATCATTGGATCAAGATAGGCCCAGTATCGTTTGCAACAGGCAGTGATCTTTAGTCACACCGCTTTTGTCTGATATTCCCTGAATATAACAAATTGTCAGTAAATTCGTTTGAGATTTTATTTTAAGATTCATTAATAAATATTATTAATGCGTCAATAGAGCGCATTATGGAATCTAGCATGGCCTGAATGCACAGTCATACAAGGGTGTTTTTGGGGACATATGAAGTCAAAATCTCTATATAGCAGCCTCATTTTATAGGAGAGACGATGAGCAGACTGATAGCCCTGACTTTGGTGGCTTTGCTGGCATTTTCAAGTAGTGCAGAGGAGGGACCAAAGATAACTACTCCGGCATATGATTCACCCAAGGTAGTCTATGACATCTTTCTGGATGAACCTGAAAAGATGTCGGCTGCACTCTATTGGATTAGATCTCTAATGAATCCACTAACCGAATCGCCCTATGATATGGCGCCAGAGTTCATGGATATCAAAGTTGTTATTCACGGTACAGAGATAGTTACTCTGGTGAAGAAGAATTACAACAAGTATCGGGAGGTTGTAGAGCGAATGCGCTACTACGCTGAACTTGGTGTTGAATTCAAGGTATGCAATCTGGCAGCCAACGATTATGGATACCATCTGAATGACTTCCAGGAGTTCGTTGAATTAGTCCCTTCTGCCTTTACTGAACTCGTACACTGGCAACAGCAAGGTTATGCGTTGATTGTGCCCCAGGTGCATATCAAACGCAGAAGTATGGAGGAGATTAGATAAGGAGGTTATCGCTGTTTCTTATGAATAGACGATCAGCAGAAATAGTTATCACTATTGGGTATAGGAAATCGACCTGTTTTGGCTGCAAATTGTCGTTTATGAGTTGTTTAGAGGTTGCAAAACCGTCGCTGATAAAAAAGGCGTGGCGCGTCACAACCTAATTCATTTAAAACAATTAATATACTGCTGTTTATATGAGCTCTAGTTTGTATGTTGCGCCCCAATCTCGTCATTGCCCTGGCAATCGCTCTGTTGACTCTGATGATCTGGAACCTTCTAGGAGGCAGTTCCAATGAGCCCCCTTGGCCAAAGAAAATACAGGGTTTCTCATTTTCACCAGTCAGAGCTGATCAGGATCCGAGTCGGGGACGTTATCCAACTGAGGCACAAATTGAAGAAGATCTTCTACTGTTGTCTGAAAAGACTTATGCAGTAAGGAGTTATTCTGTCAGTGGTTCATATAGTGAAATTCCCAGGCTAGCTGAAAAACATGGTCTCAATGTGGCGCTTGGGGCCTGGATCGATGGGGATCCTGAAACAAACGCTTATGAAATTGAAACACTGATCAGTTTAAGTCGCCAGTACCACAAAAATATTGTGCGGGTGTTGGTGGGCAATGAAGCGATCTACCGCGGTAATATATCAGTAGCTGAGGCAATCACCAATCTGGACAATGTCAATAGCAAGGTATGGGCCCCCGTCAGTATTGCCGAACCCTGGCATATTTGGTTGGAACACCCTGAACTGGCTGATCACGTAGACTACATAGCGGCGCATATATTACCTTTCTGGGAAGGGCAGCACATTGATGATGCGGTTAATTTTACCGTAAATACTTATGACCGGTTGAAGCAGCAGTTTCCTGACAAACCGATCGTCATTGCAGAAGTTGGTTGGCCAAGTAACGGCAGACCAAGACGGGATGCCTCACCCTCTCATGCCAATCAGGCCAGCTTTCTCAGACGTTTCCTGAATGAGGCTGAAGCGCGTGAATACATCTACTATGTAATGGAAGCCTTCGATCAACCCTGGAAACAACGACAAGAGAGTGGGGTTGGTACCTATTGGGGCGTCTACGATGTTGAGCGAAATGCCAAGTTCACATTTATGGAAGCTGTGGTCAGTGTGCCTCATTGGCGAGAACTTGCAGCAATCTCGATTCTGTTCGGGGTCATTGCACTACTCTTCTTATTCCGAGACAGCGAAGGTTTAAGATCCAGTGGCAGGGGGTTTCTGGCTCTGGTTGCCTATAGTGCGGCAACAGGCTCTGTTTGGATGTTCTATGACTATACCCGGCAATACATGACACTCAGTGCAGTGGTGGTGGGCGTGGTGTTATTTATCGGCATGCTTGGTGTGTTGGTTGTGCTGTTCGCAGAAGCTCATGAGTGGGCTGAATCATTGTGGATGAAGCAATGGCGGAGGCAACCCAAACACTCAGTGGTGAGTGACGCTGAACTGCCGATGGTTTCAATTCATGTGCCTGCCTACAATGAACCACCATCAATGCTAATTGAGACTCTGGATGCATTGTCTCGTTTGGATTATCCAAATTACGAAGTGTTGGTTATTGATAACAACACTCAAGACCCGGAGGTATGGAAGCCTGTTGAGGCTCACTGTACTAAATTGGGTAACTCCTTTCGTTTCTTTCATCGCTCACCTTTGGCGGGGTTCAAAGCTGGTGCATTAAATTTCACCTTACAGGAGACCGATACTGATGCTGAAGTGATTGCTGTAATCGATAGTGACTATCAAGTCGATAGCAACTGGTTACGGGATCTTGTGCCTCAATTCAAATCTTCTGAAATAGCCATCGTGCAGTCACCACAAGACTACAGGGATGGCAGCGAAAACTGTTTTAAAGCGATGTGTTTTGCTGAATATCGCGGCTTCTTTCATATCGGCATGATTACACGCAATGAGCGCAATGCAATTATTCAGCATGGCACCATGACGATGGTAAGACGTGAGGTTCTCGATAAGATTGGAGGTTGGGGTGAGTGGTGTATCACCGAGGATGCCGATCTGGGGCTGAGGGTTTTTGAACATGGCCAAGAGGCAGTTTATATACCTAGAAGCTATGGACGAGGTTTAATGCCTGACACTTTTCTCGACTTCAAAAAGCAACGCTTTCGTTGGGCATATGGGGCAGTGCAGATCATCAAACACCATTTAGGGATGTTATTTGCCGCTCGAACCAGCCAACTATCTGCTGGACAGCGATACCATTTTATTGCTGGCTGGTTACCCTGGTTTGCTGACAGCTTTAATCTCTTTTTTAATATGGCAGCGATTACCTGGTCAGCTTCAATGTTGATATGGCCGCAACATTTCACCGCGCCTCTCCCGCTGTTTGCTGTACTGCCTATGACTCTTTTCGGGTTTAAGCTACTGAAGATGTTCTTTCTCTACAGGCGGCGGGTCGAGGCTACTGTACGTCAAAGTATTGCCGCAGCTCTGGCTGGATTGGCCTTGTCCCATACCATTGCATTAGCCATGATCCAGGGGATTTTTACCAGTGGATTACCATTTTTTCGAACGCCAAAGCGGGCAGGAAAATCTGGTCTGTTGCGTGCGTTGCAGGATGCTCGTGAAGAGGCACTGTTTTTTATTGCCTTGACACTCTCAGCTGGCATAATCAGTTGGCAACAAGGTGTTGAATCACCAGATGCTCATATTTGGTCGATTGTTCTTTTGTTACAATCAATACCATATGCAGCGTCACTATTGGTCTCCATAATCAGTGCATTTCCTGGGTTACCAGCAAAGATTGTGGGGCCTATGGGCGAGATGGCCACCCCATTTGATGACGCTAGTTCTACTATTCAGAGTCAGTCACTGCATGAGCGTGTCGATAAATAATCGACACTTCTTTTAACAGATTGAGCGGGCCGAAATTATCCAATTTCTCAAGAGCGCTCTGATCCGACACGAATAGTGACCCTACATAGCCCAATGCGTTGATCGAAATCTCTTGCCAGCACCCCCTTGAACGAGGTACCAGTAACATCCATTGTGTAGTCACCAGTAAGTTATATGGCGCTGACTGTAAAGCACCTTCTGCATCTGCTATGGCCTCAATGCTTACATGCATCAACATCTCCCGGTAGAGCTTATTACAGTAGGTTGCAGCCTGATCCGGATCATTAAACAGGTTCTTGGGTAGATTGCACCAGGCATGATTAAATGGGAGTTGAGACAGCTGCTGTATTGCAGTGCAGTGATCGTTAACCCTTAAAATTGATGAGAAGGGATAGGGTCGGGTTCCACCATACAGAGGTAACGGAACCAGTTGCAGATGTTTGTGTTTTTGGCTGGCTCCGGCAGCTTCCCCGCCATTATAAAATCCAAGAGCAGGATATTCCGTTAAGCATCGGCATAGTGCATAAAAATCAGATTCAGAGAGCAATCTTTCCTGAGACTCAAATTTACGGGTTACGATCAGAAGATGATGGTTCACCACATTAAATTTATTCAGTACTGCAATGTGGGTTGGAGATATATCGGAAACAGTTAATGATGGCTCCGGGGGTAAAAAAGGGTTGAACTCCGGGTGGGTCTTTTTCTGTTCTCTCTTTCGCTTTAGATTCTTTGCTATGCGGACAGTGAAATCGCAACCATCCTGGTCTATTTCCTGAGATAGGGTCTGAATGGAGTGGAGAGCTCCACTTTCTATAGCTAGTTCAGTTTGATGAACGATTTTCTGCCACAGGGTTCCACTTATCAGCTCCAGTGTCATATCAGATTCCTGGTCACTTTGTTCAGAGGCGGTCTCGGAATGATTGCATCAGTAGCTGAATCTAATGAACCATGTTTTGCAATTGTTTAATCCAGGCTTATTGTTGGAGCATCTTTTGATAGAGTTCAGGTAACAGGTTTGTCACGGTATCGACAATGGCCTGGGTTTGAGGATCGATTTCGATATTCACTCGGTCACCAATTTTACGTGTGCCAATGTTGGTTCGTTGTAAGGTTTCTGGGATCAGGTTGACCTCGAATTCATTTTCCTCGACATCACCTATAGTCAGGCTGATGCCATCGATACCAATATAGCCTTTGGTGAAAATATATCGCTTCCATCTTTCGGGGAGTCTGAAGCGGATTTGATGGTTATTTTCAGAGACTCTGAGATTAACAACCTCTGCTGTGCAGAGGATATGTCCCGACATGGCGTGCCCACCTATCTCATCACCATAACCTGCAGCTCGCTCAAAATTGACGGCATCGCCGACCCTGAGTTCGCCCAGATTGGTGACATTCAGGGTCTCCTGCATGAGATCAAAATCGACTAATTCACCCTCTATTCGGGTTACTGTCAGGCAGCAGCCATTGTGGGCGATAGATGAACCCGTCTTTAATTGATCCAGGGTATCTTTTGGAAAACGGGCCCGATGGGTGCGGAAATTTTTCTTTTGCTCGATGGCAACAATCTCAGCAGTACCTTGTACGATGCCGGTAAACATTAAAATTCTCCTCGACGGCTTTTCTGAATAACAACTATATTCAGAGGCTCCTTAACTTACCAGATTGTGGCTGTATATAGGGATATCAAACAGGCCCTAATCAGTTAGTAGTACCCGGCTCCTGCCGTCCGTAGAGCGTACTGTAGAGCCCCTTATTCTCAATCAGCTCTTCGTGTCTTCCCTCTTCGACAACCTGTCCATCTTCGAAGACCAGTACCCGATCTGCCTGCTTTACGGCACTTAACCTATGAGCGATGATGATTGTGGTGCGTCCATCCAGGAATGCTTGTAGTGCACTGTGCAGATTACCTTCAGTTGCGGTATCCAAGGCTGAAGTCGCTTCATCAAGAATAACCACACTGGGATCTGTCAGCACCATACGTGCAATGGCCAGGCGTTGTCGTTGCCCTCCTGAGAGTCTGACACCAAAACGACCGACCAGGGTTTCCAAGCCATGTTCCATCTCAGCTACAGTGGTTTTAAGTTGTGCAATTTCCAGAGCCTGCCAAAGCTTCTCATCAGAAATCTCTCGTCCTAATGTGAGATTGATCCTGATACTGTCATTGAGCAGTGCCGGGTGTTGTAAGACAGTAGCGACATGATCGCGCACCACATCCATGCCTATCTCTTGAACCGGTACCTCGTCAAAGAAAACTTTACCGGCTGTGACTGGATAGAGACCAAGGATGATCTGCACCAATGTGGTTTTGCCGCCTCCGCTGGCGCCCACAAAAGCCACTTTTTCTCCTGCATTGACCACTAAATCAACTTTGTTCAAAACCGGTGGGCCATCACCATAGGAAAATTCCAAATCCTGAAGGCGCAGGCTGACAGTTTTTTTTCCGGAGAAAGGATTTTGATGGTGAGGATAAACTGGCTCCAGATCGACCTTCATCATGTCATTGATCCGTCCCAGAGCAGCCTGAGCACCATTATAGGCATACTGTATGTTCAACACCTCCTGTACCGGCCCCATCATGAACCAGAGATAGGCATAGACACCCAGCATTTCGCCAATAGTCAGGTCAGACCAGAGAACCATAAACATACTGACTCCGCGAAAAATATCGAAGCCAAATAGAAAAATCATAAATGAGAGTCGATTGGCGGCATCGCTTTTCCAGGTGAATGCTGCGGAGTGTTCGCGGATATGGTCTGCCTTATCAATAATCCGACGAATATAGTGACGTTCCCGATTGCTTGCCCTGATCTGTTGAATGGCATCCAGTGTCTCCTCAAGGGACTCCTGAAATGCCTGGAAGGCTGAGTTTTCACGCTTTTTGAGGTGTTTTACTTTTCGTCCAAAAAGTGTCGTGAAATAGATCACCAAGGGATTGAGAAAAAGAATGAACAGCGCCAAAGGCCAGTTTATCCACAGTAGTACCACAGCAGTACCGAGTATACTCAGTGCCGCCACTAAAAATTTACTGGTGGTGACACTGACAAAACTATCAACAGCTTCGAGGTCTGTCACCAGGTGGGAAGCTACGGTTCCGCTGCCCATGGTTTCGTATGATGACATTGATATACGTTCGAGACGAAGCAGCAGATCCCTGCGAATATGAAAAATGACATCCTTGGCAATACGTGTGAACTGCCAGGTCTGCCAGACGCCGAATATCAGCGCCAGGACTCTTAATATCAAGGTGAAGACCAAAACCGCCATGATATAGAGGATGGGGCCGTGCCAACTCTCTGGAAAAAGAGCGTTCATTAACCCAATGGCCTTACCGGGTTGATTGAGGAGCACCTCGTCAACCAGAAGGGGTATCAGCAGAGGGACTGGGACTGCTGCCATCGCGCCGAGAATTGCAATCAGATTGGCAGCTATGAGTTCACGTCGATGGTGAAACACCATCTGAATAAGTTCATTCCAGCGGTAGTTCGTTTCACGAATGGCTGGTTGAGTCTCTATCTCTCCGAGGTCAATACTCATAACAGTGGAGTTTTGCCTTCATTCGTCGTAATGCTTCAATACGGTTTTGTGCATCATTTACCCGGTCATTCTCATAGTATTCTGCTGCACCCGAATAACCAAGATAGGCCAGTGCGCCAGGCGCCCATACGGCACCAACAAATATTGAAGCACCCGTATAGGGGTCTTCATAGAATCCAGGTTTGGCGCTATAGGTATCAGATTCAAGAGTGGCCAGTTGCTGATCCAGCTCTCTACAGCTGAGTTGTTCGTCCCCAGTCTGGAAGACTGGGCCGGTGGGTCGGGGATAGAATCTGCTCTCTTTATTGTCCTCGTTGATGTTTGAGCTTGAGGGTTCTGGTGAGTCACTCCTACTCTGGTAGAGCGGATCAACCGGGCTTGGGTAAGTGCTGATCTCAGCAGAAATAGTATGACTGAAAAGCAACATTAGGGTGGTAACAGTAATTTTGGATAGTGCTATTTGCATGATGAACCAACTCCTGGATTCTTTAAATCAGTACAAAACAGGATCTGAAATTACTATAAAAACATGCATATTGTGCGCCAAATTTGGTTGTGGAGTCTAAAAAATTAGATTATTTCAGCTTCGAAGCAAGCTTATCCCTTTTGCTTTAAATTCAAATGAAATAGCTGCAAATGGCAGCCTGAATATTTTTATACACCAGAAGGATAAGTGGCCTCTAAAAACATCAAACAACATAGGAGACTGCACTAGATCGATCCAAACGACTTGGCAGCATCATATCGACTGGCACGGGGCTTTAAAGTTCCACCCAGCAGCTATTATTAACCCGTGTGAGATTCAGAGGTTACAGCACAGATTCATTGAAATCGTAGATAAGATTGCTTTCAGGGCGTTGAACAAAATTACCCTGAACATAGTCGGCCCCACTGCTCCATAGAAGCGCGATACTGCGTGGATCCTCTACTTGAGGTGCAATCACCTTGATTTTACGTTCATGAACCAACTCGACCAGCTTTCCTACTTCATCACCTGAATCGGAGAGGAGGCTGTAGTCGAGTTTGATGTAACTGATGGGTAGATGCTTGATAACCCGCTCGGTCTCCGGGGTCAATGAAACCCGTGTCAAAAGGGTTGAGATACCCATTTTGTTAAGAACGTCGAAGCAGATTTTGGCTGACTTCAGAGATTTTGCGACTTCATGTATGTTGAATTCAAATGTTAGAGCGTTTTTCCCTATTTGACCGCTTCGGTGCTTCTCTCTCAACCAGGTGAGTCGCTCCATATTCTCCAGAAGATCTGTGGACTGAGAGACAAATAGGCGGAGGTGCGTTCCTTGTTTCTTGTGCTCATTGATTACTGCGATTGCTCGTCTTGTGGTCCATTGATCGACTTTGCTGATCAGTCCGATCTCCTCAGCTTTAGGGATAAACTCAGCAGCGGCATGCAGGTTCCCATCAGGCTCCTGCAATCTCAGCAGGGTTTGATAGTGGGCCAGTGTAGAGCCTTGAAGGGCAACCACGGGTTGGAAGAAAACTTCAAAATAGTCTTCATCCAAAGCCTTCTGAATCAAACTACCCATGTCTTGGGTTGCATCACCTTCGCTATCAGTCCGCTTCTCGGGTTCGAAGACGTAGACCTGATTGCCACCGGCCTCGGTAGCTTTGCGGCTAGCAATCTGAGCATGGGCAATGATTGCACGAGAGTCTTGATTGCCCGGCTCAACTGGGTATATGCCAACACTTAAAGTCACGCCAAGGGTGGTATTCTCCACCTCTATGGTCTGTTGGCTGAGGTATTTGGCAAGTTTCTCACCAAGGGCTTTCAGCTCATCCTGATTGGTTCTGATGGCAAGCAGGCTGAGGCTGCTGTCGCCGAACCTGGTCAAAATATCCTGGCTTGCTAATGAAGATTTGAGGTGTTTTGCCACTTCGGCCAATACAACATCGAGCCCACCAATACCAACAGAGGCCACGAAGTCTTCAGGTTTGTCGATCTTCAGGAAAAATACACCAGTGACTTCATCCAGGGTCGACTCTGCAAGGAGCAGGGCATCCAATCGTTCAAGTAGATAATTCCGAGTGTGTAGGCCGATCTCTTTTTCTCTACGGAAATATCCATGTACTCGATGGCTGAGTTGACGGGCGCGACGAATGCGATTGGTGACTGTGCTGATCAGGTGCTTTGGTGCGATTGGTTTTGAGAGGAAGTCTTCACCACCAAAGCTCAAAGCGTTCAATTGCTTATCCAGATCCTGCTCGCCAGAGAGAAAAACTATAGGAATATCGACATACTCATTTTGTTCCCGGATCACTGCTGTCAGTTCTGAGCCGCTGGCCTCGGGCATATAGAGATCCATGAGAATCAGGTCCGGTTTGAAGTCCTTTAAGGCGTCCAAAACCTGCATTGGGTCAGTGACGCCAAGACATTCAAAGTTTGCTTTACTTAAAATGGCGTCAGCAAAGTCAGCCTGTGCAGGATCGTCCTCGACGATTAATACCCTATATTTTGTATGGCTATTAGAGGTGGAAAGCTCTTCGATTTGTTTCGCAACCAGATAGGGATCTACAGGGTTAGACCAGTATCCACAAGCATCGACGCGCATTGCTGCAAGTCTGGTTTTTAGATCGGGAGAGTCTGCGACAAAGGCAACGGGTAGACCCGGCAGGCCATTATTTTTATTCCAAAGGCCACCAGTCTTGGATTCAGGAAAGAGTTCGTCCAGCAGATTCACGTGACTGATCAGAAATTCCGGCTCATCAGGGTTGAGGTCATAGTGATGGATGATCTGCTGAGGGTTTTCAAGCAGGATAGGCTCCAGGTTTTTAGCCTGGAAGTTTCTCATCAGGCCGGCAGCCAGTGACTCATCAATCCCCAGGAGATAGACCTTATGCTCACCATTCAATACCTTCGGCTCAGCAGGGGAGGCTTCTTGAGGTTTGCTCGCTAAAGCCGCCGCCTGTTGGTTACAAGCTTGTATTGAAGCGTCTTTAAAAGCGTGAATCAGACCATCCAGTGCGACAACATCATCGTGTTGAGGTTTTAGTCCGGTATTGTGGTAGTCACTCAAATGGCCAATCAGGGAATTACCACTGTGTGTGATCTGAGGAACACCAAATTTGGATCCAGACTCAGCCAGTGTGGAAATTCGCTCTATCAGAGTGTCCAGCAGATTGCCTTTCCAATCGCTTTGCACCAACTGGTGCCAATTTTCCAAGATCGCTGAAATTCTGCCAGGCACCTGGTTCAGAAATGAAGTGATCAGGTTAGCTGTCGAGGCTGCTGTGCTTGGAATATCGCTGCTCATTGGGTTCGAGTCTATAGCCCTTGTTTAGTGTGCGAACTTAAAATTACAAATAACACAAAGTGCTACCTCTGCTTTCAAGTGTAACTGCTTGTCTACCATTGAGAATGATAACGGTTTGTCGTGTACTCCGAAAGGGGGGGTAATTAATAATATGACGCTTTTTTACCTATTTTGAAGAATGACCATATTTTTACATGGTGATTGCCTAAATCGCTCTACTCTACATACTAAAAGGCAGCTCTGATAAGGGCTCTATTTGCAGCACCAGAAATCTGTTTTGCTCCACTTCCCAGAGGATGTTGAAATCGTATAGACGCATACCAAATCGGTTTCTCTGTTGTTCGATTAAGTAAGCAGGGCGCGGGTCATTCGCCAATACCTGTTGGATGAGTCGTTTAAGGTGATCTATCTGGCTTGACGAATGTTTCTGTAACTCCGCTTCTGCTTCAGCGCTAAAGCTGAGTTCGATCTCTCTGTTAGGTGGTGTGGGCGCAAATCCGGCCCTGGCATTGGGGATTGCATCGGAATAGGGAATGTAGGGCTTGATGTCGATGACTGGGGTGCCATCAAGAAGGTCTACTCCCCCCAGTCGCAACGTCACCTGCTGGTCGGAGATATCCAACTGCAACAGTTCGACAACAGAGAGTCCTATTGGGTTTGGGCGGAATGGGCTACGTGATGCAAAAACACCGACACGTTCGTTTCCTCCAAGCCGGGGAGGGCGAACAGTTGGTTTCCACTGATCTCTGATCGACCTGTGAAAAATGAAAGAGATCCACAGGTGCGAGTAGCCTTCTATATCGCGAAACGCCTCAGGACGATTGTAAGGGGGAAGGATTTTGAGCAGAGCCTCTGCCTCAGGGATCAGACCTGATTGTCGGGGAATGCCAAATTTCTCCTTAAAGCAAGATTGAATCAAGCCAATGGTTTGTAGATCGAACTTCATGATGGAGTGAATTGAATGACCTTTTTTAACGGGTTCATATTGATTTCGTCAAAGACCGCGCCAGGATGGGCATTGAGAACCATCTCTACCACCTCAGCAATATCCGATACACGGAGATGGTTTTCAGGCAGGTCTCCAGGTCTGAAATCCAGTTCATCAAAAAAATCACTGGCAACCATGCCTGGATTGATCAGGCATACACGTAGACCACTGGCACTGCATTCGGCACGCAAGGATTGAGCAAAACCTCTCAGTGCAAATTTACAGGCACTGTAGATAGTGCCCTTTTTACCACCGGTCAGAGCTGATTCGGAGCCGATGACTATTATATCACCTGCCCCCCCTCTCTTGAGGTGGGGAACCACCGCTCTGGCAGTATAGAGGTGTTGCACCAGATTTAGATCAATCATCTCTCTTATCTGTTGGAAAGAGAACTCTTCCAAAGAACCAAAACGTCCATAACCAGCATTCAAAATAGCGCCGTCCAGATCGGTGTGGGAGTTGATGATTTTGTTCAATACGCTGGGTAGACGCTCAAGGTCTGATAAGTCACAGGAGATGGGGTGAAATCCTGGTGTCTGCTCTGACCAGTCGGAAAAATCTCTACTGATACCAATTACCTCGTGGCCCAGGGTCAGCAGGTGTTTTGATATTGCCGCTCCGATGCCGTGAGAGGCGCCGGTAATGAGTAGCTTGCGAGTACCTTTATTGTTCATATTGCGTTACCCGCATGATTAACTCCGATATTTGATCAAGCTGTTGTGTAATTAATGCTCGAACACCTTTGCCACTTATCTTTTCATGACCACATTGGGGATTATCTGAGACTATTTTAATGATATGCAGATCATCCGGAGAGGCAATTGACGTCAGTGCTGCAATAAATCCAGAAGATTCCATATCATAGGCCATTTGTGGCTCATACTCAGCTTGAGGCGCTATGACACAGGAGAGTGGGCCACGATTGAGTGGCGTTCTGAACGCTGTGTTCAGGTGCCAGCAGTCTCCGTTTTGTTCTATAACCTTATCGGCTAGCAGAAGTTCACCGACATCAAGAGATCCATGACCGCAAATTCCGATATTGACCCAGACCGGGTTCGACCCAGGTGGGGCTATTTCGTGCAGATAAGCAACACCACTTTCAACCGAAGATCTACCAGGCCCTGAGACAACCAAATCTACTCCCGAAGCCTGATAGAGTGGCAATGGGCCAATCGGTTGAAAACGTTTCATTTCAAGATGATTGATGAGGGGAGTGGCTTCTGCTTTCAGGGCTATCACCAGATTTAAATGGCGTCTGGATTGCAACCGATCAACTCCTGTTCATATTGTAGCTGGATGGCTTTGTATTGTTCAGCACGATCCAGATGGCCACGTTTTTCAGCACCCTGACGCAAAATTTTGCATTTTTTAACCAGTGTTTTTATTGCAGCAAGACGATCGGAGTCACTCAGTTTTTGATTCTCCAGCAATTTCTGCAAGGCATAGACACGGAAGCGATCCATACCCCAATGTCTCCGGGAAAGCTGATCATCATGCCCCCCATATTTCACAACCAGGGGTTTATCGACAAAATCCACTGCTTCGCTGGCACAGATTCTTAGCCACATATCATAGTCTTCACAAGCTGGCAGGCTGGGATCGAACAGACCAAACTCATCAAATATAGAGCGATGCAGTAGAGCCGCTGACGGTGAAATAACGCATAACGGTAAGCATTGTTTGAAAATAAATCCCCCATGTTTTGTATGCTTATTCATCTGATTTACCCGGGTTCCGTTTCTGATCCAGATTTCATCGGTGTGCGAAAGGCGAAGATTGGACGAACTGATAATACTCTCCATCTGCATTTGCAGTTTGTCTGGAAGCCAGCTGTCATCGGAATCCAGCAGAGCAATCCACTCACCACGGGCCTGTTTTATACCGGTATTTCTGGATTCGCTTACTCCAGAATTGGGTTGTGAAAGGTAGATGCACTGTGGGTAGTTTGTTTTGATCAGGGTATTGGTGCCATCGTTAGAACCATCGTCGACAACAATGACTTCCAATGGCGGAAGAGATTGGGAAAATACCGAGTCCAATGCCCTGGGCAGGGTGTGGACTCGGTTATGGGTTGGAATGATTACAGAGATAGACATAGCAAAAGGATAACTGTTAAGTTACTGATTGTTAATAATTAATGTTAGTGCGTATCCGTTTTTTGCCATGCCTGACTGAAAATGTCCGGAATAGGGCGAATGAAAAACCATGGACTATGCTGCTCAATTTCCCACTCTGAATACCAGAAGGCTAGAATCTTGATAGCACTGAAAACAGACTCAGGTGAACTATTCTGATAGAGAACCAAGGGCCCTCAGTGTGACATAGGTAGGATATTCAAAGAAAAATATTGTTATTTGATTTATACTGGCCTATGTTGTCTGGTCGGAAGTAAGTGCGAATGAGGGATAAATAAGTGCTTGTATGGCAAAGGAGTTTGCGAAAAGTAACCTCCTACCTCAAAGAGGTGGGTATACATGGAGCCCATCTAAAAGTGAAATCGAGACGATTTGATACAGATGCCGTACTTGAAAAGATTTTAAAACATGATAAAGAGGGCTTTACCTCATTCTACGAGCGTTATCGAGGGCGTGTTTATCGCTTTATCGTGCGTCAATATGGAACAAACGAATATGGCAAGGCTGCCTATTATTCAGCTTGGCGTCACTTGGTTGTAGCCGGTCTAAGCAATAAAACACCAAAAGAGCTTAAACTCTCATTTTACCAGTATCTTGGTTCATCTGTCGGATCTCTGATGGCCGCCCGTCGCACACAAGAGCAGACTAACTACCTTCCCAAAGATATCGAGCAGGATGAAAACTGGAGCTTGGCTCTTATCGAGCATCTAAAGCATCTGAGTGACGATAAGAAACGCTATTTTCTGTTCAAATATGAAATTGGCATCAGCGAAGCCGCAATGGCAAAGACGTTTAGCGTAAAGAGAAAAGTGATAGAGAAAACTATCAGTGAGACCGAGGCCGAACTCCTGGATAGCTTGAAAGATGTGGGTCTACCTAAGAATGTAACTCTGGAGAAACTCTATAGAGGGAGTCGGGTAGTAAAGCCCCCTGTCTCTTGGGATAAAGAGATATCTGAATCCTTTGATATGTGGGTGAAGCAGGCTGACAAGCCTCTTAATGGAAATAAAATATCAGGTGATGAAGAGCCTGTAGTTGGTTTGGCCGGGAAATGGATTCAAATCCGTGATCAGGTAAAAAGCAAATTCTCTACCCTCAATAAGCGCAGTTCAACTAAACAGAGTCGTAATCGGAAACTCTCTTCGTCACACCGTTGATTACCCAGTTAGTATTAGGTTATTTTTAAATAGTCGAAGCCTGATACGTGCGGCCTGACCCCATCTATTTACTTGATTAGAATCTGCTGTTTAGAAGTTCTCAGTCAGTCGATTGTGTTCCGACTGGTGGATATAGCTCATTCAATGGCAGTGATTTACCATTTTCTATAACCATACGTGCGTGAAAGCGTTTGAGTTCTCGGGGCTCTTTAACGCCACAGGCGTGTGCCAGCATCCCGACTTCATAACTCATATTCTTTACGTAGTTGGCGACACGTTCAGCTTTGTCAGATGAGACCAGCCCCCATTGTAGTTTTTTGCTGCTCGGTACACCCAGGATCTCATCAAAACCGATATATAAGCTGAAAACTTATCCAATTCTGCAAAAATAGGGATTTAACGGTTCAGTTATGCCTTAGTAAGACTTTCTGCTGCATTCCAGGTAGTGTAGAATTCCCGCTTTTTCCCAGCCGGTGTAGCAATGCAAGATATCAACCCCATCAATAATCTGATCGACGATCTGAAGAGACGGGCAGCCTCCCTCAGGGGGTATCTTTGACTATGAGGTCAAGCAGGAGCGCCTGACTGAGGTTCTTCGTGAGCTTGAGAATCCAGAGGTTTGGAATGATCCCGAACGGGCTCAGGCTCTGGGAAAGGAGAGGTCAACCCTGGAAAACGTAGTCCTGACTCTGGATGAGCTTAATGAGGGCTTGGGCGATGCGTCCGAGCTTCTGGAGATGGCGATAGAGGAGGGGGATGAAAACGCAGTTTCATCCATTGAGGCGGATTTGTCGACCTATGAACAGCAGGTTTCCGGCCTCGAATTCCGCCGTATGTTCGCCGGAGAGACAGATGCTTGCAACGCCTTCCTCGATATACAAGCCGGTTCTGGTGGCACTGAGGCTCAAGATTGGGCTGAAATGTTGCTCCGTATGTATCTGCGATGGGGTGAGCATCGTGGTTTCAAGACTGAATTGATCGAAGTTTCTGCAGGAGAGGTTGCGGGCATTAAAAGTGCCACGGTACGCCTTGAAGGTGAATATGTGTTTGGCTGGCTGCGCACCGAGATTGGCGTCCACCGGTTGGTGCGTAAATCCCCCTTTGATTCGGGCAATAGGCGTCACACCTCTTTTGCTGCGGTATTTGTTTCACCTGAGATTGACGATTCCATCGAAGTCGATATTAATCCGGCTGATCTAAGAATCGATGTATACCGAGCAAGCGGCGCGGGGGGGCAGCACGTTAACCGGACAGAATCAGCGGTTCGTATTACACATAATCCCACCGGGACTGTTGTGCAGTGTCAGAATGACCGATCTCAGCATAAAAACAAGGCTACTGCTATGAAGCAACTTAAGGCCAAACTTTATGAGCTCGAAATACAGAAACGCAACGCATCACAGCAGGAGCTTGAAGAGACTAAATCCGATATTGGATGGGGAAGTCAGATTCGAAGTTACGTGTTGGATGCGTCCCGCATAAAAGATCTACGTACTGGTGTAGAAACCGGTAATACACAGGCTGTGCTTGACGGTGGCCTCGATATGTTTATCGAAGCCAGTCTTAAAAGTGGTTTGTAATTGGTAACGGTTACAATCCAAAGAACGGTTAGAAGTTAGACCAAACTGAGTTGATAAAAAATATGAACGATCAGACACAGGACGAAAACAAACTCATCGCCCAGCGTCGAGAAAAACTGCAAAAGATGCGTGATTCCGGCATCGCTTTTCCAAATGACTTCCGGCGTAACAGTGTTGCTGGTGAGTTACATGCAGAATACGATGACCAGAGTGATGTAGCATTGGAGTCTCAGGCTCTGAGAGTGAGTTTGGCTGGGCGCATGATGAGCCGCAGGGTGATGGGAAAAGCAAGTTTTGCCCATCTTCAGGATATGTCGGGAAAAATGCAGCTGTTCGTACAACGGGATTCCCTGGAAGAGGGGTTCTATAACGAACAATTCAAGAAATGGGATATCGGTGACATCATTGGTGCAGAGGGGATTCTGTTCAAAACCAAAACCGGCGAACTGTCGGTAAAGGTTGATAAGCTGAGGTTGCTTACTAAAGCACTTCGTCCTTTGCCAGAAAAATTTCATGGCCTTTCAGATCAGGAGATGCGTTACCGTCAGCGCTATGTCGACCTGATCATGAACGATGCTTCACGTGAGACCTTTCGTCAGCGTACCAGGATTGTACAGTTTATCCGCAGCTATCTGGATGGTCGGGGCTTCATGGAAGTCGAGACGCCGATGATGCAGGTGATACCCGGCGGTGCAACAGCGAGACCATTCGCTACCCGGCACAATGCCCTGGATATGGATATGTTCCTGCGTATCGCACCAGAGCTCTATCTCAAACGACTGGTGGTTGGTGGATTTGAAAAGGTCTACGAAGTCAATCGTAATTTTAGAAATGAAGGGCTTTCTACACGCCATAACCCAGAGTTCACTATGTTGGAATTCTATGAGGCTTATGCCGATTTCAACGATCTGATGGATTTAACCGAGGCGATGTTACGTGACCTCTGTCAGCATGTGCTTGGATCACAGCAGGTGAGCTATCAGGGTGAAACCTATGATTTTGCCAGCTCATTTCAACGTATGTCAGTGAAAGAGTCGATCCTCCACTTTAATTCTGATATCAGTTCCGAAGAGATCGATTCTCTGGATCAGGCCAGAGCGATTGCTGAAAGGCTGCAGATACCGATCAAGGAGAGTTACGGACTCGGCAAGGTGCAAATAGAGATATTTGAGAAAACGGTCGAACATCGTTTGATGAACCCAACCTTTATCACAGCCTATCCCACAGAGGTTTCCCCTCTGGCGAGACGTAATGACAACGATCCATTTGTCACCGACAGATTCGAGTTTTTCGTTGGTGGTCGAGAGATAGCAAATGGTTTTTCTGAGCTCAACGACGCAGAGGATCAAGCCGAAAGGTTTAGCAAACAGGTGGCCGAGAAAGAGGCCGGCGATGACGAGGCGATGCACTATGATGATGACTACGTGCGTGCGCTTGAGCATGGTATGCCCCCCACAGCGGGAGAGGGCATTGGAATTGACCGATTAGTGATGCTATTGACTGATTCACCCTCTATAAGGGATGTGTTGCTGTTTCCCCATATGCGGCCTGAGTAATTGGGCTGACGACTGGGTAACCACCTCAGTGTCCATAGAGCAGCAGTCCTTCAGCATGCTCCAGATGTTGAGCTGAACCTGCCAGTACCAGTACGTCTCCATCCCGTAAACGGGTTTCCGGTTCCGGGGCTTCCCCCCGGATGCCGCCGCGACGTACTGCTGTGACACTCACTTCCCAATCCCACAAGTGCAGATCCTCAATGGTATGGCCCACCGCAAAGGCCCTTTTCGGTAGTGTGACCGTATGCAGGCGCTCCTGAAAAGCCTCATCATGCTCCAGGTCGATGGCCTCTTGGCCATGGTAGAAATCCCTTAACAATTTATAGTGGCCTTCACGGATTTCCCGCATGATTTTAAGAATACGGGAGCCGGGTACCTTAAGCAGCAGTAACAGCTGACCCCCCATCATCAGACTCCCTTCCACTGCCTCTGGCATTACCTCGCTTGCACCAGCCAGCTCCAACTCTTCCAAGTGAGTGTCATCCCGGGTTCTAACCAATACCGGGGTTTCTGGCGAATGGGACTTCAGGTAGTGAAGAATCTTCATCGCTGTGGTGTGTTCTTCAAAAGTGATTACAACAACTTCAGCTTTTTCGATACCTGCCGCCTGGATGATCTCCTGACGTGTTGCATCCCCAAAGTGTACAGGCTCGCCTGCTTCGTGAGCCTCTTGTACCACGCTTGGATCGAGATCCAATGCGACATAGGGGAAACCCTCTCTTTGTAATAATCGGCCAAGATTTTGTCCGACACGGCCATAACCGCAGATAATCACATGTCGGTCCAGTTGTTCAGCTTCCTCTTCCAGTTCATCCACAGCGGAATAATCTGAGGTGGTACTACGCAACGTGCAGAATGTCTGTGCCAGTCGTCCGTTGTAGCGGATCATGAAGGGGGAGATGATCATGCTGATAATAATGGCAGCAAACATAATCTGACTGGCATGGGGTGGTAACAGGGAAGACTCCAAGCTCAGATCAAGCAATACGAAGCCGAATTCACCCCCCTGAGCAAGCAGTAATCCGGAGCGAAAACTTGCCTCAATTGGGCGTTTGCTGAAGTAACCAATAAGAAAGATGATGCTGGCTTTTAGGGTGATCAGTCCGATGGCTGCGATGACCACCCAGTGAAATATCGGCAACAATGAGCTGACATCGACCCGCATTCCCACAGTGACAAAAAACAGGCCAAGCAACACGTCCTGGAAAGGGCGTATGTCAGCTTCAATCTGGTGCCGGTACTCTGTCTCTCCTAACATCATTCCGGCCAGGAAAGCCCCCAGAGCAAGGGAGAGCCCAGCTTCATGGGTTAACCATGCCGCAGCCAATGAAACCAGCAGTACGGTCATGGTGAACAGTTCAGCTGAGCGAGCCCTGGCAATTTCATGGAACAGAGGCCGCAGAACCCAGTGACCAAAGGCCATTATGATCGCGAAAACGGCTATCGCTTTAACCACTGCCCAGGTGAGTGGTATCAGCAATCCTCCTGAGCTTCCGTCGGCGAGTAGGGGGATGACTACTAATAGTGGGATGACCGCCAGATCTTGAAACAGCAGAATGCTGATCCCTAATCGCCCATGTTCCGTATTAAGTTCTGCCTGTTCAGAGAGTTGTTTGGTCACAATGGCAGTTGAAGATAGTGCAATAATGGCACCTGTGATCAGGGCAGCAGGGGTCTCCAAACCCAATAGCCAGGCTATGGCTGCTGTAAGTACTGCCGTCAGCAATACCTGGCTTCCCCCCAAGCCGAATACCGTCCCCTTCATGGCAACCATCTGTGGTAGAGAGAACTCAAGTCCAATGGTGAAGAGTAAAAACACCACCCCAAACTCAGCCAGGAACCTGGTGTCTTCATTCGAATTAATCAGGCCGATGCCAAACGGGCCTACCAGGATTCCAACAATCAGATAGCCCAGAATGGGTGGCAGATGCAGGCGCCTGAACAGTGTCACCGTAATTACTGAGACAGCGAGCAGTAAGAGAATGATCTGTAGAGTATGAATATTCATCTTTAGCCGGTTTTAAAACATAAATCAGTTCGGGATCGAGAATTGCACAGAGTATGAGTTTGAGGAAATAGAAGAAATAAATCCAATCAAATAAATGTCGAAATATTTCATGGGGTAATAACGGCTTAAGTGTTAAAATCGGGAGATTCAAAGTAAATAGAAAAGATAATCGTGGCAAAAAGATCTAAAAAAGGCTCATCCCAGAAGGATCCGTATCAAGAGCGGGAAGCTCGGAAGTACGAAAATCCTATCCCAAGTCGTGAATTCATTATGGAAACCCTTAAAAGTGAAGGGATTCCTATGAATCGGCAGGTGCTCGCTGAGAAGCTGAGTATCGAATCTGAGGAGCAGGTTGAGGCGCTTAGACGGCGGCTGCGGGCAATGGAGCGTGATGGGCAATTGCTCTGTAATAGAAACGAAAACTACTGTCTGGTTAATAAACGCGACTTGATTGTCGGCAGGGTTATCGGTCATGCCGATGGTTTTGGCTTCCTCCGACCCGATGATGGAGGGGATGACCTCTATCTCTCATTTAAAGAAATGAAGCCTGTGTTCCATGATGATCGTGCCGTGGTTCGCATTACCGGATTGGACCGTAGAAATCGCATGGAAGGGGCTGTGGTCGAGGTGCTGGAACGGAACACCCGGAGTGTGGCAGGGCGTCTCTACATGGAGAGTGGTGTCGGTTTTGTGGTTCCCGATTCAAAACGCTTGAGCAAGGATATCATCATTCCTTCCAGTGAAACCAATCAGGCGAAACAGGGACAGATGGTGGTGGCTGACATTCTGGATCAACCCACCAAGCGGACACCGCCTATCGGCCGAATTGTGGAGGTATTGGGTGATCATATGGGGCCGGGTATGGAGACCGACATTGCAATACGAACCCATAGTATTCCAGTGGACTGGCCCGATGAGGTGACTCAGGAGATCAAGACATTGACCCCTGAAGTGGCTGAAACTGACAAGCAGGGGCGCGTCGATCTGAGGCAGTTGCCGTTGGTCACCATAGATGGTGCGGATGCCCGGGATTTTGATGACGCGGTCTATTGCGAGGTTAAGCCCAAGGGTTGGCGACTGTTGGTCTGTATTGCAGATGTTTCACACTATGTAAAGCCAGGCAGTGCTCTGGATCAGGAAGCAAGAACCCGAGGTAACTCCGTCTATTTTCCTGACAGGGTGATTCCCATGCTTCCAGAGGTGCTCTCGAACGGCCTCTGTTCCATCAATCCTCAGGTTGATCGTTTATGTACGACCTGTGAGCTCTACATCAGTGCGGAAGGCAAGGTAACCCGATCCCGCTTCTTTTCCGCTGTAATGCGTTCTCATGCAAGGCTGATATATAACGATGTGGCTGCCATGCTGGAGGGTGATCCTGAGCTGTGTGCCGAGCATTCGAAGATATTGCCCCATCTGCATAACCTCTATCAGCTATATAAGGTTTTACAGTCACAACGCGCCGAGCGAGGTGCAATCGATTTCGATACTACAGATACAAGAATAGAGTTCAACGAACTCAAAAGAGTAGAACGCATCGTGCCTGTGGTTCGAAATGATGCCCATCGTATTATCGAAGAGTGCATGTTGGCAGCCAATGTGGCAGCTGCACGCTATCTGTTGCGCAAGAAAATTCCAGCGCTCTATCGTATTCATGAAGGGCCAGCAGAAGAGAAACTGACCGACCTGCGTGAATTTCTTGCAGAGCTCGGATTGAGTCTCCCTGGAGGTAAGAAACCTTCAGCAGGTGACTATGCATTGCTGTTGAAACAGATACAGGAGAGACCTGATCGCCATCTGATTCAGACGGTATTGTTACGCTCACTCTCACAAGCCGTATACAGCTCAGACAATGTGGGCCATTTTGGCCTTTCCTACCAGGCCTATACCCATTTTACCTCACCAATACGTCGTTATCCTGACTTGATTGTACATCGAGCACTCAAACATCTTATCGATCAGGGCAAGCCCGATGATTTCGACTATCCGAAATCTGAGTTGCAAAGTCTTGGAGAGCACTGTTCGAGCACTGAACGGAAAGCGGATGAAGCAACCCGTGACGCACTGGACTGGCTGAAGTGTGAATATATGCAGGACAAGGTTGGCGAAACCTTCAATGGCATCATTACCAGTGTAAATTCTTTTGGTGTGTTTGTTGAACTGGAAGAGATCTATGTGGATGGTCTGGTACACATCACTGCACTCGACAATGACTACTACCATTATGATCCGGTAGGTCATCGTCTTACCGGGGAGCGTACCGGTAAAGTGCTGCGACTTGGTGATCCTCTGACCATCGTTGTTGCGAAGGTTAATCTGGATGACCGGAAGATTGATTTTGTTCCAGACAAACAGTCAAGCAGCGAACCCACAAAAAAGCGCAAGACACGGTCTAACAAATCGAAAAGAAATCCCAAAAGAGATTCGGCGACAAAGCATGCCGGAACTAATAAAAAAAGTGCAAAAAAGCCACGGCGTAAGAAAAAGTCTACTTGATGTCTGATCAGCACTCCTGGGTTCTAGGGCTTCACGCAGTCAAAGCTGCGCTTCAGCAAAAAACAGCAGCGGAAGAGCTGTTAGTAGATGGTGGACGTCGCGATATTCGTATCAGAGAGGTTCTCTCACTTGCTGAAGCTGTTGGAATAAAGTGCCATAGCTTGACTGGCAAGCGGTTGGACGAGCAGGTGCAGGATACACGCCACCAGGGTGTTGCTCTTCGCATCAGGCAGCAGCAGGTGCAGGATGAGCCTTATCTCAAGGCGTTTTTGAAGCGACTTGAACAGCCACCTTTGCTATTGATACTTGATGGTGTTCAGGATCCCCATAATCTGGGCGCTTGTCTCAGAACTGCAGATGCAGTCGGTGTAAATGCGATTGTCATACCTCGTGATCGATCAGTTAGCCTGACTTCTACAGTAAGAAAGGTTGCAAGCGGAGCGGCAGAGACAGTGCCGCTGATCCAGGTTACCAACCTGTCTCGCACCCTTAAATGGCTCAAGTCTGAGGGGGTTTGGCTTGTTGGAACAGCCGGTGAGGCTCAGCAGACTCTTTATGAGGTCGATTTAAAAGGTCCGCTTGCTTTGGTCATGGGGGGAGAAGAGAAAGGGCTTCGCAGGCTAACCCGGGAAAGTTGTGATCTGTTGGTTAAGCTACCAATGGCGGGAAGTGTGGAGAGCCTCAATGTTTCCGTGGCCGCTGGCGTGTCACTCTATGAAGCGCTAAGACAGCGTGGCATGTTAAATATACATACTGGAAAAATTTAGTTTTGTTGGAGATTTGATGTGATCAGAAAAGTATCCCGCCTTGCAATGATAACCGCACTCTTTTCCGTGCAGGTTCAAGCTGACACCTTGCTGGGTTTTACCGCAGGAGTCGAGCTATGGGCTATGGACTCTTCTGGTGCTATATCCGACATGTCTAAATCAGATCTGCAGTCCTTCGATTTAGGTTCTGAAGGAACTGCTGTTGCATCACTGGCCTTCGAACATCCGATTCCATTGATACCCAATTTCAAGCTCAGAACCAATGATCTGAGTGCTGAGGGTGATGATCTACTCGACGAGAATTTTCGTTATGCCGGGACGAATTTTCCAGCCGGCAGAGAGGTCAATATTGAGTTCGATATGCAGAGTACTGATTTTGTCTTCTATTATGAGCTTTTCGACAATGACCTGGTTTCATTCGATTTCGGTCTCAATCTGAAATATCTTGATGGTGATGTTCGGGTTGAGGATAAAGAGACCAACCAGGCTTCTCAAAACCACTTCAAGGGCTATGTACCGATGCTCTATGGTGCTACTCAGATTGGGATACCTTCAACTCCACTTTGGGTCTACGGCGATCTCAATATCCTGACTGTCGGTGACCATACTCTACAGGACTATCAAGTGGGCCTGGCCTACAGCGTAATAGATAATCTGGCCGTGGATCTCAGAGTGAAAGGGGGATACCGTAGTTTTTCCCTTGAACTGGACGATCTGGATGGGATTTACACTGACTGGGATTTCGATGGTTTCTATCTCGGCCTGGAGGTGGATTTTTAAGGGGGATCAACCCTTTTGCCACTGCCTGATAGGTGGATGTGGGCAATGTGATCATCTGCATCTTGCGGATTTTCAAACAAAAAGGTAGAATCCGCCGCTTTCTGATGCCCGATTGCCAAGGGAAATAGGTCAAAACAGCGTGTTTTCATGCCGGTGACCGGGTATCACTCCTTGCCTTACTGCATATGCGGAAGGCTGCCTAACCCGAAAGGAGATACAATGAGGCACTATGAAGTTGTGTTCCTGGTTCATCCGGACCAGAGTGAACAAGTATCCGCTATGATCGAGCGCTATCGCTCGGGCATCGAAACCAAAGGTGGAATTATCCACCGTCTGGAAGATTGGGGACGCCGTCAACTGGCATACCCGATCAACAAGATCCACAAAGCCCACTATGTTCTGATGAACATTGAGTGTGATCAAGAAGCGCTGTCTGAACTGGAAAGCGCCTTCCGTTTCAATGATGCTGTCATCCGTAATATGGTGATTCGCCGTGACGAGGCGATCTCAGAGGTTTCCCATTTGGCTAAATCACAGGAAGCAGACGAACGTCCAGCTGCCCGTGATAGCAGTGATGATGGTGATAACGAGCAAGAGACAGTTGAGGCTGAGGCCCCAGTCGTAGAAGAAGCTGAGTCAAGCGACGACTGATAAGCTGAATTACAGAGAGGACATAGCAAATGGCACGTTTTTTTCGACGTAAGAAATATTGCCGCTTCACAGCGGAAGGCATCACCGAGATTGATTATAAAGATTTAAATCTTCTCAAAGCCTATGTCAGTGAAAGTGGCAAGATAGTACCAAGCCGTATTACTGGTACAAAGGCTAAATATCAGCGTCAGCTGGCGACCGCTATCAAGCGCGCTCGTTATGTTGCGCTTTTGCCATACACTGATCAGCACTAAGAGGAATATATACCTGCCGGGGTAGCGGAATGAAAGCACTGGCATCCTTTGTGATGCGTGGGCCTGCTCAGTCAGCGATGGTGACAACTGTGCTGGCGATGCTGTCGATTATTATTCCGTTTATCGGTGTTTTCAGTAGCGCAAGTATTGGCTTGGTCACCCTAAGATTGGGCGGCTTGGCTGCAGGGAAGGTGTTGTTGATATCAACCCTTGCATCTGCTGCGCTAATGGGGCTGATATTTGGCAACCCGCTACCGGCACTGGGCTTTTTACTGGTGTTGTGGATACCAGTTACGCTGCTTGGTTTACTGTTACGCAACTCCCGCTCTTTGGCATTTACGACCCAGGCGGGATTGGCATTCGGCATACTGGCCATACTGATGCAGTACATCAGTCTGGGAGATCCAGTCACTTTCTGGCGAGAGTATCTGGAACCTATGGCTCAACGCTTTATTGAAGCAGGATTGTTCGATCAGGCTCAAAGCGTTCAGGTTCTGGATCAGTTGTCGCAGATGATGTGTGGCCTGGTCGCAGTAGGCTTTCTACTGCAACTACTGCTTAGCCTGTATGTTGCGCGATGGTGGCAGGCGATTCTCTACAATCCGGGGGGATTTTCCACGGAGTTCCAACAGATGCGACTGCATCGGTTGGTCGGGGTAGCGGGCGCAGCAGCCTTGCTGTTGGGTCTACTGCCAGAGAATGCGTATCCGGCCTTTATCGGCTGCCTGGGAGCAGTGATCCTGGGATTGGTATTTCTTCAAGGCATGGTGGTTGTACATGGCTTGATAAAGGGCACTAAATCAGCCCAGCTCTGGTTGGTATTGACCTACTTGATGCTGATTATTTTTCTGCCGCAAATGGTACTGGTTCTGATCAGTATCGGTTTGCTGGATATTTGGATTGATTTTCGATCCCGCTTTAAATCTAAATCTGGCGGGTGAGAAGTCGTTGCAACAAACCGCTGAAACCGGTTTTGCTGCAAGCAAACGATTTGACCTAATTAGGGGTGATTACAATGGAAATTATTCTATTGCAAAAAGTGGACAACCTGGGTGATCTGGGTGAAAAGGTAAACGTCAAGAGTGGTTACGGCCGTAACTTTCTGATTCCTGCAGGTAAGGCCATCCCGGCTACTGATGCGAATCTGAAGGTGTTTGAACAGCGTCGTGCAGAGCTCGAGAAAGAGGCCAGTGAAAAATTGCAGGCTGCTGAGGCCCGTAAAGCCAAGCTGGATGGGATGGATATCTCTATTACCTGTAAGGCAGGTGATGAAGGTCGTCTTTTCGGTTCTATCGGTACCTCCGATATCGCCAAAGCAGTTGTAGCTGCTGGCGAAGCGCTGGAAAAGAAAGAGGTAATGCTGCCAAACGGACCATTCCGCGTTGCCGGTGAGTACGAAGTCGAGCTGCACCTGCATGCGGATGTAAATACCAGCATCAAGCTGAGTATTGTCCCAGAGGCTTAAATCAGCACTGGGGTGCACCTGATCAATTCATGAATTGGTGCATTTTGGCTGAAAGGTTTCGGCTCTGTGTTAAAAAAACTTCGTAATAGCATGCTATTGCGTAAGTTTTTTTGCCTTGATCCGAAGCCTTTCATCTCACCATGCGCTTGATCCTGAGTTAATCAGGTCTCTGCCAAGGCAAATTCATCTTCCGGTTTTACCGTTTCCGAGGAGTTGGATTAGCTTTTCAGCCAACTGTTCTGTTGCTTCAGAGCCTGTAATTATCTACACAATCGCAGTGTGGTGGTTGAAGCCACTGACAGTTCGGATCTGTATTCAAAATAGTACCTCTCTCCTTTTCTCGTTTCGCCCAATACCGTATGCTTACCAAGCACTACGCACAATCCGATTCATCTCAACTACAAACGAGCTCCGATGTCAGATCCCGCCTATCCTGAAGAGATAGCTGCCTATCCAGAAATTGAACAGCGTGCCATCAAAGTGCCTCCGCACTCAAATCAGGCAGAACAGTCGGTGATCGGCGGTTTGATGCTGGATAATGCCAGCTGGGACAAAGTCGCCGATTTGGTTGTTGAGAGTGACTTCTATCGGAAAGAGCACAGATTGATCTTCAATGCGATCGCTGCACAGGCTGAGGATAGTCAACCTTTCGATGTAGTGACCCTTGCGGAACATCTTGAACGCAAGGAATCGCTTGAGGATGGTGGTGGTCTGCCTTACCTGGTTAGACTGGCAGAAGAGACACCCAGCGCGGCAAATATCAAATCCTATGCCGGTATCGTGCGTGAATATTCTGTCATGAGACAGCTGATCTCTGTAGGTACAGATATTACCGACAGTGCGTTTCATCCCCAGGGACGCAAGGCTGAGGAGTTACTCGATGTAGCTGAACGTAAAGTATTCGAGATTGCCGAACAGACCAGCAAAGGAAAGGGTGGGTTTACACCAATCAGATCCCTGCTGACCCAGGCAGTCGACCGCATAGAGACCCTGTTTCAGCAGGATGAACCGATTACAGGTATCAGTACCGGCTTCTCAGATTTTGATCAGATGACTTCGGGGTTGCAACATGCAGATCTGATTATCGTTGCAGGGCGCCCATCTATGGGTAAAACCACCTTTGCAATGAACATAGCTGAGAATGTCGCTATAAAAGCGGGTAAAGCTGTTGCAGTCTACAGCATGGAGATGCCTGGTGACTCCTTGGCAATGCGTATGATGTCCTCACTGGGACGTATTGACCAGTTGAGAGTTCGTACCGGTAAGCTGGAGGATGAGGAGTGGCCCAGACTCTCTTCAGCTGTGAGTATGCTGGCGGAAACCAAACTCTATATCGATGATACACCGGCCCTCTCACCAACAGAGGTCCGTGCCCGTGCCCGACGATTGAAACGTGAGCATGACGATTTGGGTTTGATAGTTATCGACTACCTGCAATTGATGCAGGCGCCAGGGGAAGGGGATAACCGTACTAATGAGATCTCTGCAATATCCAGGTCGTTGAAGGCTCTGGCGAAAGAGCTGGATGTTCCTGTGATTGCACTCTCTCAGCTTAACCGCAGCCTTGAGCAGCGCACCAACAAACGACCGATTATGTCGGATCTGCGTGAATCGGGCGCGATTGAGCAGGATGCGGATTTAATCGTGTTCATCTATCGTGATGAAGTCTATAACGAAGATAGTCCCGATAAGGGTATAGCTGAGATCATTATCGGTAAGCAACGTAATGGCCCGATTGGTACCACCCGCCTGACTTTCCTTGGTAAATACACCAAATTTGAGAATTATACGGAAGATATCTACAGCGATGAGGGCTATTGATGGGGGTTGCTCCGCGGGCTTTAATTGACCATGCCGCTCTGCGTCACAATTTAAAGCAGGCTCGTCAAGCCGCGGAGGGTAGTAGCGTTTGGGCAGTGATCAAAGCAGACGGCTATGGGCATGGTCTGCTACGGGTCGCTAAATGCCTCAGGGAAGCGGACGGATTTGCCATCGCGCGGCTCGATGAGGCGCTTTTTCTAAGAAAAAACGGTATTGAGAATCCACTGCTGGTTCTCTCTGCCTGCGCTACCCGCAGAGATTTTGAACAGGCTATCGATGCCGATATCGAAGTGGTTCTGCATCATCGGCAGCAGTTGGCTGAACTACCCAGCAGCCGATCAGAATCGGGGTTGTTGAATGTCTGGTTGAAGGTTGATACAGGCATGCACAGGCTTGGTTTCGAAGCCACTGAAATCCCACAGATAGCCCGTCAGCTAAAAGATCACTCTGTAGTTGATCAAATCAACCTGATGACACATTTAGCCAATGCGGATGATCCTGATGATCCTCTGACAGCAATACAGTGTGAGCGTCTTTTCAGTATCGATTCAACACCCTTCAAGGCTACTTCGATAGCCAATTCTGCGGCTATTCTGGGCTCACCAGCGAGCCATGCTGACTGGGTTCGTCCCGGTATCATGCTGTATGGCGCTTCACCCTTTACCAACGCCACAGCCGCAGAACATGGTTTACGTCCGGTGATGACCCTGTGCAGCCAGGTAATAGCAGTTAAAACTTGCCAGGCAGGTGAACCAATCGGTTATGGTGGTAGCTATATCTGTCCCGAAGCGATGCCGGTGGCTGTTGTTGCTGTCGGTTATGGTGATGGTTACCCTCGTCACGCCCCATCCGGTACACCCGTACTTGTGAATGGGATTCGCCTGCCACTAGTTGGTCGTGTGTCGATGGATATGATTAGTGTGGACGCAAGAAAGCTGCCTGAAATAGAGATAGGAGATGAAGTAATTCTTTGGGGTAAGGGTCTGCCGGTGGATGAGATTGCCCATAAAGCGGAAACAATCGCTTATGAACTGTTGTGTGGCGTTAAGCAGAGAGTCTCGTTTGTAGACCTCAATCTTGGAGAAGTGAAGAAATAATGGCTCAAGGGAGTAAAAAAGCTGCAAAAACGAACTATGTTTGCCGCGATTGTGGTGCCAGTTTTCCTAAATGGTCAGGACAGTGCTCCGAGTGTCACTCCTGGAATTCATTGGAAGAGAGTCTGTCGGTATCTAAGGCCAGCCAAGGTCGGTATGCCGGTTATGCCGGAACCGGTGGACAACAGGTGCTTGCGCTTACCGATGTTGGAATTGAGCGTGAAGCCCGAACCACTACTGACAGTTCAGAACTCGACAGAGTACTCGGTGGAGGTCTGGTAGAAGGTTCAGTTGTTCTGATCGGTGGAGATCCTGGGATCGGTAAATCGACCTTGCTGATTCAAACCCTGGCTAGACTATCTAGCGGATTGCGTTCCCTCTATGTCTCCGGTGAGGAGTCGCCCAGGCAGATCTCAATGCGAGCGACTCGCTTGGGTCTGGTGGTGGATAAATTAAAACTGTTGCCGGAAACCTGTGTGGAAAGGATTATTGCCATAGCGGAACGGGAATCGCCACAGGTAATGGTGCTGGATTCGATTCAGACCATGTATACCGAACTCCTGCAATCAGCGCCAGGTTCAGTCTCCCAAGTACGAGAGGCTACCGCACAGCTGGTTCATTTTGCCAAACGCAGTGGCACTGCACTGTTTCTGGTTGGGCATGTTACCAAGGAGGGAAATCTTGCTGGTCCCAGGGTTCTGGAACACATGGTTGATACTGTGCTCTATTTTGAAGGGGAGGCTGGCAGTCAGTTTCGTCTGATACGTACTATCAAGAATCGATTTGGTGCAGTGAATGAGCTCGGTATGTTCGCAATGACGGATAAAGGGCTCAAAGAGGTCAGTAATCCCTCCGCCATTTTTCTGTCACGACAGGCAGAGAAGGTGCCGGGTAGTGTGATCCTGGTGACCCGAGAGGGTACTCGCCCGCTACTTGTAGAGGTTCAGGCACTGGTGGATGAGAGTCCATTGGCCAACCCGAGGCGGATTACGCTGGGCCTGGAGCAGAATAGACTCTCAATGCTGCTAGCGGTTCTGCATCGCCATGGTGGCATCGCTATGTTTGATCAGGATGTCTATGTGAATGTGGTGGGGGGGGTGCGGATAACTGAAACTGCATCGGATTTGGCTGTATTAATGGCAGCACTCTCAAGTTTTCGTAATCGTCCTCTGGATCATGGGCTGGTGGTTTTTGGTGAACTGGGCTTGACTGGGGAGATCAGGCCGGTTCCGAATGGCCCGGAAAGGCTGCGTGAGGCTTCAAAACATGGTTTCAAACGAGCCGTAGTGCCTAAGGCGAACACCCCAAAGCAGCAGATTGAAGGACTGGAAGTGATTCCTGTGGAAACCCTTGCTGAGGTATTGGAGATTGCTTACTAGTATGACGCACCACACTAGAGATTCTTTAGGCTTTTAAGAGCCGTTGCAACAGTTCCTAACCTAAAGCTTCGAGATCGCGCTGCAGTAGAATGTCGTCGCTGATATTTAACTCAACAAGGCGTCGCAGCAGAGAGATACTGATCATATCAATCTCTTTACAAAGCAGGCCAAGCTGTCCATCTTCCACATGTGCACAGGTGGTCAGCATCGAGATACTCTCACCATCATCAAGCATGATCTTCAATGTGACTTCATCATCCACCTGAGGCTGCCATTCTTCCGGGATATTAACCAGCGCCCCTTTTAATGAGATGTCGAGTAGTGTGGTTTTGTAGTTGCCACTGCTTGCTTCAATGGTTGCAGGTGCATCGAAAATGATTCTATGGAAGCGTCGGCGTTCTTTAGTTTCAATATTGCTCATGGCGATTCAGGTTATGTGTGAAACTGCATTTGTGTTCCCCCAACCTCGATCAAATCCCCGTCGTTGAGCAATTGACCCTTATCGGCAATCGGTTGCTGGTTTATCGTTGGCGGATTAGGGCCTTCCAGGAAGGTGATATAGTAGCCTTCTTCCCGACGGGCAATCATGGCACAGTCGCCTCCAGTGTGACCGATACGGGTCATATTGCGCTTTAACGGTATAATGCGGCCAAAATTGTCGCCATTGACGATCTGTAAGACTCCTGACGAAGGGGTATCATCCGCTTCCTCAGGCTCTTCGTTTTCCGGCTCAGCTGATTCTGTTGCTGGAGATTGGCTTAGATCGGCACCTAGCTCCATGACATCTTCAGCAAATGCCAGGGTATGCTTGCCTATTTGTATGACATCACCATGATGTAGATTGATCTCCTCTGTCTGTTCATGATTCACAAGCACAGGGAAGTCATCATCACGAGCTTTTAGTCGATAGTCGCTGCCATCATCAATAATCGTGGCCTGAAGTGGGGCGATAGCCAGACTATCAATAGCAACGGCACAGTCCGAATCCCGACCAATATCTGTCGATCCGGGCTGTAAATGAAAAACGTCGATAACTCGACCTTTGAATGAGAGTGTCAGTTTTGGCATGGAGCTTTTTTTAGATACAACCTGTATAAACCCAAGTATATATCTAGTTTTATTAGTAAAACACTATAAATGTCACTTTATAAACGTCAGCCAAGGAATTAAACGATTACGAATCAACCAAACCGATGCTTGGGCGATTATCTGCTAACCTTATTGAATAACAATATGTTATTTGCGAATGTTTAATTAAAATCTTGGATCGTCGTAATTTTGACATTTTACAAAAATGCTGCTTAACTTCGCACCATTCCTACGGAATTCATACCGCAATAGGGCCTGTTGAATGGGGCATAGTTCTGACAAAGACGGTTCAGTGTTTCCTAATCTCTGTATTTACCTTTTTGATCAAGACGCGGAGCGTCAAAATTATCTGCAACATATCCTGAGTTTTGTCGAAGGAGAGGTTGTGGTAATCAATGATCTTTCTCTGCTTGATACCAGTAATCAAGGCGGGGCCACCTGTGTGGCGGTAATGTTGGGGATTGGGCTAAGTCGCAATGAACGGTTGACGATTGTTAAGGGTCTCTCTGAGAGTCACCCCAGCCTTCCTGTTTTTCAAATTTACGATCAGCAGCAGGGGAGTCCTGAATCATTTGAAGGATTCGATAATGTCATAGGTAATTTTAAACTGCCTACGCTCTATGACGACCTCATGACACTGGCCCATAAAGCCCAGGTCTTTCAAGAGTTAAAGAATCCTGAGGGTGGAAACAGCCGACCAGTTGAGCTGTTTCGAAGTTTATCAGGCAGCAGCAGAGCAACGCGACAGGTCAATAAGATGATTGAACAGGTCGCTGACTCCGAGGCGACTGTGCTTATTCTTGGCGAGTCAGGCACAGGTAAGGAAGTGGTGGCACGTAAACTCCATTTTCACTCTGTACGAAGAGGTAAGCCTTTTGTCCCGGTAAATTGTGGCGCCATTCCAGGAGATCTTTTAGAGAGCGAGCTGTTCGGGCACGAAAAAGGTGCGTTTACCGGTGCAATCAGCGCTCGGCAAGGGCGATTCGAAATGGCAGAGGGCGGCACCCTTTTTCTCGATGAAATCGGTGATATGAGCATGCCGATGCAGGTGAAGCTCCTCAGAGTCCTGCAGGAGCGGACTTTTGAACGTGTTGGCAGCAATAAGACTATTCCCTGTAATGTACGCATCATCGCCGCAACCCACCGAAACTTGGAAGCAGCTATAAAAACAGGGGATTTTCGTGAAGACCTCTACTATCGCCTGAATGTATTTCCGATTGAAATGCCACCACTCAGAGAACGGGTGGAGGATATTCCTGTCTTGGTGAATGACCTGATCCATCGGATTGAAAACGAAAAGCGTGGTTCAGTCAGGCTTACACCAGCGGCTGTCGCTGCCTTGAGTCATTACCGATGGCCGGGTAATGTCAGAGAGCTTGCTAACCTGATAGAACGTTTGGCTATTCTCTATCCCTATGGTGTCGTTGATGTGGGTGAGCTTCCTGAGAAGTTTCGACCTGCGGTTGACTTGATGGACACCACCCAGTTACCACAAGTTACTCTCCAGGGTGATGAACCGGGAACCACATTGAATGCACCACGACTGCCTAATGATGGCATTGATCTGAAGGCACATCTTAACTCTTTGGAGCAGAGCTTGATCCAGCAGGCTCTTGAGGAGTCCGATGGAATTGTCGCTCATGCTGCAAAACGACTGCATATGCGACGAACCACACTGGTGGAAAAATTACGTAAATATGGTCTGCAGCGTCAAACAGAGTCGACGGGAATTTGACGTTGTCCATATACAAGAACAGTAACCAGTTGATAGTAAAGGATAAATAATTTAGGCACGTATTTTGCAAACATCGTCAGTGAGGAATGAAGACTGACGAATGAGGCTAATGACGTGTCACCGAAAACATCACTTGCTGATCGACAACACGCCCTTGAGGCGGCCTTCAATCTATTTAATCAACTCTCTGAAGAGCTGACTGGATCCTATCAGCAGCTTCAATCCCAAGTGTTGGAACTCAGTCAGGAACTGGCTGCAGCCAGAAGTGAACGTATGGTTCAGTTGGCCGAGAAAGAGCGTCTGGCCGACCGTTTGGAGCGGTTACTCGAGACACTGCCTGCAGCTGTTATTGTTCTTGATGGTGAGGAGCGTGTTCGTGAATATAATCCGGCAGCAGAGAGGCTTTTAGGCAGGATAAAACCTCTGGATCAGTGGTCTGAGATAGTTCGTCAACGGGCACTTGGGGGTGTGATCAAGGGTAATGAGCTGAAGTTGCTTAATGGCCATTTATTGACACTCTCATCCAGTCGTTTGGAGCAGGCACCTGGCCATATCCTGGTTCTGGTTGATATTACGGAGACAAGGAAGCTACAGGAGCGACTCAATCGACGGGAGCGTTTGACCGCCATGGGTGAAATGTCAGCGCAACTTGCTCACCAGATGCGCACGCCGCTGAGCAGCGCGCTCCTCTATGTCTCCCATCTTGCAAATGAAGATTTAAACCCACACAAACGCCAGCAATTTACTGCAAAGTTACGAGATCGTTTGCAACATATGGAGCGTCAAATTCACGACATCCTGATGTTTGCACGAGGTGAAGATGCCGGTGAGTCCCAAATATTGGTGAGTCATCTACTGCAGACTTTTTCGTCAACTGTGGATCAGGAATTAAACAACTCTGGCGTTACTCTCGAAATTGATGATCAGAGTCATGGCCGTGCAATCATGCTGGGACGTGAAGATGCCCTGCTGGGCTTGTTGGGTAATTTATTGGAAAACGCGATTCAGCAAGGGGCGAAGCTTGTGCAGATAACCCTCAAACTGGGTGATGAGATCGAACTTGAAATTGCTGACAACGGCCTGGGTATTGAGGATGAATTGTTAGCACGTATTTTCGATCCTTTTTTCACTACACGTAGTGGTGGCACCGGACTGGGGTTGGCGGTTGTACAGAATCTCGTACTCAACCATGGGGGCGAGATCATAGCCACTCATTCAAACTCAGGTGGCGCCCTGTTTCAAATGCGATTTCCCAGTGCAGCGGATAGTTCAGAACAGATATCAACGCCTCTGTTTACCAATCAACAAACGACAGTTGGCGTTGAACAAAGAAGGAGCCTGTCATGAGTCAAGCGACGGTGCTGATAGTTGAAGATGATCCCGATCTGCGGGAAGCGCTTAGTGACACCCTTGAGCTCTCTGGTTATCCAGTGTGTACAGCTGAGGGGGGACGATCAGCCCTCGAGATTTTACAGCGTGAGTCCATCGGTATGATTGTCAGTGATGTGCAGATGCAACCCATGGATGGCCACACATTACTACGTGAAATAAGGCACGCTTATCCTGAACTACCGGTATTACTGATGACTGCATATGGCAGCATTGAAAAGGCAGTAATGGCAATGCATGACGGTGCTGTTGATTATCTGGTGAAACCTTTTGAAGCAGAAGTTCTGGTCAGTAAGGTTGCTGCAAACATCCAGCCTGTTATTGAACCCTCCAGTGGCGGACCTGTGGTAGAAGATGTTCGCAGTCATGAAGTTCTGGAATTGGCTCGCAGAGTTGCGTTGAGTGAAGCAACGGTATTGCTGAATGGGGAGAGTGGTACGGGTAAGGAGGTGTTCGCACGATATATTCATCAACATTCTCCCCGTAACAGTGGTCCATTCATCGCCATCAACTGTGCAGCAATTCCTGAAAATATGCTTGAGGCCGTTCTTTTCGGCTATGAGAAAGGGGCCTTTACCGGTGCCTATCAGGCTACTGCAGGTAAGTTCGAACAGGCGCAGGGGGGAACACTGCTGTTAGACGAAATCTCAGAAATGAGTCTCGCTTTGCAGGCCAAGCTACTTCGGGTCTTACAGGAAAAGGAGTTGGAGCGTCTTGGTGGACGCAAGTTGATAGAATTGGATGTGCGCGTATTGGCGACCACCAATCGCAAGCTTCGTGAAGAGGTTTCTGCAGGACGTTTTCGTGAAGACCTCTATTATCGTCTCAATGTATTTCCCCTGACTCTGCCGCCACTGCGTGAGCGTCAGCGGGATATCCTGCCACTTGCACATCACCTGCTGCAACACAGTTTGCGCTCTGGTCAGACGCTTCCAAAATTTACCGATGCAGCTGAACAACAGTTACTTGAGCACGCTTGGCCAGGCAACGTTAGGGAGCTGGACAATCTCATGCAGCGGGCGCTGATTCTCAATAGCAGTGGCATGATTGATGTGGCAGATCTCTGCTTTGAATCAACTTCATCAAACTCTAAACCGGAAGAGACAGTAGTAGCATCGAACGTTGGCAAGCTTCCTGAAGATTTGAGATCTGTCGAGGAACAGATGATTCTCGATGCCTTGGGGAAGGGTGGTGTAAGCCGAAAACATGTCGCCAGCAGGTTAGGTATCAGTGAACGTACCCTGCGTTACAAGATCGCTCGTATGCGGGATGCCGGTGTAGCCATACCAGGGTGAGCTGGTGTGATTTCTGCATAGATCATATAAACAGTGACATAACGGAGCATAGGTTATGAATAACAACATGAACATTGAACAAGTACTTGCTCAGATGCGAGTGATGTCGTCACAAGCTGCGGATAATGCTCAGGAGTCTCCTAAGAGTTCGGGCGCTGACTTTTCCGCGCTGCTCAAGCAGTCGATTGATCATGTCAATTCCATACAGCAGGAAGCGAGTGCTTTGCGTACTGCCTTTGATAGTGGCCAGGGGGAGATGGATTTGGCACAGGTGATGATAGCTGCTCAAAAATCGAGTCTCTCCTTTGAAGCCATGGTTCAGGTACGGAACAAATTGGTCGAAGCGTATAAAGACGTGATGAATATGCCAATCTAACTGATTGAATAAGAAGGCTAAAAATGGCAACTGTAACATCCGAACATACAAATAACGAACTCCAAGCTGGGTCTCGTTTACAAGATAATCCCATTGTTAGACAAATTGCTGTCATGGTTGGCATTGCGGCAAGCGTCGCCTTGGGTGTGGCGGTTGTGCTTTGGACACAGAAGCCAAGCTACAGTCCACTGTTCGGAAATTTACCCAGTAAAGATGCGATGGAGATTGCTCAAGCGCTGCAGCAGGCTGGCATCAAGTATGAGATTGACCAAGCCAACGGCATTGTTATGGTGCCCAGTTCCAGTCTACAAGAGGCGCGGATGAAACTTGCCGGCCAGGGTTTGCCGCAGTCTGGCTCTACTGGTTTCGAGCTGATGCAGGAAGATACAGGATTTTCCACCAGCAGGCTGGTTCAAACCGCTCGTTATCAGCGAGCGATCGAAGGCGAGTTGGCTCGCTCAATCATGACGATGGCGAATGTTGATAGCGCCAGGGTTCATCTTGCAACGCCAAAACAGTCTGTTTTTATTCGTAAAAGAAAGTTTCCCAGTGCTTCAGTAGTGATCAAGCTCTATCCGGGACGATCACTGGAAAAGGGGCAGGTGGAGGCGATTACTCACCTTGTCGCCTCAAGCGTGCCTGAACTGGACGTCTCTCATGTGACTGTTGTAGACCAGAAAGGCCGGCTGCTGAGTAGCAAGAAAGATACTCGGGAAATGCAACTGACTTCACGACAATTTGAGTATACACGGGAGCTTGAGGAGCACTATAAGCAACGTATTGAAGATATTCTTTCGCCAATGGTAGGGCGAGACAATCTTCGAGCTGAAGTGACTGCTGATATGGATTTCACTTATGTCGAACAGACTCAGGAATACTATAATCCTGATGTGAACGCACTTCGTTCTGAACAGATTAATGAACAGCAATCGGTACTGAGTGATATACAAGGGGTGCCCGGGGCCTTAACCAATCAGCCTCCTGCAGCAGCAAATGCGCCTCAAGTGGCGACAGGTGGGGCTGAGGGCGAGGAGGGCGGCACTCCGGTTAATAGCAGTAAACGAGCCACGCGCAATTTCGAACTGGATAAGACGATCAGTCATACCCGCCTGCCCAGCAGCCGGTTACGTCGGCTTTCGGTAGCCGTGGTAGTCAACGACCGCTATCAGGCCGGTGAAGATGGTGGGGTTGTCCCGGTTGAGCGAACTGCTGAAGAGATCACCCGGTTGTCTAACCTGGTCAAAGAGGCTGTAGGTTTCGATATACAGCGTGGTGATCGAGTACAAGTGATCAATGAGGCTTTTTTTGTGCCTCAGCCGATTGAACCGCTACCTGTAGCCCCAATGTGGGAGGAGAGCTGGTTCTGGGATCTGGTTCGTCAGGTTGGTGGTGCTCTGCTCTTCCTGCTTTTGGTTTTTGGCGTATTGAAGCCAACTATGACAAGGTTAACCAGGCAAGTGGCTACCACCCAGATGACTCAGTCTATGGCGACAGCCGGAGCAGTAGCAGGAGAGGGCGGTATGGCAAACATGGCTGTTGAGGGGGGTGAGATGGGTATGTTGTCGGAAGATGACTCTTCTCTTCAGCTTCCAGGCCCCCAAAGTTATGAAAAAACATTAGATGCAGCGCGGAATATGATTCAGGATGATCCCAAACGCGTGGCTCAGGTAGTTAAAAAGTGGATTTCAGAAGATGGCCAATAATCAAACTGCCAATACAGCGATGAGTCAGGCTTCACCTGAGAAGCAGGCAGAAGTGGGTAACATCAATGGTCTGCAACGCTCAGCAATTCTTTTGTTGGCGCTTGGTGAAAAGGATGCAGCAGAAATCTTACGCCATATGGGGCCTAAAGAGGTTCAGGATGTCGGTTTAGCAATGGCCTCTCTGACAGGAGTCAGCACTGATCAGATGGAAGCCGTAATGCATCAGTTTGTCTCAACATTAGAGCAGGAGACCGCTTTGGGTCTGGGCTCGGATGAATACATCCGTAATATGTTGACCAATGCCTTAGGTGAAGATAAGGCTGGCGGCGTGATCGACCGAATATTATTGGGCCGTAACAGTAAGGGATTGGAACAGCTTAAATGGATGGACCCTCGTGGCATTGCTGAATTGATTCGCCTGGAACATCCCCAGATTATTGCCATTGTACTCTCTTTCCTTGAGCCGGATCAGGCAGCACAGGTGGTGAGTCAATTTGCAGATAGAGTTCGTACCGATGTCATGATGCGAATTGCAACTCTGGATGGCATACAGCCCGTTGCCCTTCAGGAGCTCGACGAGATACTCGAAAAACAGTTCTCAGGAGCATCGAATGTAAAGTCTTCCAACCTTGGTGGCGTCAAAGCTGCTGCTGAAATCCTCAACATGTTGGATGGTGCGGTTGAGAGTAAACTGATGGAAGAGATAACTGAGGTCGATTCTGATCTGGGCCAAGAGCTTCAGGACAACATGTTCGTCTTCGAAAACCTCATCGATGTTGATGACCGGGGTATTCAAGCCTTGCTACGAGAAGTCAGTACTGAACAGCTTCTGTTGGCGTTGCGTGGTGCCGATGAAGCACTCAAAGAGAAGATCTTCAAGAATATGTCCAAGCGTGCAGCTGAAATGCTCAAAGATGACCTGGAAGCTGCAGCACCAGCTAAACTGAGTGATGTGGAGGCATCTCAGAAGGAGATTCTCCAAGTAGCCCGCCGTCTGGCGGACGCCGGTGAAATCATGCTTGGAGGCGGTGGTGATGAGTTCGTCTAAATACGACGATGAAGGATCAATCGATATCAGGCAGTGGTTACCTCCTGAAATGGGTGATGGCAAGAAAAGCCAAAGCAGAGGCACGATACATCCACCCGGTGCACCGCCTACAGCCCAGCAGCTTGAAGCGATACAGCAACAGGCCTATGAGGAGGGTTTCGAAAAGGGCAAACAGGAGGGGTTTGAGTTTGGTCATAAAGAGGGCTTGAATCAGGCCCGCCAGGATTTGCACCACTACACCAGCCAGCTCGATCGATTGCTTGAAACTTTTGTCCGACCCTTGCGCAACCTCGATAACCAAGTCGAGAAAGAGCTGTTAGCATTGGTTATCGCTATTGTTAAACAGCTAGTTCGGCGTGAGGTTAAAAGCGACCCTAATCTGATAGTAGGCGTGGTGCGTGAAGCGCTCTCTGTACTACCTGTCTCATCTCGGAATGTACGTCTCCTGCTCCATCCTGAAGATGCTGAGTTGATCCGGGAAGTCTATGCATTAGGAGATGCGGAAGTTGGCTGGGATTTGATCGAAGATCCAGTAATAAACCGGGGAGGGTGCAGAGTGGTCACCGATACCTCACAGGTCGATGCTACCCTTGAGTCCCGGCTGGCCAGCCTGATTGCACCGTTATTGGCTGGTGCACGAGCCATTGATGAGCAGATGGAAGAGGATCAGGGCGATGGAATTACTCGGTGAGGAGCGGCAAAATTTATGGGCAGAGCGCTTACGCCGTTATCAGGATCGCCTGGGTGATGACCGGGGCCTGGTGGTCGAGGGCAGGTTGACCCGAATGGTCGGTTTGACCCTGGAGGCCATTGGTTGCCGTGCAGTGATTGGTGGTCAATGTGATGTAGTGAGCAGTAATGGCACACATATAGAATCTGAAGTGGTTGGTTTTGGTGAGGACAGCCTCTATCTGATGCCAACGGGCGATATCCATGGCCTGGAACAGGGGGCGCGAGTTATCCCGACAGGACGTGTTTGTGAAGCTGTAGTCGGGGAGCATCTGCTTGGCAGGGTGATCGATGGCGCAGGAAAGCCACTGGATAGTCTTGGTCCGCTACACACCGATGAGCGACGTCCACTGACCGGAACCAGTTTCAACCCCCTTGCCCGTACACCTATACGAGAACCCTTGGATGTTGGCGTCAGAGCAATCAATGCCTTATTGAGTGTGGGGCGAGGACAGAGACTGGGATTGTTCGCTGGATCAGGCGTGGGTAAGAGTGTGCTGCTTGGCATGATGACGCGCTACACCAATGCAGATGTCACTGTTGTTGGATTGATTGGTGAACGTGGTCGTGAGGTTAAAGAGTTTGTAGAGAACATTCTCGGCAAGGAGGGCCTGAAACGTGCTGTCGTGGTTGCAGTACCAGCGGATAATCCACCATTAAGACGGATGCATGGCGCAATGCTGGCCACGAGTATAGCTGAGAGCTTTCGTGAGCAGGGCAAACATGTGCTGCTGTTGATGGACTCTTTGACCAGGTTTGCTCAAGCCCAACGGGAAATTGCATTGGCGATACATGAGCCGCCGGCAACCAAAGGATATCCACCCTCTGTATTTGCCAAGTTACCACAACTGGTTGAGAGAGCAGGTAATGGGGATAAAGGCGGAGGCTCAATCACCGCCTTTTACACGGTATTGACTGAGGGTGATGACCAGAATGACCCCATTGCCGATGCCGCACGGGCAATTCTCGATGGGCATATTGTCTTGTCGAGACAACTGGCAGAAGCTGGACACTATCCTGCTATCGATATTGAGGCCTCCATCAGCCGTGCGATGAACGACATCACCAACTATAGCCATCAGGACGCCGCCCGTTCATTTAAGCATCTATACTCTCTATATCAGCAGAATCGCGACCTAATAAGCGTTGGCGCCTACGAACCAGGGAGTGATGAACAGATAGATGTTGCTATATCGGCGATGCCTGCACTTAATGAGTTTCTGCGACAGGATATGTATACACCGGTGGCCTTGGCTCAGAGTCTTCGAGATCTCGAAACCCTGTTTCCTGCTGAGCCTGAACTTGAATCTGATATGCCGGCTGGACTTAGTCTGCCGAACCCTCTTGAACAATAACCCGGTAGATAACTATGTCACCCACAAAGCGACTTAAACCTGTACAGCGATTCGCACGCTCAAAAGAGCAGAATGCGGCTCGTAGTATGGGTCAAGCACGCAAAAATCTTGAATTGGAAGAGGCAAAACTTAAGCAGCTGAAGCAATATCATCAGGAATACCTTGATAGATTTCAACAGATTGCCAGCGAGGGTATGACAGCGACTCAACTGCAGGAATACAGAACCTTTCTTGCAAAATTAGATGAGGCCATCACTCAGCAGCAACAAGTTGTTGCAAGCAGCATGGTTGATCACAATAGTCACAAAGACAATTGGAAACAGAAACACAGCCGCACAGAGGCATTGAACAAAGTATTAGGCCGTTATCGTGACCAGGAAAAAAAGGTTGCTGATCGCCGAGAGCAGAAAGAGAACGACGATCATAATCAGAGAAATAAATAACAGTCTTGAGCAGAGATGAGTCGCTATAAATCCTTACCAAAATTCTAGTTTCGATTAGTGTTAAAAGGCCCCAAGTAATGAATCGCATTCTTAACCATTTGAATGGGTATCTGATTTATCCTCTTCAAAAAAGTGGTTATAAAATCTGTTTTTTTGTAGTTAATCGAGACGATTATTGTAAATTTTGTTGAAATCTGGTTTTAGAAAATACTTCTTGTGTATGATGTGAATCATGTGTGAAGTATCGACCGGAACTGATCCACAACTACCGCCACAGATCGTGCAGATAGGCCGTCAGCCCATACTGGACGCGCAGTTAAATGTCTATGGATATGAGTTGCTCTATCGAACAGTTGATGATCAACAAAAGTTTGATGGCGATGAGGCATCTGCACGAACCGTACTGAATAGCTTTCTCGAATTCGGTCTACAACGGCTGGTGGGTGATCATCGGGTCTTTATCAATATGACCCAACGATTCTTCACAGATCTTCCTGATTTACCAGTCGACAACTCAAGGATAGTAGTAGAAGTATTGGAAGATTTTGAGTTAACTCCGGAAGTTATTGCCGGCGTACGTAAACTTCATGAAGATGGTTATACCATTGCATTGGATGACTATCGATTCGAGTCTCGTTGGGATCCGCTACTTAGCAGTTGTTCTTTCATAAAAGTCGATATTCTCGATTTGGATCTTGATGATTATCAAGAAGAGATTAAACAATTACACGCTCTTGGCCTGAAACTGCTTGCAGAGAAAGTGGAGAATCGTGAGCAGTTCGAGACAGCCAAACGATTGGGCTTTGATCTGTTCCAAGGCTATTTTTTTGCCAAACCCCAAACAATCAAAACTACCCGAAGTCCAAGTAACAAGAGTGTACTACTCAAGGCAATAACCAAAATCAATGATCCCAAGGCGGAAATAGATGAGATAGCTGCACTGATTGAGCATGATTCAAATCTAAGTTTTAAAGTCCTTCGGGTTGTGAACTCGGCAGCACGCAACTTACCTAGAAAGGTAAACTCAATTCGTGAAGCGGTTGTTTTAGTCGGGCTAAACCGCTTGCGGGCGTGGAGCACTCTGTTTTTGATGGCTGGTTTTGATGGGGCATCACCAGAACTGATTACAACCAGTCTTGTTAGGGCTGAGCTATGCAAGTCATTGACTGAGGTGTTCGTAAAAGGCCAACCGGACAGCGGTTATACAGTCGGTCTTTTATCAACACTGGATGCCATGATGAATCAGCCTATGGAGGAGCTTTTGACAGAGATGCCCCTTCCTGACTATATGATTGAGGCATTGCGTGCTCATTCCGGGCCTTTCGGAACAGGCCTTCAGTGCGCAATCGATTTGGAAAGGTGTGATTGGATGAGTGATGCGGCTCAAATTCTTCCTGTTGAACAATTGAATACAATTTATGTACATGCTCTTGAAACCGTGGAGACGCTGCGAAAAGAGTTCTCAGAAACATGAGCGGGCTTCCCTAAGGGATTACTACACCATGAATGGGGCCAGAAGGTGTATTGCAGATGCAATAAGCCCCTACCTCTGCTCGTTTGTTCATCGGACAAATGCCAGAGTAGATTGCGCACTTGCGACTTAGTTTCTGCTTGGATTGAGTCTCTGTCGTGTAGCTCTTATCAGTTGACTTCGGCGACTGATCAGATGGTTTCTCCTCTGTAACCCCAATTGTAGAGATTAGGCAACTGAAAACGAATATGACCAGTGTAAAAAAACTCTTTTCATGTTTCTCTCCTGTCACTTATCTTCATAACCTGGCGGCCGTTTCCCGGATAACATATAGGAAAAGGCAATTACCTCAGCAACGGCTCGATAGAGCGCTTGGGGTATTTCATCGCCAAGCGGTATCTGGGTAAGCAGAGCAGCGAGTTCCACATCTTCATGAAGTGGAACATTATGTTCCTCAGCCAGTGCTAAGATCTTGTCTGCAACTTCACCTCGACCCTTGGCCGTAAGGCGAGGGGCATTCTCTCCATCATATTTCAGAGCTACTGCAACATCAGCTGATTGATTCTCTTCTTTGTTCATACCTTTTCGTTTAATAGGGAATGATCATTGGGTAGTTCATATTCATTCCTGGCTGAACCATGAAACGCCTCCAGTTTCTTGACCTCCAGACCAGCAGATTCAAGCCCACTGCGCAATCTATCCAACTGTTGACTAACCATAGTGGATGTCTCCGGGATTTCAGACCAGATGGTTGTGGAAATAGATTCACCAACGAGATGCAGGCGTATGCGCATAGGGCCGAGGGGAGATAGATTCATATGTAGCGTTAATTGCCACCCGGATTGGGAATTGGTAGCTCCATGATGACCATCTCTTGCGATTTTAATATGAAATAGATCAAATCCATCACCATTTCGAATCGGCAGTTCAAACTGCCAGATCTGCCGTGTTGAGTCATCTGTGGGCAGTGAGCTGAGTTGATTGGTCTGTATTCTGGCAATTGCCCCATCAATGTGTTTAAAAAGATCGAGTAAAAGCTTGACTGTAGCATCAGTCTCCACTGCTTGTGGCGCAACAGGCGGTTGTGGTGTTGAAGGTAATGGCAGATTCTGCATGGGCAACTGCAACGAACTCTTTGGTGCCAGGTTGGGTGCTGCTTGTCCCTGCACTGGTAGTCCACTTCCTGTGGAGACAGAAGATTGAGAAATATAGGGTTTTATCAAACCGATCAATCGTAAAAGATTGAGCTTTAAATCATTATTCGGCAGGGTTTGTCGAATCAGCTGCAGTTCTGTCTGAGTGCCACTTAGTTGTAATGCCTTACTCATATCTGGTTTGAAATTGGAACTATCGATGGAGAGGGTACGTGTCAGTATCTGCGCAACCGCTTGTTTGACTGGCTTGGGAAGGGGCTGAGTCGTGGGTTTACTGAGAGTTTCCACCAAAGCCTTGAAAAGCTGTGGTAAAGGTTGTTGTCTGGGGAGATTGTTTTTCAGTGCCCAGGCGGTTAATTCCTTCTGTGTGGGTTGAGTGATGACACGCAGCTCAGGAAGTTGTCCCGCTTTTTCTACCTGTAGCAGCAGAGGCTGACCAGGAGAGACGCTCAAGGTAGTTTGAGCGGTCAACTGAGTCACTCCGATTTGTAATCGCATGGCGCCATTGATAGTTTCACTAAGCGCGGTACCGCGCAGTACCTGTCCAGGCTGGATCGTCTCTAACAGCGATTTAGCTGTTACCGAGGTGGGCAGCGGCGGTAGGATTTTTGCTATCGAGAACGGCATCAGCGTTTCCGGTCAATTGATTATGGAAAGTATACCCAAGCTTGGACAATGTTGTTTGATTCAATGGTAAACCAATGAATCTCTGTATTCCTGTTTATAAGATGCTTTAAAACAGGCATAAAACGATTAAAAACAATACTATTAACCCTGAAGACGACATACTTAGTCGCCGGGTTAATATATTACCTAAACTAACCTGAACCTGCAGAATCAGGCTAAAGTGTAGCTATGGAAAAACAAAGTAAAGATTCACCCCAAGTATGGTTCGTAAAGCATGAGGGACAGGTTTCAGGGCCTGTAACAGCATCACGAGTCAGGCAGCTGCTGCTGGATGGTGCTTTGGATTTGACTGATCAAATCAGCTCAGACCAACAAGTGTGGCAGCAGGTTCTACAGGTGCCAAGTGTGGTTCCCCTCCAGTTGCGCGCAGATTCCGGTGATAAGGATGCGATGGCTAAAGTGGAAGCGCGAGCGCAGACCAGGGAGAAGGATAGGGCACGTATAGGTCGGATTCCGATACTACCTCTGACAATTTCAATCCTGGTCATGGGGGTTGTGTTAGTTGTTTCTCTGCTGATTGGAATGCCTGAGCATATCGATACCCCCCAATGTGATCAGCCTCCAGCTCCAGGAGTCAACTGGCGAAACTGTCTTCTGCTTGGCATAGATGTTGGGTCTGCAAGTTTGGCGGGGGCAAATATGAATAGTGCTGTATTGCGTCAGGGGAAATTCAGTGCTACCAATCTGAATGGCGTCGATTTGAGTTATGCAGATATCCGACAGGCAGATCTACGTTATGCCCAGATGCAAAATAGCCTCCTTGTGGGAGCGAACCTGCAGGGTGCGGATCTTCGTGATGCGGATCTAACAAATAGTAACTTACAATTTGCTGATTTGAGTGGCAGTCGCATCGATGGAGTGCTTTGGAGCGGAACCCGACTGGATAGCGCAATTTGGTTCGATGGTCGGACTTGTGGTGAAAACTCAGTGGGTCAATGTCGCTGACTACTTTCTCAAGAGTCGACTACTCTTTCGGAAAAGACTCAGTCTCATAACGCTCAACCTGCATTGTATTCGACCAGTAACCTGAGGGTAAACCTGCCTTCATTTTGAGATGGTGCAAAAAGTCATGAGGATCTGGTAACTGATCCCAAACTGATGGTAGGAAGGTACCTCTACGCACGCCTTCAATCAGGATCAAACCATCTCTTCCTGGCCTTATTTTATAAATGAGATCAGTTTCCGATTCAAATTCCATAGGCTCTGCTGGCGTAAGTACTGAGATGTGAATTGACAATTTCTCTTTTTCACTTCTTGCCAGTGGCGGGAATCGGGGATCTTGGAATGCTGCTGAATAGGCGTTCTCCGCCACATCACTCACCAGGGCCTGTTGTGCTTCTAAATGGCCAATACATCCTCTCAGTTTATTGGCGATCATCAAGGTAACAAAACTGGCCCGTTTGGCTTGTAACTCTTGAGTATATTCCTCTGCTTTCAGATTGAGGCATTTGTGATGGGTAAGGCCATAATCTATTGATGCGCCAGCAATCTCCAACAATTCTCTACGACTTTTCTCTGAAAGTAGATTTTGCTCTGGGGTGATCATGATCCACTCCTTACAGGAAGCAGGCAGTAATACAAGGGAATCTGTAACAGGTTATGATTATCTTCAGAATAGATCGATTATTGCCGAATCGTTCCTTGCTTGGTATTGCTAAGGAATATATTCATATAGTAAACCTTTTGCCAGAGGTTTCTCTGACAGAGAATTTAATCAATAAAGATACCCTTTATCTATAGAATAGCCTATTGGCACTGCTGTGATTCTGATAGAGCTGGAGGAGCGGGGCATAGCAATGTGGCAATGAATTGAAGGTGTATGCCGTCATTTGAAAGCCTTGTCATGCGTGCCTCTACTTTTGATCCAGAGATCACTGGTTGGGCAGCCTGTTTTAGGATTGTCACTCTGGGTGGATCAAATTCACCATACTCTTTTAGATTCTTCGCGAATGTTTTGCAAAATCCACAACTTAACTCGTTACCCAAGCGATCAGGCGAACTGTTTGTGAAACACTACTGTCTGGCTAATTTGTCGATTGGAGAGATTCTCTTACCTGCTGTTCTGGATTAGTCGCCTCGTGTTCGACATAATTCGCCCCTTGGTATTTTCCTATGGATAAATGATATGTGGTTTAAGAATCTTCGGATCTATCTGTTACAGCAGCCCTTCAATCTTTCTCAGGACGCTATGGAGGAGCAGCTGAAGGGTAAGGCTTTTCAAACCTGTGGTAGCCAGGATCTGATGAGCATGGGGTGGGATAGCCCTCTGGGAAGAAAGGCCGATAGCCTGGTGCATGAGATCGCCGGTTGTCAAATGATCTGTGCGAGGCAGGAGGAGAAACTGCTGCCCTCAACGGTTATCAAAGAGATCATGGAGGAGAAGCTGGCGGAAATTGAGCTGGAAGAGGGGCGTAAGGTAGGTCGCAAGGAGAGGACCGAACTGCGGGAGGATATCTTTCAACAGCTTTTACCGCAGGCATTTAGTCGCCACACTCGGCAATATGCCATGATCGATAAGCAACAGGGGTGGATACTGGTCGATGCATCCAGTGCGAACAAAGCAGAGGCGCTGATTACCTTGCTACGGGATACACTTGGCTCTCTGCCTGTGAAACCTCTGGAGAGTGCCACAGCGCCAACCTATGTGATGACTGAGTGGCTGAAGCGTCCGGGACAAGACAAAAACTTTTCTCTCTCGGACAGCTGTGAACTTCAGGATCGCTCTGATGAAGCAAGCATCTTGCGTTGTAAAGGGCAGGATTTGACGGCTGACGAGATTTTAGCCCATTTAGAGGCGGGTAAGGATGTTGTTAAACTTGCTGTCGAATGGGATGAACGGATCTCCTGCCTGATTGAATCAGATCTCTCTATCAAAAGATTGAGATTCCTCGATCTACTGCAAGAGCAGGCTGCTGATAATCAAATAGAGACAGAAGCGGATGCATTTGATAGCCATTTTACCCTGATGAGTCTGGAGTTCAGACGACTACTGCCGGAACTGTTCGAACTATTTGGCGGTGTCGCGGAGTAGAACGTTGAATGTAGAGGACCACACTAGAAGGGGATGTAGTGCAACATTTTGGCAACAGGTTACCGAATAACCTGATGTAGTTTGTGGTTTATTGACTCAGGTCAATGTCGATCCCGAGTAGAATCTTTAGTCTCTTCCTACGCTCACGGTTGGTCGTTTCCGTGTTAAGCGCTAGTCTGGCGGGGATAGATGGCCCAAATGCCTCCAGGGTCATCCCCCGCCTGTTTTTTTCTTCTCTTATCCTCTACCTTCTACCTGACGATCATCCCGACATCCGGGGTCATGCATCGATGATCAGCAAGCCTCAAAAGGCTGCTCAGTAGTTGTAGTATTCCAAAAACCAGCGCGCAAAGTTGTTGACGCCATCTTCCAGCTGAGTGTCGGGCTTATAGCCGGTATCTTCAATAAGGTCGGTCACATCAGCATAAGTTGCGACGACATCACCGTCTTGCAGTGGCAGCAAATTCAATTCAGCCTTTTTGCCCAGGCTCTGCTCCAGTAGTTCGATATAGCGCATCAGCTCAACAGGCTTATTGTTGCCAATATTGTAGAGACGATAGGGTGCGGTACTACTGGCCGAATCAGGATGGTCAGAGTCCCATTCCGGATTAGGTTGGGGTATACGATCCAGTACTCTGATCACGCCTTCGACAATATCATCGATATAGGTGAAGTCACGTCGATGTTTACCATAGTTGAATACATCTATTGGCTCACCACGCATGATCTTATGGGCGAACTTCAGCATCGCCATATCGGGGCGACTCCAGGGGCCATAAACGGTGAAAAAGCGTAGGCCGGTTGTGGGTATGCGGTAGAGGTGGCTATAGGTATGGGCCATCAATTCATTGGCTTTTTTCGTAGCTGCATAGAGGCTGACCGGGTGGTTGACGTTGTCATGCACAGAGAAAGGCATTGAGGTGTTAGCCCCATAGACTGAGCTGCTTGAGGCGTATACCAGATGTTCAACATCATGTTGACGGCAGCCTTCCAGAATATGGCCAAATCCCACTAAATTTGAATCGATATAGGCGAGCGGGTTTTCAATCGAATAACGTACACCGGCCTGAGCAGCAAGGTTGACTACCCTATGAGGTTTATACTCTGCAAAGACATTGGCTATGCCTACTCTGTCTTCGAGTTCAAGACGCAGATCGGTGAAGTTGGGATGAGATTGGGTGCGGGCCAGTCGTGCTTTTTTTAGCTCTACATCATAGTAGTCGTTCAGACAATCGATGCTGATTACCTCATCCCCACGCTCCAATAGGCGCAAAGCCAACGCTGATCCGATGAAGCCGGCGCCGCCGGTGATGAGTACTCGCATGATTTCATTTCCTACAGGCAAAAACAGATAACCAGATGACTGTCAGTGGCAGCACTGAGAGATAAAGCAGGTTTTTTAGTCGGTCAGATCCTCGACATACCAGGACATGGCTTCAGATAAACCCTGATCGATATTGTGTGTGGGTTGGTAGCCTAGAAGATCTCTGGCCTTATCAATATTTGCCAATGAGTGCCTGACATCACCTGCGCGGAAATCTCGATAGACCGGGGAGATATCGCTCAGATAGGTAAAGCGCTGGGCAAGAATTTCTCTGATTTTGGTGAACAATTGATTCAGCGTGGTGCGATCCCCCACGGCCACGTTATAAACCTGATTGCAGGCATCCGGATTTGTAGCTGTGGCCGCTAAAAGATTTGCCTGAACCGCATTGTCGATATAACAGAAATCCCGGCTTGTCTCACCATCACCATTGATGAACAGATCTTCCTGATCAATCATTGAAGCGACCCATTTAGGGATGACTGCGGCATAGGCCCCATTTGGATCCTGCCGTCTTCCGAATATGTTGAAATATCTCAGGCCTATGGTGTTGAAATCATAACAACGGGCAAACACCTGAGCGTAGTGCTCATTAACCAGTTTAGTGACTGCATAGGGTGAGAGTGGATTGCCGATTTTGTCCTCTTCTTTAGGTAAACCTGGGTGGTCACCATATGTAGAGCTTGAGGCTGCATAGACGAAACGCTTCACTTCTGCATCCCGAGCGGCGACCAACATGTTCAGAAAGCCGCTGATATTGCTCTCATTTGTTGTGATTGGATCGGTCAATGAACGGGGTACCGATCCCAGTGCAGCCTGATGCAGAACATAGTCGACATCACGACAGGCCTCGTGGCAAGTCTCTAGATTTCGTATATCACCCTCTATGAAACGAAACCCAGACCACTGTTCCTCTGATACCGAAGCCTTTACCTTGTCAAAATTATAAGCGTGTCCAGTGGCAAAGTTATCTAATCCGACAACTTTCTGGTTCAGCTTCAGCAGGGTTTCCAGCAGGTTAGAACCGATAAATCCGGCAACACCTGTAACCAGCCAGGTTGAAGGGGTGGTTACAAGGCTCTCTTTCAGAGAAACATAGGCACTGCTCATAGTCTTGAGTCTACATCGTCAACTGGGAGTACATGCTTGACGTCATAAAGCACGCCATTCTCTGAGCAGAGTGCTCTAATCTTTTCTGATCCCATTTCCTGAAACTCCCGATGTGCAACTGCGAGTATAACTGCATCATAAGCGCCATCTGTCAGCTCAGGAATTGGTCGCAGGCCGTACTCCTTTTCAGCTTCGTCCGGGTCAACCCAGGGGTCATATACATCGACTTTCGCCCCGTATTCCTCAAATTCGCTAACAATATCCACAACACGGGTATTGCGCAGATCAGGACAGTTTTCCTTGAAGGTAAGGCCCAGTACCAGAACTTTGCTATTGTAGGTAGACATACCCCGTTTCAACATCATTTTTACGGCACTGTGAACAATATAAGCCCCCATGCCATCGTTGAGGCGACGACCTGCGAGGATGATCTCAGGCTGGTATCCGATGGATTGGGCTTTATGGGTCAGGTAATAGGGGTCAACACCAATACAGTGGCCACCGACCAATCCGGGACGGAAAGGCAGGAAATTCCACTTGCTACCAGCAGCTTCGAGTACCTCGAGGGTATCAATACCCAATTTATTGAAAATCAGAGCCAACTCGTTAATCAGCGCGATATTCACATCCCGTTGGGTGTTCTCTATAACCTTCGCAGCTTCAGCAACTTTGATACTGCTGGCCTTGTGTGTACCGGCGGTGATGATGCTTTTGTAGAGTTCGTCAACAAAATCAGCGACTTCAGGGGTTGATCCGGATGTGACCTTCTTGATTGTCGGGAGACGATGTTCCTTATCACCTGGATTGATTCGTTCCGGGCTGTAGCCGACGAAAAAGTCCTGATTGTATTTAAGGCCGGAGTCAGCCTCCATAATAGGTACACAAACCTCTTCAGTCGCACCGGGATAGACAGTGGATTCAAATATGGCGATATCGCCAGGTTTCAATATCTTACCCAAGGCGTGACTGGCACCAACCAGTGGACTCAAGTCGGGTTGTTTGTGTTCATTGATAGGTGTTGGAACTGTGACAACAAATACATTGCATGGCTTCAGATCATCCAAATTGCTGGTATAGCTGAGGTGGGGAATCTCTTTCAGTTCTGCAGGGTCGACCTCCAAGGAGCTGTCTTTCCCCTGTTTGAGCTCCTCAACACGAGCTTCATTGATGTCCAACCCGGTTGTGGGGAATTTTTTTCCAAATTCTACTGCCAGTGGCAGACCCACGTAACCAAGACCAAGCACACCGATGTGTACTTTTCCAAAATCAATCATGCTTTGATTCCTTATGCCATGAGAATGCGAATTTGTCGTTCGGTAGCCGATCGCCTGAAATTGAGCATAATCTCAATTTTTTCGATCAGGATTATGAATGATAACGTGGCATGCCATTGAAATCGAGGAATTTGTATCTCCTGGTGATAGTGAGAGGTATGTAGAGAAAGTGTACACTGACATCTCAACAAATTAGCAATAGGTGGTGGTTGTCGGTCGACTTCATTGGGTTCGAATCCTTTAGGTAAACTGATTGAGGGTTCAGCCAACTCATAGTGGGGCTCTCCCGCTTGCTTACACCCGGCATGGATCAAAAAATTGTCACATAATAATCATACTGAAAACCTCCCCAAAGTTGCTCTGGTTGGGCTTCATGCTGGGTATAGCCATAGCTCACTGGCACTTCAATCCATAGCGGCCTATGCCGACAGCTGGAGTTGTCCTCACCAGATGCAACTGTTTGAAACCCTGGTGAATACCAGCCATCAGGCCTTAATAGAGCAACTTGTAGACTACGAGCCACAAATCCTGGGAATTTCCACCTATCTTTGGAATATAGCTGCCAGCATTCGTTTAACACGTCTAATCAAGCAGTTACTACCAGATGTGCGGATCTTGTTTGGGGGGCCTGAAGCTGGGGCCAGGGGGGTAGAGTTACTCTCGGCTATATCAGAGCTCGATTTTGTTATAGCGGGGGAGGGGGAAGAGGCATTTTCAGATTTAATGAGGGTTTTGTTTCAGAGTGATGGTACCTATGAGGCGGTTTCAGGGTTAGTCTACCGAGATCAAGGTCTCATACGCGAAAACCCAATTCGGCTACTTCCAGTAGAGAAAATACCCGCTACCCTTTCAAACGGATTATTTGAAGGGGGGAAATCTCTGATCTATTGGGAAACCTCCAGAGGGTGTCCATATCAATGTACATTCTGTACCAGCGCAACGGATCGTCTTAGAGCATTTCCCATGGAGCGGGTCGAAGCTGATCTGAAGGTGCTCGAACAGCTGTCGAACAAAACAATAAAGCTTCTAGATCGTAGCTTTCATCTTGGTAAACAACGAACTACAGAACTACTAAAACGATTTGCTGATACCCCACCGGGGTTACGCTTCCACCTTGAACTTAATCCTGACCGTATCTCTGAGCAAGCAATGACCATCTTTAGTCAAGCGGATGCTGGGAAATTCCAATTTGAGATCGGCCTGCAGACACTGGATGTCGATGTGCTTAGCAGAATCGATCGTCGTATGGATGTGACTAAGGCGCTAGAGAATATTCGCCAACTGATTGAGATGCGACGGCACCCTGTTCATCTTGACCTGATTGTTGGCTTACCAGGGGAGAGCAGTATTCAGTGTGCCAGTTCCCTGGATCAGACTTTCAAACTCTCTCCGGATCACTTGCAATTGGGTATTTTAAAGTTGTTGCCTGGGACGCCCCTGCATACTCAGGCTAGGCATTTGGGTTATCGCTGGGATACGCAGCCTCCCTATGAGGTTCTAGCTAACCCTTCTTTAGGATTCAAAGAGATAGCGCAATTTAAACGCTATGCTGAGCTACTAGAGCGTCTCTATAACAGCGGCTTGATGCGAAACACGTTAGCCGGTCTTGTGAGATCTTGTTTCTCAGATAGTCTAAGCTTCTGCCTGGATCGCCTGCTGGAAGTATCAGGACACGGATTGGCAAGAGACAACCTACAACCTGATTCCCTTTTTGGCTACCTGTGTGACTTCATCGCTCCCTATCTTGAAAGATCTCCAAACCTAGAGGAGTGGTTGCTTTGGGATTACTCTCAGTTCAGCTTGGTGAACGGTAAGACGCCCAGATGGATCGCTGACAGGTTGGTAGAGAGTGAACAGTTTACAGTGCAGGGGAGTCGCAGGCGGTTACCGATTCTCGGTTTAACTGCAGAGGGGGCGCTGCTGATAAACAGACAATCTGGGCAGAATTTTGCTGCAGGTCACTATGCACTATGGCCAAGGCAGCATAAAAAGGGGAAGCCGGTAGAGATTATTCAGCTTGATGCCTGAAAACCACTATTAGGTTTTATGCTGGGCTCAGAAAATTATTGCATTGCTGACTTGGGGCGGTTATTCGATCTCACAGATTTTAAGCGCTATGATAGTGTTAAGCATTAACCCACCCACAGCTCATTTGATCGTAGTTGAATTGGAAGTGTAAAACCGGAGATGGGCTAATACGCTTTCTGAAAGGTTAGGCCGTTCTCTTGAGTTTGGGTAAGAAATCTAATGCCCCGGAGAGCCCTGATAAGTTGCTATAAACGAGGCTCATGGCCATGGATATCAATGATGAAGTACAACGCCATACGCTGCTACAGCGAATAAAAGCCAGGTTCGAAAACAGGCCGGACTCTGAGCATGAACAGTCTTTCGTTCGGGTTGCGATTGTATTGTTGGTGCTGCTCTACCTGGCAGTCGTTTCAATATTCGGCGGGCTTTCCGAGTCAGCCTTTCATGGCCTGACTATCCTCACCCTTTTTCTTGCCTTCTCCCTGATAATGATTGCAGCAATCTTTGTTAATCCAGGGATATCCATCCCTCGACGTGTAGTTTGCATGTTTGGCGATATGGGCATGATTACCTATCTCCTTTTCTACTATGGGGAGATTATGACGCCACTCTATATTGTCTATCTCTGGGTCTCTTCCGGGTATGGTCTCAGATACGGCAATCGCTATCTGGCAGCATCGACAGCTATGGCTGCGGTCGGTTTTTTTTTAGTACTTCAATACAATGAAGATTGGCATGCAGACCCCAAGACAGGTTGGGGTTTATGGATTGGGTTAATAGTATTGCCAATGTATATTGCCTCGCTTTTAGCGAAGTTATCCCGGGCTTTGTCAGCAGCGGAAGCAGCTAATCAGGCTAAGAGTCAGTTTTTAGCCAATATGAGCCATGAAATACGCACACCAATTAATGGTGTAGTTGGATTGCTGGAGTTACTGAGTAACACACCTTTGGAAGAGAAGCAGAGTTCATTGGTTCATGGCGCGCAATCATCAGCAGCATCATTGATGCACCTGATCGAGAATGTACTCGATATCAGCAAGATAGAAGCTGGGCGAATTACCCTTACAAATGCACCGTTTGATCTGCATGCATTGATCAATGGTGTGGTGGGATTATTCGAATATGCTGCGAGTAGTAAACAACTACTGCTAAAGCGAAAAATTGATCCTAACTGTCCGTATCTTTTGATTGGTGATGAGCTTCACCTGCGCCAGGTGTTGGTTAATTTGGTCAGCAACGCTGTAAAATTCACTCAACAGGGCAGGGTGGAATTGACTGTTTCTGCTGAGAAGGTAGAAGAGAATAGAGTCAGATTACGACTGGAAGTGATTGATAGCGGGATTGGTATTTCAGAAACGGCTCAAGCCTATATTTTTGAGCCGTTTCGACAGGAAGATGAAGGGATAACCAGGCGCTTTGGTGGTACAGGGCTTGGCATGAGCATAGCGAAGCAGCTAACAGAGTTGATGGGTGGTGACCTCTCTGTTAAGAGTGAAGTAGGACGAGGTAGCTGTTTTTCTCTGCTGCTCAATTGTCAGCGGCAAGATACGGTTGAGCAGTTTTCATTACTCAATATTCCCTCTGGAGTACGTGTTATCAGTCATGATGCGTTGATGATAGGGCTGTTACGAGAATGGTTTAGCGAGTGGGGCATCGACTGTGCTGTGGATCTGGGTGTGACCGCGGCTATTGATGAGTCTGTCGTCTTACTGGATGCACGTGCTCTACCGCATCCATCCACACTGATTGAAGAGTATCCCGGGCTGGTGGACAGGGATCTGCTATTGCTCACCGATATGAGTAAATTAAACTTCAACCCTCAGGGTGCTGGTTATGTAGGTTCGTTGAACCTGCCATTGGAAAAACAGCAGCTTTATAGATTTTTGCGTGGTTTTCAGACTGCAACATTCGACAAACAAACCCCGCAACAAGAGGAGAAACCCACTGCCCCAGCAAAAGCGTTCAAAAAAGGCCGGATTCTGGTGGCAGAAGATAATTTAACCAATCAGCTTGTGACTAGAAGTTTTCTCGAACAGGATGGTCACAAGGTGACGGTGGTTGATGATGGTATAGCAGCGCTTGATGTACTTGAGGTTCAAAATTTCGATTTGGCAATTGTCGATATGATGATGCCGGGACATGGAGGGTTAGACATTATCAAGCTGTTTCGTCACATGAGTGGCAATCGAAATAGTATGCCATTTGTTTTACTTACCGCAAATGTCAGTGATGAGGCGAAAGCCGCTTGTCGGACACTGGGTGTAAAATATCTGAGTAAGCCATTGCGGGGACAAGTCTTGCAGACAGTAGTTCAGGAACTGTTGATGCAGCAAACTCTTAGTGTGGGGGAGTCACAGGTTGCTAACCCAATCTTAGAAATAGGGGATGAATCTCAAGAGGCACTGATAGACGAGGAGATCTTCAAGGAACTTTCAGAGTTAATGGGAACCGGCCCGAGAATAGTAGGGTTAGTCGATAATTTCTATCAGGATGCCGAATCTCTTTTGTCAGAATTGAGGCAGGCGGTTGACAAGGGGGAGTGGTTTCAGGCGGCGGATTTTGCTCATGGTCTCAAAGGTGCTGCCTTAGGTTTAGGGGCCTATCAATTGGCTCAACGAGCCCGGGAGTTGGAACAGGAGATACTGCAGGGAGCACCCCGGGGCCCGATGGACCCCTTGGCGCCTGTCGAATCGGCTTATCGTGCTGTGCGGAGCAACCTGCAGGCTCGGATTGCTGATGTATCTGACTCAAGTCACTTGTCGTAGCGGTTGTAAATCAACAGCCTCAGATTGCTTTCTAGCGCGTCTATTCTGAGCGCGTACCAGTCGCTGCATTATACTGATTTCACTATGCTTTAGACTGAGGGCTGCATCTACCCACTGAGTGGTAATCGAAAGCAGCTCTTCATAAGGCACCCGATTATAGGTTTGTCGAACGTGACGAAGTAATTTGTTTGCATTGGTGCGACGCTGAGCAGTTCGAACGTAGTTCGCCAAGGCCTCAACTCCGGCACCACGCTCTGCCAGTATATCTACTACGCCAAGCTCATAAAGTGTTTCAGCACTGTAAAGGTCGCCACTATAGATCAAACGCTCAGCTAACCCGGGGCCGACTTTTCGTGATAAAAAGCTGTAGGCTCCCATCCCTGGAAACATATTAAATAGTACTTCTGGAAATCCCATATGTGTGCCTTGCTCTGCGATGATAACGTTGCACGATAAGGCTGCCTCAAAACCTCCGCCCTGTGCATTGCCCTCAACCAAGGCAATAGAGGTTACGGGTTGATTCAGATGGCTGTGGAAACCAAAGGCACCATCTATGCAGGCTCGAGCATAGTTCATAAGTGTTTCTCGATCTTTGGTTTCGATAAGCTCTACAAACAGGGCTAAATCTCCTCCTAGATTAAAAGTCGAGTTGTCATTTGATGCGAGTACAACATAATCCCAGTCAGACTGATTTTTGCTGGCATAATCTTCTGCAATACGTTGTCCCATATAAGCCTGAAAGGATTTGATATCCTCAAGCAGTTCTGGTGTGAAACAGGGTCTTGGAGATGGGGTCATGCGTAATATCGCGCATCTGATCGATTCTTGCATTTCAAGACTGGCATGTTGCAATGTGGGCTGTTTTATGTGAGAGGAGAGAGTTGTAATGTCCATAGTGTACCTCTAGGTATTCGGTTGTAATTAGACATGAGCCTGTGAACACATCTTCAGAGAACTGCGGCTGTTGCTCACATTAAGATGAAAACATATCACTGGATATCTATACAGTACTAACAGGTTTTCGAAGCGCCGGTGATCGTCGGTGAACTTCTTAACAGAGTTTAGGAAGTAACTGGTAGTCTTTGTAGTAGGTTAGATCAAGAATTTCGAAGAATCGTGAATTGAAGCCTTAGAATGTTGAATATGTGAAGGGATAAAAGCGTGGTCACATACTCAAATTAGTGCTTGGATCAATGAAAAAAACTATTCAAACAAAAATTGCAAATTAACAGGCCGGAAATTTTCAGTACAAGTCTAAAATAGTAATTATTAATTGAACAATGTAATAATTATTAGTCAAGGTAGAATTCTAATAAACAGTTGGACAGCGTAGAGTGTGCGCTTGTGGTGGTGCAGGGTAAGGTTCGCTCCTGCACATCCATGAGCCAGCGATACATGTGCATTCCTGCACAGTGTGCAACGATGCGGAATAGCCAGCCATTCCAAGGAGTTGCAACAATGCCATGCGTCACCATAAGGGTGCAATTCACGTTGTAGCGTGATTCACCCAATAGGTGACCATCTGCATCGAAGCTATTATCTACTAAATCAGGAACCTGCTATTAGAATGGCGTGGTTAACTGATTATGTTTTAGGATCATTGCCGTAATATTCAATCTGTGAGAAGTCAGTAAATCTTAAAAAAAGCTGCGATATGTCTTGAATTGTAATTTTCGATCAACTATCTATTGGGCTCAGGCATATTCAGAAGTTAGCTGTAGATAGAGTGCGATTTACAACTGTATCTCTATAATTTATAGCTTGTGTAGAAAATGAATCTCTGAAAGTATAGGCAGGAGATACCATTAAAAACTATTTTACTTAGACTCAATATAATTGTGATGTCGTTATTGAATAATTTATGTTTGTAACTATCATATTTTGAATATTTACTGAATAAGTAGGGCCGATTATTCGTGTAACTCCTCCACTAAATTTATAATAAAAATTATATCCGTATTAACCAGTAAATCAGCTATATTTTGGGACTAATATACCAAGTAAGTGAAATGCTTTTTCTCTGTCTTGGAATTAAACAATGAGTTTTTCTTTCACCAATAAAATTCATCAAAATATATGCTGTTTATTCGAATATAGATCTTAAAACATTAACTATAATTACATTGACTTTACTGGATATGCTGAATTAGTGATGTATGATTAAGGGTGTCATCGCCTGATATATTTTAGAGATATTGGTTATTTAATAGATCAGTTGATTGTCATGTTATGGATGGAATGAGATATCAAAAAAATAATTGCTCAAGGAGGTAGCTGATGCTGGTACTTACTCGGCATTTGAATCAATCATTACAAGTCGGGGAGGCTGTAACACTCAAGATATTAAGTGTCAATAATGGGAATGTCAGATTTGGAATTGATGCGCCGGCTGAAGTATTGATTTTACGCGAAGAACTTGCTCATCGCATGAGTGCACCATCAATACAATCAGAAGCTAAGTCACCAAAAAAGAGAGAGCCACAAGTAACCTATAAGCCACGACGAAAGAAGCTTGTTACAGATATGAAATAGTTCTGGAAATTCATCTCCATTAGTTTTAGGAGCCTCTGATCAATTTGTGAATCGGTATCTGGTAGCTGAAAGGCTCTGGTTTTGTGTTAAAAAGCTTCTCAATAGCGGACTATCAAGCGCGCTTTTCGCCTTAAACCAGAACCTTTCATCTCACCTTATTCTCGATCCAGAATTGATCAGAGGATCCTTAATGGAGATGGGTATTTCTGCGCTATGTGGGTGACGTTTTTTAACAGCTTCCAGCCGATCAGAATAATACTACGACCATACGGTTAACCTATGGTATGACGTTATCCGTGAAGATGGCCATGCAATCTCTTAAACGGCAGGTTTTGATCTCTCGTTGTAAACAGGAGCACTTCAGCTGGTGAACTATTTGATCGCCAGGTTAATAAATTATTTTGAGGCAGTGGATGACAGCGCTGCCATTATTTATCTATAGGTTGTCTATCAGGCTCGCTAACAGTTGTGTGACTGATCCACTGTTGACCTGTCCATGCCTCAAAAGGACGAAAACGGGATTTATAACTCATTTTCGCGCATGCCTCTATCCAGAATCCTGGATAGACCCAATCCAGTCCTCTCTCCCTCGCATTGTATATCTGCCAGATTAAGGCAAATACACCAAGGCCCTCCTGTGTAAAATCAGGATCATAAAAGGTGTATACAGATGAGGTGCCTTGAAGTAATTGGTCACTGACTGCAACAGCTGCCAATTGTCCTGATTTTTTGAATTCAATAAATTGAGTTTCAGCCCAATCACAGGTTAAAAACTGTGTATATTGACCCGGACTGTTGCATGCCATTGCGCCATCAGGGTGCCTATTCAGAAGATAACGTTTATAGAGTTGATAGTGCTCTTCGCTAAAACTTGAGTCTAATACTGATACCTGGAACTGACTTGCATTGCTTTTCCAGTTTCTACGCTGACTACGGGATGGTTTATAACTGTTAGCCGGGATTCTTAGAGAGACACACCCGTTGCATTGTGGGCAGGCTGGTTGGTAGAGATAACAGCCACTGCGTCTGAATCCTCTGTCAATCAACTGTTGATAGAGTTCTGGAGTTACCTTGGCCATAGGGTCTAGAAACAGGTTTCTCGCTTCTTCCCCAGGTAGATAGGAGCAATCATGCACCTGGCTCATATAGAGCGCATAGGCATCTTCTTGTGTAAAGCCAGGATTATCTAGCATGGCTTGAATACGGGCTCAATATCAGACCAGCTACCCACCTGGCCATCGAGTCGAGTCCAGCTATAGAGATCCTGGCAAAACTGTTTTCTTGGGATCTCTTCTGCACCCAAACTTGCCAAATGTCTTGTGTAAACCTGGCAGTCGATCATTTTAAATCCCCACGCTTTAAGTTGATGGCTAAGATAGACCAGTGCAACCTTTGAACCATTACTGGCTCGGCTGAACATTGACTCCCCGAAAAAGACGCGGCCTATTGCCATGCCATATAAACCACCCACAAGAGTATTGTCCTGCCAAACCTCAACTGAATGGGCAAGCCCCAGTTTGTGTTGCGTGCAATAGGCATCGATCATTTCAGGCACAAGCCAGGTACCAGGCGAGTCATCTCTCGGTGCTGCACATTCATTGATGACATCAACAAACCTTTGGTCAAAGGATACACTATAGCCATTATTGCGAAGAGTTTTGCGCAGACTACGACTGATTTTAAGCTTTTCTGGATAGAGCACCGTTCTGGGATCAGGGGACCACCAGAGTATAGGTTCTCCCTCTGAGAACCAGGGAAAGATTCCCAGCTGATAGGCCTGGATAAGCCGCTGAGGTGTCAGGTCACCTCCAACAGCGAGTAATCCGTCAGGCTCTTTTTCGGCCAGGGAGACATCCGGGAAAGGGGTATTCGGATTGTCGTCTAGTAAAAAAATCATGGTTTGTTTGCATCTAATGTTTTATATAATCATAACAGGCACTTGCACCATCAATAAAAAATCCACATTATTTACCGGTTAGATGTATGGTTAATGTAAAATGTTGGGATATTCTGGATAGAGCCTATTGTATGTAACTAAGAAATTTTGGCTAACCATTATATCTATCCTGACCTGTTATTATGAATTTTAGATTGGAGTATTGAATTGTCCGACGCTGTCAAACACCTGCAAATTGGTGATGTATTGCAGTTACAGTTTGCACCACCTTCTGAAATCCAGGATCGTTTTTCAGCTACCCTTGTTGGTTTTTTACCCGGCCAAAGCCTGGTGATTACTACACCAAGAAAGGGTGGTAATCCGATTATTATCCGTGACGGCCAGAGTTTTACTGTAAGAATGCTTCAAGGTAGTAATATTTTCGGTTTCGTTGCTCGAGTGCTCCACGTCTCCTCAAAACCCTATCCCCACATCCACCTGGCCTATCCCGATGATGTCGAAAGTGCAGTAGTCAGAAATGCCCCGCGGGTACCGACTGAACTACCAGCTATCGTAATCAAGCCCCAAGGGGGATCTGGGGAGGATTTGCAACGGAAGGTTATTATTTCCGATATCAGCAGTACAGGTGCCAGGGTGATAGACACTAAGGAGCTAGGTGCAGTTGGCTCAGTGATACATGTCAGTCAGACGCTCTCGGTATGTGGCGGAAGTGATGTTCTGAAGGTGTTGGCAGTGATAAGGAATATTCGGGAGACCGCTGCCCTGGATGGAAGTATACGCTATTCACATGGATTGGAGTTTCGAGGGCTTAACAGATTTCAGCAATTGATACTCTGCTCCTATGTGCTTGGGAGTATCGCTCGCGAACGCGGATGAGCAGATTGCAGTTCGATTCAAACAGGGTTTGATCTCCTGGTTTCCTTAGAAAGAAACCAGGAGTAGCTGAATTGATAGTGGGGACTATTCGGATTTTGCTTCGAGTGCATCCAGGAAGCGTTCGGCATCGAGTGCGGCCTGGCAGCCGGTACCCGCAGAGGTGATAGCCTGACGATAGACGTGATCCATGACGTCACCAGCAGCATAGATACCTGAGATGGAGGTCTCTGTGGCATTGCCTTCAAGACCACCAGCAACCTTCAAATAACCATTGTTCATTTCCAACTGACCTTCAAACAGAGCGGTGTTCGGACTATGGCCAATCGCGATAAAAACCCCTTGCAGGTCGATCTCTTTGGTAGAGTCATCTTTGACATTTTTTATTCTCATCCCTGTGACCCCTGATTGATCACCCAACACTTCATCGAGTACATGATCCCATTCGATGGTTACATTGGCTTCTTCAGCTTTTTTCTTCAGGTGATCTGAAAGGATCTTCTCAGAACGGAACTGATCTCGACGATGTACCACCACCACTTCAGAGGCAATATTGGATAGATAGAGGGCTTCTTCCACAGCGGTATTACCGCCGCCAATTACTGCTACCTTTTGTTTTTTATAGAAAAAACCATCGCAGGTAGCACAAGCAGACACGCCGCGACCACGGAAAGCCTGCTCCGATTCGAGGCCAAGATATTTTGCTGATGCGCCTGTGCAGATGATCAAAGCGTCACAGGTATAGACAGCTTGATCACCTGTCAGGCGGAATGGGCGCTGGCCCAATTCCGCTTTATTTATATGGTCAAAAATGATTTCAGTATTAAAGCGCTCTGCGTGTTGACGCATACGCTCCATGAGATCTGGACCCTGAACCCCTTCGTTGTCGCCAGGCCAGTTGTCAACCTCAGTTGTGGTCATTAATTGTCCACCCTGTTCCATGCCTGTGACCAGAACAGGCTCCAGGTTGGCACGTGCGGCGTAGACTGCTGCCGTATAGCCGGCAGGGCCTGAACCGAGGATCAAGAGGCGGCAATGCTTGGTTTCGCTCATGTATACTTACTCCACTCGGAATGTGCCCGGTTATTAAGGGGCAGACCATGAAAATTTCTGAGACTTGAGGAACTTAGAGTCATGAAATCGGTGACCCGCGTTCAAGTCTTAAATAAAGAATGCGGGAATACTACGGAATCATACCCCCTGGGTAAAGAATCACCATGAGATTTAGCCTATGAAAATTGGTATCCCAACAGAAATTAAACCCCTGGAGGGGCGAGTCGGTCTGGTGCCTGATGCCTGTTCAGAGCTTGTAGGTGCTGGCCATGAGGTGATTCTGCAAAGTGGTGCAGGGGTGGCAAGTGGCTATCCGGATCAGGCTTACATTAATGGTGGCGCGACGATTGTCGAAGGTGCCTCAGAGATTTACCACCATGCGGAACTGGTGGTCAAAGTCAAAGAGCCCTATGGCGATGAGCCCGAAATGCTTAGAGCGGGGCAGCTACTGTTCTGTTTTTTGCATCTTGCCGCAGATGAATCCTTGACCCGACGGTTGCTGGAATCAGGGGTTACCGGGATCGCATTTGAAACAGTGGAAGAGGGGGGAGGTCTGCCTATTTTAGCACCAATGAGTGATATTGCCGGACGTCTTGCAGTGCAAAATGGTACAACACTGTTACATCACCAACATGGCGGCAAGGGGCTGTTGCTTGGTGGTCTACCTGCTGCGGAACCAGGACATGTGGTGATTCTTGGTGGTGGTCAGGCCGGAGGCAATGCCGCAGCTTTGGCGGCAGCGATGGGGGCCAGGGTGACCGTATTCGATCGTCTGCGTGAGCGCATGGGTGTGCTACGGGAGATGGGGAAAAATGTGACAACCCTATATCCTTATAAGGATGCGGTGAGTGAGGCAGTGGCGAGCGCTGACCTTTTAATTGGTGCAGTTTTGATTCCAGGAGCAAAAGCGCCGAAAGTCATTAGTCGAGATCAGATCACGACAATGGAGCCTGGTAGTGTGGTGGTGGATATCTCAGTCGATCAGGGTGGATGTATTGAGACAACACGACCAACAACTTATGAAAATCCGATATATACAGTTGAAGGTGTCACCCACTTCTGCGTTACTAACATGCCAGGGGCTGTCCCGAGAAGTGCCAGCCAGGCACTGTCAGCATCGATGATGCCCTATTTGAACAGGCTGGTGATGGCTGATTGGCGAAAAGATTCCCGATTGGCTGCTGCTGTTAACCTCGAAGATGGAGAGTTGGTCCATCCAGTATTGCGTGAACAATACCTCTGAAATCAGAGTAACAATTATATGTAACTATATAATTTAGCAAAGATAATTGTTATTATCACAATATATTTCACAGCCTGGGATCAACACCGCTGAGTTAGATCCCAGAGTACAGTATATTTTCCAGGAGATTGTTTCAGAAACGACCCGAGAGGGTACTCCTGAAGGTTGAGACGAAACTATGGCGACACAGGCGAAGAGCCAACAAACACCTGCACAAAGTGCCTTTCAAACTCATGTCAGTCATGCCATGAGAGAGGGTGTCATGTGGAGTCTGTTCTGCCTCAGTGGTTACCTGCTGCTTTCGTTATTCAGCTATTCCCCCCTCGATCCAGGATGGTCCTATACCGGGTCAGAGTCCAAGGTCATTAATTCAGGTGGCCCTGCAGGTGCATGGTTTGCAGATGTATTTCTATACCTGTTTGGCATTTTTGCCTATCTGTTTCCTATCATGCTCAGCTGGAGTGCAGTGTTGGTCTTCCGTCGTCGCAATCCCGATGATTCAGTGAATATGAATCTGGTATTGGTGCGCTGGTTGGGATTTTTCATAACCCTGGCATCCGGTTGTGCTTTGGCCGCACTGCATACGAACCACCTGGTGAATCATCTACCAACAGGTACAGGTGGCGCACTTGGAACCCTGCTTGGTGGACATTTTGAGGCTGCTTTCAGCCGTTCAGGCAGCAGCTTGTTGATGCTGGCGTTGTTTCTCAGTGGATTTACTCTTTTTACCGGGGTTTCCTGGTTCACAGTTATGGATTTTCTCGGAGGGCTGGTGCTGAGGGTTACCCACAAACTCCAAAGTGTCACATTAGCCTGGAAAGAGCGTCATGCAGCGAAACAGGCTAGACAAGAGCGTGTTGATCTGATCAAAAAAGAGCAAAAAAAGGATAAATCACGCAAGCAATTAAGAATTGAGCCGGTTATCAATGCGCCCAAGCCCAGTGAGCGGGTTGAAAAAGAGCGACAGGTTCCATTGTTTGAGGCAGATCCCAATAGCGAACTCCCTCCCTTGGCGTTGCTTGATCCAGCTAAACAGACCGTACAGGCCTATTCACAGGAAGCACTCCAGGCAATGTCGCGTCAGGTAGAGTTGAAGTTTGCTGATTTTGATATTGAGGTCCAGGTGGTTGCAGTTCATCCCGGACCGGTAGTCACACTGTATGAAATATCACTGGCAGCGGGTACCAAGGTCAGCAAAATAAGCGGTTTATCCAAAGATCTTGCTCGCGCCCTCTCAACGGTTGCTGTGCGTGTCGTTGAAGTGATACCGGGTAAGTCAGTGATCGGGCTCGAGATACCGAATGAATATCGCGAAATGGTCTTTCTCAGTGAAGTATTGCAGTCTGAGACTTATGAGCAGTCTAAGTCACCGCTCACCTTGGCATTGGGTAAGGATATTTCTGGCAATCCCATGTGTGCCGATCTTGGGAAAATGCCTCATGCCCTGATAGCAGGAACCACCGGTTCCGGTAAGTCAGTTGCAATCAATGCCATGATTCTCAGTTTGCTTTATAAGGCAAAGCCAGACGAAGTGCGCATGATCATGGTCGATCCGAAGATGCTTGAGCTTTCGGTTTATGAGGGGATTCCCCATCTATTGACCCCGGTAGTCACCGATATGCAGGAGGCGGCAAATGCCTTGCGCTGGTGTGTTGGAGAGATGGAGCGTCGATATCGACTAATGGCCAGTCTCGGAGTAAGAAATATTACTGGCTATAATCGTAAGGTGAAAGATGCGATCAAAAAAGGCGAGCCGATAAAAGATCCTCTATTTCAGCCGGAGCCTACAGAGATTATTGAAGCGATGGCCCATCCCACTCTGGAACCTCTCCCGTACATTGTGGTCATTATCGACGAGCTTGCCGATATGATGATGATGGCGAGAAAGAAGGTGGAGGAGTTAATTGCAAGATTGGCGCAAAAGGCCCGGGCCTCAGGTATTCACCTGATATTGGCTACACAGCGCCCTTCGGTTGATGTGATAACCGGTCTGATCAAAGCAAACATACCTACCAGAATCGCCTTCCAGGTCTCATCGAGGGTTGATTCACGGACGATTCTCGATCAGATGGGTGCAGAGCATCTGCTTGGTCATGGTGACATGCTCTACATGGGGACAGGCAGTAACATACCTCAGCGTATGCATGGTGCCTTTGTCGATGACAATGAAGTGCATCGGGTGGTTAAGCATCTGAAGGCGGCTGGACAACCCGATTATCTGGAAGAGATTCTGCAAGAAGCAACGGAGTCAGTTCCCGGTTTTCCCGCAGAAAGTGGAGACACTGAAAACTCAGATCCTCTTTATGACGAGGCTGTCCAGATTGTGACCGAAACACGTAGGGCGTCGATATCCGGTGTACAGCGTCGACTGAAAATTGGTTATAACCGTGCGGCCCGAATGATTGAAGAGATGGAACGCACTGGTGTTGTCGGTCCTGCAGAAAACAATGGCACCCGCACAGTATTGGCTCCGCCACCGCCAAAAGATTGAGTCTATTAAGACGGAGTAATTAATGAGGATGCGCCTGAGTGCATTGCTACTGATTGTTGTCACCTGTTTCTCCCAACCGATCTGGGCAGGCAAAGGTATTCAGCAACTTGAAACTTTCTTACAGGATCTGATAACTCTGAAGGCAGACTTTCGTCAGACTCTTCAACAACCGGACTATGATCAGGTATTCGGCAGTAATGGTGTGTTTTATCTAAAACGACCTGGACAGTTGCGCTGGGAGTATCAGACACCCAGCCAACAGTTGATCGTTGCCGATGGAGATCGAGTCTGGTTGCACGATATTGAACTGGAACAGGTCTCTCATCGTAGCCAGGATGCGGTTCTGAAAGGTACGCCAGCTCAATTGTTAAGCGATCTCGGGCCGATTAGCCAACATTTTAATATCAATGAGCTTGGTGATGAGGGTGACCTGACCTGGCTTGAACTGATTCCTAAAGATAAAGAGGCACAGTTTTCCAGTGTCCGTTTGGCCCTCAATGGCAATAGTCTTGAGCGTATGGAGATGTTTGATAATTTCGGACAGGTGACACGATTCTTTTTCGATAACATGCTTAGAAACCCTGAGTTGAGTGATTCCTTGTTTGAATTTGAGCCACCCCCGCTTATCGACCTGATCGGCGATCTATGAGCAGCCAGGATCTCTTTGCCCAAGCAGAGGGTGGGGAGTTTCGTCCACTGGCGGACCGTATGCGTCCTCGCAGTCTGGCGGCATTTGTTGGCCAGAATCACGTTATATCTGAAAACAAACCGCTACGACTCGCAATAGAGGAAGATCGCCTGCACTCTATGATTTTCTGGGGACCTCCAGGCACAGGCAAAACAACATTGGCAGGGTTGATTGCCGACCATTCAGGTGCACATTTTCTAAGTCTTTCTGCGGTATTGTCCGGTGTAAAAGAGATTCGTGCTGCTGTAGAGCAGGCGAGATTGATCAAGCAGCAGGAACAACGTCCCACTGTACTGTTTATCGATGAAGTACACCGTTTTAACAAATCCCAGCAAGATGCCTTTTTGCCACATGTTGAAAACGGTACTGTGGTATTTATTGGTGCGACTACAGAGAACCCCTCCTTTGAATTGAATAACGCACTGCTCTCCAGGGCACGTACTTATGTACTTAAAGCCTTATCAATAAATGAGATTGAAGAGATTATTGATCAGGCTCTGCAGGATAAACAGCAAGGGTTAGGCGAGAGGTCGCTCACGATTAATAGCCAAGCCAGAAAGCTGATTGCCGATGCAGCAGATGGTGATGCCAGGCGTGCCTTGAATCTGCTTGAGATTGCTGCGGATTTAACCGAAACAGACGAGATTGGAGAGGAGGTCGTTGCAGAGGTGGCCAGTGGAACTCTGCGACGATTCGATAAAGGGGGAGAGGCTTTCTATGATCAGATATCTGCTTTGCATAAATCGGTCAGAGGTTCTGCACCCGACGCTGCACTATATTGGCTGGCACGGATGATAGATGGTGGCTGTGATCCCCTCTATGTCGCTCGTCGAGTAGTCAGAATGGCATCTGAGGATATCGGTAACGCCGATCCAAGAGCCTTACAATTAGCGCTGAATGGTTGGGATGTTCAGCAACGACTTGGTAGCCCGGAAGGTGAACTGGCAATTGCCCAGGCGGTAGCCTATATGGCCTGTGCACCAAAGAGTAATGCGGTCTACATGGCGTGGAAGGCAGCACAGGCCGATGCGAAAACATCAGGATCTCTTGAAGTACCCCTGGCGCTGCGTAATGCACCGACCAAGCTAATGAAGACACTGGATTACGGTAAAGCTTATCGGTATGCCCACGATGAACCCCATGCCTATGCCGCAGGAGAGAACTATATGCCAGAGGCACTGGAAGGCCGTCAATATTACTATCCAGTGGATCGGGGTATGGAGATCAAGATCGGAGAAAAACTTGAGTTTCTGCGAAAGTTGGATTTAGACGCAAGTAAGGATTGATCATACTTCTAGTGCTCTCCAAATGGTAAAAACAGATGAAAGGAAAGATAAAAAAGTCCGGGAGAAAAAGGGAGCCTCAGCACAACAGGGAGAGTATTGTAGATCGGATGTGTTGCGATTATTCGCCCGACGGCTCTATTTCAAATAGAAGTCAATAAATATTGCACATTGGTAGGGTGGGGCCATGCCCCACCAAAAGCCCAAAAGCCTCATATTAGCCCGATTATTATTCTGTTTGTAAATCCAAGGTAGCCCATTCTTACCTCGGATTCTGCTTATCCATCCAGATTATGTATTCTCCAATCAATGAGAAATAAAGTAGTAATAGCACACTTGTCGTAAAATTATTTCTGCAGGCTCATCTAATGAGTCACTGGATTTGGTAGTGTATAACCTAAAGCCATAACCTGGCATGTAAGAGTTCATTCAATCTGTATTTATTAATAGATGAATAAGGTGGGGTTTATTCAACAGGGAGTAGCGACGGGGTGGAACAGACTAAGCAATATTTCAAATATTGGGGTAAGGCTTCGAGAGAAGACGATAGCTACCATTTGTTGCCTTATCATTGTTTGGATGTGGCGGCATAAGCTGGATGGTGCTGCCTTGGTAAGCATCGTGGATATTGAAAAACAGTTGACGTTAAATTTTCGCAAGGAAAGCAAGCCGGGAAAAATTCAACCTTATGCTTTCAAGGGTGTTTTGCATGTGAAGAATCCATCTGCTTTTAAGTCATTATTACAGCAAGGTATCGGCCCGACCAAAGCATTCGGTTGCGGAATGCTGTCACTGGCTGCTGTTTGATATGAATATTTCTCAAGGAGGAGTAATGAAACCAAAACTTCAGGTTCTAGACCAGGATATTGCCACAGATACTAAAAACAGTTTTGAATATATCTGTATTACTGATATTGCAAAATATAAACATTCTGAGAGAGCGGGTGTCATCATCGGGAATTGGTTGAGAAACCGTAACACTATTGAATTTCTTGGTATTTGGGAAAAACTCAATAACCCGGATTTTAAAGTCATCGAATTCGATGACTTTAGAAAACAGGCAGGTCTGAACAGTTTTACTCTGACACCCAAGCAATGGATCGAAAAAACAGCCGCCATCGGCATTAACTCCAAGGCCGGGCGCTATGGCGGTACCTATGCCCAGAAGGATATCGCTTTTGAATTCGCCAGTTGGATATCGGTGGAGTTCAAGCTCTATTTGATCAAGGAATTCCAGCGTCTGAAAGAGATGGAGTATCAACAACTTGGCTGGGATATCCGACGCAATCTCGCTAAAGTGAACTACCTGATACACACCGATGCTATAAAAGAAAACCTCATCCCCGATAGCCTGTTACCTCAGCAGATCAATGCGGTATATGCCAGTGAGGCAGATCTGCTCAATGTTGCCCTGTTTGGTATCACAGCAAAGCAGTGGCGGGATGCAAATCCTAAACTCAAAGGCAACATGCGTGATCATGCCAACGTGCATCAGTTGGTGTGTCTGGCCAACCTGGAATCCATGAACGCTCATTTCATTGAGGAGGGTTTGAGTCAGTCGGAGCGGGTGGTTAGTCTGAATAGACTGGCAATCAGTCAAATGAAGATACTGGTTGAGAATAGAACAACTCCCCGGCTGGGGATGGAAGAGTAATGTATGGCCTTTATGCCGTGTCATTTGTTTACGATATTGCCGACCTTTTTAAATTCGATACAGTGGTTCCGGTTGCTTTTAAGATTGCTGCGCATAGCCCAACCAATCCCGATAAGATGGTTCGGCATGCTTGTCGAGATATCTTTCGTGAAACCCGGCTGTTGAAGAAGCTGATTCCATCGATTGAAGAAGTGCTGTCAGCTGGTGGTATGGCTGCTGGATATTCGCGCGGGGGTTTATATTGGTGATGTTTCGAAAAGGGTTCGGGAAACACTATGGCAATATATGGAAGTGGATGTAGAAGATGGCAACATTGTCATGGCCTGGGCGACAAATACCGAATCCGGGTTTGATTTCCAGACCATGGGTAAGAATCGACGGATACCAGTTGAAATGGATGGCTTGCGTTTGGTGTCATTTCTGCCAATAGAGGAGTAGCTCGTTCTTTAACATTTTGGATACATTATAGGGGGTGGTCCCCTGTATTTTATACCTGGTGCCTTGGTAGAATATTTTGTGCCAAAAATTCCTCGGTGGCATAACTACTTACGTTAAGAATGTTCCCCTCAGGTGTGGGGATGAACCCTTTTTGGTGGGGCATGGCCCCACCCTACGATAGTGTTCCCCTCAGACATGGGGATAAATTGGAGCGCTTACAGATGATGGAGTAGGGTAGAGGTAATGTAGACTGGATAAGCGCAATGCCATCGGGTTTCTTTTGGTGATTGTCAAATGGCGCTGCACTTATTCGATCTATGATTTTGCTTGGTGTATGAACCAGTACTTTTCAGAATTCTTTTGGCCTGCTTCACAATCAACGCATAAAATCGAGTAGACCACCACTTCCCTTGTTCGCCTCGATATACTCTGCAACTTCATCATGATTACCCCGTTTTGCAAGATCAGTAGCGCTCTCCCGCCTCAGGTTCAGGTGATGGGCATTGGCTTTCATCTCGAGTAAACGTTTAACTACTGCTAGATGGCCTTCCTCGGCAGCTAACATTAGCGCGCTGTTTCCCGCATTATTTCGATGCTCCATGTGTTCGGAGTAACGCAAAAGAATATTCAATGTCTCCAGGGACCCACTTCTTGCTGCTAACATCAACGCGGTGTTTCCATTTTCACTTAAACGGTCGATGTATTGCACCTGCTTCACCAGAACTTCAACTAGATCTGCATGGCCAAAAGCAGCAGCTCGCATCATCGGGGTCAAACCATCCTTAGCCTGTAGACTGACCTTTGCACCCTTATTCAGTAGAAGATGAAAAATATCTTTATTGCCAACGTCGATGGCGTGATAGAGCGGTGTTCGTCCTTTGTTGTCTGCTTGATCGGGAGAGGCTCCCTCGGTAAGCAGTAGCTTGACGATTTCTGGTTGCTCTTTAAGGACGGCCAGGATAAGCGCTGTGATGCCATCATCAGTGGCTTTGGATAACTGGGCATTCTGCTCAATCAGCAGCTTGGCAAGTTGAAGGTTTTGATGTTCGATCGCTAAATGAAGTGGGGTTACACCATGCTTGGCTGATACATTCACCTTTGCACCATGCTCAATCAATTGGGTAACAACTTTTATGTTGTTTTCACGGCTGGCTATCAATAAAGGGGTAGGGCTGCCTGGAGCTGCCAGGTTAGTCTCTGCACCTTGTTCAAGCAGGCGGGTAATAACTTCTTCATGTCCCTGCCAAACGGATCGACTTAAGGGTGACAAGCCCTCAGAATCCAAGGTATCAATCTCTTCACCTTGTTTGAGTAGAGCTTCAACCAAGGGTAACTGGCCTCTCCAGGCAGCGAGATGTAGTGTGCTCCAACCTGCGAATGGATTCTTCTCATCGTCAGGATTACTCATCGTGGGCATTATAGAGGCGCTGATTTTGGCAAGATCCGGGAAGTCTGAGGTCTTATTGCGTGTCTGGGTAGCGATACCACCTGCAGCCTTCAGTTTTCTGGCAACAGCTTTGTAGTTTCTCAGTTGAGCGACATCCAATGAAGTTTGTTTCTTGCGATTCTTCGCATTGACCTTGGCGCCAGCTCGAAGCAATTCATTGACAACCTTGAGATGTTTTCTGCCAGCAGCAATCAATAATGCCGTATTCTCATTGGCATCCAGGGTCTCCAGTTTGGCCCCAGCTTTGATTAAACTGTTTACTATCTTTGCATATCCAAGACCTGATGCAGAATGGAGTGGTGTGTCACCCAGACTATCACTGGTATTTGGATTTGCACCAGCAGCGAGTAAAACCTCCACCGCATCTGTGCGTCCGTTGATAGAGGCTTCGTGAAGTGCGCTACGGCTGTACTCATCCCGGGTGTCAGGAGAGATCCCGGAGGAGAGTATGCGTTTTAAAGTCTCAGTTTTTCCTGCAGCTGCTGCTCGATTCAAAAATGCGGCTGCCTGCTCTTCGCTCAATCCAGTGACGGGAGATGAGGTGGCGAGATGCTCAATCTTCTTTTTGGCGAGTCGATGACCTTGAATTGCTGCTTTGTCATACCACTCATTTGCCAGAGCAGTATTGGCCTTTACGCCCCAGCCATTTTCATACATGGTTCCTGTTGTGTACTGTGCTTCGATATGGTCTTGGTTGGCTGCCTTTAAATACCATTGAAGTGCCTGGGCATAGTCCTTTTTAACACCGCGTCCGCCACGATAGAGTCCGCCAAGAGCAAATTGAGCCTCTGCGTCGCCTTGCTCAGCCAGTTGTTTATAGATATCTGCAGCAGATTTAAAATCCCTGACACGGATGGCTGCTTCCGCTTCATCATGTTCGGCAGATGATGCTGGAAAAGGTATGATCAATACAAACGTAACCAGACTCAGTACCAGTGCCACTCTTCTGATGACTCTATTAGATCTAGGCTGTTCCATGTTTGGTTTCCACATTAATGCCGGTCTCTTTGAGAAAGCCAGTTGGCAAGATGCCGCCAGCACAGATAATGGCAGCGTCGTTAGGAATTTCAATCTTCTCTCCACCTTTGTCGATGGTGACTTTGTCTTCAGTGAATCCTGTGACATTGGTACTTAGAAGTAGATTGATTTTTCCAGTACTGGCCGCTTGATCCACCTTTTCCCGATTTTTCTTCTTGGCTCGGCTAAAAGCGCCGCTGCGATAGGATAGGGTAACCGTTGTACCATCTTCATCAGCAATACTGGTTGCAGCTTCAAGGGCGCTGTCACCTCCACCTACGATCAGTACATGCTGGTTCTTATACTGTTCTGGATCGATCAGGCGATAAGTGACTTTAGTCAACTCTTCTCCTGGTACCCCCAACTTTCTTGGTGTTCCACGTCTGCCGATAGTCAGCAGTACCGCTTGGGTATGGTAGGTGTCCTTACTTGTTTTGACTTCATAACCACCTTTTTCATTGGCGGTGATCTTTTCCACCCGTTCATGATAACTGATCTCTACACCTGTTTTCTTCTCGACATCCTGCCAGAATTCGAGCAGTTTCTCCTTGGTTGTTTCAGTAAATTTAACCTCACCGACGAAGGGTAGCTTCACCGGAGCTGTCATAACCAACTTACCTCTGGGGAACTGGAAGACTGTACCGCCCAGGGACTCCTGTTCGACGGTCTTATACTTTATTTTCTTCTCCATGGCTCTCAATGAGGCACAAAAACCAGCCGGACCTGCTCCGACTATGACTAAATCAACTGGAGCAGCATCCTCTTTTTTCAGCGTCTCAATGATATGATCCATCGCCTTGTAACCCTGCTCAATGGCGTTTCTGATCAAACCCATACCGCCTAATTCTCCAGCTATGAATATTCCTGGCATGCTGGTTTCGAAATTAGGTTGTAGTACAGGTATATCAACACCTCTTCTCTCTGTGCCGAATACCAGGGTAATTGCATCGAAGGGGCAGGCGGTTTTACAGGCACCATGGCCGATGCAGTTGGTTGGGGCGATCAGTTCCGCTTTGTTGTCAATCAATCCCAATACAGGGTGGTTCGCTTGTTCTGGGCAGGCTTTCACGCAAGTACCGCAGCCCATGCATTTCGCTGGATCAATCAACGGATGAAGAGAGGCCGGTTCAGTCAGACCAGCCTCAAACTCTTCTGTTTTGAGCTCAAGATTTTTTTTACTTTTCCGTTTGCTATGCGCAATGTATATAGCCCATACCAAAAGTATGGGTATCAGGTAGATGAGGTAAAAATCTAAGCTGTACTGCATTACTAAATCGCTTCTCGATGGGTTAAAAAGTGACGCCTTTCACAGTTTCTGGGAATTTCAGCCTAAATTGTACACACATATTTCAATCCCTGAGGTTTCTGCCGAAAACATAATTGTATCTGAAGTTGGTTTTTGTGAAGTTCTTCATGGATGGGAAATTTGTCCCAATATATCATAGGGGCGTGGTGTGGAGATAATGCTGATTACAGTTCTCATTCTCAATAAAAATAGTTAATAAAACTTAAATATTTGAAATTAATACCAATATGATAGGTGATGTCGATGGAAACTGCAGCTCTTACAAATAGTGTCACTGAGACACCATTGGATAGCTTTTTCTCCGCGTGGCAACGTAGAGCAGGCCTGATTACAACCCTGGGCTTTACTCTGTTTTCCCTGTTGTTGCTCTATATGGGGTGGCTTAACCATACACAAGCCGTATGGACTGCTGAGTCTGGCTGGGGCTATTGGCTCGGTATCGTAGGCGGTAGCATGATGTTGTTACTACTGCTCTATCCGATGCGTAAGCGACTTCATTTCATGTCCAAATGGCTAACAGTCAAGTTCTGGTTCAGATTACATATGGTTTTTGGAGTCATGGGCCCTGTCTTGATCATGATGCACTCCAGTTTCCATATTGGTTCAATGAATGGTCAGGTTGCGCTCTACAGTATGCTGATTGTGGCAATAAGCGGGTTGTTTGGCCGTTATTTTTACACCCGAATCCATTACGGTTTGTATGGTAAAAAAGCGACTTTCGCCTCCTTGCACGCTGATTCAGAAATATTGAAGAAGAAATTAGGGCGTCTCTTCGAACTGCAGCCCAAGGCTCACGAGCTGATGAAGCAGTATGAAAAAGATGTGATGAGTGCGCCGTCTGGGACTTTCAGCAGTGCCAGACACTGGCTGAAAATGCGCTATACATCAGCCAGACTCTATCCCACAGTAATGCGTTCCCTGAACAAGAAGCTTTTGGCTGCAGGTCATAGAAAGGGGTGGAGCAAGGCAAAAGTCCGCCGCAAACAGCTGCGCATTAGAAATATGTTATTAACTCATCGCTCTATTCTTCGTCAGGTTCAGGAGCTACATTTCTATGAAAGGCTTTTTGCGATCTGGCATCTACTGCATATGCCCCTGTTCATCATGATGGTGATTACCGGTTTTGTGCATGTCTATGCTGTGCATGCCTACTAATCATTAAGCAAGAGCGGTTCCCAGTAAATTCGTTATGTACCGATTTGGCTGTCAAGTCACTTGCCTGCTGTTACTGATATTCGTAGCGATATCTCAAAGTCATGCAGGAAAATTAGATCTTTTGTTGATGCCGGGCCCGGTAATCGAAGGTCATGCCGAGTTTGAAGAGAAATGCGAAAGCTGTCATGAAACCCTGAAGAAGGCCGACCAGGTTGAACGCTGTCTCTCATGTCACGACCATGAGGATATTGCAAAGGATGTCGAGCAGGGCACTGGGTTACATGGCAAACTCGAAAAAAAGCGATCGTCTAACTGTAAACAGTGCCACACGGAGCATGAGGGCAGAGACAGAGATATTATCAATCTTGATACGGAATCATTTGATCACAAACAGACTGATTTCGAGCTTCGTGGAAGACATCAAGTGCTGGCCTGTCAACTCTGTCATACCGAGGACCTGAAAAAATATAGTCAAGCCTCATCAATCTGTTTCGATTGTCACGAATCAGACGATACGCATCACGGTAAGCTTGGCGAAGAGTGCGATAAGTGCCATAACGAAAAAGGCTGGAAAAAGCAGGATTTTGATCATGACCTCGATACGGACTATCCATTAACCGGTAAACATATTGATCTCGACTGCAAACTCTGTCATGCCGATGATCACTACAAGAATACACCTAAGGAGTGTATTGGTTGTCACTTGATCAATGACAGACACAATGGTCGCTACGGTAAGGTATGTGCCAAATGTCATGGTACGGAAGAGTGGAAGGAGCTGACTTTTGATCACCGAGCCGATACGGAGTTTGCTCTGGAGGGTCGCCATAAAGATGTCCCTTGCGACACCTGCCACACACGTGGCCCCTTCGAAAAGAAACCTTCAAAGAGTTGCTTTGCTTGTCATGAGAAAGATGATGATCACAAGGGACGTAATGGTAAGAAATGTCAGGACTGTCATCGTGCTTCCAGCTGGACTAAAGTTAAATTCGATCATGGAAAAGATGCCGAATTCGAACTCAATGGAAAGCACAAAGATCTAAGCTGCCATGCTTGTCATCGAGCGGCAGCTATGGATGACCTAAAGGATGCTGATTGTATTACCTGTCATCGGGCGATAGATATGCATAAAGGTGATCTGGGTGAGGATTGCGGTTACTGTCACAATGAAAAGGGCTGGACTGAAAAGCTCTTTTTTGAACATGACATTACACGCTTCCCACTGATAGGGATTCATAGTGTTACCGCCTGTGAGTCCTGTCATCTCAACGCGGTGTTTCCAGAGACAGAGATCGACTGCCTGTCCTGCCATGAAAAAGATGACACCCATGAAGGAAAAATGGGTGATCTGTGTGGTGATTGTCATAACCCCAACGCCTGGATGTTGTGGACCTTCGATCACGACGAACAGACAGAATTTCCACTGGATGGAAAACACGGTGAGGTCTTTTGTCATGCCTGTCATCGTGCCGATTTGAATGAGCATAAGCAATCGGCAAATCACTGTTACGGCTGTCATCGAGGAGATGATATACATCGCGGTGGCTTTGGACGCCATTGTGATCGTTGCCATACAACTGAAACTTTCGAAAACCCGGAAATTCGCTGATTTAGACTGAACGGAAGATCATATGACGACGTTGCTAAAAAATAGAATACTGTTACAGCAGGCCTATTGGCTCATCGCCTTATTGTTTAGCTTGTCGTTTGCCCCTGCTCTCCAGGCTGAGACCACTGAGTTTGACCATTTTTCCACCGGTTTCCCTCTGACTGGGGAACATCGCATTGTGGAGTGCGACCAGTGTCACCTCAATGCACAGTTTGAGGGTACGCCCGTGATGTGTGATGGCTGTCATAATGACGCAGCAGCAGCAGGTAAACCCATCGATCACATCCGTAGTGATGACCGTTGTGATGACTGCCATACCACAGTTGGGTGGCATGTAGCGCGATTCGATCATGGCACGATCAGTAGTGGTTGTTTCTCCTGTCATAACGGAAGTGCCGCACAAGGTAAGGGCAGTGACCATATCAGTTCGGCCAATACCTGTGAGTTTTGTCATACCACATTCAGCTGGGGGAGAGTCGGCCGCGTCGATCACTCTGCTGTGACAGGCACCTGTGAAAGCTGCCACAACGGCAACATTGCCACAGGTAAACACTCAATCCACATTGCTACTGAAGAACCTTGTGATACCTGCCATATAACCAACAGCTGGTTATTGGTCTTTTTCGACCACTCCAATGTCGATAGCGGTAGCTGCGAAACCTGCCATAACGGGATTAGTGCAACTGGAAAATCTTCAAACCATATACTTACCAATGAGGCTTGTGATCTCTGCCACTCGACAAACAGCTGGCAAGTAAATAATTTCTCCCATGCCGGCATACGTGGCGATTGCGAGAGTTGTCACAACGGTATCAGTGCCATCGGCAAACCCGTTGGTCACCTGACAACCAGTGAGCCCTGTGAGATTTGCCATACTTCCACCAACTCATGGCTGGTGGTTAACTTCGTACATGGAGAAGAGGCCTTCGGTCGCTGTTCCAGTTGTCACGATGGTGTGACACAGCCCGGTAAGGATGCTGACCACGTACAGACAACTGCACAATGTGACACCTGCCATACATCAACAGAAGACTGGTCAATTGTCGGTTTTGATCATAGTGAGGTTGTCCCAGGAACCTGCGCATCCTGTCACGACGGGGTGCAGGCGCCAGGTAAGCATGACACTCATATCGTAACCAATGAATCCTGTGATGTGTGCCACGCCACCACTGCAAACTGGCATGTCATCAGTTTCAGTCATGATAGCTTTCAAAGTGCTGGCGTCTGTTCGAGCTGTCACGATGGTACCAGCGCAACCGGCAAGCATGCTCAGCATATACAGACCAATGATCAGTGTGATGTATGTCATGTCTCTACAGATAATTGGTTGAATACCAGTTTTGATCACAGCAACGTCGATGCTGCCGGTAGATGCTCTACCTGCCATAATGGAACGACTGCCACAGGTATGCAGGCGACTCATATAGAGACCGCGGAGCAGTGCGATACCTGTCACGACTCGACCGATTCCTGGTCCAATGTCAGTTTTGATCATGGATCTATCGAGACGGCCGGTGTCTGTTCAACCTGTCACAATGGGGTTCGTGCAACAGGTAAACACAACAACCATCTGCAGACCAACGCCGAGTGTGATACCTGCCATACAGTAGGCGCCTGGAATGTTAATAATTTTTCCCATGAGGGCATTACTGGGGATTGTGAATCCTGTCATAACGGTGTGATAGCCACAGGCAAACATGGCAATCATATTCTTACAACCTCATCCTGTGAGGCTTGCCACTCCACAACAGACTGGGGCCTGACCGGGTTCACCCATGAAGGGGTTTCCGGAACCTGTGAGTCCTGCCATAACGGCAATGTGGCGACAGGTAAGCACGACAACCACATTCCTACCACGGCATCCTGTGATAATTGCCATAACACCAATGGCTGGTCACTTAGCAGTTTCGATCATCAAGGGGTTACCGGTAGCTGTCAGTCCTGTCATGACGGGGACAGGGCTACAGGCAAACATGATGCACATGTCGCAACCACCGCATCCTGTGAGGGGTGTCATACCTCAACCACCAGCTGGACAGAGATAACCTTCAACCATGCAATCGTCACCGGTACCTGCGCCAGCTGTCACGATGGTGTGACTGCCACCGGTAAATCTGCGGATCATGTTGTGACTGATGCCGCCTGTGACAATTGCCATATCTCCAACGAAACCTGGACCGCAGTGCGCTTTGATCATACCGGTATCACCAGTGGCTGTGAGAGCTGCCACAATAATGTCGATGCAATCGGTAAACCCGATACGCACATTCCCACAACAGAACCCTGTGAGAACTGCCATAACACGATAACCTGGAGTACCGGCCGTTTCGATCATGCTGGTGTGGCGGGCGCCTGTTCAAGTTGCCATGACGGCGTGGTTGCAACAGGTATGAGTGCAACACATATTCCCACTACTGCCCAGTGCGACAGCTGTCATACTTCGACTATCGACTGGACGTTGATCAACTTCAACCATGACAACATAGCTGCCAGTGGTAATTGCTCCAATTGCCATGACGGTACCACGGCTACAGGTAAGCATGCACAACATATCCAAACGACAGCGCAATGTGATAACTGCCACCTCTCTACCATCAATTGGCAGGATACAAGTTTTGATCATAGTGGGGTGACAACATCCGGTGTCTGCTCTACCTGTCATGACGGCACTACGGCCACCGGAAAGCATAACAATCACATAACTACCAACGAGCAGTGCGATATCTGCCACTCGTCAACGACCTCCTGGTTACGGGTCAATTTTGATCACAGCGCTGTACCGACAGCAGGGGTCTGTTCAAGTTGTCATAATGGTGTGCGGGCCACGGGTAAACATGCCGGACATCTACAGACTAGTGCCCAGTGTGATACCTGCCATACGGTTAACGGATGGCTGATATCGAACTTTGACCATGCGGGAATAACCGATAACTGTGAATCCTGCCATGACGGCACCACAGCGACCGGCAAGCATGCTGCCCATATCACAACCAGTCAGCCTTGCGAAGATTGTCACACGCCCAACAACTGGAGAGTGACCACTTTCAACCATGCTGGTGTTACAACCGCCTGCCATCTCTGTCATAACGGCGATATTGCAACAGGCAAGTCTCCCTCCCATGTGTTGACCAATGCCACCTGTGATACCTGCCATACCACCAACAATTGGAATATTACCAATTTCAATCACGATGGAGTTACAGGTAGTTGTCAGTCCTGTCATGATGGGGTCAGGGCGACAGGTAAACATGCTGCCCATGTGGCCACCACCGCCTCTTGCGAGGCATGCCACACCTCAACCAACAACTGGTTGACGATCAATTTTGATCACGCAGTGGTTACCGGTACCTGTGCCAGCTGTCATGACGGTAATACGGCGACTGGTAAACCGGTTGACCATGTTCAGACCAATGCGGCCTGCGACAACTGTCATATATCGAATACAACCTGGCTAAATATCAGGTTTGATCACACCGGTATCGTCTCTGGCTGTGAAAGTTGCCACAATAATGTGGATGCCATTGGCAAACCTGTAAACCACATTCCCACCAATGAACCTTGTGAGAATTGCCACACTACAGTGACCTGGGCAACGGGAACATTTGACCATGCTGGCGTCTCGGGCACCTGTTCAAGTTGTCACAACGGCTCAATTGCCACCGGCAAGCATGCTGCCCATATCGCAACCAATGGCCAGTGTGACAGTTGTCATACCTCAACCAACAACTGGACTTCGGTTCGTTTTGATCACAGCACGGTTACAGGTAGCTGTCAGAGTTGTCACAATGGTTCGGTAGCAACAGGTAAGTCAGCCAGTCATGTTGCAACTACTGCTGCTTGCGACGTCTGCCATACCTCCCAGACTACCTGGACAGCAGTGAATTTTGACCACTCTGTAGTTACGGGTAGCTGTTCAAGTTGTCATAACGGCACCACTGCCACTGGAAAACCGGGTAACCATATACAGACCAATTCTGAGTGCGATGCCTGTCATACCTCTCAAACCAACTGGCTGTCGGTGCGTTTTGATCACACCAATGCGGCAGGTAACTGTTCTAACTGCCACGATGGAATTACTGCAACCGGAAAGGATGTTGGGCATGTTCCCACAACTGCCCAGTGTGATGATTGCCATCTCTCCACTTCGAACTGGTTGAATGTACGCTTCACACATGGAAATGTGGCTGGAACTTGTTCAACTTGCCACAATGGCGTTACCGCGACTGGCAAACATACCAACCATATCCAGACTTCGGGGCAGTGTGATACCTGCCACAACTCAACGACGGACTGGGCAAATGTTGATTTCAACCACGGCAGTATAGTTACAGGTTGTTCAAGCTGTCATAACGGCACATTGGCAACGGGTAAACCGGGTAATCACATTCCGACGACAGCCGAGTGTAATACCTGCCACACCTCAACCAACAACTGGCTGAGCGTAACCTTCAGCCATAGCAATGTGGCGGGCACTTGTTCGACTTGTCACAACGGTACGATTGCAACCGGTAAATCTGCCAGTCATGTGTCGACAACTGCCCAGTGTGATAACTGTCATACCTCCACCTCTAACTGGACCAGTGTCAGCTTTGATCACTCCAGTGTGAGCGGTGCCTGTAATACTTGCCACAATGGCACCATCGCGACGGGGGTACCCAACGGGCATTTCTCAACCACTCAGCAGTGCGATGTTTGCCATACCACTAATGGCTGGTTGCCAGTAATCAGCTATCGTCATAGTTCCGGAAACTATCCAGGTGATCATCGGGCGAATCTCTCTTGTAATGATTGTCACACTACAAACAGTGAATCAGTCCCCTGGCCATTCCCAACCTATGCCCGAACCTGTGCAGGTTGTCATGCGAATGACTATGAGCAAGGAGAGGGGCCGCACAGCAATCTCAGTAATGATCGAAATTGTGCAGGTAGCCGATGCCACAGTGTTTCAGACCGAAATTGGGATTAGCAGTTATAGAGGTGGCACTGTTTGTTTGATCCTCCCACTGTTAAACGGGTAGTCTAACCAAACAACCGCCATGGAATTCCTAGTGAATTCCATGGCGGTTGTTTGTTGGTTCTTCATCACTTTGGTTGATTCACTGGTGCCAGTTCGCCAAGTATTGAGACTTAATTAAAGGAAGCTGATGTTGTTTATCCTGGTTAGAGACAAGCAAGAATCAGGAAATGGCATAAACTATAGAGTCACTATTCATCAGGTAATTTAAGAGTGCAGCTTAATATTCAATCTAGAACCTACCCTTGGCTTCTGTTAGTACTGCTGATGCTGTCGGCTGGGCAACTCTCTGCTGCCACAAGGGTGCTGGATCGTATTGAAATAGAGACAGAAGAGGGTGGTAACGTCATCTTGGTGCATTTCAATGTGCCTGTTCGATATGTCTCTCATCTGATCAATGAGGCAAACAGTGAGCTGGGTGTTCAGGTCAGAGTGGGGCAGACCATAGATGATGAGGTTGGCGCGACAACTCCTGATGAGCAGGAGCTGGAGTTTACTCAGGAAGATCAGCTGACTTGGAGTCCATCAGCAGCTATGCCTCTTGATAAGATAGTCTTTCAAGGCAATCGGCTAGGTACTTCAGCGCTATTGGTCTCATTTGCCACTCCGGTTCATGATGTCAAAATCCGCCAAGGAAGAGACTTCTATACGATGGAGTTTATTCTGCCTGCGAAGTCACGCAAAACCTCAGGGTTTGGTCAGGCCAAGCTGAAAACCCTTGAGAGCAAAGTGCCGGAAATGAAGGCACCGTTCAGCTTTAAATCATTGCCACTGGTTATCTATGTGATTAACCTGGGTGTTCAGCCCGACCCTGTGGATTATGGGGAAATACCACCCGTACCAGTTGGAAAAAAGCAACTGCTCTACAGTACTAAGTTTGATCTGGACGGCACGCCACAATACCGCCTTAGATTGGGTTTCTTTCGTACCAAGGAAGAGGCCAGTGAACAGTTGGCAAAGGTAAAAGGCTTCTATCCAGATGCCTGGATCGATACAGCGGACATCGTGGAGCGGCGCCAGGCCTTTTTTGAAAGGGGCTTGGATCCCTCATTTGACGGCCAGGTACTGGAAGAGCCAGAGTTGGTTGATGTCGATCCCCGCTTAACCCAAATGATGGAGATGATCCGGCGTACCATTACCGCTGGTGAGTATGCCAAGGCCGTGCGCCTCTTAGAGGCTTTGCTGGAAGAGCCGGATAATATCTATACCCAGGAATCCCTGGAGCTACTTGGATTATCCCGCGAGCGAAATGGGCAGATTGCCCATGCCAAAGGGGAATATCGCCTCTATCTGGAAAAGTATCCTGAGGGTGAGGATGCTGAGCGGGTAATGCAGCGGCTATTGGGTCTTGAGACTGCTCCCCAGAGACCCAAGAAGTCACTGCGTAAAAAGCCCAGGCCGGGAGAGCCGGGTAGTGAAGAGGATGAGAATAAGGCGGTTTGGGATGTCTATGGGAGTTTTTCTCAAAATTATCGTCGAGACAAGATAGACAGCCCCTTTGTGGAAGATGAGGACAGCATCTCCAGATCTGAAATAGAGAGCTTTGTAGATTTCAATGCCCGTCGTCGTAGTGAAGACTACGATATGCGCATGAAGGTTACAGGCAGCTATATCTATGATCTGCTGGATGATGGTGAAAACGATACAACACTCAGTGATGCCTACATCGATGTGGAGCATCTGGAGTCACGAACGCATGCCAAATTCGGCCGCCAGAGATTAAGATCCAGCGGCATTCTGAATCGATTTGATGGTCTTGTGCTGGGCTATGAGTTGACTCCTGATATCAACCTCAGGGCGACTGTCGGGCTTCCTGTAGAGCGCTCGCGGGATACTTTTCTGCATGAGCACAAACAGTTTGCAGGAATCAGCGGCGATATCGCGAGTATTTTCGAAAACTGGGATATGAGCCTGTTCCTTGTTGAACAACGGGCAGATGGTCTCGTTGATCGCAGAGCTATCGGCGGAGAGGTCAGATATTATGATCAAGACAAATCACTCTTCAGCTTGATCGATTACGATATCTTTCATAACGAGCTTGGAATCTTCATGGTTCAGAGCAACTGGCGTCTGGCCAACAAAACCAGCCTCTATCTGAATCTTGATTATCGCAACAGCCCTATCTTGATGACTTCAAATGCATTGAGTGGACAGTCTGATCCCAATACCTTTACAGCGATCGAATCGATCGAGGAGTTACAAGACTTCTATAGTGATGATGAGATCTATGACCTGGCAAAAGACCGTACTGCAAAATCCACCAGTGTCTCCTTTGGCGCATCCCATCCTTTCTCGGATACGCTGCAATTGAGTGGTGATTTTACCGTCAGTAAGACCGGAGAGACGCCTGCCTCAGGTGGCGTGTTTGCCACTGAAGCAACCGATACTGAGCTCTTCTACTCCTTCCAGGTGATAAAAAATGACCTGCTGAAGCAGGGGGATATCGGCGTATTCACACTTAGATATTCAGACTCGACCTCTTCAGATACCTACCGTATTGGCGTTAGCAGTCGCTATCCAGTCACCAACAGCTGGAGAGTTAATCCACGTTTGGATTTCTCCTATCGTGAGAACAAAGAGAATGAGGCTACACGCCTAACTGTCAGCCCATTTATTCGTATGGACTACCGCTTCCGCAAAGATCTGACCTTCGAACTGGAAGGGGGGGTGAACTGGTTCGAGGAGGATGATGGATTGGAAGTGACAAACTTTACCGACTACTTCTTCTACGCTGGCTATCGTTGGGATTTTTAGCAGCAAAAGCGATTACGCTCAAAGGCCTCTGTTAGGCCTTTGAGTCTATCGGTATCAAAATTGAGAGCCTCAATGTGAGTCGAACAGTCCGATTTCAGACTCTTCAGACCCTATCCCCCGGATTCACTCTCAAATATTTTCCTGGTGCTAGCCAAATTTCTGCTAACAGTGGGTATAATCCCCTCTTTTGCAGAGACCCTGGGATTCTAGATTGTATCAACTACTCGCCATCGCCTCCGGCGGAGCAGCCGGAGCACTCTTCCGTTTCTGGGTATCCACTGGCGTATATAGTCTGCTTGGACGAGGTTTTCCATTCGGAACCCTGGCTGTAAATGTCCTTGGCTCTCTGGTGATGGGGTTTTTGTATGTTGTGTTTCTCGAACGAATGGTGGTTTCAGCTGAACTGCGAGCAGGACTGCTGATCGGTTTTCTGGGGGCGTTCACCACCTTTTCAACATTCTCCATCGAAACCTTAAACCTGCTGGAACAGGCAGAACTGCTAAAGGCCGGTTTGAATATTCTGCTGAGTGTGGTGGCCTGTGTGTTGGCCTGCTGGATGGGACTGGTTTTAGGGAGACAGTTATGAAGCAGCTCGAAGTGACCATGGTAAGAGTCTATATCACAGAAGGTGACCACCAACTGCGGAAACTGCTCGACTTTCTTCACAATGAAGAGAAAGTCAGAGGCGTCACCGCTTTTCGTGGGATTGCCGGCTTTGGTCGTTCTGGTCGGGCTCATGAGGCATCACTGCTGGATATCTCCATGGACTTACCCTTGGTGGTAGAGTTCTTCGATTTACCGGAGCGGGTTACAAAGGTGCTGCAGGATTTAAATCAATGGGTAGAGCCAGGTCACGTGGTGAGCTGGCCCGCACAAGTTAATATGGGTGAATGAGTAATGTTGGATCCGCGACTGATAAGAAATAATCTGGATGAGGTAGCTGAAAAACTACGTCGCCGTGGTTTTGAGCTGAATACACAGCATATATCCGAACTAGAAGGGCGGCGCAAGCACCTTCAGGTAGAGTCGCAAGAGCTGCAGAACGAACGCAACAGCCGTTCAAAATCAATCGGCAAGGCGAAGGCGGCAGGTGAGGATATTCAACCGCTGCTTGAGCAAGTTGCAGAATTGGGTGATCGGCTCAAGGCAAGTCAGGAAGAGTTGAATGCCGTACAAGCCGAGCTTTCCGAGATCACGCTCGGTATACCCAACATTCCAGATGATTCCGTACCCGATGGTCGGGACGAAGAGGATAATCGTGAGGAGAGGCGTTGGGGTGAGCCTCGCCAGTTCGATTTTGAGCCTAAGGATCATGTGGATCTGGGTGATGGCAGCGGATTACTCGATTTTGAGGCTGCGGCCCGTATAACCGGCTCACGCTTTGCAGTCATGGCGGGTCCACTGGCGCGGATGCATCGGGCATTGATCCAGTTGATGCTCGATACACACACCACTGAACATGGCTACACCGAGGCTTATGTGCCCTATATGGTCAACAGCGACAGTCTCCGAGGCACCGGCCAGTTGCCAAAATTCGAGGAAGACCTGTTCAAACTCTGTGGCGAGTCAGAGTACTACCTGATACCCACAGCGGAAGTGCCGGTGACAAATCTGATCAGGGATCAGATTATCGACGCCGACTATATGCCGCGCAAATGGGTGGCCCATACTCCCTGTTTCCGCTCTGAAGCGGGCTCCTATGGAAAAGATACCCGTGGCATGATACGTCAGCATCAATTTGAGAAGGTTGAACTGGTACAGGCAGTGCCTGCCAGTCAATCGTTTCAGGCATTGGAAGAGCTAACCGGACATGCCGAAGCGATTCTGCAAAAGCTGGCGCTGCCCTATCGAGTTGTAACCCTCTGTACCGGCGACATTGGCTTCTCCTCCACCAAAACATACGATATAGAGGTCTGGCTGCCGGGACAGAGCAAATACCGGGAGATATCCTCCTGTTCAAACTTTGTAGATTTCCAGGCCAGGCGTCTACAGGCCCGTTGGCGGAACCCTGAGACTGGAAAGCCAGAACTTGTGCATACCCTGAATGGCTCAGGTTTGGCCGTAGGCAGAACCCTGGTAGCCGTGATGGAGAACTACCAACAGGCTGACGGATCGATTCAGGTGCCAGAGGCACTGAAGCCTTATATGGGTGGAATTGAGAAACTATAGGAAGAGGCGAGGGAGCGGAGCAATTGATTCAGCTGGGAACGCTCCCTCAGCCTAATCTGTTAAAGAAGCCGAGGCTTGCTACACTCCTGAGCAATCAGGCCTCAGCTTGTGGATTGGCTGAGGATTACTGAACCTACCGCGCACCACACTAGACCATCATAATCAGCAGAGCAACAAATCCTACGACAGCAGCCAAAGGTAAAACTGCTGCCATCCAGTCCCCCTGTTTTGCTTTTGGGCTGTTTTTCAGCCAGTGTTTGGCTCTAGGCCAAATAAAAATAATCCACCCAATGATAAGGATGGCAGAAAAAATCTTCATCCAATCCATAATGATTCCCGCTTCATAAAAAACCCCGGCAATGCCGGGGTTCTCAGCTTATTGATAGAGGTAAATTAGTCGTCGCCACCCAGAGCACCAAGCAGGTGCAGCAGGCTGGTGAAAATGTTGAGAATGGCCAAGTACAGGCTGACAGTCGCCATAATGTAGTTGGTCTGAGCACCATTTACCATCTGACTGGTTTCGAACAGGATATAACCGGACATCAACAGTATGACCGCTGCCGAAATAGCCAGGTGCAATCCAGGCATATCAAGGAACAGCCCCGCGAGGGAGGCCAACATGACAACCAGCATGCCGGCAAAGATGAAGCCGCCCATAAAGCTGAAATCACGTTTTGTAGAAAGCGCATAACCAGATAGACCAAGGAAAATAATGCCTGTTCCACCAAAAGCAGTGGCCACGATCTGGCCGCCATTCGCCAGAGCGATATAGTGGTTGAGCATTGGGCCAAGACCAAAACCCAGAAGACCGGTTACCCCGAAAACAACCAACAGACCAGCAGAGGAGTTTGCGTAACGTGGCAGAACGAACCACAGTATCACCAAGGCACCGAGAGAAGTACCAAGAGAGATCATGTGTGGTGGGTTGATAACCATGGAAACAACAGCCATCAGCGCACTCCAAACGAGTGTGGCAGATAGCAGCATATAAGTATTTTTTATCAGCTTATTGGTCGATAGAGTGGATTCCATCGATTGTGTTGCAGTGAAATCTAGACGATTCATTTTGTTCTCATCTCCTGATTTGATCCCTGAAATCAATCTTATTTATGAGACATTCATTGTCTCGGAATGTTCAGCACAGCATACCGTGCAGGAATAAAAGGTCAATACATCATTAGATGGGGATAACACTAGCATTTTCAAGGATGGTTATGTATCCTAGCGCCCCTTCAGGAGAGGTGGCAGAGCGGCCGAATGCGGTGGTCTTGAAAACCATTGAGGGTTTGTAGCCCTCCCAGGGTTCGAATCCCTGCCTCTCCGCCAAACAAAAAAGGGTGCTCGAATGAGCACCCTTTTTTGTTTGGCGGTGAAGCAGGACATGATTCGAACCCTTCGTTCGAAAGGAACGCAGTGACGCAGACGCCGCAGCGAAGCG
>JBEVWG010000009.1:0-102946 GCA_040506705.1 Candidatus Thiodiazotropha sp. 6PLUC1
TGCTGAGTAATGGTCTGGATGATGGTGTTGTTGAACTCCCTCTCTTCTTTCTCGCAAGAGGGTGTTGTAAATGCAGGCTGGGTGAACTCGAAAATAGATTTTGGCACATGAAAAAGCAAGGGCTTGCACGTTTCAGCACTTCACGGTGGGGCATGGCCCCACCCTACAACATAGTCAGCGGATAGGGTGGGGCCATCCCCCACAAAATAGTCAGCGGATAGGGTGGGGCCATCCCCCACAAAATAGTCAGCGGATTGGGTGGGGCCATCCCCCACAAATAGTCAGTGGGTAGGGTGGGGCCATCCCCCACAAAATAGTCAGCGGATTGGGTGGGGCCATCCCCCACAAATAGTCAGTGGGTAGGGTGGGGCCATGCCCCACCAAGTACGCTCAAAAAGAGAAGTAACGCTATACAAATCAGCGATACGAAGTGCTGTAAAGGCAATATGATATAGAGAGCATGGGGGCAAAAAAATAGTGACGAACAACAGTTGATTTACGCTGCCAACATGCTGTTTCAATCGATCAGGGGATGAGTGCCGCGTGTAGAGCACGACGTAAACGCTCTACAACCTGCTCCCCGGTATCAGCTGCCGAGAGAAGTACCAGTTCCACATCCGGCAGAGGGGGTAGCTCACCTTTTATTATATGAATATCCGCTTCCAACCAACGTTCGGTACGCACACCGACACCAAGGCCAGCACGCAAAGCGGCACGCATTCCCGAAAGGCTCGGTGTTGAGAGTGCGATACGCCATGGACGGGCGATCCCATCCAAAGCATTGAGCACAGCATTTCTGAAGATGCAGGGTCCATTGGCGAGGATCAGTGGAAGCGGTTTATCACTGGCAATCTCGAGTTCCGGTGAAGCGACCCAGACCCGGCTGAGTCGATCAATGACTTCACACTCTACACCATTCTCTGGCTCACCCGGTTCCTGAAAAAGAACCGCAAGATCAAGATCACCACTGGCGACTTCATCCCTCAATTTGGTGTTGGCATCCACTTTGATTTCTAGGGCGACACCAGGATGAAGACGGGAGAAATGGGCCAGCAGATCAGCTAATCCTCCGTCGGCTATCTCTTGAGCCGATCCCAAGCGCACTTTACCCTGCAAACGAGTCTCCGAAAGTGCTGCCAGGGCTTGATCATTAAGTAGAAGTAAGCGCCGCGCATAACCCAGCAACAATTCGCCCCGTTCAGTAAGTGCGATATGACGTGTATTACGTTTCAGGAGTGGTGTCTGTAGACGCTCTTCCAGCCGTTTGAGTTGCTGGCTGACCGTAGACTGAGTGCGGTGCAGGCGTTCAGCGGCTCGAGTGAAACCACCACTATCTATTACAGTGACAAAGGTACGTAACAGTTCAAGTTCCAGATCACGGGAAAATATATTCATAATTTAAATAAGTATTATTTGAATAATTCGTTTATCAAATGAATGATAACAGCTTAGGCTCTAATCTCAGAAGATCAAGGAGATTAACAATGCCCTATGTAGAAGTGACCCTGGATCCCGCGCCGAGCGCTGAGCAGGCTGCTCAACTAGCACGAGACATTACTGATGCAATGGCTTCAGAGGTTGGAAAACGCCGCGAGGTGACCGCTCTGCGTGTCATTGGAAGCGAAGCGATTCTCTGGACGATCGATGCTAAACCAACCCAAAGGACAACCGCTTATCTGGATGTAAAAATCACACAAGGTACTAACAGTGGAGAGGAGAAGGCCGCTTTGATCAAGCTGCTAAATCAGATACTGCTGAAGATTTTCGGAGAATTGGAAGAGGCCAGCTACATTGTGATTAATGAGCTTCCGGCTGAGAATTGGGGATATGCCGGTCTGACACAGGCAAATCGTGCAAATTTACGGGGAGCGTTAATATGAGCGTACTGAAACTCTATGACCTGGATCGTTCAGGCAACTGCTATAAGGTGAGGCTGCTGCTTGCCATGCTGGGTTTAGAATATGAACGGGTGCCCATCGATATTCTTGCCGGTGAGACGATGACGACAACCTTTAAAGACCTCAACCCCAGAGGTCAGGTGCCGGTGTTGATAGATGATGAAATTGTGATCTGGGATTCAATGGCAATTTTGGTCTATCTTGCTCGTCAATATGGAGATCAATCCTGGCTGCCGGATGGTGCTTTAGGGGAGGCCCGTGTTATGCAGTGGCTCGCAGTTTCAGAGAACGAGTTGCTCTATGGACTGGCTCGTGCTCGGGCTCAGATACTCTTCGATCGCGGCTACGACCTGGATCAATGTCATCGGGATGCACTCCCTGGATTGGAGGCGATGGAACGTCGTCTTGAAACAAATTCATGGCTTGCTGCAAGCCATCTCACGATTGCTGACATTGCTTGTTATCCATATGTTGCTTTGGCAGGGGAAGGTCGCTTCTCACTCGAACCATATTCATCGGTCAGAGCTTGGCTGAAAAGAGTGGAAGAGGTTGAACGCTGGGTTCCGATGGGCAATAGATAATCATAGCTACTGTTGTCCCATTAACTTTCATTCTTCTCAGAGCAATTCTGAAAGCCCCTCTCCCTTTACGGGAGAGGGGTTGGGGAGAGGGTGTACGCGAAGCGCTTCATGTGGTTAAAAGATAAAACCGCATTGATCGTTCATATTTTTCTTGCTAATTGTTGGGGAATATAGGGTGTTTATTCGCCCCCTCACCCGCAAGGGGAGAGGGGAGTTTCTTTAAGATAATGGTGCGGCAGGGCCGAACCCTTGATCAATTTATTTCGGAAGACATCTCGATTCAGTTTTGCTCACCCCGGCGAGTCACTTTCTTCGTTGAATGTGGCAACCCGTAGCCTGGATGAAGTGCAATGGAATCCGCGGGGAACAGTGCACCAATCATCCCGGATTCCGCTGCGCTCCATCCAGGCTACCTAGCTGAGATATTCATGAAACTGTGAAGGTTGTATGTGGTTTTTGGCATTTTCGGCAAGCTTTTGGTGGGGCATGGCCCCACCCTACGACTTTTTAAGGTGGGGAGAGGGGCTTTATTTGTTTCGAACTTCTGAATTACCTTGTTCTACCAACCACTGCCATGCTGGATCGAAGTCAGTAAATATTTCGACCTGGACTCGCCTGCGGGAGTCAACGCCATCTGTTATACGATTCATATTGATTTTCCCCCGTGTTTTGATTGGTGGCAATACAGCCCAATATCTCCATCCCGCAGCAATCGCGAGTGGCTCCCAGTAGACTACTGACCAGTCGTAATCTTCGGGGGGGAGAACCGAATTCAATCGATCATCAGAGAGCCATTTCTGAGCCCCATGTTTTTTCATCAGCTCTAATCCTGTCATGAGTACAGACTGGAACTCTTGACTTGAGATAGGTTTCAAGAACTGATGGTGGATGATACCGGTCTCAGGGTAGTACCAAAGGTTGGCATACTCATTCTCTATTTGTGTGATTCTTTTTTTCATCGTCACCGTCAAACTTTTTGTCGAGTACTAACCAGAACTGAAGCTCTAAATTATATTACCTTTATATCTTTATGGTAGTCACTCCACTCCTTATAGTCATTTTATATTCCACTATTTATATCACTCCTCCTTTTGTTCCATCGCCAAGTGGGCGAGTTGCTCATAGAGTTGATAACGTGTCTTGATCTGTGACTGGGCCTGGCGCATAAATTTCTCGGAGGCCTCAGGCTGGGTTCTCTGCAATACACTGAATCGAGCTTCACTATTGGCGAAGTCTCTGTAGGAGATGGAGGGTTGCTTGGAGTCCATCTTCAATGGATTTTCACCTTTGTCGCTGCGACGGGGGTCGTAGCGAAATAGTGGCCAGTGTCCTGAATCGACGGCTAACTCCTGTTGACGGATGTTGTTCGATAGATCAATGCCCTGGGCGATACAAGGTGAGTAGCAGATGATCAGTGAGGGGCCGTCATAAGATTCTGCTTCGAGAAAGGTGCGTAGAGTTTGAACATCCTTTGCGCCGAAGGCGACCTGGGCTACATAGACATTGCTATAGGACATGGCCATCAGCGCTATATCTTTTTTGGACGTTGCTTTGCCCCCTGCGGAGAATTTAGCCACTGCGCCTAATGGGGTGGCTTTGGAGGTTTGTCCACCTGTGTTTGAGTAGGTCTCGGTATCGAGTAGCAGGATGTTGACGTTACGACCTGAGGCCAAGACGTGATCGACACCGCCATAACCGATGTCATAGGCCCAGCCGTCGCCACCAACCAGCCAGACACTCTTGCGTGCCAGGGTGTCAGATAGGGAGATTAGAGTCTCTGCTTCAGGTGTGTGGATCTGATGGCACTTCTGTTTCAATGTCTCGATGCGTTGACGCTGTTCAAAGATAGCTGCTTCGCTATGCTGATCTGCATTTAACAGGGCATCCGTCAGCGCTTCGCCAATCTGATTACGCAGAGTGAGCAGCAGCTCTCTGGCATGTTCGTTCTGTTTGTCGATAGCGATACGCATGCCGAGGCCGAATTCTGCGTTATCTTCGAACAGTGAGTTGGACCAGGCTGGTCCCCGGCCTTCCGGGTTGGTGGTATAGGGGGTGGTGGGTAGATTGCCGCCGTAGATGGAGGAGCAGCCGGTGGCGTTGGCAATTAACATACGATCACCGAACAGTTGTGTTGCCAGCTTAATGTAAGGCGTTTCACCGCAGCCGACACAAGCACCGGAAAACTCGAACAGGGGTTGCATGATCATCGCCCCTTTGAGGGTGGTCTCTTTAAGATGGGTGCGGTCATACTCCGGCAGGCTTAGGAAGAAGTCCCAGTTGATGCGCTCCTGCTCATGGTAGGTTGGGTCATCCACCATGTTGAGTGCTTTTCGTTGCGGATTCTTCTTATCCCTGATTGGGCAGATCTCGACACAAAGACCACAGCCGGTGCAGTCGTCAGGGGCAACCTGGTAGCTGATCTGGGTTCCAGGTTCGAAATCTTTTCCGCCTTTGACCTGGGTGTGCAGGAAGCTATCTGGTGCATCTTCAGTCAGGGTTTGTGGAAAGAGCTTGGAGCGGATCGCAGCATGGGGACAGACCAATGGACATTTACCACAGTGGGTACAGAGATCCATCTCCCATTTTGGCAGTTGCAGTGCGATGTTGCGCTTCTCATAAGCGGTGGTACCAAGGGGCCAGGTACCATCTGCCGGCATCAGGCTGACCGGAATGGTATCGCCCTTGCCTGCGATGATGGGTGCCGTGACTTGCTGTACGAAGGTTGGTGCGTCAATGGCTACGGTCGGTCTGCGTGACTCCTCTGAATCGGCTTTGCCGGAGATGTCTACCTGGTGCAGGTTTGACAGCGCTGCATCGATGGCGTCGTAGTTGCGTTGCAGCAGTCTTGCACCTTTTTTTCCATAGCTCTTTTTTACTGCATCTTTGATGAGTTCGATTGCCTTGCCTTGATCGAGCAGGCCAGAGATGGCGAAGAAGCAGGTCTGCATAATGGTATTGATGCGGCGCCCCATGCCGGTTTCTGCCGCGATTTTATATGCGTCGATGACATAGAAGCTCAAACCCTTGTCGATGATCTGTCGTTGCATATGTGCTGGGAGACTTTGACAAGCCTGCCCGGGGCTGGCGGTGGTGTTGAGTAGAAAAACTGCGCCAGGGGCTGCTTTATCGAGCATGTCGTAACGGTCGAGAAAGAGGGGCTGATGGCAGGCTACAAAGCTGGCCTCATCATCATTGATCAGATAGGTGGCATTGATCGGTTGTGGTCCAAAACGCAAATGAGAGACGGTGATTGCGCCCGACTTCTTGGAGTCATATTGAAAATAGCCCTGGGCATAGTTGTCTGTCTGTTCACCAATGATCTTAATTGAGTTTTTGTTTGCTGAGACGGTGCCGTCGGCGCCCAGGCCATAAAAAATACAGGCAGTGACGCCCTTGCTCGCCATTGCACGAAATGTCGGCTCCCATTCAAGGCTGGTTTGACTGACATCGTCAATAATACCTACAGTGAAACCGTTTTTTGGTTGTTGCTTATTCAGTTCATCGAAGATCCCTTTGATCATTGCCGGGGTGAACTCTTTAGATGAGAGTCCATAGCGACCACCGACAATACGTGGCAGGGTGTTTCGGCGTCCATCGCTGTAAGCTTGGGCAAAGGCGCCCAGAACATCTTTGTAGAGTGGTTCTCCGTCGGCTCCCGGCTCTTTGGTTCGGTCGAGTACGGCTATCTTTTTAACGCTTTCGGGTATTGCCGCCAAGAGTTGTTCTGCGGCAAAGGGGCGATAGAGGCGGGCTTTGATCATGCCGATCCTCTCCCCCTGTTGGTTCAGGTGATCGACAGTTTCCTGGGCGGCGCCTATGCCTGAACCCATTAATATGATTACCCGTTCAGGTTGATCTGCGCCATGGTATTCAAACAGGGCGTAGTGGCGTCCAGTGAGTTGGCCAAAACGGGTCATCACAGCCTCTAATTTTTGAGGAACCTCACTGTAGAAGGGATTTACAGTCTCACGTCCCTGAAAGTAGACATCTGGATTTTGCGAAGTGCCGCGAATCACTGGATGATCCGGGGAAAGGGCACGTGCACGATGGGCATTCACCAGTTCATTGTCGATCATTGCCTGGACTGTCTCTGACTCTGGCAATGAGATCTTATTGACTTCGTGAGAGGTTCTGAATCCATCGAAAAAATGTAGAAACGGTATGCGTGTCTCCAGTGTTGCGGATTGGGCAATGAGTGCGAAGTCTGCGACTTCCTGAACGCTGGCAGAGCAGAGCATGGCATAACCGGTTGTGCGGCAGGCCATGACATCACTGTGATCGCCAAAAATTGATAGCGCCTGTGCTGCCAATGAGCGAGCTGAAACATGCAACACGGTGGGGGTCAATTCACCGGCAATCTTGAACATGTTTGGGATCATCAACAACAATCCCTGGGAAGCTGTAAAGGAGGTTGAAAGGGAACCTGCCTGAAGTGCACCGTGAATCGCACCTGCAGCGCCCGCTTCACTCTGCATTTCGATGACGTCGGGTACTGTTCCCCAGATGTTTTTTATCCCTTTTGCTGTCCATTCGTCTGACCATTCCCCCATTGGTGAGGCGGGGGTAATGGGGTAGATGGCAATAACCTCGTTGGTCATATGGGCGATGTGTGCGGCGGCCTCATTGCCGTCAATGGTAACCATCTTATCGGGCATATCCTTGGTTCCTGTGATGTTGTCTGATTATTAAGATGTTCTCACTACTGGCTGCCAGCTGCATTGATTAATGCCAGTATAATCTTGATCCGATGAATCAATGACCTTAGTAAAATAAAATATCATTTTTACCCATTGTCTCTTCAGTTTTATGCTAGTTTTTAAAGAGTGACATGACGTTTTTTTAGGGTTTTTCATAGGCTCCTAATCCATATTTCACCATTATCGAATTGTTTGCTCTATTTTGATGCATAGCCTTATCTCTCTTATGGATAAGTACAACGGAATTCGTTGATCAAAGTGATACATGAGTTGAGAGATTATTGAGCAGTGCAAACAGTAGCAGAGTGGTTGGATGTAATTCATGGTAGAGGGGCTGTTTCAATTTCTTTGTATTGAATAGTGCAATTTTTTTGCTTATTGATTTTTTATATATGAAAGGTTACAGGCAACGGAAATAACAACGTATGAGTGCGCTGTTATTCCTGTACCGCAACGGTGAGGCCGTGAAAGTGCAACAGAGCGTTAGCGTTAATCGACATCCCGGATTTCTGCCCCGTGCCAGACTGCAAGCGCTATTGGATGTGCTCCAGCAATCCGGTTATCAGATCCTTGGCCCTGCAGTTGAGGAGGGGGCTATACAGTTCAAGCAGATCGAGAATGCAGATCAGCTTGTTACAGGTTTGACCAATCTCCAGAAGCCGGGTCACTATCGCCTGCAACAGACTGAAAGTCAGCGGTTGTTTGATTGGAATCATGGGCCTCAGGGGCTCAAGCCCCTCTGTTTTGCCCCGAGAGAGGTTTTGTGGGTTGAACAGCAGGATCCTTTAGCTTTTAAAACCAGCCAGCCCGATGTGAGGCCGACTGCAGTGTTAGGTGTCAGGGCCTGTGACCTCTCTGCGCTGGCCATCCAGGATAGACATTTTCTTCATGCTGATGCACCTGACCCACACTATCGTCAACGCCGAGAGCAGTTGTTGTTGATCGGGATCGACTGTGCCCACTCTGCAGAGAGCTGTTTTTGTCACTCCACAGGGGATGGGCCTGCTGTGAAGCAGGGCTATGATATTGGGTTGTCTGAACTGGATGAGGGGTTTCTGCTATGGCATGGCAATGAGAAGGGCAAGGCTCTATTGGAGAAACTTTCATTAGAATCAGCGGAGGCGCGTCAGCTGCAAAGGATGACAGCTCAAACCGATCAGGCTGCAGGTGAGCAAACCAGGCATCTGGCAAAGTCTGAGGACCTGATACGTCTCTATCAACGGCTGCAACACACCCATTGGAGTGATGTTGCTGAAAGATGTCTGGGTTGTGGTAACTGTACTGCAGTCTGTCCCACCTGTTTCTGTTATGACGTACATCATGAAGTGTCACTGGATGGGAAATCGGCTCAGAATGTGCGCCAGTGGGACTCCTGCTTCAGTGCCAATCACAGCAGCATGGGTCATTTTAAAGTGCGGGGAGATATTCTCTCCAGATATCGGCAGTGGTTGACCCACAAATTGGCCGGTTGGCAGCAGCAACAGGGGCGCATAGGATGTACCGGTTGCGGTCGCTGCATCACCTGGTGCCCTGTCGGTATAGATCTGATTAAAGAAACTGACACGATTTTGTGGGAGGGGAGTCTAGATGAGTGAAACCCACATTCCGCGTAGTGCGATTATCGACCAGCGCATCCAGGAGTCTCCAACAATTTTCACCTTAAGGATGCAGTTTGAGGATGCGAGTGCCCAGGAGGTATTCGAGTTCTCGCCTGGCCAGTTCAATATGGTGACACTTTATGGGGCGGGAGAGATCCCTATCTCCATCGTCAATGATCCTGAGGATAGCCACTATTTTGACCATACGATCAGGGTGGTTGGCCGGGTCTCTGAGGCGATGTCTAAACTGCAGCCTGGGGATAGGGTGGGTATTCGCGGCCCCTTCGGCAGAGGTTGGCCCATAGCGGAAGCTGAGGGTCGAGATGTTCTGCTGGTAACAGGTGGCTTAGGGTGCGCCCCCCTGGTTTCTGTAATCCGATATCTGATAAAGCGACGTGATCAATTTGGCCATCTGAATATTCTACAAGGGGTCAAACACTCAAGCGACCTGATATGGCGGGAACAGTATGATGCCTGGGCGAGTGAACCGGATGTCAAAGTGTTACTTGCGGCCGATGTTGCAAGCCGTGAATGGCATGGCCAGCAAGGCATGGTCACTGAGTTGATCGAACAGCTCAATCTGCGTCAGGGACGTACCATCGCGATGCTCTGTGGCCCTGAATTGATGATGTTGGCAGCGATAGCCAATCTGCGTTCCATGGAGATCCCGGATCAACATATCTGGTTCAGCATGGAGAGAAATATGCAGTGTGGTATTGGTCAGTGCGGACACTGTCAAATCGGATCAAAATTTGTCTGTCGTGACGGCCCGGTTTTCTGTTATTCCGAATTGGCAGACTTTTTAGGAACCAAGGGCTTCTGAGAGTGCGCAAAGTGAGTTCAATTGTTTGCATGCTCACAACAGTTAATTAGACCAGGATATCCATATGGCCACTCAAAAACCGAAACTAGCGGTGCATAAATTCAGCTCCTGTGATGGCTGTCAGCTGGCTCTGTTGAATCTGGGTGAACCCCTGCTGCAGTTGCCGGAACTGGTGGAGATTGTCCATTTTGCCGAAGCAGGCCCAAATGCACCTGATGAGCCAGTGGATATCTCTCTGGTTGAGGGCAGTGTATCGACACCAGAGGATATCAAGCGGATTCAGCAGGTCAGAGAGAACAGTAAATTACTGGTGACCATCGGCGCTTGTGCAACCAGTGGTGGCTTACAGGCACTGGCCAACTTTGCAGATCGGGATGGCTGGATGGGGTCTGTATATTCCCATCCAGAACATATCGACACCCTGACTACATCAGATCCAATTTCACAGCATATAAAAGTTGATTTTCAGATTCAGGGTTGTCCTGTTAATTCAACTCAAGTGCTTGGGGCGTTGCGTGATCTGTTGTCTGGGATCACTCCTAGGCCTGAACAGCATTCGGTGTGTATGGAGTGTAAACGTAAGGGATTGATCTGCACCATGGTCAGCAAGGGAGAAGCTTGCATGGGAGCTGTCACTTTAGCAGGCTGTGGCGCGCTTTGCCCCGCGACAGGGCGGGGTTGTTATGGTTGTTATGGACCGGCGGAGCTGGTCAATGACCGTTCCATCACAAACAGATTTGAACAACTGGGTCTGGATGCAGAGGGGGTGCTTAGGCGCTTTCGTTTTATAGCCAATAGTGCACCACTATTTAAAGCTGCCAGCGAAGGAGTGAAAGGTGATACCGATGGCTGAGCGTCGCGATATACATATCAATGTACCGGTATTGACCCGTGTAGAGGGTGAAGGCGCACTTGAACTCGATGTGGTAGGCGGAGAGATCGAGCGCATCAATTTACGTATTTTCGAGCCACCCAGACTGTTCGAAAAGTTTGTTGAGGGGTATGAGCGTAATCAAGTCATCGATATGGTGGCCAGGATCTGCGGGATATGTCCTGTCGCCTATCAGATGAGCGCGGTTCAGGCATTCGAGAGGTTGGCAGACTTCACCCCTGATCCCTGGGTGACAGAGATGCGTCGAGTGATGTATTGCGGAGAGTGGATACAGAGCCACGCCCTGCATGTCCATTTGTTGGCTGCGCCCGATTTTCTCGGTTTTGAATCAGCCATCGCCATGGCCGCTGATTATCCGGATGCCGTGCGGCGTGGGCTCGAGTTGCAAACCCTGGGCAACGACCTGATCGCCATGTTTGGTGGTCGCTCGGTTCACCCGGTTGGTGTCAGGGTGGGTGGATTCTATCGGGCTCCCGATCTCTCTGCAGTAGAGACCATGTTGCAACGTCTGCAATCTGCTTTACCTCATGCAGAGGCATTAATCGAATGGACAGCAGGTTTGACCTTTGCTGATGATAATCAGTCTTTTATCAGTGTGGCGTTGAGTGATCAGGAAGAGTACGCCATGGGTAAGGGACGACTGATATCCGGTCAGGGATTGGATATCGATATCTGTTATTTCGATAGCCATTTTACAGAGATTCAATCACCCCACTCAACTGCACTGCATTGTGAATTGGAAGGCCGCCCCTATCTGACAGGCCCACTGGCACGATTGAATCTGAATTTCCATCAGCTGCCCAAGCCTGTTCGTCTGTTAATGGATGGCTGCGGCATCAGCTTTCCCAGCCATAATATGTTCCATAGCATTGTCGCCAGGGCGATAGAGCTCTATTTTGCAATCTTTGAGGCGATACGACTGCTGCAACAGTATCAGATTCCTGCCCAACCTTATCATGAAGTCGGATCTATTGAAGGGAATGCATTTGGCTGTACTGAAGCGCCAAGAGGTATCCTCTGGCATCGCTACGATGTGGATCAGGAGGGAATCGTTCGTTACGCGCGTATCGTGCCACCGACCAGCCAGAATCAGGGGCGCATTGAAGAGGATATTGCCTTATCGTTACAACAGCTGGGTCTGGATAATAGTGATGAGGTGATACGCCTTAGGGCCGAGCAGGTCATTCGTAATTACGACCCATGTATCTCTTGTGCAACCCATTTCCTCAAGTTGAAAGTCAATCGGAGATGACCAGGGTTATCGGTATAGGCTCTCCTTTTGGGGCAGATCAGTTGGGCTGGCTGGCGATCGATCATCTTCAGACCTGTCAATTGACAGCGTGTGAGCTGATTAAGCTGGATCGGCCAGGCAGTGGATTGTTGGACTATTTCAGGGGTGTTGATCATGTGGTGTTGATCGATGCCCTGGTCTCCTCTGGCAGAGTTGGTGAGGTGAAGTTGATAGGCCTGGATGAGTTGGAAGATTGTAGTGGTCTAACCTCATGCCATGGTTTTGGTGTGGCTGAGGCGCTGGGGTTGGCTGATAAATTAGATCTTCTACCTACTAGAGTCTCTTTGATTGGCATTCAAATTCAAGAAGATCTCTCCTATCTGCCAAGCTTGGATACCAGTGCCTTAGAGCGACAGGTTCAAGGTCTGATATAGATTCCTGGGTTGAGTTATTTTCGTATCTATTTAAAAACGGCAAGGTGCAAGGTCAACATCTCCATCAGTCCCATGTGTCATGATATATGTAACCTCAGTTAGTACGGGGCGCAGCGTTTAATCCTCTTTTACTTCGCAAGCAAACTGATCCGCGAAGTTTAAACCCAGTACCAAATAGATCATCTTGCTTGTGTGCCGTCTGAACTGACACTCACAATCGAGGTTTCCTTAGTTAATCGGTCATGTCCAAAAATATCACTTCACGATCATCACCACTAATGGAAGATGATGCGCTGGCATGGTTAGCTTCAATGTCTAGAGTGCTCATGCGTTACCCCTGAACAACCTGTAGCCAAAACAAGACAAATCGAGATATATAAATATTAATTTAGAAAATTAAACGAAGTTATATTCATGACATAACTCCCTATACACAGAGGCACAGGTCATTTAAACCTTAATCCTTATATAAGCTATCACTGTCCAATAACTTTCAATCTTCTCAGAACAACTCTAAAAGCCCCTCTCCCTTTACGGGAGAGGGGTTGGGGAGAGGGTGCACGCGAAGCGTTTTATGTGGTTGAAAGAGAAAAACTGCATTGATCGTTCATATTTATCTTGCTGATTGTTGTGGAAAATAGGGTGTTTATTCACCCCCTCTCCCCCGGCCCCTCTCCCGCAAGGGGAGAGGGGAGTTTCTCTCCCTACCTATTTAAAATACTGATGAATTGTAAGTTTTTTCAAGCCGTGACCCTCTGCTTTACGATGCTTTTTCATGCCTCAATTCTCCATCAGCAATAGAAACCAACAGCAATGAATCAGATACAACCGTAATAGTTAAAGTAAGTGGGACAGTGATAGCTATATATCTTGTTATTATTCTATAAAAAATAAAGTACATGATTTTAGTGCCTGACCTTTTCCATGGCCATATTGATGGTGATGTAATCGCATCTACTGCTGTACAGCCCCCTGCCAAGCAAGCTAGAGCTTCCTGGCACCACGTAGAGGTGGAGTAGTACCTGTTAAGCCATGGCTCGGTACGCCTGAAGCAGATGTGATCTTGAGTTAGCCGCAAACCCGGGATAGATAACCTCCACCGCGACAGGTTGATGATTGCTCCAATAGATTGGAGATGGTCTGTTGCAGCTTTTGTGCTGCTCTTCATGACCTGTACAAATGAAACAGGATTATCTCTTGGAGGCTGTATGTCTCCTGATGGCAACATACAGGGGACAGGTTGTATCGGCTTGATAGTAAGATCCAGGAGGTATCGTATCATTATCCAAGGTAGTGATTTCCTTTAGGAATTATATGTTTTCTTTATCTTACTGACTGCCTATCATCAATCTATCGGTATATTTTTCTTACTGATTCGCATTGGTTGGATGACCGCTGTTGTAAATTTTTACCTTCAAACCAATGCGATCAAGCTGTTAGGACGTCTGATTTATCACCCTAGCATGTGTTTGTGGATCAATACTTGCAGCATTTTTCAAGACATTGACTCAAAATAATTGTCAACTGAGAGATCTCTGACATGCCCAACAATCCAGTACGCTTAACTAGCCGCCCCCATATCAGCGACGAAGCTGACTTGGTTCGCAATGCTCTGATAGAACAGGGTCTGGAAACCCCGATGTTCGAGAATGGTTTGAGCCAGGATCAGAAGTACGACCGAATCAGGGAGCTGATGAGTGACATGATGCAGGTGCTAGGCCTCGATCTGTCGGACGACAGCCTCGCCGAAACGCCCCACAGAATAGCCAAGATGTATATCCAGGAGATCTTTTCCGGTCTCGACTACCGCCATTTCCCCAAGATCACCCTGATCGAGAACAAGATGGGCTCGGATGAGATGATTACAGTGCAGGATATAGATCTGACCAGCACTTGCGAACACCATTTCATCACCATCGACGGCAAAGCCAAGGTGGCCTATGTTCCCTCGGGTAGTCTGATCGGCCTGTCAAAGATTAATCGGATCGTGCGTTTTTTCGCTCAGCGACCGCAGGTACAGGAGCGGCTGACGCGACAGATACTGGTCGCTCTGCAAACACTGCTGGACACCGAGGATGTGGCTGTCTCTATCGAAGCCACCCACTATTGTGTCAAGGCCAGGGGAGTTATGGACAGTAGTTCGAATACCAGTACCAAAGCCCTCGGTGGCTGCTTCAAGCATGATGCCACCCTGCGGGCTGAATTCCATGCGGCGTAAAAACACCGTAAAAATGCCTACCTTGGGTAATCCCTGGGGCTGCAGATGACTGTAATTGCTAGTATGACGCACCACACTAGGGCCTATTCGATTAGTGTTAACAGGCCCTAAATCAGCAAGCAATAGCTATTGATTTGATATCTTCCGAGGTCTGGAAGCGGTCAATCCAGGTGGGCAGAAAGCGGGTTGATTCAGTATCTCGGATCTACAACCCGTTGGGCGATTGGTCGAGTTCCTTGAACCTAAAAATCAGTTGACCGCCCATTCTAGTAACAGGTTTCTGATTTTGAAGAACTTGACCAATAATCATCAGGCTGCAATTTTGTCTTCCTTTTGGTGGGATTCATGAATCGAGCGACGGTTAATCAAATCAGAGAGGGTGATATCGCTGACATAATCAAAAAGTTGTCGGCTCAGGTTACTCCATAGGCTACGGCTGCTGAGTTGAGTTTCTATTTGTACACTATTCCTCTGAGTTGAATAGGTATAGTCAACCCATTCATCTGTTGCACAGATAATTTCAGCCACTGAGATATCCGTGGCATTTTTCGCCAGGGAGTAACCACCTCCGGGGCCTCTGACGCCCTTCACGAGTCCTTTTGATCTCAGGGCGGCGAACAGCTGTTCCAAGTAAGAGAGGGAAATCCCTTGATTTTCAGAGATTTCTGAGAGTGTCATGGGACCATTTTTGTGGTTTAAAGCCAAACTGAGCATGGCGGTAACTGCGTATCGGCTCTTGCTGGTTAGTCTCATCTACCTATCCTCATAAGTTGTTAATTTAAATTGAAAAACTCAAGCCTGTATGGTGCTTCAGCCTCGATATGAGCAGGCCTTGTATAACTATTGTGATTAAAAATATAGTATATTTGTACATAATGTACAATAAATTTTCTATTCTTTTTATCTTTTAGGTGATTAAGTGCTTTAAACCTTGGCCAGCTAAATGGGTATCCAGTAAGAGAGCCTTTGCCGATCCATTACAGTTTCCAGTTGAGAGTCGCATTCGCAGGATAGACAGATCAGGTGGGCTACGCTTGGTATCTCCAGGTAAAGGAGTGCGATCTGTCTCAGGTCTCGATCAGGGAAGTGATACCACTCGTTCCGCGATATTGGTACTACTGGCTGAAAAGCCCCTTATATGTCAGATTGTTTGGAATAACAGCATTAAAATCAGGTAAGAAATCAGCCTAAGTGCCGTTAACATAGCCAGGGGTTCATTTGGGATGGGTGCATGAGGCTGAAAAAGATTGGGCGTTTTCAAGTCGGTAAAGAGCTGGGTTCTGGCAATCAGGGTACCGTGTATCTGTGTCAGGACGGCCAATTGGAACGTCAGGTCGCAATTAAGCTTCTTGATAAAGCGCTGAAGGATGCCTCGTTTAGAGACGAGGCGCGCACTATGAGTAAGCTGCAGCATCCAAACATTGTCTCTATCTATGAGGCGGGTGAGCATAATGGCACTCCATATCTGGTGTTCGAATATGCTCAGGGTAAATTGCTTTCAGACACTATTCAGGGTGAACCTCTCGAACTCTCCCTGGCACTACGGATCTTCGAGGGTCTGCTGAAGGGGATGAGTCAGGCTCATCAATCCGGCATTGTTCACAGAGATCTGAAGCCATCTAATATCATTATCAGCCAAGATCAAAATCCAAAGATCATGGATTTTGGTATCGCAAGACTGCTGTCAGAGGCAAAAGGTCCAGATAAGCAGTTGATTGGTACGCCGCGCTATCTGGCGCCTGAGTATATTCAGGCGGGTGAAGTGGGGCCTCAGGCGGATGTTTTTGCCTTGGGACTGATTTTAGATGAGATGCTAACCGGTATGCCGGTCTTCAGTGGTCATAATCAGCAGGTTGTGGTCAATGCAATTCTCAAGCTGGAGCCGAAGCCCCCGTCCCAGTTCAATAGTGAAGTGGATGAGAAACTCGACGGTTTTATTTTGAAATCTCTGGAGAAGGATCCAGCGTTGCGCTACAGCGATGCCACGGAGATGCTCGAAGCCTATAATGAGATCATGAAACCTGCGGGTGAAGCTGCAGTTTCGGAGGTGGAGGGTAGCGGTACCGTGGAGTTTTTACTGCGGCGCATGAAACGCAAAAGTGATTTTCCTGCACTCTCTCAATCCGTGCGCAGTATCAATGCAATGTCGGATGTCAGTGATCGAAGTGTTAATCAGATGGCGGGTGTCATTGTTAAAGATTTTGCTTTAACAAATAAAATTCTCAAGGTGGTCAATTCTGCCTATTACGGCCGTTTTTCAGGCCATATTGGTACTGTTTCCAGAGCTGTGGTTGTTCTTGGTACTCAAGCGATTCGCTCTCTTGCAGCGTCGTTGATTTTCTTTGAACATATCGAAAACAAGCAGCAGGCAGAGCATTTACGAGAGTTGGTTTCGTCAGCACTGTTTCGCGCAACATTGGCTCAGAATCTGGCCTCAGAGATCGATCAGCATGAGGCAGAAGAGTATTTCCTGACAGGTTTGTTGAACGACCTTGGTAAAGTCCTGGTGGCATTCTATCTTCCGGAAGAGTCACAAGAGATAGAGCGTTTGATTAAAGTCGAAGGCAGAGAGCCGATTACAGTTCAGCATAGTGTGTTAGGTGTCAGTTTTGAAACAATCGGTATTGAAATCGCCAAGCAGTGGAACTTTCCAAAACCGCTTACAGACAGTTTAAAATCCTGGCAAGGTGATCATGCCCCGGTTAACCGAACCGAGAAACGTCGTTTGGTTGCCCTGTTTGCTGAAGATGCAATGCAGCTGATTGTTGAGAATGGCGTGGATAATAAGGCTGCTTTGGAAAGTTTGAATAAGAAATACGCCAAGAGTTTGAAACTCGGCAGCAAAAAAGTGGCGAAGTTGACGCAGCAGTCGGTGGATGATTTTCAAGAATTAGCTGAAGCGATTGCCTCTGATGTGTCAGGAAGTTTTGTCAAAAAACTTAAGGATGGTCAGGATCAGACAAGCGCTGGCTCTTCAAAGCAGAAAGCCCAATCAAGATCCATTTCAAAGGATGGATTGGATCAGACGCAGATTCTGGATGATGGCACTCAAACGGTTGATGACAAAACAGCAGAAATAGCTGTCCACAGTGATGAAGATACGGAAGCCTTATTGATGGATGGTCTACAGGAAGTGACCGGTATGTTAGTCGGTGATCACACTGTTTCTGAGATTTTTAATGTGGTACTGGAGACTATGTATCGCGCTGTTGGGTTCAAGCGGGTGGTGCTGGCACTGCTAAATCGTAAACAGGGGGAGATGGTTGGGAGACTTGGTTTTGGTGAATCTGCAGATGATTTTGTCAAAGCTTTTCATTTCTCTACAAAGTATAGTGTTGATGTCTTTCATGGCGCCATGAAAAATGCTGTGGATGTGTATATTGCCGATGCAACGGATAAGAAGATCCGGGGGGATATCCCCGATTGGTATAAAAAGGTTTCTAATGCTGGATCCTTTCTGATTTTTCCTATTGTGGTTAACAAACATGCGGTTGGTCTGATCTATGCCGATCACTCTCAACCTCATGGACTGGCAATTGATAAGAAGCGACTGAATCTGCTGAAGTCACTTAGGAATCAGATCGTGTTGGCTGTTAGATCATAATTTTGGATATGCATCATTATCAAAGCGGGCTGTTAGAAATTATTTGAGCGATATTTACGGTCAGCCTCTGTCGACTATGAATTGCTGAGTTTTTACAGTGGTGGACTTTCGAAAGTTATTTTTTAATCACTACTGCGTCTTGACCTTCCAATGATTTAGTTGGGTTTGACTGATTGATGTTGGTTGATGTGGGTCTTGAGCAGGAAGGAAGCTGTTTTATACTGCTTTGCTTCTATGGTGGGGCAGGGCCCCACCCTACCCAACTGCACCTCAAGAGCTTTACCGCACCCTTCGCCTCAAGATGCTACATCCACAGGTAGGGTGGGTCCATGCCCCACCATGAGGATTATGTCGGTGAGCAAATAGTTCACTTTCAGCTCTTCAAGCTTATGCGCTGGCTCGCAGAGAGCAGCTCTTCCCGTGTCAATAGCCACGCTGAGCCCTGGATAAAAGTATTCTACTGTTTGAAGTTACTTAAATGGCACTTTTCAATGCCCAGAAATGAAGCATCGGACTACAAGAGAGTGTCTCGTAATCCGATGCAGGGTGCCAACCAATCGGTTGTTCGCGCAAGTCCCTTTGCGTTGGTCTTCTTACATAGTGTCTTTTGCTACGACGTTGGAGAGGTCACTTTCATTTCCAACTGTGTCATAAGCGGTGATTGCGAAGTAGTAAGTACCGGTTTCCAGATTATCCATAACATGGTTGTTGGCTGTGCTGTCATCCAGATCAACTACTGGTGCGAGGTTGTTTGCAGTTGTACCCATGTAGAGTCTGTAGCCAGAGATATCACTCATGCTCAGTGAGCTACCGTCAGTCCTGGTGGTAGGTGCTACCCAGTTGAGAGTAACGGTTCCGACTGTTGGTGTGGTCTGAGTTGCTTCGACAACCAGTGTCATTGGGCTCAGTGAGGCAGTGTCGGTGCCATCTGATACGCTGATCACGATGTTGTTGTAGCTACCTTCATCAGCTTCCGCAGGTGTGCCGCTCAGGGTTCCGTTGCTGGTATTGAAGCTGGCCCAGCTTGGCAGGTTAGAGATGCTGAAGGTCAATGTGTCGTTGTCGGCATCGGATGCATTAGGTGTGAAGACATAACCGTCGCCTACCAATACACTCTGATCAGGATTACCGGTGATCACTGGAGCAGTGTTTGCTGCTTCGATGTCGTGGATAGTGACAACACTGACATTTGGTGCATTCAGAGTGTAACCGCTACTTGGTGCATCAAGATGGACTTCAAAGGTCTCAGCAGGCTCATCAACTGAATCAGTAATGGTGTTGATGCGGATCGTCTTGGAAGATTCACCTTCAAGGAAGTTCAATGGTGTCCAGACGTAGCCTGTGTAGTCCTGAGAGTGTCTTGCTTCGACGCCGTAGGTGCCGTAATTGACAGTTGCGGTGCCAGAGCTGCTGCTGCGGGTAACAGTCAGAGTAACTGCGCTGCCTTCTTCTACATCATAACTGTTGCTTGCGAAGCGGAAGGTGCCGCCTTCTTCTGCAACATCGGCTACGTTGATACCGAAAGGTGCCAGACTGGCTTGGCTGCTGCCGTCAGATACGCTGATAACGATATTTGAGTAGACGCCTGAATCGTTGGAATCAGGTGTGCCGCTGAGTGCGCCGGTGTTGGCGTTGAAGCTTGCCCAGCTAGGTAGATTGCTGACGGAGAAGCTCAAGTCGTCACCATCTGGATCGTTAGCATTAGGCGTAAAGCTATAGGCACTGCCTTCCTGCAGACTGGTTGATGGTGTACCGCTGATGGTGGGCGCCTGGTTGGTATTGGACACTGTAATGCTGAATGCGCTCAGTGAAGCGGTAGCGGTACCGTCAGATACGCTGATGCGGATGTTGCTGGTGGTGCCGGCGTCATTCATGTCTGGTGTGCCACTTAGGACACCAGTAGTGTTGTTAAAGCTGGCCCAGGATGGGCGGTTAGCGATTGAGAAGGTGAGGTTGTCGCCGTCTGCATCGTTTGCACTTGGTGTGAATCTGTAGCTGCTGCCTTCTGCTACTGAAGAGGCAGGTGAACCACTGATGGTGGGCGCCCGGTTGGTATCGGCGACTGTAATGCTGAATGCACTCAGTGAAGCAGTGGCTGTACCGTCGGATACGCTGATACGAATGTTGCTGCTAGTGCCGGCATCATTTGCATCTGGTGTGCCGCTGAGGACGCCAGTTGAACTGTTAAGGCTGGCCCAGGATGGGCAGTTAGCAATTGAGAAGGTGAGGTTGTCGCCGTCTGCATCATTGGCGCTGGGTGCAAATCTGTATGCGCTGCCTTCAGCTACAGAAAGAGCAGGTGTGCCGCTGATGGTGGGGGCCTGATTTGTATTGGACACTGTAATGCTGAATGCGCTCAGTGAAGCAGTGGCTGTGCCATCGGATACGCTGATGCGAATGTTGCTGGTGGTGCCGGCATCATCCATCTCAGGGGTGCCGCTAAGCAGGCCGGTGGCGCTGTTGAAGCTTGCCCATGCGGGACGATTTACAATTGAGAAGGTCAGGTCGTCGTTATCAGCATCGTTGGCACTTGGACGGAAGCTGTAGCTTTGTCCCTCTGCAACCTGAGTGTTGGGAGATCCACTGATTACAGGTGCTGTATTCTCTGGTGTTGGCTCCTCAGGAGGATTATTGTCACCAATATTCTCATCTGTGGCGCAATTATCAGGGGCACGATAGACATTTCGTTGTGCTGCAGATGGACCTGACTCAACACGTACTGCACAAGGTATAAATTCAGGGTTGGTCAATTTCATGCGCCATGAGCCTCTGCTGCTGACAGTGGCTCTTGCGAATGGTGTAATTGTTCCAGCGAGATAGGCGTCAACGATTGCGCCAGGTACCCCCTGACCTTTGAATACCAACAGGTCTTTGCTGTCTCTCCATACAGCTCTATCGAAAGATAGTTCCGCAGCTTGAGCTAAGTTGATATCGGTTGAAAAAAGGGCGGGGAATAATACCAGTGGAATAAGTTTACGTGTTGCGTTCATGACCTTGTGACCTCAAAAATGAGTTTCTCCCTAAGATGTTGCTCACTATGGCGGTCGATGGGGGATTTTATGCATACACGAGGTCACAATTTAGGCGGACGGAATTCACACTATTTACGCTTCCTCTCTGCAGTGTGAATTGGCACTAAATTACACTTGATGGGCGTCACAATTTACCCCTCAAGTGGGTCAGGAGCGCTAAAGTTTTCTGGGCACTTTGTTGGTCAATTTGTGTGATACCTTAGTGATAAGCTATGTTTTATTATGTGAACGGTGATTAACAAAAATTGGGCTTTGTTAAGGCGCGGTTCTTTAACAATAAAACAGAAGATATTAGGAGCGGAATCATGGATTGCGACCAAAGAGTGGATGGAATGAAAAGAATTACTCATGTGATTTTGTTGGTTTTCACTGTTTTGATTTTTTCTACCCAAAATGGTTTGGCCTCTTCTTACGAGATCGACACCAAAGGTGGCCATGCTTTCATTCAGTTCAAAATCAGCCATCTGGGTTATAGCTGGTTAGTTGGACGATTCAATCGATTTTCCGGTGAATTTGAGTACGATTCAAAAAATCCCTCAGACTCATCCATCACTGTAGTGATTGAGACAGAGAGTATCGATTCAAATCATGCTGAGCGGGATAAGCATCTAAGGGATGAGGACTTTCTTGATGTGAATCGTTTTCCAGAAGCGCGTTTCGTCAGCCGTTCTTTTACTGAACGGGAGGATGGCTCAGCTCTGCTCGTGGGAGATTTGACCTTAAGAGGTGTCACCCGGTCGATTGAGATTGAAGTGGACCATGTCGGCTCAGGCAGTGACCCCTGGGGAGGGTATCGTCGTGGATTCTATGGCGAGACCAAGTTGATCCTGGCAGATTTCGGTATTACCAAGTATCTCGGCGATGCTTCCAAAGAGATGGAGCTGACACTTGGTATTGAGGGAATCCGCAAAAAATCGAACAAAGCATCCAGAAAGCCTGGAAAATAGCCTAATTAGGCAAAAACTCTCTAATCCATGGTTTACACAACCCATTCAGAGGAGCGTTCACCAACCCAGGTTATCTGATAGCGGATTTTTCGCCAGGGGTTGTCATCATCCAAAAGGCGTATGATCGTGGCTTCCAGTCGCTCACCCTGGTCGAGTAGTTGTGCCAGAGTTCGGTTTTCCCGCTTGGGTACATAGCCCAGATGTTCGTTTTTAAACCATACTGCTACGGCGTAGCGGTCATGTGGGTTGCTCGGTTCACGTTTCAGATGCAGAGACTCTCCGACCTGTAGAAATGGCCATATTGCAGCTGCACGGTGATATTGAAAGCCAGCCAAGGGTGATTGTTGCAGAACAATTTTGCGTCGGCTGGGTATAAAGGTTGTCTTATTATAGATTTGGCGGGCAAGGTGTCGGCCTGGAATCTTGAAGAGTGTGGTGAGTAGTTGGCTCTGTTTCATTCTGAGTGCTCCCGATTGATGAGATTTCCTGAACCCGATTATTCAAGATAGAGAAAATAACATTCTCAGTGGCTCATTTTGTGAGTCCGTAACAAGCAGGTGTTTCATGTTGGAGTACATTTTTTTTGATGAGCGTCCCTGGCAGGAGTTTATCGACTATTTAAGGCAACTGGGATTGGAGGTAAAGTCCGCTGTTGATGAGGATGGCTGGCTGGTCTATGTGTCTGAAGAGCTGGATGACGATATGGATGCGAAGATTGAGGCTCGCTACGATCTCCTGCTGCAGGAGAATGAGAGTCTGGTCGCTGAGCGAGAGGGAGAGGAGCATGTACATACTGCCGGCATCAATGTGACATTGATGGATGGCCGGGTCGTACAGGCAGCTATAGATCCGAAGTTGATGAATCGCCTGCTGGAGGTGGTTTCCACAGATGAGCTGGGGGAGTTTGTCAACGCAATAGCTCAGGCGGTGGAAAATGGGGATGAAAGAACCTTGTGTCAGCGCTGAGACTGATTCTCTTGTAGGGCCTTGTCAGTACGTTCTTTGCCCTCCTGGAGCGCCTTTTCAACAGCAATTCGGGCTGCCTTCTTCTTTTCGACCAGCTCGATATACTCCTTCGGGGACTGATTCATGCTGGTTTGAGGTGGATTTTCGCTGACTTGCATGACATAGATCACACCGATGATCACAGCGATTAAAACAGCAAAAAAAGCGGGTCTGGACATGACTTCTCCTGTAACCCAGTAGGTTTCTGGCCTTCTGCAGTCTGATACAATAGATGTTTGGAGATGCTCCGTTCTATGGTCTTTACGGCCTGGCGTACCTCGCTATCCAAACCCTTGATCAGGTATCTGTCAGCCTGCATACCCATGGTTGTTCGTTCTTCTCTAAGTATGGATCATCCACTATGTAAATGCATGATGGGCCAGTTCCTCTGTTTCGCAATTTCAGCGAGGGTCTGATCCGGATCCACTGCGACTGGATTCTCAACCTGCTCCAGTAGAGGGAGGTCATTATGTGAGTCGCTATAAAACCAGCTGCCATCCAGATTCTGACCAAACTCCTCCAGCCACTCATTCAAGCGACTTACCTTGCCCTCCCGAAAGCTCGGTACGCCAGCAACCTCACCAGTGTACTGGCCGTCAAGGGTTTCCGGTTCAGTGGCAATCAGATGGTCGATGCCAAACCGTTTGGCGATTGGGGTGGTGACGAAAGAGTTGGTTGCTGTGATGATCAAAAGAGAATCACCAGCCTGGCGGTGCTTGTCTACCAGTTGTTGGGCATTTTCATTAATGATCGGAGAGATTTTCTCCTGCATGAACAGATCCCGCCACTGCCTGAGTTTTTCAGGAGAGTGTTTGCTCAGGGGGTTCAGGGAAAAACGCAAAAAATCATGAATATCCAGTTCACCTGCTTTGTAGTCATCATAAAAGCGCTGGTTTTCACGCTCATATATCTCTCCGTCGACGATGCCCTGTTCTACCAGAAAACGGCCCCAAAGGTAGTCGGAGTCACCTGCCAGCAAAGTATTGTCCAGATCGAAGATTGCCAATGCCATAGATACTGTCCTGCCTCAATTTACAGAATCTCAGGGTGAGTCAGGGCGTTGCTGGCTGCCAAAACGGAACTTATCCGGGCAGCGGATCGTTGCAACAACCGGTTAGTAAGTCAGATCTATAACCCGAATCTGCCTATTTTGATTCTTAACCAGTCCGATTCTGACCTGTTTCTTGAGGTTCCCTAAAGAATTATGTGGTGTTTATCCTGGTATTTTACCCGGTTATAGAAAAAAGATGTTAACGGTTTATTTACAGATTATTACCGCTGCAACCGGGGTAGTGTTTATCGAATGTAAAAACGGTTTTATAGCGATTTGGCAGGATAGTGGGCAGAAATTGATGAGTTATCCTGTGCTGGCAATAGAGCAAAAGTCACGTCGGAATCTCCATAATTAGCAAAGGCTTATGTTTATCGCCTTGCTGCTCCAGAGGGATTATGGAAAAATCACACTAATTGAATTTGATATATTGTGGCGGATGAATTGATTGACTCAGACGGTTTTAGACCGAACGTCGGTATCATTTTGTGCAACGAAGATCGTCTCTTGTTCTGGGGGCGACGCGCTGGACAGGATGCCTGGCAGTTCCCCCAGGGGGGGATCAAGCAGGATGAGACTCCAGAGCAGGCCATGTACCGGGAACTGAATGAGGAGGTGGGTCTAAAAGCTGATCAGGTCTCGATAATCGGCGCTACCCGCAGTTGGCTGCGGTACCGTTTACCGGAGCGCTATATTCGCCGACACAGTGAGCCGATCTGTATTGGGCAGAAGCAGATCTGGTTTCTGCTGCGGGTAAACTGCGGAGAGGATGCCTTCTGCCTCGATCATACCGCATCCCCGGAATTCGAGGATTGGCGTTGGGTTAAATATTGGCATCCTGTGCGGGAAGTGATCTACTTCAAACGCAATGTCTATACCAAAGCGCTGGAGGAGTTGGCTCCTTTACTCTATCCAGAGGGCGTACCTGGACGCTCCCTTACCAACTATTTACGACAGAATCGTCGCTGACCCAGCCATAGTCCTTATCCAGGCAGATTAAGCTCTCCAGAGGGCGCCTAGGATCGGAGAATTTTCAAAATAGCGTAAGGATGCCGTTTCATAGCGGTAACATAGGATCATGCTTGATATCCTTCATCGTATCGTCAAAGAGGTTAATGCCGCTTCTGATTTAGAGCAGGCGTTGAGCATAATCGTCTATCAGGTGAAGAGAGCCATCGATGCCGATGTCTGTTCCGTATATTTGACTGACTTTGAACGCCGTGATCATGTCTTAAAGGCCACCGAGGGACTATTACCTGATGCCGTGGGTAAGGTAAGACTTCCCTATCATCGTGGATTGATCGGTCTGGTATGCGAACGTGCCGAACCCGTCAATCTCGCCGATGCACCAAGTCACAAACGCTATCTTTTTACCAACGAGACCGGTGAAACCTCATATAAGGGATTTCTCGGGGTGCCGATTATCCAGAACCGGCGGGTCTTGGGGGTTTTGGTTGTGCGGCAGATCGAACAGCGCAGCTTTGAAGACAATGAGGTCACTTTTCTATTTACCCTGGCTGCGCAGCTGGCTGGCGCAATAACCCATGCTGCGGCCAGTAGTAACCTGGTCACCCAGAGTGATCTAGCTCCCCCAAAACGATTTCTTCAGGGACGGCCAGGAGCCCCAGGTGTCTCACTCGGAACGGCTGTGGTGGTCTATCCTCCTGCTGATCTGGAGGCGGTGCCTGACAAGCCGGCCAAAGATATTGAGAATGAGGAGGAGGCTTTCAGAACTGCTGTGGCTGCAGTCGTGCAGGATCTGATGGCGATTGAGGATCGTTTTGAAGAGAGTCTGCCTGCCGAGGATCGGGCACTTTTCGATGCCTGGTTGATGATGCTGGGTAGCGATTCCCTGATTGGCAATACGATAAAACTTATCAACCAGGGAAATTGGGCTCCGGGCGCATTACGTGAAACGTTTCAAGAGCATGCCAAGTTATTCGAGAACATGGAGGATATCTATCTCCGTGAACGGGCTTCGGATGTGCTCGATTTGGGGCGGCGGATTCTGATGCATCTACAGCAGAAGGTAAACACGCTTGAGGAGTATCCTGAAAATACCATTTTGGTCGGGGAGGAGGTCAGCGCGATGCAACTTGCTGAGGTGCCCAGGGATCGACTGGCTGGGGTGGTATCTGCCAGAGGGGCAAGCTTTTCCCATTTGGCAATTCTGGCCAGAGCGATGGAAGTACCCGCTGTAATGGGGCTCAGTAACCTGCCGGTGAGCCGTATGGATGGACGTTTTCTGATCCTTGATGGATATCTGGGGCGGATCTATGTCTCTCCGGCCCCTTCGGTTATCGAAGAGTACCGTCGCTTAGCCATTGAGGACCAGGCGCTCTTCCAGGAACTGCAGGCAGACAAGGATCTGCCCTGTGAAACAACAGATGGCAGAAGAATTCCACTCCATCTCAATACCGGATTACTCTCCGAATTAAGCAGTCATGGTGCTGAAGAGTCGGAGGGGGTTGGACTCTATCGGACAGAGTTGCCATTCATGGTACGCGACAGTTTTCCAGGTGAGGGAGTGCAGGTGGTCAACTATCGCAAAGTGTTGAAGAGCTTTCATCCGCGACCGGTGACCATACGCACCCTGGATATCGGTGGTGATAAACCGCTACCCTACTTTCCAGTGGTGGAATCGAATCCCTTTCTGGGGTGGCGTGGAATCCGCATCTCTCTTGATCATCCGGAGATCTTTATTACTCAGGTCCGTGCCATCTTACGAGCCGCTATAGGGCTGAATAACCTGCGGCTGCTGTTGCCAATGATCAGTAACGTGCAGGAGGTCGATGACGCCATGCTGCTGATACAGCGAGCGCATGATGAGCTGCTTGAGGAGGGTTTTGAGGTGGAAATGCCTCAGGTTGGGGTGATGATCGAGGTGCCGGCGGCGGTCTACCAGGTAGAGACATTTGCACAGCGCATCGATTTTCTTTCAGTCGGTACCAATGACCTTACCCAGTATCTGCTCGCAGTTGATCGAAACAATAGCCATGTGGCGGATATCTACAATGATCTTCATCCTGCGGTGTTGCGAGCGCTGATACAGATAATTGATGGTGCCGGCAAATATGGCAAAGAGGTGAGTGTATGTGGTGAGCTGGCAGGGAATCCGGCTGGGGCAGTATTGCTTTTGGGGATGGGGGTGGACAGTCTGAGTATGAATGGCGGAAGTCTGTTAAGGGTTAAATGGGTGCTAAGATCTTTCTCCAGTTCCAGGGCAAGGGAGTTGCTGCAGACAGCGCTGCGTTGCGAACATGCGGGGGAGGTGACAAACTTGTTGGCAAATGCACTTGAGGAGATGGGCTTGGGCGGATTGATGCGTGCTGGCAGATAACAACGAATAATAGTGATCTGAGGAGAATTTCCGCAACCCTTGCAAGCAGGTAGTCATATACTTCTGACATTATGATTTTTAAAGAGAGGCCATCTCACTGCGACTGAACACGACATAGTTAGTCGCCGGGTTAATAAGATGAAACAGCGAATTGGATTGACCGGCCTGGAGTGGTTGAAGCAATTTTTACTCATCTTTCTGCCTTTTGCAGCAACCCTTGCAATTGCAGCCTATCTACACTACTACACCATTTCCGAAACAGATCGTGTGACGCTTAAGTCTAACGAGTTATTAAATGTGGGGCTTACCCGCAGTATCTTGAATCGCGATCTTTCCAATGTAATCTCTGATCTTATCTTTCTTGCCAGTTATATTGAACGTCAAAGCATTGATAGCTCCAGTCGTCTGCGGAAAAGGCAGGTCGAGCAACTCTTCTACACCTTTATTCGTGAGAAAAGACTCTATGATCAGGTGCGCTTTATCGACAATCAGGGCCTGGAGAAAGTACGGGTCAATTTTTCAAATGGAAATCCAATACTGGTTGCAGACGAGTCACTACAGGATAAGTCAGGACGTTACTATTTTTTAGATGCCATGGCACTTAGCCCAGGGGGTATCTATATCTCTCCTCTAGATCTGAATATTGAAGAGGGAGCTATTGAGCAGCCATTGAAGCCGGTGATGCGTTTTGCCGTGCCTATTTTTGTCGATAATGAGCAGATTCAGGGGATCCTTGTACTCAATTATCTGGGTGATCGCTTGTTGAGCGACTTCGCCAGAGCAGGCGCAAACATCGCTGACCACATCCATTTGCTGAATAAGGACGGATACTGGCTGAATAGCCCAAGAGCTAGTGATGAGTGGGGTTTTATGTTACCCCACAACAAAAATTTTTCGGACCTCTATCCGAGTACCTGGGCGCATGTCAGCAGTTCTGTATCAGGTCAGGTGGTGACCGATGAGGGGTTGATTACTTATGAAACTGTAACCCCGAGAACGGTAGCCTCTCAAATTATGCATGGCTCCGAGAGTCAACAGCTCAGCATGCCGTTGGATGAATTGCGCTGGAAGGTTGTCTCCAGGGTTCCCCTTAAGCGTTTTGCACCGGGCTTTTGGGGTTTTATCAAACAGCATATTCCCCTCTACTTTATAATTACTGTGGTGCTTCTGTTTGGTTCCTGGTTATTGGCCTCTGCCAATCTACGTCATCGGTATGCTCAGCGGCAGAGTGAATATGAGCGTCGCTTTCGGCGAACCCTGGAAGATATGCAACTGGCTGCAATAACCCTTGATAATGAGTATCGGCTTGTGTTCTGCAATGACTATTTTCTGAAAATGACCGGATGGTCACGACAGGATGTATTGCATGATGAGTGGATTGAACGTTTTGTAAGAGTTGAACACAGGCAGCGATTTCTTCAGACCCTGAAGCGTCTTCGGAGTGAGCAGACTGAACTTCGTGATATAGAAGTGGATGTGGTTATGAAGTATGGCGGCCATCGACGCATCGCCTGGCACCAAACCCCGTCAACCGATTCAGGAGGAAGGATTATCGGTGTTACAGCAATAGGAGAGGATGTAACAGAACGGCGTAAAGCAGAGGAGAAAGTACGCATGCTCTCCCATGCTGTGGAGCAGAGTCCAAGTATCGTGATGTTGACTGATCGTTATGGACAGATCGAGTATGTGAATCCCAAGTTTTCACAAGTTACCGGCTATTCTGCTGGTGAAGTTGTCGGCAAAAAGACCAATATACTCAAATCAGGTGAAACCGATGGGGATCAGTATCAGCAACTGTGGCAAACCGTATTGAACGGGAAAGAGTGGCGTGGAGAGTTTCATAATCGTAGAAAGAACGGCGAGCTCTATTGGGAGTCGGCTTCGATTTCATCATTAAAAAACTCCAAGGGAGAAATCACCAATTTTGTTGCGGTTAAAGAAGATATAACTGAACATAAGCGCCTCGAGCGTGAAGTCGAATTGCAGCATCAGGAGTTGGTTCGGACTCAGGCATTGACGGTTCTCGGACAGATGGCAAGTATGATTGCCCATGACTTAAGGAACCCATTGTCTTCGGTCAAGATGTGTATGCAGTTGCTTGGTAAGCAATCCTCCAATGATGAGAAGGAGTTGTCCACCATTGGTCTTGATCAGATCCGTTACATGGAGAATATCCTCACCGATATGTTGACCTTCGCCAGGCCTGAGGCAGTTAATGTTGAGTGGATAAACATTGAAAAGTTGGTGGATGCGACATTGATCAGTTTGCATAAACGTATTGAAGAGGCGCAAGCTACGATACAAGTGGATTATCAATCAGGTCTGCCCGCCCTGCCTGGAGATGCAAATAAGCTACGCCAACTCTTTTCCAACCTGATTGTTAACGCCTTACAGGCGAGTGAGAGCAGTGCCAATGGTTCCAGCGATATCCGTATCAAAGTGTTTCATGTGATGGGCGAAACGGGTAGCGCGATAGAGGTGTCGGTGTGTGACAACGGCATCGGCATACCCGCTCAAGATAGAGAGAAACTGTTTGAACCTTTTTATACAACGCGCACCAAGGGAACAGGTCTGGGCCTGGCTATAGTCAAACAGATCATTGAACAGCATCAAGGGGTAGTTGAATTGGTGCCTGGTGAGGTGAAAGGTAGCTGTGCCATTGTAACCCTTCCAACAACGCCCAGAGATGAAGAGCAGTTGCACTGAAACGGTCTTGTGTTGATGCCCGACTGAGCGGAATGCCGTACTGAATTGTCGGGACATCAAGGGGCACTTGGTCAGCGTCGTCGTTTTTGACTGCTCATTGGACAGTCATGGGCTGAATCCATTAGGCTACTATTAACCCGGCGACTAAGTATGTCGTCTTCAGGGTTTCAAGCCTGCCCTTGATCAAGGCGCGGCTCGCGCCCCGCAGGAAGTGCCCTTGGGGTGCAGGCAATGGTTGTACCCTTGTCAAGAGCCGTAACACCGAGCAAGGGCAGGCTTGAAACCCCTAACAATATGATTTTTAGAAGACAGGCCGAAGACAACATACTTAGTCGCCGGGTTAATAACATGATAGTTTTTGACCGTTGTGCCAATAATGTCATTTGATGCAGGTTTAATTATTGCCGATTGACAGGTTTCCATCACCACTTGTGTGAATAACCGAGTAGATCATTTTTAATCATGACCAAAATTCTTCTCGTTGATGACGATATTGCGAGCTGTCGTACCTTGCAACTGCATCTCTCCGGACAAGGGCATGAGGTGGCTATGGCTCATAGTGTCAATGAGGGCCTGCAGCTATCAACGACATTCAAGCCTGATCTGGTAGTGCTTGATATACGCATGCCAGGAAAATCGGGTTTGGAAGGATTACCTGAGTTCAAGTCGGCTCTGCCCGGGGTTCGGGTGATCATGATTACAGCTTTTCATGATATGGAAAGCACAATCGAGGCAATGCAAAAAGGTGCTGATGACTACATCCATAAACCGATAGATATCGATGAGTTTGATGGTGCAGTCGAAAAGATGCTGAAAAGTGGTGAAGGGGAACTGGTTGACACAGACAACCACAACTTCTCTTCTCTCTCCATGGTTGGTCACTCCCGGGCGATGAAGGAGATCTTCAAAACCATCGGGATGGTGGCTAAAAGTCCAGCCACTGTCCTTATTACTGGAGAATCAGGCACTGGTAAGGAGTTGGTGGCCAGGGCAATACACCGCAGCAGCCAGAATCCTGATGGTCCGTTTGTGGTGGTGAACTGTGCGGCGATTGTGGAAACTCTACTTGAATCAGATATGTTCGGCCATGAGAAAGGGGCATTCACCGGTGCAGTTTCAAAGCAAGTCGGCAAATTCACCCTTGCAATGAATGGCACCATCTTTCTCGATGAAGTGGGGGAGCTGTCACCGATTATGCAGGCCAAGCTACTGAGGGTGATACAGCACAAAGAGTTCACACCACTGGGTGCTGAAGAGAGTAAAATTACTAACTCACGGATCATCGCTGCGACCAATGTCAATCTTGCTCAGCAGGTTTCTCATGGTGCGTTTCGAGAGGATCTATTCTATCGTCTGCAAGTAGTAAATATACACATTCCACCACTGCGGGAGAGAAAAGAGGATATTATGGGTCTGGTTCAGGCCTTGCTCGCACGCATCAATATCGAGCTTAACCGTAAGGTGGTTAGAATTAGATCCGATGCCCTGGATGCACTACAGAACTATCATTGGCCTGGTAATGTCCGGGAGTTAGAGAATGCTCTGATGAAGGCTGTCGCACTGTGTCCGGCAGATACGCTCACTCTTGATCTATTTCCGCTGGAGATCACAGGGGCTGATAACGGAATGGAAGAGGCGCATCACGATGCTGTTGCTCCGGTCAGTCTTCAAGCGATGGAAAAAGCTCATGTGCTTCGAGTTTTAGAGCTGGTCGGGTGGCACAAGGGACAGGCTTGCGAACTCCTGGAAATATCCCGGCCTCGTCTCAGGCGTATGATACAACAGTATGAATTAGAGCCGCCGCCCGGTTTTGTTTCTGATAAGGAGAATAGTGATTAGGTGCTGCTCTTTTGTAGAGCGCCAACGTACGCCGGGTCTGATCTCAATCTATCTTCAGCGGTAGCGCTAATTGAACAAAATCTGATTTTCCAGCAGTCCATATGCTGAGCGCATGGACTGCTGGAGGCGGGTGATATCTGTCTGGATGACGGCTTTAGAGGGTGCCCCAGGAGTTACGCCGCCGTTGAAATCTGAGGTGGGGAAGAATCAGACCGATAAGAATGCCTGCGATGATTACCCCAGCACCGATCAGAAACCATTCGCGGGTGGCTTCATTGCTCAGGTCGCGATTGTCCTGCTTCAGTTCTTCAACCTCACGGGTCAGTGAGGCGACCTGTTTGACCAACTCATTACGTTCATTGGAGATACGGATGGCATTCGATGCTGTTCGCTGGATACTTTGCAGCTCTTGTTCCTGCTTATCCTTTATTGTCTGCAGACTCTTGTGAGAAGAGAGCAGCTCACGATGCTTTTTCTGTAGGTTCACCAGTTTGCTTCGCAGTTCTCCTGGTGCAGCTTTGAGTTCGTCAATCTCTGTTCGCAGTGTAGAGAGCTGGGTGCGGGCACTGGGCTCTTTCATCAGCTGTCGGGTAAGAACGAACCCCTGAAGGGAGCCAGCACGAATTTTTGTATATCCGGATTCCTTGTTGGTGGAGATGACTTCCACAGCGGTGCCGCTTTTAAGGGTCTTCGTGATACGGTGTGAAATACTCTCCCCGGCACGCATATTGATCTTAAAAATATCTGTAACGTAGAGCGTCTTTGCCTGAGCTGAAATCGGCAACAGGAGTAGCAGTAGGAGCAGAGCTGAGAATTTCTTCATGACAGTATCTGAGTTCTCTTTGACGAAAAGAGGCCATTGTACAACTGAAACTTTCCATTGTTGCCAATTAGGCCACAGAATGTTGGGAAAATGTGGATCATGCACGCCAGCGAGGCATCTGTAAACCGTTCATTCCAAATGGTGGACGCTAGCGTTTGAAGGATAATATAGCAGCTCCAGCGTTATCGTCCGAGAAGCAGGAACTCCATCAGGGCCTTTTGCGAGTGGAGGCGATTTTCAGCCTCGTCCCAAACGACGCACTCCGGGGTGTCGATAACGGAAGCGGTTACTTCTTCACCACGATGGGCCGGAAGGCAGTGGAAAAAGAGTGCATCACTGGCAGCTTGAGCCATTAGCTCATCGTTGACCTGGTATTTTGAGAAGGCCTTTTCCCGTAGCGCCTGCTCCTCTTCCTGCCCCATGCTGGCCCAGACGTCAGTTACCACTAGATCTGAGCCTGTCGCTGCCTCCAGGGGCTCACGAATGATTCTTGCCCTTTCACCAGCAGCCTGCAGAATTTCAGGATCCGGGTCATAGCCTTCCGGGCAAGCAATGTTCAGATTGAAATTGTACTGTCTGGCGGCATTGATATAGGAGTGGCACATATTGTTGCCATCGCCAATCCAGGTTACGGTCTTGCCTTCGATATCGCCACGATGTTCGGAATAGGTCTGCATATCGGCCAGTAGCTGGCAGGGGTGATAACGATCGGTCAAAGCATTGATTACAGGCACTTGGGAGTGAGCGGCAAAGCGCTCCAGTTTCTCCTGTTCGAAGGTGCGGATCATGATGATATCGAGCATTCGGGAGAGTACCTTTGCGCTGTCCTCAATCGGTTCACCGCGGCCAAGTTGGGTGTCGCGGGGTGAAAGAAAGAGGGCGTGACCACCCAGCTGTGACATGCCTACTTCGAAAGAGACTCGTGTGCGTGTAGATGACTTCTCAAATACCATTCCCAGGTTTTTGCCTTTCAGAGGCGTATGAATCTCTCCCCGATGCTGCATACGCTTCAATTCGGTGGCGCGACGAATCAAGGCTCGAAGTTCGTCGCCGGTGAAATCGAGAAGGGAAAGAAAGTGCCTGGTCATACTCATCTGCCTTTAGGATTGGTTATCTGAGAAAATCAGCAACCAGGGTGCTGACTTTTTCGATAATCTCTTCACACTCTTCATCACTGATAATCAGTGGTGGTAGAAGACGAATTACATTGCCCGCGGTTACATTGATGAGCAGGCCCATGTTGAGGGCGCTACTGACCAGTTCGCCACAAGGGCGATCCATTTCAATACCGATTATCAGGCCCTTGCTGCGGATGGTCACGACCCCGGACAAGTCGCCCAGTTCAGATTCAAATCCTCTCTGGAGATGCTGGCCTAATTGAGCCGCCCTCTCAGAGAGATTCTGTGATTCCATAACATCAAGTACTGACATTGCGACACGGCAGGCCAATGGATTACCGCCGAAAGTCGAACCGTGATTTCCAGGCGCTAAAACTTCGGCTGCTGCTCCCCTTGCCAGGCAGGCGCCGATTGGCATGCCATTGCCCAATCCTTTGGCCAGAGTCATCACATCGGGCAAACTATTCTCATGTTGGTGAGCAAATAGTTTTCCAGTGCGGCCAATGCCTGTCTGGATTTCGTCGAGCATCATCAGCCACTGGTGTTGATCGCAAATTTCACGAATACGTTTCAGGTAGTCAGGGGCTGGGATGTTGACACCGCCTTCACCCTGGACAGGCTCAACCAGCACTGCAACAACATTGTTGTGGTGCTTGGCTATTTCAGTGATCGCTTCAATATCGTCGTAGGGTACCCTTACAAAGCCCTGAACCAGGGGTTCAAAACCAGCCTGAACCTTGCGACTGCCTGTGGCAGACAGGGTTGCCAGGGTTCGACCATGAAAACTCTGTTCCATGACGATAATTGCGGGATTTTTTATCTCTTTTTTGTTGCCGTATAGCCGAGCAATCTTAATTGCAGCCTCATTCGCCTCAGCTCCTGAATTCGCAAAGAAGGCTCGCTCCATGCTGGCGAGAGAACAGAGTCGAGCACCAAGTTTTTCCTGCAGTGGTATTCTGTAGAGATTGGATGTATGCAGAAGCGTGTTAGCCTGATCGCACAGCGCCTTTGCTATTTCGGGGTGGGCATGACCAAGACCGCAGACTGCAACGCCAGTAACCGCATCAAGGTATTTGTTTTCTTCGCTATCCCACAGCCAAGCGCCTTCGCCGCGCTCAAAAGCGACGGGCAAGCGTAGATAGGTTGTCATTAGAGAGTCGGCCATCCGCAACCCCATAAACAAAAAAGCATCCTAAAAAGGACGCTGGTCTGAAAAAAGCCCAATTTTTTCTAAAGAAAAGAATAGGGCCGATAATTTTCGCCTGATTGACGGGCAATCAGCAAGTATACCTTGTAATGACGAATTTTCAAAGTACTGGGATTTTCTGCCAGTTCGGTTTTGATATAGGGTTGCCCTTAATTTTTTAATTATCCACCTCGGTTAACCCATATTCCTCAGTTGACCGCTGATATCTTGCGTAATGCTATGATATGCCATATCAGCCTGAAAAGTTTTTTTGTTCAGACTTATGTGTAGGTAGATGGAGTATCGCTAGATGTCAATTGCGCTGAGTTTACACTTACTGGGTGTCATTATCTGGGTTGGGGGGATGTTCTTTACCCATGTGGTATTACGTCCAGTTCTGAATAAAGAGTTGGAGCCTCATCACAGACTGCCTCTGTTGCTAAAGATTTTTGACAGTTTTTTTCCATGGGTCTGGGGGGTGGTGATCATAATTCTTGCCAGTGGCTACTGGATGCTGTTTACCCAATATGACGATGGCGCCAGTTTCTGGTTGAATAGCATGACCGTGATTGGCACAGTGATGGCAGCTATCTTTATCTTTATCTACTCCATTCCTTATCCTCAACTTGAAGCTGCTTTAAAGGGTGATGATATGCCCAGGGCGGTTGCGGCGATTTCTCTGATTCGACAATTGATATTGGTGAACCTGGTATTGGGGGTGTTGGTCACTCTGGCTGCTATGTTTGGTAAATATGGAGTGCTTTAAGGGCACAAGCAGTTAATAGAGGTGCCCTTAAGTCCGTGGTGATTTCTGGTTAGTATGCTACCCGTGACCAATTCATATCGGTTTATGGGGCTGCGATCTCTCTTTTATTGTCAGATAGAAGCTATCCACCCAATGCAGACATTGGGCGAATGATAGCGCTTGGAGCTTCAACAAAATGGTGCTTTAAAGGTTTTCTTGAAATTGCCTGGCGGATTGCCTGTTGAATCTCTTGATCTGAGGCGCCATTGCGCATCATCGAACCCAGAGGCAGCTTCTCTTCCTGACCCAGGCATAGATGCAGGTCTCCATTCACAGATAGACGCACACGGTTACATGTATCGCAAAAATGTTGTGATTTTGGCGTAATAAAACCGACTACCAATGAGCTGTTATCGACTCGATAGTAGCGAGCTGGGCCACTGCCGTGGAGGGCGGTTGATTGTAAGTCGTAGCGCTTTTTCAGACGCGTTTCAATCTCAGAAAGTGGCATGTATTGTTCAGATGCAGTCCGGCCTGCGTCACCTACAGGCATGGTCTCAATAAAGCGTAAAGTTAAATCTTGTTCGATACAGTAGTCGATCATGGCTTCTACGTCATCATCATTGATGCCTCGCATGATTACCATGTTGACCTTGATGGGCGAGTAACCACAACTCCTGGCGCATTCAATCCCCTCTAGCACGGGTCGTAGATGACTGCCTGTAATTTCGTGAAATTTATTTTTATTTATAGTGTCCAGACTGATGTTCAATCTAGAGACACCTGCCGCTTTCAAGGGTTTTGCAAACTGGGAGAGTCTTGAGGCATTGGTGCTCAGGGATAACTCATCGATACCGGAGATGTTTGAGATGCGTTGTGCGATTTCTACAACCTCCTTGCGCACCAGAGGTTCGCCGCCCGTTAGCCGAACATGTCTGACACCAAGCAGGGCGAACTGATTAACCAGTCGTTCAATCTCATCACAGTTTAGCCAATCGTTCGGAGTTTCGAATGCTCTGTGGCTGCGGGGAAGGCAATAAAAACAACGGAAATCGCAGCGATCAGTAACAGATAACCGCAGATATTCGATATGTCTTCCATATGAATCGCTTAACATGACTCTTTTCCGGTAGATGGTAGGTAGGGATTCATCCTAGTTTGATTGTGACATTCTGGCAGTTTTTTATCCTTCAACAACCCTCTGATGCTTGAACCACTAAAGGGTATCTTACTCATTAAACGAACACCAGTAACAAAAGATCCGGTGAGCGTTTTCAGGAAAGATAGCGAAAACTTATTCATAGGTTTCTGTTGGATCAAAGCCCTTAGGAAGTGCATGGGCAATACCCTTATGACAATCGATACAGGTTTGTTGAGGCTTCTTTCCATCAACCGCATCCCAGTAGTGTGGGTCGTGTTGATCGGCGCTTCGAGGCGTCTGTTTGTCTAAGTCCATGGAGATGAATTTGTGGCAGTTGCGGCACTCCCTTGAATCGGTTTTTTTCATGGAACGCCAAACATTCTGTGCCAGCTCCAGACGCTTGGCCTCAAATTTTTCTGGGGTATCTATAGTCCCCAGCATCTTATGATAAAGCTCATTGGATGCCTGAATTTTACGCACTATTTTATGCACCCACTCTTTGGGTACATGGCAATCGGGACAGGTGGCCCGTACACCGGTTCTGTTGGTAAAATGAACGGTCTCTTGTAATTCCTGATAAACCGTTTCCTCCATCTCGTGACATGAAATACAGAAGGCTTCGGTATTGGTCATCTCCATTGCGGTATTAAATCCACCCCAGAGCACGATACCGGCAACGATGCCAATGGCGACCAGGAACAAACCACCTTTTTTCTTACTTTCACTCATTATTGCACCAGATTATTTTCGATTACTGCTTAAGGACACCGCTAACCCCGACCTTGAGGATAAGGGTCTGCACTCCAGCTATTTATTACCTTGAAAGTTGTTCTGCACCAGAGGGTCGGCTCCAACCTGGGAGGCATGGCACTGAGTACAGAAATAACGCCGACTTGAAACACTCTTCAAGACTTTGCCATCACGACTCTGGTAGTGGCTGTCACCTACTTTCGGTGCCTTCTCTTTTTCATAGGTCGATTCACTGTGACACTTCATACAACCATTGTTTTTTAGGTTGATGACATACTTGTCTACTTCATGGGGCACCATGGGTGGCTGCAGTTTGTAGCTGCGCTCGATACCGCCTTTGACATTGATAATTTTCATATTGACTGGCTTTTTAGCCATAGCTTCCAGTTTATCGCCCCGTAGCGATTGAACCTCAGCGAATAGTGTTGTCGACAGGAACATCATTGCTATTGCCGCAATGGTTGGGAATGCGATCTTTTTCATACCTTTCTCCATCATCACTCTCATGAACAGAAATTATTTAGTGTGCCGGTCAGACCCGGACACCCCGATTGATTTGATTCACTCGCTTACTCGCGCGAATTTTTTTGACTCGACGACCGCCAAAACTGAAAACCTCTTTTGCACAGATATCGATGCAACGCCCGCAATTGGTACAATCAGAAGAGAGGATTACCGGGCTCAGGCCCTTCTTCTCTCCTTTGAGTGCCGGTTTGATTACCTGGGGTTCTGGACAGACCACATAACACTCCATGCAATCGTTACAAGCTTGTCGCTGAACTGCATTTACCTTCAGCAGGCTCCTACTGCCCAGCAAGTTGTAGAAAGCGCCTACCGGACAGATGTGACCACACCAGCCATCCTTTGCCAGCAGCAGATCGAACAGAAAGATTCCACCGATCATTAGCCACGCAGCACCCATACCAAATACGATGCCCCGGAACATCATGGAGACCGGATTGACCAGTTCCCAGATGATGCCGCCAGCTGCAACCAGGGGTAGTACCAGGGTCATCCCCAGCATCCAGTAGCGGGTTGAGCGGGAGATCTGGGAGGTTGTTCGAATACCCATCTTGCGTCTCAGCCAAGCGGCCAGGTCAGTGACCATGTTGACCGGACAGACCCAGGAGCAGTAGACCCGGCCACCTACCAGCAGATAGAAGGCCAGTACAATGGCAACACCGATAATGGCAGCAGTCTCAGGCACTACGCCGGAGAGCATGGCTTGTAACAGCACATAGGGGTCGGTCAGGGGCAGGAGATCCAAGGTCAGGCTGGAAGCCAGATTCCCTTTGACGATCCAAATGCCAAGCCAGGGTCCGGTGAGGAACAGAGCCAGAATTCCGAGTTGGCTGAATCGCCGCAGGAGCAGATATTTGTGTGACTTCAGCCAGCCCTTGGCTGCAATAGCGTCATCACCCAATGTTGTCATATCGACCATACTATTTGTCCATAAAGCCGCTATTGAGTGTATCCAGAGGGTTGGAGGAGAATGGGGTCTCCTCAGCCTTCCCATCGATGATCAACCCCTCACCTTGCAGGTCATAACGCACCCCTTCGGGTAGGTTGTAGCGATGCTCGGTATCAGGGGTGACCAAAGCCTTGCCTGCCTCAGCTTTCTCCTGCCATCCCAGGCGGTAGTGCTCGCCTAATGCCCCTTTGGCCAGGTGTGTGGGAAAGATCTTGATTGCCGCTTCTTCCAGGATGCAGGCCCGCTCACAAAGCCCACAACCAGTACAGGCATTGGAGTGCACTACAGGAATGAACAGGGCGTGTTTGCCTGAACGGGTGTTGTGCTGCATATCCAGGCTGATGGCACGGCCGCGGATCGGGCAGACATTGAAGCAGACTTCGCAACGTAGACCATGGAAGGCAATACAGCTCTCCTGATCGATTACCACGGCAAGGCCCATACGAGACTCTTCTATATCTTTCAGCTCATGATCCAGGGCATTGGTCGGGCAGGCCACGACACAGGGGATCTCTTCACACATTTCACAGGGCCCTGTACGGGCGATGAAATAGGGTGTCCCCGTGGCGACTTCGTCACCAACTTCACCGAGAAACAGGATCTCATATGGACAGTCGCGAACACAAAGACCGCAGCGGATACAGGCTCCGAGAAACTCCTCTTCCGGCAGGGCGCCAGGAGGGCGTAGGTAGTTCGCCGGCATGGATGAGGCGCGATGGGAGTAGGCTCCCAGCCCCAGTCCAACCAGTCCGACACTACAAGCAGTCTTGAGCATGTTGCCCAGAAACTGTCTGCGGTTGATTTCGTTTTTTGTCTCAGACTCTGACATAACTGCTTGATGGTTGTTGCTTCGTTTCCAGTTAACTGGCCGGCCCGGTGGCACAGCTAGGCACGCGCAATCTTCACTGCACACTTCTTGTAGTCCGTCTCTTTCGAGAGTGGATCTGTTTGGTCCAGTGTCAGCTTGTTGATCAAACGACCGGCATCAAACCAGGGTACAAACACCAGTCCCTCCGGTGGTTTATTGCGACCCTTGGTGTCGACCTTGCAAACGATTTCTCCGCGACGAGAACTGATCTTGGCCAATGCGCCATTACGAAGCCGGCGCTTCTTGGCATCCTTCGGGTGCATATAGATCACAGCATCGGGTACAGCACGATAGAGCTCAGGAACACGACGTGTCATAGAGCCGGAGTGCCAATGCTCCAAAACGCGACCGGTGCAGAGCCACAGATCAAACTCTTTATCTGGCGGCTCGGCTGCTGGCTCATAAGGTGCGGTGATGATATTGGCCCGTCCGTCCGGCTTACCGTAGAACTTGACGCCTTCACCTTTGGCTACATGGGGATCGTAACCTTCACGGAAACGCCACAGGGTCTCTTTGCCGTTAATCACCGGCCAGCGTAGACCCCGTGCCTTGTGGTAGGCCCCGAACTCAGCCATTTCATGGCCCTTCTTTGGGATGCCTTCTGCTGAGTTAAACAGGCGGTACTCTTCGAACAGACCTTTCTGAACATAGAAACCAAAGTCACTGGATTCATGGTTGTTGTAGTTGTTGCCGCGACTATCGGTGACCTGTTCTGCAGGGAACTTATCGACCTGGCCATTGGTGTAGAGCACTTCGTAAAGGGTTTTGCCTGCATACTCAGGTTTTTTGGCAATCAGGTCGGCTGGCCAGACATCCTCGACCTTTATGTATTTGGCGAATTCCATCAGCTGCCATAGGTCGGATTTGGCCTCTCCTGGTGCCGATACCTGCTCACGCCAGAACTGGGTGCGTCGCTCGGCGTTACCATAAGCCCCCTCTTTTTCGATCCACATGGCAGTTGGCAGGATCAAATCTGCAGCCTGGGCCGAAACTGTTGGATAGGGGTCAGAGACGGTGATGAAGTTATCTGCATTGCGCCAGCCGGGAAGACTCTCGTCATTCATGTTGGCAGCAGCCTGCATATTGTTGTTACACATCACCCAGAAGGTATTCATCTTGCCGTCTTTCAGTGCACGATGCATAGCGACCGCATGGATCAGGGTCTTGCCCATGGGCTTGCCGCTGATGTCCGATTGATCAGCATCATCGGCCTTACCGTTAGCTCGCGGGATGGTGCCGGCGGGCAGCTTCCAGGTCTTCTCGGCAAACTTACAGTGTGCATCCTTTTTCACCACCAGGTCGGCGGGCAGACGGTGAGTGAAGGTACCAACTTCGCGTGCGGTACCGCAGGCAGAAGGTTGGCCGGTCAGTGAGAAGGGACTGTTGCCCGGTTCGGCGATCTTGCCCATCAGCAGATGAACGTTATAGCAGAGGCCATTGACCCAGACGCCGCGGGTATGTTGGTTGAAACCCATAGTCCAATAGGAGGCGACCTTCTTGTTGGGATCGGCATAGGCCTTGGCCAGTCTCAGAAGCTTATCTTCAGGCACCTTGGATAACTTGGAGGTATGCTCCAATGTGTAGGGTTCCACCGATTTGGCATACTCTTCAAAACTGATTTTGCTAAGCTTACCCTTGTTGCGGTTCTTGGCCGCTTTTTCACGGGGATCTGTGGCGCGTAAACCATAGCCGATATCGGTTGGGGTCTTGGTGAAGTTGACATGCTTGTCGATGAACTCCTTGTTATATGCCTTATTCTGGATGATGTAGTTGGCGATATAGTTAAGGATGGCCAAATCTGTTTGGGGTTCAAAAACCATACCGTTATCAGCCAATTCATAACAACGATGCTCGTAGGTTGATAGTACGTGGACTTCACAACCCGGCTTGGTCAGACGGGTATCAGTGAGACGCGACCAGAGGATTGGATGCATCTCTGCCATGTTGGCGCCCCAGAGTACAAATACATCAGCATGCTCCAGATCGTCATAGCAGACCATCGGCTCATCGATGCCGAAACCCCGCATGAAAGCACCCACAGCGGATGCCATACAGTGACGGGCATTAGGTTCGAGACTGTTTGAACGGAAACCCGCTTTCAACAATTTTGAAGCTGCATAACCCTCCCACACCGTCCATTGTCCAGAACCAAACATGCCGATGCCTTTTGCACCTTTGGCCTTGCGAGCCGCAATCCATTTTTCGGCCATGGTCTTGAAGGCCTCATCCCAGGATACCGCTTCGAACTTGCCGTCCTTGTCATATTTACCGTTGGTTTTACGCAGCAGTGGTTTGGTCAGACGATCCTCTCCGTAGAGAATCTTGGGTAAAAAGTAACCTTTAATGCAGTTCAGGCCCTTGTTGACCGGCGCATCGGGATCACCTTGGCTGGCAACAACCTTGCCATCTTTAACCCCCATCAAAACGCTACAACCGGTACCACAATAGCGACAGGCTGCCTTGTCCCAGCGAATACCGTCGTCAGCATCAACTGCAGCAACAGCTTGGGTTACAGGTATGGTGACACCAGCCACGGAGGCTGCTGCGGCTGCTGCGTTACTTTTGATAAATTCTCTTCTAGTTAATTTCACGGTTCATTTCCTCCATCGACTCTTCACCGCCATAGTGGTAAATCAAAACTGTATTCACGACGCCTTCTACGTCGCGTAGTGCATTCATCTGGTCAGATACCGGAGAGACCGTTTCACCCTCGTCCTCTATAGTGACAATAAGTTTGTCTACTTCCATACCACCGTGGACTTCAACCCCAGGAAATCGATAGAGACGTTCCGAGACCTGCGCTCCCTGGGAGGGTTTTGTATGGATTATCAGGCTACATATATTCATGAATGATTCTTTCCTCACGTGGCTCTGTCAGGCCGCTTGTGGATGCGCTCCGGGCAGAATGGAAATAGATTGATTGGGACAAACTGAAATGCACTCCCCGCATCCGCTGCAAGATTGTCTGTTGAGTATCGGTGTGGCGCGCCCTTTGGTCTCAAGTTTGAAGCGGATTGCCGACTCTTCACAGATCTCTCCACAGCTTCTGCAGACCACCCCATTTTGTGAAAGACAGCCGTTATTGATGGTTACTTCCAGGTTCCAGGGCGATATGTTGGGATCGGTAGTGAAACTCAGGGCGTGGTGTTGGCATGCCTTTACGCAATCACCACAAAAGGTGCAGTGGTTTTGAGAAAAATCGATTTTTGGAAAGCCGCGAGATCCCTTGCTGATGATGAGACTCGGGCAGACATCCATGCAGTCATTGCAACGCTGACAAAGATCGGTAAATGATGCTTCAGGTTGTGACCAGGGGGGGCGGATCTCACGCTGGCGACCGCGCAGGTCACCGCGTAAAAACTGTGATCTGTCAATATTTCTTAGCAACTGTTGTAACCTCGAGCTAAAGCTAATGAGAGTGGCTTAATAGTGGCCGCTTAACTCTTCTCGAGAGTGTTTCACTTGCCCATGCCAAGCGCTTTGATTCTGATCAAATGAGAGGCTAAAAAATAGTAGAAAAATATAGATAAATCAATGCTTTACCAATTTATTGGTAACGACTGATACCTCAATGTGAGTAGTTGCTAATTCGTTATGGGTAAGCAGGCTTTGAGACCAGACGATTCACTCAGTTGTTGATCGCCTCTGTTTCAGCAAAGCTTGTTAAGTGCACAAGCAATTAATAGAGGTGCCCTTAACAGGCACTAGGGTTTCGGTTGGTTTAAAACCCAGACAGCAGCTTCAGTGCGGGAGTGTAGATGGAGCTTTTTCAATAAGTGCTTTACATGCACTTTGACTGTGCCTTCGGATATGGCAAGTTTGGTGGCGATCTGTTTGTTGCTTTGTCCCTGGGAGATATGTTGCAGGATCTCTCTCTCCCGGGTAGTAAGGTCTGGCATTGAGGGCTGATCATCCAGCCTACTGTCTTCTCTTAGAGCCTTTGCCAGTAATTGCGTTAAATGCTCACTGATGACGACAGTTCCTTCGACTGCTTTACTGATCGATTTGAGAATATCCTCAGGTTCCATATCTTTCAGAAGGTAACCATCTGCACCATTTCTCAATGCAGTCAAAACATCCTCTTCATTATCTGAAACAGTGAGCATGAGAATGCGTGAATCGAGCTGGAGACTCTTGATTGCTTTCAAAGTTTCAAGGCCGCTTACCCCCTTCATGTTGATATCCAGCAGAATCAGATCAGGATTAAATTGTTTGGCCAACAGGAGACCATCTTCCCCATTTGCAGCCTCACCGATCAGTTCAAGAGTAGGGTCCATATCGATCAAATCGGAGACGCCTTTTCTGAATAGCGGATGGTCGTCGATTGAGATGAGGGTATATTTTTCTTGATCAAGCATCATTCAATTGCTCACTGAAAAAGCGATTAGACTCCCGCTTCGAGACATCTGTGATGCTGAATACGAGATTGATCTGAGTTCCGCCGATGGTCGATTCATTGATATGCAACTGGCCTCCCAAACGTTCAGCACGTTCCTTCATTATAGGTAGACCGTAGTGCTGCATCATATCACTATCTTCATTGATACCGATGCCGTCGTCTTCAATGTTGACTATAACCACTCCTTGCTGGTTGCACTGCATACTCACTCTGGCCTGAGTGGCATTCGCGTGACGAACTACATTTGATAGTGCTTCACGGATAATCTGGATGATGTGAATCTCTGTATTAGGTGTAAATTGGCAGTTCCCCATGTCATTTAAGAATTCGATCGGGATGCCGGAACGGCTGGAAAACTCATCTACTGTTTGTTCAATGATATTGCCCAGGTTTAAATCGCTGACTCTGAGACGGAATGTGGTGAGCAGTTCTCTCAGTTGGCGATAGGCGCCATTGAGTGCAGATCTTAAGACTGAGCTGATCAATAGCACATCATCTTTGCTCTGCTCATCATGAATTGCCTTCTCTAATCGGGCGACCTGTATTTTTAAGTATGATAGTGACTGTGCGATAGAGTCATGCAACTCTCGAGCAATAGCACTACGCTCTTCCATTAACGATAATTTTCGATTCTGCATATCTTTATAAGCGACATTGATAGCCAGTGCGATATGGCTGGCTACAGTTTCAAGCAAACGGGCTTGCCACTCTTCCAGTACTTCAGTGTCAGTCTGTTCAACCATCAGTACCCCGTAGTGCTGTGTTTTGTCTCGTACAGGAGTTGAAAATATGTTGATTTTTTTGTTGCTCTCAAAATCAAAAAATTGAAAGCTGTGAGTCTCACCTTCACCCAAACAGGTAGCGCACTGGTTTTGATCGTGATCTCGAAAGAGGATGTCGCTCTTTCTGGTTGACGCATATCGGTAGGCCTGTCTGTCCCCAGGCTGACCCAGGCAGATGGTGCCGTTGTTAACACCAAGTAGCGCCTCGATATCATGTATTACTGCAATCAGTACCTGCTCATTCAGTGACGAATCGCTGAGACGCTTGGTTGTGGAATAGAGTAGCTCCAGAGTGCGGTTACTCTGCTCCAGGTCTCTGGTTTTCTCCTCTACACGGGATTCCAGATCTCTGTATATCAAAGATAGGTTGTCAGCCATCAAGTTGAATGACTGGCCGAGTTGTCCAAGTTCATCTTCACTGAGAAACTTGCTTCTGACAGAAAAATCTCCATGGCGGGCAGCCTTGGCACAAGAGAGAAGGTTGCGTAGAGGATTTAAAACGTAAATCTTGGTTAGGTAGAGACTTACCAGCGCCACCAGGAAGGTCAGTGTCAGCAAGATGATCTGAATCAGCCTCAGTTGCTGGTTTTTCTGTTCGGCTTCAACTTCCAGTGCTTCCACGAAAAGGTGGATGTCATCTACGAACTTATCAACCTCAGTGAGATAGGTTTGACGGCTGGTGTTGATATCTGCAGATTCAGTAGCTGAATTTTGTGGCATTGTGGCAAGGTTCAGGTAGTCGATCAGATTTGGCAGCATTAGCTCCCGCCAGAGGGATTCAACCCTGAGGTAGCTCTCTCTAACCTCTCTACCTGTGCCTTTGGCCAGTACGTCCTGTATTCGTGGGCTGTTCAGACGTTGGTTGTACTCATCCACTAAAAGTCTGGATTTGTCGCTGGAATGATAGAGATCGGTGGTTTTGTCGTCTGCCAGGCTGCTGGCAATCCGATAGGATTGCATGCGAAGCGTTCCCGCCTGGTTGATGGCAGCGGCGTATCCTTCAGCTGTTTCGGCAATGATCATCGAACTGATCATGCTGGATACTGCCAAAATGAACAGTATGGTGATGACGGTACCGAACCGGAGTAGCAATGAGCGTTTCACTTCATGGTCTCCTGATTGGTCTTAGGCAAATAGCCATTACTATTTTATTGTCTGACTATGGCTTCTATAGCTCAAGGAGTTTGTAATTACGATTATCCTGGAAGATTCTATCCGGTGCGTTACGCTACTTAATGGTGAGTTTAAGTGGCTGCATCTCTTTGTACATGATGATCATGGGTTTTTGAGTTGAGAAGGTAAGTATTCGGGTCTTTGATGGGTAGATCAGGTGGCTGCAGAGGAACATATGCACCTCCTTACCTTCCAGCAGAAACTTTTTGAATTTCAATATATTCTTCATATCGACTTCATCTTGCAGTGAATAGTCGAAAGCATTGAAAGCTACAGAATGGTTGGAGAGTTGCAGATTGGGGAGTATTTGATGGTGCCCCAGTAGCTCATGCTGGGCTTTTTTGAGCAGTCTTGGTGACAAGATTAAACCGACACGATCTTCACCATACAGCCAACTTATATCACGCTCATCGCCATACTCGGCAGAGTGTTCGCCAAATGCCAGGCACCAGCCCTTGTAGTAAGCGTTATAACGTTTGATGACCCGGGTTTCTGTCATTGACTGGTTGGTTTGTGCTATTTAGTTGAGTATTAGAACTTACGGCTTTGACAGTTTTGAGTCTATCACTTTTGATGGTTGGTTATTGATTTGATCCCCATCAATCCCAATTGAATAGTGAAAAAATAAATATGCTAACCGGTGGGTGAATAGTACTTAAATTCCTGTTGCGCTACAAACTTCCTCGGTTTTGTTGAAATTCATGAAGTCGATACGAGACTAAAAGATCAGGTTCATTACCAGCATCATTACAACTAGAAAAAGCACAGTCATGATGCCGCCGGCACGCATGAAGTCAGCGACACGGTAGCCCGCTGGCCCCATGATCAGAGCATTAACCTGGTGTGTGGGGATAAGGAAGGAGTTGGAGGTTGCAATAGCAACGGTGAGAGCAAACACAGCTGGGTTGGCTCCAGCACCGATCGCGATATTAACCGCTAATGGAACCAGCAGCACTGTAGCGCCTACGTTAGACATCACCAGTGTGAAGAAGGTCGCCAACACGGCGACGGCAAGCTGTATGACCCAGATAGGCATATCACCAACCACAAACAGCACCTGTTCAGCGATCCACTTTGCAGTACCTGTGGTTTCGACCGCTAAACCGAGTGGAATCAGTGACGCCAAGAGGAATACTGTTTTCCAGCTGACTGATTCATAAGCCTCTTCGATATTAAGTACACCGGAGATCACCATACCCATGGCGCCTGTCAACAGAGCAACGGATAGGCGAATATCTGAAAACAGAACCATCGATAGAGCGACTGCAAAGAAGAACATTGCCCAACCAATCTTATGAGGACGCAGCTCTTCATGGGGATATTCGGTGGTGACGACGACGAAGTTTTTATCTTTTTCAATTCTCGGCAGGACATCCCACGGGGTGTGAACCACCAGCGTATCACCCGCCATGAATGGCATGTTACGAATGTCTTCACCCTCGCGCATGGTTTCGCCATTGCGGTGCAGACCGATCATGGCAAGCCCGTAGGTTTTACGCATCCACACATCACGAGCACTTTTTCCTATCAATGAGGAACCAGGTGGAATAACCACTTCAGCAATACCTGCACGATTGGCAGAGAGGTCGTTGGAGAAGGTGCGTAAGGTTTTACGCGTCTTTAGATTAAATGTTGATCTGAAGTTCTCCAGGGAGTCGGGATCGGAGACTACACCAAGCACCATCCCAGCTTGAATGGCGACATCTCGGGCCAAAGCTCCGGGGCCGATGCGGTTGGCCTCTCCAGAGATTTTAGTGGCAATGATGCGTACCCGGAAACGGGTCTCAACATCATCCAGCTCTTTACCGATCAGTTCACTGCCATCTGTGACCACCATTTCGGAGAGATGGTATGAAAGGCCGTAGACGTCCTGAAAGTACTGCATTGGATCTGTTCCGCTGGTGCTGCTTTCACTCTTGGTCTTTGGTAAGACAAAGCGGCCGGCTATAACGAAGTAGAGGATGCCGGTGAGGATCAGGGCAACCCCGATCGGAGTGACGGAGAAGAGGCCCCATGTCTCCATCTGCTGCTCGGCAGGAAGCGCTTTATTAGATGTCAGAATCAGGTCATTCAGCAGGATCAGTGGGCTTGAACCAACCATGGTCATGGTGCCGCCGAGTATTGCGGTGAAGCCCATAGGCATCAGCAGGCGTGACATGGGTAGACCGGAACGAGCGGAGATGCGTGATACCACGGGTAGAAACAGCGCCGCAGCACCGACGTTCTGCATGAAGGAAGATATGAAACCAACGGTTGCGGAAATAATGGGAATAATCCGGCCTTCTGTCGTACCGCCAACCTTCAGAATGAAGGCGGCAACACTACCCATAATGCCGGTTTTGTCGAGACCGGCACCGATGATCATTACCGCAATGATTGAGATCACGGCGTTGGATGAGAAGCCGTCAAATAGATGCTGGTTGTCTACCAAGCCCTGTTCAAGACCCATAAATGGCGCTAACAGACTTGAGAGACCGAGTAGTACCATGATACTCGCGGCAGCCACATCCACGGCAACCACTTCGAAGGCAAACAGGTAGATGGTCAACATCAGGATCACACTGACCCAGGCAATTTCGATAGTTGGTACCAAGTTCGCAAGGAACAGCGCAACCACTAGAAATAGTGCTCCGGCGATCAGCTGCTTGTTAGATAAACGGCTCCTTTCTGGCGTTATCTGTGGTGTACTCGGTACTGCATTCACTCGTCATTCTCCATGAGGTTGCTCTGATGTGTCGGGCTGGAAAAGGCATAAAACAAACCGCTTGCTGTCGTATTGCAAGGGGTCAGATCATTCCTGCTTGGAAATGAAGCTGCACTACATTGAAATTTAGAGGCAGGCCTGTTCGCAATTACAGCCAGCGAAAGACGGCGCATATTGCCTTGTTTCGGCCTTATGTTCAAATAAATAAAAATGTACTAATATTCCTATATGGAATATAGAAGCCTGCCTGACATGAACAGTCTTGCAACCCTCAAAGAGGTGGTTGAGCGTGGTGGTGTCTCACCCGCGGCTCAGGTGCTTAATGTCGGACAGCCCGCTGTAACTAAACGGTTGCGTAGTTTGGATACTTGTTACGGGGTGACATTGATGCAACGGGAGGGTCGACATCTCGAGCTTACCGACGCAGGAAAAAGGGTCTATGCCTATGCTTGTCTGGTGCTCGATCACCAGGCTTCATTGGTAGATGATCTCGATTCCCTCTCTTTCGGGCGGAACAGGCTTCGTCTCGAAGTTAACTTTTCCATTGGTGAACATATTCTGCCCGATCTGCTCATCAGTTTTGCTGAGCAATATCCTCAATTCACTATCCAGAGCCGAATGGGATATTCCAGGCGTATTCAGCGACGTCTGGCTACTGGGTTGTCTGATCTTGCACTACTTGAGCAAGCGCCGGATCACCCGGAGATACTGGTTCAGAAATGGCTGGATGATGAATTGGTCCTGGTGTGCGGCCCTGGGCATCCTCTATGGGATTGTGGTTTGTTGCCTGTAACCGAACTGGAAAAACAGCAATATGTGCTTAGAGAGGCTCGCTCTTCGATGCGAATAACCCTGGATAAAGCACTTATGGATATCGGTGTCGGTTCACTGGCTGTGAAGATGGAGGTCGGTTCAACTGATACGATCGTAGAGATGCTGCAGCATGGACGATATGTCAGTTTTCTTCCCAGGTTTGCTGTAGATGATGGCCTTGGAGATGGATCTCTCTACCACATAAAGATCCAGGGATTGCGACTTAAACGGACGTTGTGGATCGCTCGAACTCGTTCTAATCTGAATAATGACGCAGCAGAGGCTTTTATCTCATTGTTACGTGCAAGATGAGCCGATATTCATCTGCTGGTGCCTTTCTTTATAACTGCTCTCTTGATGTCAGATAGTCAGTTGGGGTCGATGCTGTTTTTATCGTTATTTGATATCGCCAAACGGTAGTGGAAGAGCTAAAACCAGTAGCTTCTTCTCACATCAGTCTGCTCCTCATGGCTTCTTCAAAAAACCTCCATAATCGTGACATTTTGTCATTCAGATAGGCTTTATGGTTACTATTTGTCACTATTTTTCTTCACAAGTGACGCGTAAAACAAGTGCTCTGAAAATATTTGTAGAATAAAATTTTCCCTACTAGTCTTGGCTTTACACCTGCCTGAAAATGTAGAGAAAAACATCATTACCCAATCAGCAGTGTGTGAGCATTTTTTTATTTCAATACCAATTCGAGACAGTGTGCATGCAAGAGATTTGTGGGCCGCTGTAATTAACACCAATCGGCAAGATAATCGGTGGCTGTTTGTCTTGCAATAAAGATTCAACCTGAAATGTTATGCCTGCTGCAGTCAGGTATCTCATGAGGGAAGGAGAATAAAAGCATGCAGAGATCCCTGCTAATTGACGCGGATAAATGCACAGGGTGTGTTCAATGTGAGATGGCCTGTTCCTACGAAAATGAGGGGATATTCAATCCCTCAAAATCGAGAATACGCGTCTTTACCTTTCATCATGAAGGGCGTTTTGTACCCTATACCTGCACTCAATGTGCTGAGGCCTGGTGTATGCAGGCTTGTCCGGTCGATGCAATCACCCTGGATATAAACACCGGCGCTAAAGTCGTAAGTGACTCGCTATGTGTCGGTTGCAAAGTCTGCACCATTTCCTGTCCTTTCGGTACGGTCAACTACAGCGCCACTACGGGTAAAGTCATCAAATGTGATCTTTGCGGTGGTGATCCGGCGTGCGCCAAAGCGTGTCCTACAGCCGCAATTACCTATGTGGATGCGGATCAGACCGGATTTGAAAAAATGCGTCAATGGGCAGGCAAAACTGATGCTGGCAATTCAGCTACAGCGTAACCGAGGGGGTTAGTTATATGGCATGGTCAGGCAAAATATTACGGGTTAACCTCACGCAAGGCAGCTGTGTTGTGGAAGCGCTCAACATGGAATGGGCTCAGGAATATTTGGGTCAGCGCGGATTGGCGAGCAAATACCTGGTAGAAGAGATCGACCCGAAAGTTGATCCACTCAGTCCGGAAAACAAGATGATTATGACGACGGGCCCTCTAACCGGAACCATGGCCGCCACCGGAGGCAGATACTCGGTGGTTACCAAGGGTCCGCTTACGAACTGTATCGCCTGTTCCAACTCAGGTGGTTTCATTGGCGCCGAACTGCACAATGCCGGATGGGATATGATTATCTTTGAAGGTCGTTCCCCGAAACCGGTCTATCTCTATCTGGTTAACGACAAGGCGCAACTGCTTCCTGCTGATGAGATTTGGGGAACCAGTGTTTGGGAAACTGATGAGTGGTTGCATACACACCACCAAGACCCGATGCTGCGCATTGCAGCTGTCGGTCGCTCAGCTGAAGCGGGTTGTCTCTACGCAGCGGTGGTGAACGATATGCATCGTGCTGCTGGCCGTTCCGGGGTTGGTACGGTGATGGCGTCCAAGAATCTTAAAGCGGTTGCAGTACGCGGTACGCTTGGTGTGGGCAATATCAAAGATCCCGCAAAGTTCATGCAGGCGGTTGGCGCCGGCAAGCAGGTTCTTGCTGAAAATGCGGTTACCGGGCAGGGTCTTCCCACTTACGGTACCCAGGTGCTGATGAATGTAATCAATGAGATGGGTGCTCTGCCAACCCGGAATATGAGTGAGGTTCAATTCGAGGGTGCACAAAATGTATCGGGTGAAGCGATGCATGAGAAACGAGCCAGTGATGGTAAGCCCAATCTCACCACCAATGCGGGCTGTTTCGGATGTACCATAGCCTGCGGGCGGATCTCAACCATCGATAAAGGTCACTTCTCGGTGGAGAATAAGCCGCAATATTGGGGTAATTCAGGTGGCTTGGAGTATGAGGCGGCCTGGGCGCTGGGACCAGATACTGGTGTCGATGATCTGGATGCCCTGACATACGTCAATTTTCTCTGTAACGAAGATGGCTTTGATCCAATCTCCTTCGGCTCAACCCTTGCTGCTGCAATGGAGCTTTTCAAGATAGGCGCAATAACCAGTGCCGAAACCGGCGGCCATGAACTTAAGTTTGGTTCTGCTGAGAGTCTGGTTTGGGCGGTTGAGGCATTGGTCAGTGGAGAGGGCTTTGGTAAGGATCTTGGTTTGGGATCGAAGCGTATGTGTGAGAAGTATGGACATCCGGATCTCTCCATGACGGTTAAGGGTCAGGAGTTCCCGGCCTACGATCCCCGTGGTATCCAGGGTATGGGGCTGGCCTATGCCACCTCCAATCGCGGGGCATGTCATCTTCGGGGTTACACCGTAGCTTCTGAGGTGTTGGGTATCCCTGAGAAGACTGATCCTCTGGCAACAGAAGGCAAAGCAGGTCTGGTGAAGGCCTTTCAGGACGCGACAGCTGCAGTTGACTCAAGCGGACTCTGTCTGTTTACCACCTTTGCCTGGTCACTTGAGGATATTGCTCCGCAAGTGGATGGTGCCTGTGAAGGCGATTGGACAGCGGAACGCATGTTGGAGTTGGGTGAACGTGTCTGGAATATGGAGCGTGAATTCAACCTCAAGGCTGGTCTCACGGCTGCAGACGATACGCTTCCCAAGCGGCTATTGAAGGAAGCAGCGAATGTTGGGCCGGCAAAAGGCCGAGTCAACGATCTGGATCAGATGCTGCCTGAATACTATGAGCTGCGGGGGTGGAGTGCTGAGGGTGTACCAACCGATGCAACACGAAAGCGTCTTGGTCTGGGAAGTATCTGATCATTCTGCTGATAGGTTCTGCCCGACTATGGGCAGAGCCATTTGGAGGTAGTGATAATGCACTATGTGGTAGTCGGCGCGGGGCCGGCAGGTGTTACAGCCTGTGATACATTGCGCGAACAAGATCCCCTGGGTCGCATAACGTTGATTGGGGGTGAACATGAACCCCCCTATTCACGCATGGCGATTCCCTATCTGCTGGTTGAAAAAATCAAAGAACATGGCACCTATTTACGCCAAAGCGATAGCCATTACGCTGAACGAAAGATTGATCTGGTGGAAGGCCCTGTTACCCAGGTTGATGCAAACAACAAACGTATAACGTTGGCCGATGGTTCAAGCCTCGATTATGACAGATTGTTGATTGCCACCGGAGCAACACCATTCAAGCCACCGATACCGGGTATAGATCTGCCCGGGGTACACAACTGCTGGACCATGGCGGATGCCAGGGCCATTGTCGAAGGCGCCAAACCAGATACGTCAGTGGTACTGGTCGGAGCCGGGTTTATTGGTTGTATTATCCTTGAAGCACTGGTGATGAGGCGGGTGCGTCTGACTGTGGTTGAGAAGGCGCCGCGAATGGTGGCCAGGATGATGGATGAAGTTGCCAGCGACCTGTTGAGAAGTTGGTGTGAAGATAAAGGTGTCGAGGTGATTACAGGCACTGGGGTAACCGAAATAGAGAAACAGGATGATCAGCTGCTCGTGGATCTGGAAAATGGAGAAAAAATCACAGCAGGATTAGTGATTACCGCGATGGGGGTACGCGCCAATACAGATTTTCTGGAAGGGTCTGGTGTAGAGACGAAGCAGGGTATCGTGGTCAATTCACACTTCCAAACCAACCATCCTGATATCTATGCTGCCGGGGATGTGGCCCAAGGCCTGGATTTCTCCAGTGGATTGGATGAGGTACAGGCAATTCAACCCACTTCAGTGGAGCATGGGCGGCTCGCTGCGATTAACATGACCGCTACAACAGCTGTTGAGCACCATGGCAGCCTGAATATGAATGTACTCGATACCTTGGGCTTGATCTCCTCCTCATTCGGTCAATGGATGGGGGTCGATAACGGTGAACAGGCAGTAGTGTTGGATCGATCCAGCTACCGCTATCTACGCCTTGAATTTGATGGTGAATATCTGGTTGGCGCCAGCAGTCTGGGTCATACGCAGCATATCGGTGTATTACGTGGATTGATTCGTAGCCGGGTACCCTTGGGAATATGGAAGCAACGTTTGATGATAGATCCCTCCAGGTTGATGGAAGCCTATATCGGTTGTGTGGTATCACCTTGATAGAAGTGGAGTTTAAGTTGTTCGCCAGTTTGATGAGCTTCCTGCCGGCAGGCGCCAAGGATCACAGTGTGTTGGTCAGGATGCCTGCGGGAGCAACGGTCTACGATCTGATGGACAAGTATCAGGTGCCTAGAGAGCAGGCCCACCTGGTGGTATGCAATGGTGTCTTCGTGCCACCCTCACAGCGTACAACAAAAGCCCTGAATGACGGGGACAGTATTGCGCTTTGGCCACCAGTAGCTGGCGGATAAGAGGGACTGTGCAAAAGTTGCAGGAGTCCCGCCTGATGTCGATTACCCACCGTGAATTTTCACGCAGTTTAGCCCCACTGAAACGCCACTATATGCTGCAGGAAGAAGAGCAGGGAAGAGCGATTTTTCTACACTCAGAATCCTTCTCTGTGGAGATACGTCTGGGGAGTGAAAACGCTTTCAGTATAGGTGCGCTTTCAATGCCAAGAACTCAAGTCGACTTTATCTTTCACGCTGCCTCGGTTGAGGAAAAAGCACTGTTTCTGAAACGATTTGAGCTCTGTTTTAGACGGGGAGGTGGCTGAGCAAGTGTTAAAAATGGTGTTGTTGGTTCGATTTTTCAGAACCATTTTTGTTTATACTCTGTAGTCATTCGCCACTACGGCTCTGTCGGCTTAGCAATTCAAGGGAACACTCGATCAATATTGTAATCGAAGCCTCTATTCATGAAGAAATGTCGCTAGGAGAGTTATCACTTCGGTGAAGTGACAGGGAAGAGCCGTTATCAATTGGGGTCTGCAGATGATTAGACAGAACACTACAGCAGCGCTGCTGTGCCTGGTTTTCTTTATCCTGTTGCTGGGTCCCGGCCTGGCTTTTGCCGATAAAGAATTCGACCGGGTCGTGGTTTTTGGTGACAGTTTGTCAGATCCGGGCAATGCCTTCTCTCTTAGCGGTGTCAGTATTAAACCGCCCTACAGTAGTTTGGATGAGTTTCTTATACCCGGAGCCCCCTATGCGCGAGGTGGACACCATTTCAGTAATGGTGAGACTTGGGTGGAGCGATTTGCTGCGAAACTTGATTTAAAAGAGAGTGCTGGGCCGGCATTTGATGGGCAGAATAGAGGTAAGTTGAAGAAGACCAACTATGCAGTTGGTGGTGCCAGAGCCAGGGATTATGGGCAGAATATCAATTTGGCAACTCAACTTGCTGCATTTTTTTCAGATGCACAAGGGCAGGCTTCTGAGCAATCGCTCTATGTTGTGGCGCTTGGTGGGAATGACCTGAGGGATGCGGTGGCTGCACTCTCTCTGGATAGCAGCGGACTGATCAGTGCAGAGATTGTTGCTACTGCACTCAGTGCAATTTCAGATGCTGTTATTGCACTCCACAGCGCTGGTGCAAAGAGAGTGATGGTTGCAAATGTACCTGATCTCTCATTGACTCCGGCAATCCGAAGGCTGGATCTGGTTTCACCTGGTACTGCGATGGGTGCATCTATTCTCTCAGCGCAATTCAACTCCGAACTAGATGGCCTTTTGGATACATTGGGGCAGAGTTCACCTGGTCTTGAAATCATAACCATGGACCTTTATGAAATTACCAGGGAGATAATAACCACTCCTGAGGAGTATGGTTTTCTGAATGTTCACGATTCCTGTGTCATGCCTGATCAGGAGCCAGCTGCTTGTAAAAAACCAAACACCTATTTTTTCTGGGATGGTATTCATCCCTCCAAGAGAACCCATCGAGTTTTTGCCAGGAAAGCACACAAGGCATATAAAAGATTCAAAAGTGAGTCGGAAGCAGTCTGTCTGCCATCAAGAAAACCATTGAAAGCTGGGTGTAGTAGCGCGCTCTGGTTATAGAGGGTGTCTGGTTATTGAACTGCTTTTTTTAGAACCACTTTTAGAGCTGCTTCAGTTTTTTCCATTCAATATCTATTTGGTTGTGGGGTTTAACAGTAAGCTTGTTGCACCTTATGCTGGGACATGGCCCCGGCGAGGATACAAGTTCTGCATTGACCAGTTTAGCTCGACTGTTTGCAGGCTGTTTCTAAACGGCTAGTCAATATCAGTGGTGTGAGTCACAATGGTCGGATTGACAAAAAAACAAGGATATTGCCATGTCCACCCTTGCCATTCGTAAAACCAAGATTGTTGCCACCATCGGGCCAGCGTCAGATTCCGTGGAGATCTTGGAACAGATGATCCGCGCAGGTATGAGTGTCGCGAGGCTGAACCTCTCACATGGCAGCTATCAAGAGCATAAAATGCGTATCTCTCGCATCAGGCAGGCTTCTGAAAATCTCAACATTCCAGTTGCCATCATGATAGATACCCGGGGTGTTGAGATACGTACCGGGGGGATTCAACAGGGTTTTGTTGAATTAAAGTCGGGGGCCAGTTTTTCTCTCTACACAGATCAGCGAGTGGGTGATGAACAGGGTGTTTCCATTACCTACCAGAGACTGACTCAAGAGGTTGCTGCAGGGGAGGTGGTGTTACTGGACGACGGTGCTATGGAGTTGAAGGTTGTATCCGTGATGGATAGAGAGATTCAATGCGAGGTCGTGCTTGGAGGAATTCTGAAAGAGAATAAAGGTGTCAATCTGCCCAATACCCAGCTCTCAATGACCGCAGTGGAGACAGAGCAGCGTGATGATATTCTCCAGGAGCTCTCTTTCGCTGCAGAGAATGATGTGGACTATATCGCGGCATCATTCATTCAAGAGGCATCTGAAATCGAGCGAATGCGAGAGATTTTGTCAGACAAGGGGAGTGATATACCGATCATTGCCAAGATTGAAAATCGCGCCGGCATTGATAATCTCGAATCGATTGTGTTGTCTGCTGACGGCATTATGGTTGCTCGGGGGGATATGGGGGTTGAGTTGCCTTTGGCCGATGTGCCGAGTATGCAGAAAAAGATCATTCGTATTACAGTGAGTAATGGTAAGCCAGTTATTACCGCGACTCAGATGCTTGCCTCGATGGAGAAAAATCCCAAGCCTACCCGGGCTGAAGCCAGTGATGTGGCGAATGCAATTTTGGATGGCTCCTCTGCAATCATGCTCTCTGGAGAGACTGCAATGGGGGAGTATCCTGTGGAATCAGTAAGAACCATGGAGATGCTGGCGATACGTACAGAGGCATCACTGCGTGAGTATGGATATCTACAACATATCCTGCCCCATACCTCCAATGTGGTTACTGAAGCGGTCAGCCACTCAGCGGTCAGTATGGCGGATCAACTGCATGCTGCGGCAATTATCAGTCTGACCGAAAGTGGTTTTACTTCACGACTGATCTCAAAACATAGACCGGAGTGCCCGATTCTTGCTGTGACCCATTCCGCGAGAGTGACTCGTCGGTTGTGTATGAATTGGGGCGTGATTCCAATTGTTGATCCGCTGGGTCGTGCAGATGAGGATAAGATCGTATTCTGTATAGAGCAGGCTAAAAAGCGCGGGCTTTTATATGTTGGGGATATCGCTATTGCTACCAGCGGGTCGACGCAAACCGAGGGTGGCACCAATTTGATCAAAGTGATGGAAGTGGATTGAGATAGACAACCTCATCCTTGAGGTTGTGTTGTTTTGCAAAGCGCGTTTACAAGCCTTTGCAATTGGCGTAGAAAGTGACTGTAGCAGGCCAGTCAGAGAAGATTCCCTTAATGCCTACGTCTTGTGCGAGTACATCCAGCAACTCCAAAATATCGCCATCATTGTTGGTTACATCTGTGATGCTTTGATAGTACCAGCCACCACCATTGGCCAACAGGCCTGAACGTTCCAGAGTCCAGGTGATCAGATCGATGCCGTTAGCCTTAGCGGCGATCGCATACTCAGAAGGTACGATTTCGCCCTGTGCTTCGGTTACCAATGCCCACATTGCAGGTGCCAGATATTGAACACCTTGTGCGGCAAGGTCAGGCATCATATCGATAGTGGCTGTCGCCTCTTGAGGATTGTCGCTGCCATCCAGATAAACAGCCTGTTTACCAAAGCGAGGCTCATTCTCGATCCAGTAGAGTATGTCATCCAGATTGAAGGATTGCGCAAAAACACTCTTCGGTTTTACGCCGGCAGCCTTATATTCATTAATCATCTGTTGTGCATAATCCTGCTGGGTATAGTCACCCTCGAACGGCATCTCAACACTTGGAGACTTCAATTCAGGAGTCATTTTTGTGCCTAATTGTTGAAATAGTTCGATACTTTCAGCGTGGGTCATCAGGGTGCCGACAGCGGTGTAGAGATCTGTACGCCAGCTGGGTGTGGCATCTAGATACTCTTCTACTGTTGTGGCAGCTGAGTTGCCTGCATCCATTTTGCCTTTCAGGGTCTTGAACTCAGCCAGTGTAATATCACTGGTGCAGCAGCGGGCAGAGGCTGGTGTGATGACTTCACCGGTGGTGGGGTCTATCACTGCAGGCACGAATGGTTCTGAACACTTCGCCGCCAAAGGTGTGGCTAGGATATTGGTGGTTGTGTGCAGATCACATTGAGAGTGACGGCAAACCAGTTCACGATCTTTGGTGAAGGTTACATCGCATTCGACAATGCCGGCACCCATACGAGCTGCGGCGACATAAGATTCCATTGTATGTTCAGGGAACTGCATTGCAGCACCACGGTGTCCAATGGAGAAGTCACTCTTTTTAAATTTTTTCTTATTGCATTCCTGAAGTTCTTGTTTCAGCGGGCTCTCATCCATATTGTCGACCAGATAGAATGGACGGGGGCCAAGCTCAATGTTCATTCTAACCTTTTCATATCGATTATCATCATCGTTCTGGTCTCTGTAATTACCGGCAAAACAACTACTAACGGTTAACATTGCTATGGTGATGAATAGCACTGCCTGGAATTTTTTATTAAGTCGCATACTCGATTCCTCAGATTATTCTTACACTTTTATTTCGGAAACTTGGAGTTCCGATGTGCAACAATAGAAGGAACCTATTTCGTGTTGATGCCATTCAGGTGACACTTTTAAGAAATGAGCTGTGTTGAATATGGATTGGATTTAGTTCGAGAGGATATAGACTATGGCTGAGTAACGGAATTGCGATATCACGAAAACACGGCTCCGTGAATTGGTGCGAGAGATGAATGCATAAGTACTGCTACCTAATCCCAGCACCACCATCATCCCGGCATGCGCCGGGATGATGGTGTCTGTACTCCAGGATTCCTGGCATGCGCCGGGAGTGGAGAATTTAGCTCATATTGCTTGCAACGAAATCCCAATTGACTACTTTCCAGAAGGCCTCTAAATAGGCAGGACGTGCGTTACGATAGTCAATGTAGTAAGCGTGCTCCCAAACGTCTGCTGTCAGCAGCGCCTTTTTACCGGAGGTCATTGGAGAGCCGGCATTGGAAGTATTGAAGATCTCCAGAGAGCCATCTTCGTTCTGTACCAGCCAGGTCCAGCCAGAACCGAAATTGGTTGCGCCTGAAGTTGCGAACTGTTTTTTGAACTCGTCAAAGGAGCCAAAGGTGCTGTTGATGGCGTCTGCCAGAGCACCACTTGGCGCTTTGTCATCACTTGGGCTGCTGAGGCAGTTCCAGTAGAAGGTGTGATTCCAAATCTGAGCAGCGTTGTTGAATACACCACCTGAAGACTTCATGATGATATCTTCCAGGCTGGCACTCTCGAATTCCGTACCAGGAATCAGGTTGTTTAAATTGGTGACATAGGTGTTGTGATGTTTGCCATGGTGATATTCCAGTGTCTCTTTAGAGATCACGGGTTCCAAGGCATCAATTGCATAGGGCAGTGCAGGTAGTTCATGAGCCATGAGTTAATACTCCTTTGTTGTTACTTTATCGAATTCTGTACTATCCCCGGGAATCTGGGTGGGGAGCCTATAAAAACCAAGTAGAATGGTCGGCTATTCTATCCATGCTATGGCGGGGATGCAACTGGGTTCGTTGTGAGGGAGAATGATACCACTTTCGATTGACTGATTGATGAATCCATGGATCCGATAGAACTGAGCATATTTTCCTCACGCCTGGAGGCCGTTTGCGACGAAATGGGAGCGGTGTTGCGTAATGCAGCTTTTTCCCCGAATATTCGCGATCGACTCGACTTCTCCTGTGCAGTGTTCGACGCGGCAGGTGAACTCTGTGCTCAGGCAGCACATATTCCTGTCCACCTTGGCAGTATGGCTTTTGCCATGGCGGATATAGTCTCTCGAATTGATTGGCATGAAGGGGATATGGTGGTGCTCAACGACCCCTTTATGGGGGGCACCCATCTGCCGGATGTTACCCTTATCGCCCCGCTCTATTGTGATAATCAATTGACCGCTTTCGTTGTTAACCGGGCTCACCATGCGGATATTGGCTCCGATTCTCCGGGATCTATGCCGATCTCGAACTCTCTCGAACAAGAGGGGAGAATTATTCCACCCGGCAAACTGTTCAAGCTGGGTGAACTGGATGAACACTACTTAAATCAGATTACCTCAGATAATCGTAATCCTGTTGAGTCGAGAGGGGACTTTGCTGCTCAGATCAGTGCGAATCGGAGTGGTTTGAAGCGCTTGGATGGGCTGGTTAAAGCGTGGCGACGTGAGGGGTTTCTGCAAGGTCTGGTAGCACTTAATGGCTATGCTGAACGTTTGGCTGGTGAAGCTTTGAAACGTATACCCTTGGGTGAGTACTGTTTTGAGGATCTGATGGACGATGATGGTCAGGGTAACCGGGATATCCCGATCCGGGTCAGGTTGGTTGTAGAACAGCAGAGGCTGGTGGTTGATTTTACAGGTTCTGCGATGCAGGTAGAGGGGAATATAAACGCTCCGATGTCGGTGGCAGCAGCTGCAGTCTATTACGCTTTTCGTTGTCTGATGCCTGCCCAGACGCCAGCATGTGCTGGGAGTTTCAGGCGAATTGAGTTGATTGTGCCGGAAGGTTCTCTTCTCAATGCCCGACGGCCGGCAGCGGTTGCCGCAGGAAATGTTGAGACCAGCAGCCGCATTGTGGATGCGGTGCTAGGGGCACTGGCACAGGTTATGCCGGATGATATACCTGCAGCGAGTCAAGGCAGTATGAACAATCTTGCTATGGGCAGTGATGATGAGGCTCTTCGCTGGGACTACTATGAGACCATTGGTGGCGGTATGGGAGCTGGCAGACAGGGGGGTGGCATAGATGGGGTGCAGACCCATATGACCAATACACTCAACACCCCTATCGAAGTTATAGAGAGCCGTTTTCCACTACGTATCGAACGCTATGCGTTACGTAAAAATTCGGGGGGTGAGGGCATCCGCAAAGGTGGTGAAGGCTTGATTCGCAGCTTTAGATTTTTAGCACCAACCCAGATAACGCTACTGACCGAGCGTCGCAGTCACGCTCCTTGGGGTATATCCGGTGGCAGTTCAGGAGGCTGTGGCGTGAACAGGCACAATGAATCAGTTATTGGTGGCAAGGTAAGTCTGACAGCAGATACCGGTGATCTACTGACTATTGAAACCCCAGGTGGTGGGGGGTGGGGGAAAAGCTAGTATGAATCACCCTAACCGATTATCTGGACAAAAAACACTGAAGAGATGTTGAAAAAATAGGGTGTGTCCGTGATGATGCTTAATGGTCTTTGGTTTGATGAAACTAGTACCTTGTCATCGAAGGTGGCGTTTCCTTGTATTGCGCATATGCTTGTTTCCAGGTTGGTGACACAATGGAGTGTTCCAGAGGTGGTTCGTATTGGCGTTTGAAATGACCGCATATCCGGCAGAATTTATTCATTAACTCACCCATATCATCCTTGCTGTCCGGCATTTGTTTGTAACCCAGGTTATATCCAAATATTCTATCAATGCCTCCTGCGATTGGGCAGGGGTACCAACCATAGGGGGTAAGACCGGTGCCTGCGCAGGCAGCTATCTGGCAGCCATTGGTATAGTCAGCATTGGCATATTCTGGTAGATCAATTGGAGCAATATTGAAACTTTTAAAAGGTTGCGCCTGAGAAGTCTTGAGTGTGTTTTTGACATATACCCCTGCAGGTATCTTAGCTAATATCTCTTGTACCTTTTTCCCATATCCATTACTGACCACTTGGATCTGTGTGCGTGGGTGGTACCTATCTCTCCACGAGAGTAACAAATTGATGATCTTGAGAAACTCAGGATGAAGTGTCGGTTCGCCACCAAGCACGCGTATTACATCCCAGTGGTGGAGACTCGTTTTACTCTCTTCAATAAAATGGTGGATTTGTTCTAGTTCCATTCGTTCACCAGTCGGTACTTGAGCGCAAGAACGATTACAATTAAAACAGAAAAGATTACAACTCCAAGTTAGATCGATCTCCAGTTTAGTACGGCTTCGCTTATATTGTGGTCCCAAAAGGGAACTTACATGTGATTGTACTCTTATGTAATCCAGGGGGCTTTTTGATTGACGTAGTTTTTTCCTCAACCAGTCTGGTAGGCTGTGTAGGTTCATATTGATCGCAAATAAAGTCGATGGGACAGCTAGACCTGTCCTTTGTGGCAGCTCTATTGTTTTGGTGGCTCTTTATATGACGGGCAGTAATTTAATTCTATTTTTCTTGTTAAGAATGTGAGTGGTTGGGCAGATTCAGATCATTGATTAGAGAAACCAAGATAATAAGTTGCTACTGTTTAATTAATTCTGCGACGCCGACAATATTGGCAAATGGTCTAAGATGTCGCCCTAAGGCAGCCAAATTGAAAAACATCCACCACTCAGATGCTGGTTATTGGAAAGTTTGACGAATCCCTCTTTTTCATTATTCTTGTGTATACCCGCTACCATCGAAGCAAAATAGATCCCCAGCTGTGTCTGGCCTTCACTCATTTTTTTATTATTGAATGCTGTTTGGGCGTCGATCATGCTTTGTGGAAATCCATCGCCATCATCATCGATACTCAGAACAAGATACTCCTCAACCATTTCAGCGTGGATAACGATTTGACTTTGAGTGTAACGCAAGCCATTTCCAATCAGGCTGTTAATAACGCCACGAATTAACCATTCGTCGAAATAGCCAACCAAGCCATCCTCAGATTCAAAGTTTATCGCCACACCTTTGGTGTTTGCGATGGTTTGATTGTCTACAGTGATCTCGTGCAGAAACTCCTCAATATCTATCTCTTCTATATTTGCAGAGAGTTGTCCATTATCTATTTTGTAGAGTGAGAGTAAGGCAATCAGGTTGTTGTTGAGTCGCTTTGATTCGTGTTGCAGGGTGAGGAATTTTGGGTTTTCATGATTCTTCTCCTCTTCAGCAAGCTCATCCAGTGTGTTGATCACCATGCCCAGTGAGTTTTTCATATCGTGTATGAGTGATGCCAGTATGTCCGAAAAATTCATGTCATATCTCTTGTGTTTGCCGCAGGCTGATAACTAATTTGGTGCTTTAGTCATCGAAGTTTTAAGCCTGTTATAGAGTTTTTGTAGTGTAGGATTGTCAGAGTCGCTCCTTGCAACCCTTGCAAGGTAACTCTTAATATCATCTATCCTTTCACTGCTTGATCCATGTCGCTCCATACTCATCAGCAACACCAGTGCGATATTTAGATTGACCGTCTTGTTGGATGGCATTCGGGTTGAGGTCTCTTTTAATAATTCTGCGGCTTCCTCCAGTTGGCCATTTCTGGCCAATTCAACACCTTTGCTGTTCAGGGAGGCTACCTCTTTACGTATGGTTTCAACAGAGCCCAATGTCTGTTCATCCATGTTAAGAGAAGCCATGGTCAGCTTGACTTCATCCACCAGGGTCTGATTTGTATGGTCGTTGAGAACTGTGTCCTTTAACAGTTCGATACTCTTATCCTCCATACCAAAATGGCTATAGGTCTTTGCCAGTTCAATGGCGCAGTCTGTGGAGTTACTTTGATCAAGGGTTTCGTGGATAGCAATGGCTTCCTCCAGGGAGGCCTTTGCAAGTTCATCATTCCCCATGGCCTGATGCACAAGGCTCTCAGTAGAGGCTCTATAGAGATCGGCCTTGGCGTCCTTCTTGAAGTCACGTTTCATCTGTTTGATGACGTCCAGACCAGCAGCAGCCCCAGTTTGAGTTTTGCTAGCCACCTTAGCCAGGTTGGCATAGTTAGATGGGTTTTTATAGACTGAGTGCCGGCCATGTTTTACGGCATTCGAGAAAGCCGACTCTGCTGTCTGATCATCCTGGTTCAGTAGCGCAATCTCACCCAGCATCTGTTGTCTGAGAACTGCTTTAGGAGAGATTTTCACCGCGCTTTTGAGAACTTCCTGAGCTTCAGAATATTGCTTCAGGCTTTTATGGCACTTGGCCAGCCAATCGTATGCAGGCGTGAAATTCGGGTTTTGTGATATGAGTTGTTGAAACTGTGTCAGGGAAATGTCATATTTTTGAGCCTGATAGAGACACTTTCCCAGGCCAAGACGTGCCCAGGCCAGGTCTCGGATTGCCAGAACTTCTTCGTAAACCTCTTGAGCCTGGCGTATCTTTCCGCTGTTGAGTAGAACCTCTCCTTTGATTTTTCTCAGTTCATTGATATTGGAAGGTTTGGTGTCGATTTTTTCATCCAGGATACGTAGAGCCAGGGATAAGTCACGTTTCTCCATTGCCTTTTCCACTGGCAATAGGTTCTCTCTTCTGGCAATAAGTTTTTCCAGTCTTGTCTTGAGGAGATCTTTGTTGAAGGGCTTGGTCAAATAGGAGTCAGGTTCATACTCCACAGCACCCATCACCATCTCCCGAGTATTTTCCGCGGTGACCATAACGAAGACGCACCCTAGACCAAACAGCTGTCGATGTTTGGCCTCTTCAAGAACTTGCTGGCCATCTCTGCCTGGCCCCAGGTTATAGTCACACAGCACTACATCGAAACGTTTCTCTTCCATCTGTTCGATGGCTTCGGCACCGTTTCTGGCGAGGGTGATTTCTCTGACCCCACAAGCCATCAGCATGTTTTTCATCATGCTGCGCATGTCGCCGAAGTCATCGACTACCAAGTAGAGTCTGTTTTCAAGAAGTCCCGGTTTGAAAAACAAAGAAACGCCCTATATCTGTTTGAATTGCAGAAAAGAGAGAGCCGTGATTTATTAATATAGCACTCCAATAGTAAAGCACGTCTGGATGATGGTGTTTACATTGAACAGAACGGCAGAAAGCAGCGAAACTGTAACCCGAAGTTTGGATAACCTCTGTTTGGTGGATAGTGCGGTGAAATGCGCTTACAGTCAGAGTTCTGTAATCGTGCTTAAGCAAGACGCGCGTAGCCGGGAGTGGCGTACCTTCTCAAGGATTACAACGCAGCAGATGCATGCTTCTGGTCGCGCCCTACGGGGCTTTATGGCCCGTTCAGACTCTGCGTTGCGCTTTTTCGACAGGCAATAAGGACGCTTTGATTCTGATCGGGTCGTAAAGCAAGAGGGCACAAACAGTTAATAGAGGTGCCCTTAAGCCTGCATACGCTTTGCTGGCGCAAGAATCAGACCCATGGTCTCTTCACTCTTGGCAACCATCTCTTCTACCAGGGAGGCAACCGTTTCAGCGCTGAGGCCTGTGGTCTCCCAGGCTGTGGGGGCAATGGCCCAGAGCATCTCATCCACCGAGAGTCCAACCATATGGCCGTTGGCAACTGCTTTTGCAATATGGATGAGTGAGACCTCTATAGGGTTTTCAACTGCGTTTTCAGGTGCATTGTGATATCCCGCTACTTCAATGAAACTCTCTGGGAGTTGCCAGGAGCGCATCAATTCCGCACCGACATCAAGGTGGGTGAAGCCAAGTATCTCTTGTTCAGTCTGCGGCAGAATCCAGTTATCTCCACCGGTGATATGAAGAATATCCCTTGACTCATTCGGTAGTGACAAGTAGATCACCAGTCGGCCGATGTCATGCAACACACCCATCACAAGGAGTCTTTCGCTGTGCAGAACATTACAACGTTCAGCCAGGATTTTCGCCATTACCCCGGTGGTTACCGAGTGGCTCCAGAAATCTGCCATATTGACCATCTCTTCAGGGATGCCAACGAAGGTACTTTGAGCGGCAGTAGCCAACACCAGATTGCGCAGCTCATCTGCACCCATCAGCGTCACTGCTCTCGATAATGTTTCTATCTTTGAGCGTTGACCAAATGCAGGGCTATTGACCAGGCGGAGAATACGCGCAGATATGTCGGTATCCTGAATGACTATATCTGCCACTTCGGGGGCCGAATAGTCTCCTGTTCCCAATAATTGATTTACCTTGATACAGACATCTGGCAAAGAGACAAGGTGGTCTAAATTGTTTACAAGGCTTTTGGGATCCATGGTGTTTCCAAGTCGATTGGTTGTATGTCTGTCGCTGACTGTAATCGATTCAAATATTTAGTGTTATTGAATCTGAAAAAATGAGAACTGGTTTGGTTTTTTGGGATACTAAATCATGCATTTTAGAATGGATCTAAGTAATTGTTTTAGCGACTGTTCTGTGAAGAAAACACTGAGCGATGTATGGACATAAAAATTTGTCACCAATCCCGTTATGAGTCTTCACCATAGCTTGCTAATAGATGCATTTCCTCTCTTTAACTGAGCAGAAGGAGTTACTCAGGGGTTGCTATAGATGCTTCAACATTCAATGCGGCTTGTATGCAACGAAGCAAACCATAATCATATACTCCCTCAAGTGCTTCGTAGACCGGTTTCAATTTACCATCATCAGCAAATTGTTCAAAGGCGAAACGTATTGCCTTTAGTTGCTCACTGGAGAGGGTTGATACCTGCGCCAGTGGCAAACCACGGCTTTCAATTGCTGTTGCCAAATGATTATAGACTGTTGTCAGCGTCAGGCTACGCTGATCGGCAATGGCTTCTATGGCCTCTCCTTTTTTCAGTAGCATTACAGTTTCTGATACTGTGTCGAATCCACTGTCAGTCGATAGCTCGTCGAAGTTGTTCAGGCAGCTGAGAAACTGATCGCCATAGGCTTCCAGTTTGCGCTCACCAACACCTGAGATCTGGGCAAGCTGCAGCAAAGTCCGTGGGTGCTTTTCCAGCATCTCCATCAGCGTGGCATCATGAAAAATCATATAGGCGGGCACCCCTTGATCTTCTGCCAGGGATTTGCGCAGTGTGCGCAAGGATTCCCAAAGGTTCTGGTTTGCTTTTACACGGGCACTATCTTTTGAGGTTTTGCGCCCACTGCGTTTTTCAGGTTTCCGCAATTTGCGCAAAAAGAGCTTGCTTTCACCACGCAGCACAGGTCGGCTTTTTTCTGTGAGATGAAGTCCGCCATGACCTTCCAGGTCGACAGCGAGTAGTCCATGAGCAATTAATTGACGGTAGATAGCCCGCCACTCACCAGCACTGAATTCGGCACCGATGCCGTAGGTGCTGACCTGATTGTGATTGAAGCGTCTGATGCGGTCATTATCTTTACCCAATAGAACATCGATTAAGTAATTGACCCCAAATCTCTGTCCCGTTCTATGCACGCATGAGAGTGCTTTCTGGGCGGCTTCAGTTGCATCCCAGGTTTGGGGGGGTTGTAGGCAGGTATCACAGTTGCCGCAGGCAGACTCCAGTGTGTCAGAAAAATAGTCCAACAGTGCCTGGCGGCGACAGCTGGTGATTTCGCACAAGGCCAGCATTGCATCCAGTTTATGTCTTTCCACACGCTTATGGGATTCGTCAGCATCAGAACCTGCCTGCATCTGGCGTAGGGTAATGACATCTTGAAGCCCATAGATCATCCAGGCATCGGCAGGTAAGCCGTCGCGACCGGCGCGACCGGTCTCCTGGTAATAGGCTTCGATACTTTTGGGCAGGTTGAGATGAGCGACGAATCGTACATCCGGTTTGTCTATGCCCATTCCAAAAGCGATGGTCGCCACAATGACAACACCGTCTTCACGTAGAAAGAGGTTTTGATGTGCTTGTCGTGTCTGGTTGTCCAAGCCCGCATGGTAGGGCAGGGCATCAATGCCTTCAGTCCGCAGCCAGCTTGAGATTTCGTCTACACGCTTGCGTGACAGACAGTAGATTATGCCTGCATCTCCTGGATGCTCCAGCTGGATGAAACTCAATAATCGCTGTCGACTATTACCATCGTTCTCCATGATCTGGTAGCGAATATTGGGTCGATCGAATCCAACGACGAACTGATTTGCACTGCCGAGAGAGAGGCGTTGTGCTATCTCTTGTCGAGTGGCCAGATCGGCTGTTGCTGTCAGGGCAACCCTGGGGACTTGCGGAAATTGTTCTGCCAGTTGGCTGAGCTGAATATATTCCGGACGAAAGTCATGACCCCATTGGGAGACGCAGTGGGCCTCATCGATGGCAAACAGAGCCAGTCGACTCTGGTGCAGCAGATCCAGCATGCGCGGTGTGAGGAGCCTCTCTGGTGCGACGTAGAGCAGATCGATCTCTGCAGCCAGCAGTTGCTGCTCTATCCGGCTGCTCTCTTCAGCTGTCAGGGTTGAGTTGAGATAGGCGGCTCGAATGCCCAATTGGGTCAATCCATCGACCTGATCCTTCATTAGGGCAATAAGTGGTGATACCACTATCCCAACCCCCGATCTGATCATTGATGGAATCTGGTAGCAGAGAGATTTACCACCACCGGTCGGCATGATCACAAGGGCGTCCCCATCTGTCAGCAGATGGTGAATGATCTGGTCCTGGGGTGGACGGAAATCGTGATAGCCGAAGCTATGCTGCAGAATTGCTCTGGCTTGGTCTAACTCAGTGGAACTGTTTTCTCTATCTGTCATCCTTGACATTATCCTGTCCTTTTGTCGTCTTGTCAGGAGGAATGATACCTTAAACAGGCCCTAACAACTGTATGGCTACCTGGCTGGGGGATATTAAGCCGATGTTGAAGTCATTTACGCATGGGACTAAGGTGCCCGATAACACGACTCCGGTTCGAGCGTGCTCAGGTGGCCATGCCTTATGAGATAGCACCATCGGCTCAGGTCGAGTGCTACGATATGGTGTATGGGAAAACCCGAGGGTGAGTTCACAGACTACCAGTCGTCATCGGGCACCTTGCCAGGGCAATCTCTTGAATCAATCGATAACAGGATAATTGGGAAAAATAATGTGTGGATTATGTGGTGAATTACGGTTTGATGGCGCCCCTGCTGATCTGGGAGCAATCGACCGAATGAACCAGCAGATCCGGCGGCGTGGGCCGGATCATGGGGGCAGTTTTAGTGATGGATCCTTGGCAATGGGGCATCGCAGGCTATCCATTATCGATCTCTCAGTGCATGCCAACCAGCCGATGGTGGATCAAAAGCTCAATCTGACCCTTGTTTTTAATGGCAGCATATACAACTACAAGGAGTTGCGTGAAACCCTGATTGGTATGGGTTACCAGTTCTTCTCCAATGGTGACACAGAGGTCATTCTCAAGGCATATCACGCCTGGGGTGAGGATTGTGTTGATCGTCTCTCTGGTATGTTCGCCTTTGCAATCTGGGATGCTCAGCGACAACGCCTGTTCATGGCTAGGGACAGGTTTGGTATCAAACCACTCTACTATAGCCAGAGCGGTAACTGTTTTCGTTTTGCCTCCAATACCCAGGCGCTGCTTGCGACAGGCGATGTGGATACCTCCCTGGATCAGGTGGCACTGCACTACCAGTTTACCCTGCATGGTGTTGTACCTGCGCCGCATACGATTTTTAAAGGGATTAGAAAGCTCTCCCCTGGCCACAGCATGATGATCGAGGCCAATGGCAAACAGCATATCCGTCGCTATTGGCACTACAGCGCTATCCGCCCCGCTCAGCCGATGTCCGATGGGGAGTGGCTCGAGGCTATCCATGATGAACTGCGCGAAGCTGTACGCAGACGTAATGAAATTGCTGATGTTCCGGTTGGTGTATTGCTTTCCGGCGGGCTTGATTCGAGTCTGTTGGTAGCCCTGCTGGCTGAGGCCGGTGTAGATGATTTGCGCACCTTTTCTGTTGGATTTGAGGATCAGCCGGAAGAGAAGGGCAATGAGTTTGAATACTCAGATCCCGTTGCTGAAATGTATCAGACTCAGCACCACAAGTTTCTGGTGCCGAATGGGGATGTGTTGAAGCGACTGCCCGAGGCGGTCGACAATATGTCGGAACCGATGTTTGGACAGGATGCGGTGGCTTTCTTCCTTTTGGGTGAGCAGGTTTCGCAACAGATCAAGGTAGTGCAGTCCGGACAGGGTGCTGATGAGGTGTTTGGGGGCTATTTCTGGTACTCACGCATCATGGAGGAGAGGGAAGGTGAAGCTGTAGATCGTTTTGCAAAGCACTACTTTGATCGTGATCATGACGAGTATCTACGTATGGTTACTGATCAATACGGGGCTGGTGATTACACTCGGGAACTGATTGCCAGTAAGTTACGGGAGAGCAATGGCGAGACATTGATCGACGCAGTAATGCATACCGATCAAACCATGCTGATTGTCGATGATCCCGTTAAACGTGTGGATAACATGACCATGGCTTGGGGTTTGGAAGCCAGGGTGCCCTTTCTTGATCATCATCTGGTTGAGCTGGCTGCCCGATGCCCACCGGAGCTTAAGTTGCGGGACGGTGGGAAGTATCCACTGAAAGCCATGGCCAGAGGTATCCTTCCCGATTCAGTGATTGATCGCCCAAAGGGCTACTTTCCTATGCCGGCCCTGAAATATGTGCGAGGAGAATTTCTGGAGTTCATGAGTGATATTCTGAACTCCCAGGCAGCACGGGAACGCGGGGTTTTTCAGCAGAAATATATTGATATGTTGATGGCTTCTCCGGAGATGCACCACACACGGATTCGCGGTAGCAAGCTCTGGCATATCGCGTTGTTTGAATTTTGGTTACAAAAGCATTTACTGGCCGCAACCTAGGTATAACGATAGTCAGGGCGACAACAATGGCTCATCCCTTGTCGAGAGGCAGTGCCGAGGGTTTGCTTAGGACTTCTGTGAACAAACCTCTAATAGCACATCGACAGCGTCTGGACAGAATTGGCTGCCGCTCTCTTGTGTAATAATCTCTATGGCTTTATCAATCTCAATTTGTCTCCGATAGCTGCGTGTCGTGGTCATCGCATCGTAGGCATCCACTACTGAGATAATGCGTGAAATGATAGGGATCTGCTCCCCTTTCAGCCCTTCAGGGTATCCCTTTCCGTCCCACTGCTCATGATGGTGCAACACACAGACCGCAACTTCATCGAGAACTGGATTGCCCAGGCAGCGGAGCATGTTTGCAGCAATGATCGGGTGTTGCTTAATGCCATCATACTCTTCCCCAGAGAGCTTACCTGGCTTCAGCAGGATATGATCTGGAATACCGATCTTACCGATGTCGTGGAAACCGGCAGCTAAAGAGAGTATGTCCATCTGATGATCGCTCAGGCCTAGTTGGCGACCGATACACTCTGCCATTGAGACCACGCGCTCTGAGTGGGCGAGCGTGTAGCTGTCCCTGGCTTGTAGCGCATGTTTGAGGATGGTCTCCAGCTTGAAGCCAATATGGCTTTCGAGAAGCGAGACGCAACGCGTCAAATCGGGGTTTTGGTCTTCGGTCACTGGGAGGTTACAACCCGTTTCGATGTTGGATAAACCAGATAAGAATCCGGCTATTAGATATTGAACACAATATAAAAAGTTCGATGATATCGATTTTTAACTTCTTGGTAGCAAGTTTGTCAAATCTATTTAGGCGTTAATGACCATGCCCCAAGCCATGAAATCTGTTATCAACTATGCAATCAGTGATCCGCTTCCTGGCTGCTCAGTAGTAGAGTCTGTCATGCTTCGTGACATGAGGTAACCGTTTACCCTGTGCTTCTAAGGGTTTTAAGCTATGCTGCAGGAATAAGCAGTGAGTAAGCACTCTCTATCAGAGGTTTTTTCTTAGTTGCCAAAGCGTTAGAATTTCCCTAAATAATCCGTGCTTGAAAAGTGTCAGATAAGACTCCAGTTAAGTACGACAAACGACTATTTCGAGGTGCAAAGATGGACGTAATGGATCGAATCAAAGATCAGGTCGAGAGCAATCCGGTTGTGATCTACATGAAGGGAACGCCACAATTTCCAATGTGTGGTTTCTCCTCCAGGGCTGCTGCCGCACTACAGGATTGCGGAATTCCTTTTGCCTATGTGAATGTACTGGCCGATCCTGAGATTTTTGAGAATCTGCCACGTTTTGCAGATTGGCCAACCTTTCCCCAAGTCTATATTGATGGAGAGTTGGTGGGTGGCTGCGATATCACCCTTGAGATGCACCAGAATGGTGAACTGAAGAGCATGATGGAAGAGGCTGCGGCTAAGGTTGCCTCTGCTGGGGAAAGTCAGGCCGAATGACGAAGTGGGATACGAGATTTCTTGGACTGGCTTCCTATATATCTGCTTGGAGTAAGGACCCCTCATCACAGGTTGGCGCTGTGATTACTGACGGCAACCGCATCATCTCACTCGGTTACAACGGATTTGCTGCTGGTGTGGAGGATAAGCAGGAGCGTCTGGGGGATCGCGCATGCAAGCTCAATCTGACCATTCATGCCGAAGAGAATGCGATGATTTTTGCAAAAAGGGATTTGAGTGGTTGCACCGTCTACGTCACCCATCCGCCCTGTCCCCGATGTGCCTCCAAGCTGATCCAGGAGGAGGTGGGGCGTATCGTCTATGTGACCCCTAGCGAGGATTTTCTCTCCCGCTGGTCAGATGATATCAAGTTGTCCGCTGAGATGTATAGGGAGGCTGGGGTAGAGATAACCCAGTACGATCTGCACGAAATCAATCATCAAAATGCCTCTATTACCATTGCTCCAGGAGGCTTGTTCAAGAACGTTATGAACCTGTTTCTGCAGGATTAGTTCTATCTCCAGCTACCATTTATTGCCGCAGAAATCTCTTCCACTTCGATGAAGTTATCCCTGCGCACTGGGTGGGGCCATCCCCCACCCAACTGTTTTTTCTACTGCGAAAAGATTCAAAAGCCAGCATATGTCAGCTTTCGAGATATGAGAATTGATGAATTACTAATAGCCGCAAAATGAAATCAGCACTATGAACTCTCTTTAAAAAATTGTAGTGACTGGATTATGAGGGTATGCATAACCTGGTGTGGTGCCAATCAAGGCATCGACAGTTCATTGAGTACCATTCGGTAGGTTTTCCCCCCTTGGACACGTTCAATTTTGATCGGAAGGTAGCCAAGCTCAGGGGCGAACCATATGGTGTAGTCAGACTCTTTTGAAGCCTTACTGCGCTCAACCCTCAGGCACTGATAGGTGCCATAGTCAGTTTCAACCCTCTCTTCCCCTACGACTTCAAAGTGATAATGTTTTAACTTGCCGCCATCTGCTACCTGGTAACTGATCTGCCGTTGACCCTGAGCCAAATGAATCCTTACTTGTAGTTGCTGACTGAGTTTATCCTGGGTGTCGCTTGTAATGGCCTGGGACCAGGTTATGCCATGGCTGGTGGTTGCGGCGCTCTGTTCGGGCCAATGGAACTCTACGATACTACTCTTGGAATTCTCATCCCCATCTTTGTAGGTGTAGTGATCGGGAATGATCTGCCCTTGCTGGATGCTGCCACTGCTCTCTTCGATCACTTCATGTCTGCTGAATATTCCGGCCAACATACCGGGTTGAGTGTGTGCACTATAGGTGTATGCCGTACCACTCTGATCCAGGTTGAATTTCAGAGTTAAACGTCCCAGGGGGATGATGTTACGTTTTACTTTGAATGCTGCTGAAAAGGGCTCCAGCACTTCACTCGCAGCTACAGTAAGCGATAGAGATGAGATAAAAAACAGTCCCAACAGCCAATTTACAAGGAGTGGGCGGCGGCTCATAGGCTTACCTGATAGGGTCCTGAGGCGTGAATACCACCGGTTGTTGCAGAATCCTGTTGTCCAGAATGACCTCTCCATTTTCATTCAGTTTAAGTCGCTCCTCAGCAAACCAGCGCAGCGCCAATGGGTAGAGCTGGTGCTCTTTCTCCAGTACCCGTTTTGCCAGGCTATCCGCATTATCCTGTGCTAGAACAGTTACCTGGGCTTGAGCAATGAGTGGGCCACCATCCAGCTTTTCAGTCACAAAATGTATGCTGGCACCATGCAGTTTATCCCCGGCTGCAAGCGCCTGGCTATGGGTGCGCAGACCGGTATATTTAGGCAGCAGGGATGGATGGATGTTCAACATTCGTCCTGCATAGTGGCCTACAAACTCGTTGGTTAAAATGCGCATAAACCCGGCTAATACAAGCAGGTCGGGATTGTATCCGTCGATCAGAGTCATCAATGCCTGGTCATAGCTTGAACGATCCTGATATTCATTGTGGTCGAGTATTGCAGTTTCGATTCCAGCTGATGAGGCCCTTTCCAGACCAAATGCCCCAGCTCGGTTGCTGATGACTGCGGTAATCTGGATAGGCAGGTCCGCCTGGGCTGCATCGATGATCGCTTGCAGATTACTGCCTTTGCCTGATATCAATACCACGACCCGGGGTCGCTGCAGTGGGGTCATGCCAGGGATCCGGTTACCACTACAGCTTTGTCATGCTCAGAAGCAGACTCGATTTTACCCAGCTCCCACGCTGTTTCGCCCAGATCGTTGAGTAGTTTCAGGGTGGATTGGGCATCCTCTTCAGAGACACATACCACCATACCAACGCCACTATTAAAGGTTCTCAACATTTCGTCAGACGCCAGATTACCCTGTTGACGAAGCCAGTTGAAGATTGGAGAGAGGGTCCAGCTGTCACTATCGATCACTGCACAGCAATCTGCTGGCAATACCCGAGGCAGGTTTTCAAGTAATCCACCACCTGTTATGTGGGCAAGGGCATGAATCTCGACCTTTTGCATCAGTGCCAGCAAGGATTTGACATAAATCCGGGTTGGCGCCAACAGGGCTTGGCCGAGGTTGGTTTCACCTATCGGCTGGTTCAGGTCTGCCTCGCTCACTTCAAGAATCTTACGAATCAGCGAGTAACCGTTGGAGTGTGGGCCTGATGATGCGAGGCCGATCAAGGTATCTCCAGCTTTGACACGATCCGCTTGTATCAGTTGACTCTTTTCTGCGATACCGACACAAAAGCCAGCAAGGTCATAGTCACCAGAGTCGTAGATGCCAGGCATTTCAGCCGTTTCACCCCCGGTCAGAGCGGCGCCAGCCAGTTCACACCCTTTTGCGATACCCCGTACTACGTCCGTTGCTACTTCGATGTCCAGCTTACCTGTGGCGTAGTAGTCGAGGAAGAACAGGGGCTCTGCACCGGCCACTACGATGTCATTGACACACATGGCAACTAGATCGATGCCGATGGTATCGTGCTTGTTCAACTCCAGGGCAAGTTTCAGTTTCGTGCCTACACCATCAGTTCCGGAAACCAGTACAGGTTCCCGGTAACGATCCAAAGGCAGCTCGAAGAGGGCTCCGAAACCACCTAAGCCGGCAAGTACACCCGGACGAAAGGTCTGTTTGACAATCGGTTTGATACGTTCGACCAGTTCATTGCCTGCATCTATATCTACTCCGGCATCCCGGTAACTTAACGAAGCAGGTTGGTTTGGATTGGACTCATGGGCCACGAGGCAGTTCTCCAGATTGTCATAAAATTCAGAACGGAATTCTAACAGAAGATCATAGCCCAGGTAGGTTTGTGAGCCATGAATTTTCATCTTTTTTCCAAGCGCGTTAAGATGGCCGATTCGATTAGTTAACAGGCCCTAGGAGTATGTGATCTGAAATGAATCAATTTCCAGTGCAGCTATTTTTCAAACTGTTGACTCTATCCCTGTTGTTGGCGCTCTGCTCCTCAGCATATGCCGAGTCGGTGACTAATTTGTATGAAGCCGAAGTGCCGGTCTCGGGACAGAGTGCTGAAGCGCGTACCAAAGGCATTCGTGATGCATTTGCCGGGGTATTGGTGAAAGTCAGTGGAGATAGTAGTCTGCGTGACAATTCCGATTTGGCTCAACTACTCAAAAGAGCGTCTGGATTAGTCCAGCAATATAGGTATAAATCGCTGGACTCAGGTAGTGAGGCCGTTGCTGCAAATGCACCCGACCGATTGTTATGGGCTCGCTTTGATGAGAGGGCAGTCAATCGACTGCTGCGTGAGAGTGGTATTCCTGTCTGGGGGGAGACTCGCCCTTCCATGCTGGTCTGGTTGGGAGAGGAGAAGGGAACCCGCAGAGTTCTTATCTCTCCAGAGCGGGAAGCGGGGCTGAAACGACAGCTGACTGGTGTTGCCGACTTCAGGGGAATGCCTCTGGTCTGGCCGTTGATGGATATCGAAGACCAGAACGCCTTGCAGGTCAGTGACTTGTGGGGTGGGTTCGAAGAAAATATCCGACGAGCATCCGACCGTTATCTGCCTGATGTGATACTTGTGGGAAGGCTCTCCCATCGTGGACGCAGCAGTTGGCGGGGAGAGTGGATGCTCTACCTGCCCGATAAGATCATTCGATGGCAGGCACATGCCAACAGCAAACAGGCCTTAGCCCGTGAGGGCATTGAGCAGGCGGTGGATGCACTTGCTCTACGCTTTGCACCACAACAAGTGAGTCAAGGTGTTGCCAACCTGAGATTAAGGGTGCATGGGCTACCCCATCTTGCAGATTATGTATTGGTACAGGATTATCTTCGCTCCTTAGCGATGATCGAAAATGTGGATCTGCTCTCTGCTGGTGAAGAGAAGGTGAGTTTCCTATTACGGGTGCATGGAGGCCGTGACGCACTGGTGCGGGGTATTCAGTTGGGCTCCGTGCTTGAGCCGGTGGTGTTACAGGAGAGTCCGGATCCTGATCAGCCAGACAATATCAGCGATGAGATGGTGGATGGAGAAGGGTTGGATTACCGTCTGCGCTGATCTCTATTGGCAGTGAGGTAGGGCCTGTTAACACTAATCGAATCGACTCTGTTACCCTGAAAAAGCGCCAATGAAGGCGCGAGGAGAGAGGTTTGGTCACTCCAAATGAACGACGAACAACGCCGAGAGGCGCTTTTTCAGGGGTAACCCGAAGGGCTGAGGCTATTTTTCCGCCCAGCTTCGTTATCATTCGCTCATGTAGAATGACTACACTTCGCTTATTCTGCCTTGCTGGACAAAAAAATAGTTTCAGCAGGGCCGATTCGATTAGTGTTAACAGGCCCTAGGAAGAGATGCAGCTTAGTGACATTCCGAATCTGATCAGCATTTTAAGAATCCTGCTGACCCTGCCTATTGTCTGGTTGCTGTTTGAGCAGCAGTTTTCCCATGCATTGATTCTGTTTGCCGTAGCTGGGTTTTCAGACGGATTGGATGGCTATCTGGCGAAACGCTTTGGTTGGCAGAGTTACTTGGGAGGGTTGCTGGATCCCCTGGCTGACAAAGCACTGCTGATGAGTTCATTTCTGGTACTGGGTGGCCAGGGCCTGATTCCTATCTGGTTGGTGATTCTGGTGATTTTTCGTGATCTGACTATTGTGGGTGGGGCGCTCTACTATAACTTCAGTGTTGAAGAGGTTGATGCAAATCCGAGTCTGGTCAGTAAATTGAATACTTTAATGCAGATCATGCTGGTACTTTTGGTGGTTACCGATGCGGGCCCCTTTCCCTTGCCATATCCGCTGCTTGAATGGCTGACCTGGGCAACAGGGCTGACAACATTGATAAGCGGTGTTGCTTATGTTTGGGTGTGGAGCAATAAGGCGCGTAGGAAAGGGTGGCACATCTGAATCCGGGGTAGGATAGGGTAAGCGGATTTTATTTCCTCTATTTATTAACCTACTGAATAGATAGGTTTTTTCAGGGCTTCTGCATGCAACTGATCGAGGTGAGGCTCGCTGAAAGGAGCGATTACATTGCCGGGCTCATTTTTTAGTTGTCTTAACTATTTGATATATAAATGATAATCTACAGTATGCCCGGGTTTGGACTGGACTATCAAAAACTTGCGTAGGCGTAGTGCTGCGGCATATTGATAGGTTAATGTTGGCTGGCAAACAGTGGCTGGGTGAGAAACATACAATCCGACCGAATTCGCAGTTTTGCGGGCATGGCGCTTGTGATGCCAAGCAGCTAGACTATAGTTGGAAAAAATAAGTGTCTATGTGACTTACGGAGAAAAGTTAATGAGAGTTACCACTTCTATTGTTGGCATTGGCCTGCTGTTGTCTTCCGCTGTTTCTCAAGCGGAAATATTTGCCGATGGCTCAGGTATTGAGGGAAACAACTACTTTGGGGTAATAGTTGCCTCACCTCAATATAAAGAGGATGACAGCAATACTGATTTCAGGGGAACAGGTCTGATCGCCCGCGGTGGGCGGGAATTTTTCAAATATATAGCCGTGGAAGGCCATTTTGGGATTTTCAGTGGTGACACAGTCGATGACAACAATTATCAGATAGATTACATGGCCAGCCTTTTTGCCAGAGGTAACCTCTACCTTTTTGATGATCGCGCCAGAGCCTATTTAATGGCCGGTGTGACCTACTTTGCGGGGGATGTGCCCAGATTCAAGGGAGATGATGATGTCGCTCCGGCATTTGGCTTGGGTCTTGAGCTCTACGGCAATGAGCGTAACGCCTTAACCTTCGAAGTAATGCGCTATGCCGATGGTGACCTCCACAATGTCGATTACAAGATCGACTCAATCAATCTGGGTTATCTGCACCGCTTCTGATATCAGACAGCTTACGGCAGTGGCGGATCGCTCCCCCACTGCCTATTAAAAAGGGTAGCTCAAGCTGAGCTCATGCTATCCATTCCATTGAGGTCTCAGCTGAAAACTGTTGACGCTTCGAAAACCGGTCCGTCTACACACACCCGCTTCATTGCCGGACCTTCATTTGTCTCTACCTCAACCACACATCCAGCACAGCCGCCGATGGCGCAAGCCATAAACTCTTCAAGTGAAACCTGGCAGGGAACATTCCATTCTCTGGCCATAGCAGCCACTGCCTGCAACATTGGGTGGGGGCCGCAAGCGAAGATCTCAATCTGTCCACGGGTCTCCCTGTCGAGGCTCCTGAACCAGCTTTGAGCTAATTCGGTCACATAACCCTGGAAGCAGCCGCTGTATCCCTGAAGGCTGGCAAGACGGGAACCCACACCCCAATCATCAAGCAGTGGCATTCCGGCGATGACGCCATCCGGCATGCCTGGGATGAGGATTTTTGAAGGTGTTGGCTGAAAGGGAAAGGGGACTTCCGAGCCGAGAATAATAAATGGTTGTTTATCTTTTTCCCCGCGCATGCTCTCAGCAAGAAATACCATCGGAGGCATGCCAACACCACCACCTATTAACAGGGGTCTGGAGCGCTCAGGTGAGGGTTTAAAGGGGTTGCCAATCGGTCCCATGACGCTGATATGTTCACCCTGTTTGCGTTGTGCCAGCAGACTGGTGCCTTTTCCAACCCGTTTGTAGAGCAGATCGATCCAGCCCTCTTTGTAAGAGCTGCGCATGATCGAGATGGGGCGTCTCATCGGAAGCTGGGGGTCGCAAGTTATATGGACAAAGCTACCAGGCTTGGCTTTGGCCGCACAGTGAGGCGTCAGTAAGCGCATCACGAATTGATCGCCTTCGAACGCTTCGTGGCTGATGATTTCAGCCTCTTCAACAAATACAGAGTTATGGTGTGGTTTGCTCATTTAGTTTCTTCACAGAAGACCAATCGGCCTTTTAAAAATGTGTGTGTGACCTGGCCAGGCATCTCCCAGCCGGTAAAGGGTGTGTTTTTGCCTGCACTTTGAAGCCGATCTGTGGAGACATGCCAGTGCTGTTGCGGATCGTAGATACAGATATCTGCTGAGAGTCCTGGGGAGAGTCTGCCCAAGGGAAGACCGAGGATATCCGCAGGTCCACAGGTGAGGCGTGCGATTGCACTGCTCAAGTCCATCACCCCTTGTTCCACAAGTTTCAGGGTTAGAGGCAGTAGGGTGTCAATCCCCGATATGCCTGGCTCCGTATCAGGAAATGGGGCGGATTTCGCATCCGCCTCATGGGGTTGATGATCAGAGCAGATGGCCTGTATGACATTCTCAGCCACCGCTTTTCTCAGTCCATCCCGGTCGCTGTCTGTGCGCAGAGGTGGTCTGACATGATGATTGCTGTCGAAACCCTCCATATCCAGCTCCGTCAGATGTAGCTGATGGATTGCAACATCAGCGCTGACTCTGCGACCTTCACGTTTTGCCCAAGCCATGGTGCGTGCAGCACTGGCGCTTGAGAGGGCATGAAAGTGGATCACAGCGCCGGTGGTCTCCGCCAGGGCAAGATCTCTAGCCACTGCCACAGTTTCAGCGGCTTCCGGTATGCCAGGCAGACCCAGGCGGTCGGCTACTTTGCCTTCGTGGGCGCAGCCATTGTTACAGAGGTGCTGGTCTTCAGGGCGGATGATGGTCAACAGATTGAAAGTGGAGGCATACTCCATCGCGCGTCGTTGTACCAGGGTATTCTTTAAGGGGGTGTAGTTGTTGGTTACCGCAATACAACCGGCGGCTTTGAGTGCCGCCATTTCACTCAATCGTTCACCATCGAGGTTTTTTGTCAGCGCACCTTGGGGAAGTAGTCTGCAATAACCGGCCTTTCGGGCTTTGTGTCGTATTTGTCCGACCACCGCCGGGGTGTCGATGACCGGTATGGTATCTGGGGGACAGCATAGGGTTGTAATACCGCTGCGGGCGGCGCTGGCTGTTTCACTGGCAATGGTAGCTTTGTGCTCCTCTCCCGGTTCCCTGAGGCTGACACTCAGGTCGATCAGACCGGGACAGACAATCTGGCCAGTGGCATCGAATTTACGACTTGCCTGGAAATCATCCGGTGCAGTGCCCAGGCAGAGAATTTTACCGCCAGAGATGTGGAGGTCAGTAATTTCATCAATACCGTTGGCTGGGTCGATAACCCGTCCGTTGAGGATAGTGAAATCTTTTTTCTTCTTTTTCATACAGCGACCTCCTGAGTACGCAGATTTTGCGTACCGATCACCATCGAGATGATCGCCATACGAATGGCTATACCGTAGCTGACCTGCTGCAGTATCACTGACTTTGATCCATCGGCGACTTGAGAATCCATCTCCACTCCCCGGTTGATTGGTCCGGGATGCATCACAATGGCATCCGGATTCGCCAGTGCCAAACGTCTTTCTGTGAGGCCATAGAGCTTAAAATACTCGTGTTCAGAGGGGAGCAGTGCACCCTGCATTCGCTCTTTTTGCAAACGTAGCATAATGATCACGTCAACGTCTCTGACGCCCTCATCGAAGTCGTGATAGACATGAACACCAAGGCTGCGGGCATCGGAGGGCAGCAGGGTTCGCGGCGCCACGACCCGAACTTCAGAGACCCCTAAGGTATTGAGTGCCAGAATCTGGGAACGGGCTACGCGAGAGTGAAGAATGTCTCCCACGATCGCTACCCGCAGGCCAACAAACTCGCCTTTGTGTCGACGGATAGTAAACATGTCGAGCATGGCCTGAGTCGGATGAGCATGGCGCCCGTCCCCGGCATTGATCACCCCCACGCCACGGTCGGCATGTTGAGCGATGAAATGGGCAGCGCCACTGGTCGAATGACGCACAATGAACATATCCACGTGCATCGCTTCCAGATTTCTTAAGGTATCCAGTAGGGTCTCACCCTTTGAAGTGGCAGATGCACTGATATTGAGATTGAGCACATCTGCAGAGAGTCGCTTTGCTGCGAGTTCGAAGGTGGTTCTGGTGCGGGTGCTGTTTTCGAAAAACAGATTGGCAACCACCTTGCCCCGACAGAGGGGTACTTTTTTGATGGTACGTTCAGATACTCCGGTGAATCCTTCTGCAGTATCGAGTATTTCTGTGAGTATCGACTGATTGAGTCCGTCGATTGTGAGGAAATGGAGCAGTCGCTGCTCCTCATCCAGCTGTAGGGCCTTGTTGCTCAGACTCATCTATCCTTTCCTTGTTCATCGCCTCTGGAAGTCCGGTTTGTTTTGCCGCCAATAATCAGTCCCAAGGGGTCGGGTCCGATCAAAGTGATGTGTTGATCCGTCTCGAGACTGGGGTGAAGTCCGGTGACATCCGGCTGTATCGGTAACTCCCGACCGCTTCTGTCGACCAGGGTGGCGAGAATGATGGAAGCGGGCCTGCCATAGTCGAAAATCTCATTCAGAGCGGCTCTGATAGTGCGGCCAGTCTGCAGTACATCATCGACCAGTATGATGTGTCGGTCATCCACAGGAACCGGCAGGTCTGAAGGGTGAACTTCCGGGTTCATGCCGATGCGTGTGAAATCATCCCGGTAAAATGAGATGTCCAGGGTGCCGAGTGGATCTTTCAATCCCAGCTCCTGGTGCAGTCTTTCAGCCAGCCATACACCACCAGTTCGAATGCCAACCATCAGCGGGGCGGTGATATCCCTCTCATGCAGTAGTGTCCAGATCTTGCCTGCCACGACATCGACAAGGGATTCCACGCCATCGGCGTGCATGAAAGTTTTGTTATCGCTCATTGAACCAGGTTTCCAATATCAGTTTGGCGGCTACCGCGTCATAATCTTCGAGCCGTTTGGCCCGATGTCCCAACCTGTCCCTGGCCTCGAAGGAGGTAAATCGTTCATCTGCCAGATGGACGGTCAAGTGGAAACGGCCTTCGAGCTGTCGTGAAAAGCGTAATGCGGGTTGTGTTGCATCGGTTTCACTATCATCCACATCAAGCGGCAGGCCAACCACCAGGGCCTGAGGCTGCCACTCATCAATCAACTGTTTAATCCGCTCCCAATCAGGCTTGTGGTTAACCAATTCGAGGGTTTCCAGCGGGGTTGCTGTTCCCGTCAGGCTCTGTCCCACCGCAACGCCTATCTTACGGGTACCAAAATCAAATCCCAACAGGGTATCTGTTTGTGCCACCTTGTTACGCGTGTCCTGCATCACCGCTCAGCAGGTTAAGATCAATTCCCAACAAGTCTGCTGCAGCCTGCCAACGCTCCTTGCAGGCCCGTTTGAAGATGATATTGGTTTCAGCTGGCCCACTCAGCCAGACGTTTTGCGCTATCTCATTTTCCAGCTGCCCGGCTCCCCAACTTGCATATCCCAGGGCAACCAGGTTTCGCTCAGGGCCCTTACCGGCGGCAATCGCCTCGAGAATATCCAACGAAGTGGTAACACTGATATCAGTAGTAACCTTCAGTGTCGAGGCCCAATCCGAGTCGCTATCATGCAGCACAAAGCCACGATCACTTTGTACCGGGCCACCAGTGTATACCGGTTGTTCCGCGATTTTTTCGGTGCTTATCGGAATCTTCAGCTGCTCGAAAATATCTGCCAGATGGAGCTCCATCGGGCGATTGATCACTATTCCCATGGCGCCATCATTGGAGTGTTCACAAATATAAGTCACCGTATGGAAGAAATTCGGATCCTCGAGTTGCGGCATCGCGATGAGAAAGTGGTTGGTCAGGTTGGTATTGGGGCTCATAGTTATAGTATCCAATCGCTGGCAGATGGCTGCAATAGTTATTCTGCGTTGAGTTTGCCGCTACGCAAAAATTGCCAGGTACGTGTGATGTCAAGAATGTCCGTCTCTTTACGTATTTCATTTGGGAAAGGAGAGAAGGGAGCCGCGAGTCGAACGATGCGTACAGCGGCATCGTCAAGAATCTTGTGACCAGACGAATGGAGTACGCGTATCTGCTCAACACTGCCATCTGTCTTTACAGCAACATGCAGTACCAGATTGCCGTAGAGACTGTCTCTTTTGGCTTGATCTGGATAATTCAGGTTACCAATCCGCTCTACCTTACGTCGCCAGGCATCAAGATAGGAGGCATATTTATACTCTTTGGTGCTGGCGCTGATCGCTTTACGTTTGGGTAGTTTGGCATAGGCCTCGGTTTTTCGCTCCAATTCTGCGGTCAGTCTGGCAATTTCCATATTCTTGCTGGCCAGCAATTGTCTGGCTGAGGGGAGGGGCTGCAACTGAGGCAGAGTGGTATCCGGAGAGGTCTTTATATCTGAGATCTCTGTCGTTAGCGGATCCTGTTTGGGTTGCAGTGTCTGTTGAGCTTCTGGAGGCCGGGCGATTTGTGGAACTGCTGAGGGTTGGGGAGTCTCAGCTATTTGCGGTTTCTCCTTCTCACTCTGCTCTCCGCCGCCGGTCTGGGAGGTTTGGGCCAGATAGTCCGCTTCCTCCTCCTCTTTTGGCTGTTCACTGGGTCGTCTGACCACCATCACTTCAAGGCTCTGTTGCCGAAACTCAGGCTTGTTGGGTTCAAAGGGCTTGAAGGTAATGCCAAGAATTACGAAGGCATGCAAGGCCGTGGCAGCGAATAGACCGATACCCAGAATGTCAGATTGGTTTTGGGTTGAAATCATAAATTGAGTTTAGCTGCTATCGAGTCCATCAGGTCGCCGGCTATGTCCAAATCAAACAGGCGGTCAAGCTCCCTAATACATGTGGGGCTGGTGACGTTGATTTCAGTTAAATAGTCACCGATCACATCGAGGCCGGCGAACAGAATACCACGGGATTTCAGCTCCGGGCCTACCTGTTGTGCAATCCATAGGTCTCTCTCTGACAGGGGTACCCCTTCGCCTCTGCCACCAGCGGCCAGATTTCCCCGAGTCTCACCTTCAGCAGGTATTCTGGCGAGCGCATAAGGGACAGGTTCACCATCTATCATCAGGATCCGTTTATCACCTTTGTCGATCTCCGCAATAAAGCGTTGCGCCATCGTATATTGACTCCCGTGTTGAGTCAGTGTTTCGATGATTACGCCGATATTCGGGTCCTTTTGGGTTATGCGGAAGATTGAGGCACCCCCCATACCACCTAGTGGTTTGAGAATAATGTCACCATGAATGCCATGAAATTCACGAATCTCTTCACTATTTCGGGTAACCAGGGTAGGTGGCGTGCATTGGGGAAAGAGGGCTGTGAACAGTTTCTCGTTGGCATCCCTTAAACTATTGGGCCGATTGACAATCAGACACCCCTCAGACTCAGCCTGCTGAAGCAGATAGGTTGTATATATGTACTCCATGTCAAAAGGCGGGTCTTTACGCATCAGTACCACGTCCAGCTGATGCAGAGGCATTCGCTGAGACTGACCAAATTCGAACCAATTGTCAGCATCATCCTTAACTTTTAGATTACGGCCATCTGCCCAGCAGGTGCCATCCTTTAGGGAGAGATCCTGCTGCTCAAGGTAGTGGATTCCCCAGCCTCTTGACTGGGCCGCCAGCAACATCGCGAATGTGCTGTCTTTATGTACCTTGATGGAGTCAATTGGATCCATCACTACGCCGAGTTGGATAGTCATAAGATATTTGCGGCCCTGGGTATAGTTGGGGTGGTATTACTTGCTTGGATAATAAATTTTTAAAAAAATTAGTGGTCAATCTTCAGCAGGCCATAATAATGCCTCTTTGGGCTGCTTTGAAATGGCCAAATCACGTAAACAGAAATTTTTTTCATCCTGGGCTTGATGCTACGAGTTTATTGAAGATGAGACGTTATGGTGTGGCAGCCAATCCCCGGCTGTCTGGTGGTCTGACACCAATCAGAATCGCCTTAAGTTTTTCAATGGCTTGCCGCTAGTATGTGCTACATGTTGTTAGGAGTAACTGAATTTATCCCCCTAAGTTAATGAATTGGGAAGTATATTCTTGATGCGGACTGGTTGTCTTGCTATTTTGTTGGGGTAAATTCGAGGTTATGGACTTGACCGAAAGGGAGGAGAGCCACTGCACATAAGATTTCAGTCAAAAACTAGCGCAGTGTTGTCATTTATTGCTTAAAAATAGAGAGGTGTGTTGCTATGGCGGCACAAACCACCAGTTTTAGAATGATGAGATGCGTCAGTTTTAAGCGGCCTGCAATCGCCTTGTGTTTGGTTGGTTCTCTGTCTCAGGTCTCTATCGCAGATGAGGATGACTATCTGTCGGAGATTTCGATTGAGGCAAAAAAGGTCGATTCCGAACTGCCGACTAAGGGAGAATCGACTCAGAATAGTGAAGTTGGCTCGGTCGAGAATGCAGCTCGAATAGCATTTGAAGAGGATCTGAAGTCTCGTTACATGGGGAGCTACACTTTTTATCTGAAGTTACCCAGACGAGCCCGGGAAGAGGTTTATGAGGAATATATTGGTGGCGCTTCAATTGATGAGATCAGAAAAAAAATTATGAATCGTTTTCTAAATCAGTAGAGAAGTATTAGCTCGGAAATGTTGTCAAGGATTGTTTTATTTATCCCGATGCCAGATCAACTTAAACCTGAAAGGTATAGTGATGAATTGCTGTATTAACTTGATATTTCGAGTCTCCTTGCTGCTTTTGCCGCTGATCGCAGTTGCTGAAGAAGCAACCGACGGGAAAGATCTCGAGGTTAAGCTATCATCTGAAAAGCCATTTACCCATGTCATACATGAAGGCCGTGCAGTCAAAGTGCAACGGATTCAGGATCCCGATTACCAACTTCAGGGTTACTACGCCAAGACAGCGCGAAAATGTCCACCATTCTGTTTACAGCCAATGCAGGTCGATCCTCAGGTGGCGACCATTGGTGAGATTGAGCTTTTTGATTTCATGGAAGGGAAGTTACGAGATAAAACCGGTCTGTTAATTGATGCGAGGACGGCTGAGTGGTTTAATCGTGGCACTATTCCTGGTTCCATCAACATTCCATTTATAGGCTTGAGTAAGCCTGGAACTCCGGAAATGGAACAGGCGCTGTTGCTTTTTGGGGTCAGACCCAGGGGCAGTGTTGGCGCGATCTCCCTTAAGCTTGAGCAGATGGGAATATTGGGAAATGAGGAAATGACTGAAAAATGGGATTTCAGCAACGCAAAAGATCTTGTGCTTTGGTGCAATGGCCCGGAGTGTGGCCAGTCGCCTCGCGCAATCAAAGGATTATTGAAAGTGGGCTACCCAGCCAACAAAATTTTCTATTACCGTGGTGGCATGCAGTTGTGGCAATTATGGGGTCTGACAACTGTAGTGCCGGGCGAGTAACCGATTTTTATGAATATGTCCGTGACATGAGGATTTCAACGTGAGTGGTGATGAAACTGAAAAGGACATCTCTGGTGTCAAAGTCATGGTCATCGATGACAGTAAAACCATTCGGCGCACAGCCGAAAGTCTGCTGAAAAAAGCGGGCTGTGATGTATCAACGGCTACAGATGGTTTTGAGGCATTGGCTATGATCGCTGACCACCATCCTGACGTGATTTTTGTCGATATTATGATGCCTCGTCTTGATGGTTATCAGACCTGTGCACTGATCAAACACAACGATGTGTACAAAAATATACCGGTCATCATGCTATCGAGTAAGGATGGTCTGTTCGATCGGGCACGGGGCAGGATTGTAGGTTCAGAACAATACTTGACCAAACCATTTACCAAGGATGAGCTTTTAGGCGCAATCCGGCGCTATGTTAGTAGTGCTGCATAAGTAGTAACAGTTGCGATTTGGTTTGAGATGGCTGCTATCCAACAGGATGAAAGCTGGATTTAAAGACATTCTTGGATCAGCCGATAAGGACTAGAACCAATGGGCAGAGAGATTCGATGATCAAAAATATATTTCGCAGGGGTCGCGAAGAGTCAGTAGAGAGCAATATCCCATCTACTGGTGAGACCAAGGGTAGGATTCTCGTGGTCGATGATTCGCCCACTGAGGTTGTCGTTTTCAAAAAAATACTTGCAAAGCATGGTTACGAGATACTCGTGGCAACCGATGGGCAGGAAGGGGTGGACATTGCCAAGCAGGAGTTGCCCGACCTCATACTTATGGATGTGGTGATGCCGGTTCTCAACGGATTTCAGGCGACACGTCAGCTGAAGAATAACGAAGCAACTGCGAAGATTCCGGTGATCATGGTAACCACTAAGGACCAGCAGACCGATATCAATTGGGGGATGCGCCAAGGGGCTACTGAATATATGGTAAAACCTGTCTCACCTGCAGAACTGCTGCACAAGATTAAGGCGTTGATCAATGCCTGATGACGCTATGCAACAGAGCGTTATAGAGACACCGCAAGCGGTGGTTCAACTATTGGCAAACCTGGAACAACGCAGCCGGGACAGTGCCAAAGGACTCCCTCAACAAGAACTTATCCAGAGTTATTGGGAAGGGGTGATGTTCTACGTTGGCGAGAGTCGTTTTATCGCGCCACTCAGTAGTGTCAAAGAGATTCTTAATTATCCAACTGCTCTGACTCCGGTTCCAGGCTCGAAGCCTTGGATGATGGGGGTTGCCAATGTACGCGGCACCCTGATCCCGGTAATCGATCTTCAGCTGTTTCTTATCGGTAGAAAGACCCGTCGTACTCGCAGAAGCCGGGTGCTCGTGTTCACTATGGGAAGTGGCTTAAGTGGTGTGCTGGTAGGAGAGATGGTAGGTATGCGCCACTTTACCAGGGAGTCTGCTAAAGAGATGCAGTCGGTTAAAGAAAAATTTTCAAAATATGTTCAGTTTGAATTCGACCAGGACGGGATGGCTTGGCCGGTGTTTAGTCTGCAGGCATTAGCAGACGATCCGGCGTTTCAGATCGCCGCAACCTGACACCATGAGAATAACTGGATTTAGGATTTGGGCTTAAGCTTTCGGGAGAAAGAAGAATGAAAGGCAAACGCGTGGGTGGAACTCTGCCCTCAAATAAGGTCATCACCACATTGGCTGTTCTGGTGCTGGTGTGTCTTATCCTGGCACTGGTGACCTTCTTGCATACAACCCAGCGGGAGTCCTACGACGAACAGTATTTGATTCGCGCAGCTGAACAGCAGGTGTTGTCTCAGCGGATTGCTAAATACGCCCTTTCTGCGGCCCGAGGTGAGCTCGAATCATTTAAGCCGTTGCAGAAAAGTCGCGACCGATTCGAAAATATCATGTGGGAACTTAAGAATGGTGGAGGCGCTGCCAGTGATCTCCCTGGTTCTCCAGATGAAGTAAAAACCGAATTGGCTGAGCTTGAGAATAGATGGCTGGCACTACGCAGCAACATTGATGAAATCCTCAAAGCACAGGAAAATATTCTGGCGATTGATGAATTCTCTGCAATTATTTCGGAATTCGTACCTCAACTTCAGGAGCTTTCGGAAGAGTTGGCCGAGGTTCTAATCAACAGTAACGCACCGAGACGTCAGGTCTACATCGCTACTGAGCAGGAGATGTTGATTCAGAGAATCAATTCGAATGTTAATCAGGTACTGGCCGGTGGACAGAAAACAGCTGCTGCCATTGATCAGTTCAGCCGTGACGCAGATCTCTTTGGACGAATTCTCGAAGGTCTGCGAACTGGTGATAAGGAGATGAGCATAGCCCAGGTTAAAGACAAGATCGCTCTACAGCGTCTTGATGATGTGGCAACCCTGTTCGCAACCATCCAAGACAATGCGGCAGAGATTATTCAGAATATCCCGGATGTATTACCAGCTCTTGAAGCTGCATCAGTGGTTAGTGGTTCTTCAGACCAGGTCAGTTCCGCTGCGGAGACTATGATTGCCGCATATGGCCAATCTCCAGGACGGTTTTCCTTACTCGGAATCAAAGCAGGCCCAGGTATGATCGCTGTATTCGGTGGTGCTGCCGCAATCTTCCTGGTAATGCTTGGTATGCAGTTGGTCGTTGATGCTCAGCGTCGTGAGCAGGCGAGTAAACAGCAGAACGAAAACAACCAGAAGGCCATTTTGCAGCTGCTCGACGAAATGGGTGACCTGGCTGATGGTGACCTGACCGTTACCGCCAGTGTGACCGAAGATATTACAGGCGCTATTGCTGACTCCATCAACTACGCGATCGAAGCGCTGCGTGAACTGGTTACCACTATCAATCAGACTTCAGAGCAGGTCTCCGGTGCAACCCAGGAGAGTCGTGCCACCGCGATGCATCTTGCTGAGGCGAGTGAGCATCAGGCTGAACAGATCACACAAGCCAATGGTTCCATTGGTGAAATGACCGATGCGATTGATCAGATGTCACAAGACGCGACTGAATCGGCGGAAGTTGCCAAGCGCTCTGTGGAAATCGCCAGCACGGGTGCTGATACGGTACGTAATACCATCACAGGCATGGATAACATTCGTGAACAGATCCAGGAGACCTCTAAACGTATCAAACGTTTGGGTGAAAGCTCCCAGGAGATTGGTGACATCGTTGAGTTGATCGATGATATTGCCGACCAAACCAATATTCTGGCGTTGAATGCTGCGATGCAGGCCGCGATGGCCGGTGAAGCAGGTCGAGGCTTCGCGGTTGTTGCCGACGAGGTACAAAGATTGGCTGAGCGTTCTATCAACGCTACCAAACAGATTGAAGCACTGGTTAAGACCATTCAGGCAGACACCAATGAAGCGGTGACTTCGATGGAAGCCAGTACCTCTGGTGTAGTTAAAGGGGCAACCCTCGCGGAAGACGCTGGTGAAGCTCTGAAAGAGATCGAAAGTGTTTCGCAATATATTGCTGACTTGACGGGCAAAATCGCTACCTCCGCACAGACTCAGTCGGATCAGGCGGTGAACGTTAAAGATACAATGAGCGTCATTCAGGAGATCACCAATCAGACATCGGAAGGTACACACCAGACCGCGAATTCCATTGGTGCTCTGGCCGACCTCTCTGATCAGCTGCAAAAGTCGGTTGCCGGATTCCGTCTGCCAGCCTGATCAAATTGAAGCCAACCCACTGGGTGGATGTATAAGCATGGTCAATAGTCGCACTGGTTTCTCGACGGGAGTGCATCACAAATGAGTAATGCGCAAGATTTTGGCGCCCTGAATTGGGTAAAGGACGAATTGGATGTATCCATTCGTCATGCTCGCCAAGCGTTGGAAGCCTATGTGGAGACGCCAGGTGACACTGCGTCTCTGGCAACCTGCGGCGACCACCTGCATCAGATTGCCCGGGTTCTGCAGATGGTGCAGGTCTACGGTCCCAGCATGCTCGCTGAAGAGATGGAGCTGGTGGTGCGTGACATGTCCGATGGCAATGTCAGGCAAGAAGAGGATGCTGCCGAGGCGTTGATGCTGGCCCTTATTCAGCTTCCCGACTATCTGGAGAAGCTTCAAGGTGGTGATGCGGATGTACCGCTTATCATTCTGCCATTGCTGAATGATCTGAGAGCTGTTCGTGATGCGCCATTGCTTTCAGAGGCAGCTCTGTTCAAGCCGGAAATCGAAACCGAATCTGATGGGGATAAGATCAACGAAGATCTGCCGACACTGGTCAAGCAGGTCAGACAAAAGTTTCACCTGGGGCTGCTGAGTTGGTATCGCAAGCGGGACACTGTCCATGGCTGGCCACTGTTGAGGGATGTGTTTGCCACAATCCGTAATAGTGCTGGAACTGAGACGGTCCAACACCTTTTCTGGGTCGCTGAGGGCCTGATGCATGGGTTGATTGAAAACACCATAGCACCGGGGATTGCAGTCAAACAGTTGTTCAGTCGCCTTGACCGGAAGATGAAGGTCATTATCGATGGTGGTGAACATTTGCTGGTGGAAGATCCACCTGCGGCACTGCTGAAGAATCTGCTTTACTATATCGCCCGAGCGAACTCGCAACATCCTGAAATCGTTAAGATAAAAGAAGCATATAACCTCGATGCAGTAATGCCGAGCGAGGATCAGCTCAATGAGGGCAGACTCGGATTGACCGGGTCAAATGCCGAGTTGGCTGAATCGATCAAGGATGCGGTGAGCAGCGAGTTAACCCGTATTAAAGATATCCTCGATCTTTTCATGCGTGATGAAAAGGCAGATATGGAGATGCTTGGTCATCTTGAAGCGCCAACACGCAAATTGGCTGATACTCTGGGAATGGTTGGACAAGGTGCATTACGCTCCCGTCTAAATCGTCAGGCAGACAAAGTTAAAACCTTTGTTGAACAGGGTGTGTTGCCGGAAGAGTTCGAGTTGATGGAGATGGCAGGAGATATTCTCTATGTGGAATCCTCCCTCAGTACTCTCCACACCTTTCAGCCTGGTGCTGCTCAAAACCTTGATGAAGGTTCTTTGGGAGACAGTCTGCCAGAGGGTGAGTATCAGAATCTGATCCGTCAAACCGTACGCGAAGCGAAGGTTGAGATTGCTCGGGCAAAAGAGACGATTATCAGCTTTACAGAGGCAACAGACGATACCTCTGTTCTTGATTCTGTACACCAGGGTTTTCGGCGTGTAGAGGGCGCTCTGCAGATGCTCAACCTGAGAGATGCGGCTGAATTGATGTCGCAAACAGGGGGTGTCATCAAGAGTGATTTCATGGATGCCAACGTGCCGCCGAGCAGGCAGCAGTTGAACTCCCTTGCTGATGTTGTCAGTAGTATCGAATACTACCTGGAGACTCTGGTTGACGGTGCTGGAGACCGGGGAGAAATTCTCGCCATAGCACGAGCCTCTTTGAATGACCTGCTGAGTGATGGCAAGAGCGAGGTGACAGAGTACGTTACGCCGTCAGAGCCCATCGATCTCTCGGAATCTGCTGATCATGCAGAAGGCTATGAGCTTGAAGAGGAAGAGGTTTCCGATCTCGAGTTTGGTGCCAGTAGCCTGCAAATTGAACCACCACAGCCAGAAGTGGAAATTCTTTCAACAGAGAATGAACCGGCAGCTGTTGAAAAAGCAGAAGATAAGCCACAGTTCGAGGAGATTGCATCTGCCGACAAGCCGATGTTGGAAGATATCGACCCTGAAATTCTGGAGATCTTTATTGAAGAGGCCCGGGAAGAGCTGGAGAGTATCCAGGAGCACTTGCCTCGCTGGCAGCATAACCAAGCTGACAGAGAAGCTCTTGCCATTTTCCGGCGCTCATTCCACACATTAAAAGGCAGTGGTCGCTTGGTTGGAGCGATGGTGATAGGTGAACTCGCCTGGTCTGTGGAGAATATGCTCAATCGCATGATCGATGAGACCATCAAGGTATCACCTGAGATGATGGATCTGCTCAATCATGTCACTGAAGCCTTACCTGTACTGATCGACTGTCAGGAAAAAGGCACCAGTCCCGATGTAAATGTTGAACTCTTACAAAACCGTGCCCACGCTATATCTGAAGGTAAGCCTCTCGAAGAGATAGCTGAACCAGAGATAGACACTACAGAGCTACCTGCATCATCAGAAGAGATTGAGATTGAAGCGATATCACTTGATGACGATGTTGCCGAAGTGGAGTCTGCTGAAGAAGAGGCGCTGTTACCTGAAGATGGAGAATCCTCAGAGGTTGAACCGTACAGCTTGGAAAACCTCGAACTCGATGATGAACTCGTGGATCAAGTCGAGGCTTCAGAGGAGACGGAACAGTCTGAATTGCAGGAAGCAATTCTCGAAGGTATATCGGAAGATATTGAGCAGGACGATTTCACCGATTCAGATCTTGAGATAGAGATCGATACCGAGTTGCTGGAAGTGTTTGCTGAAGAGTCAGAGGAGCACCTGCAGGAGATCGAGGTATTCCTCAAACAGGCTGCGAATACCTCCCCCGCCATGCTGGTACCCGAAGAGGTCGTGAGGGCATGCCACACACTACATGGTAGTGCTCACATGGCTGGGATTACACCCATCGCAATGCTCAGCGAAGCCATGGAAGACTATGTCAGAGCAGTACACGAACATCAGTTGCCTGCTGAACCTCAAGTGGTTGATCTGATTGACGGTAGCGTTGGATATATTCGTCAACTGTTAAGTTGGTTACCTGAAGATTCTCTACCCGAGCCACATGTCGATACCTATCTTGCCGGATTGAATGGAGCCTTGCAGGCAATACAGGCTTCAGTTGAAGAGAAGAGTGAAACTCCGGAAGAAGCATTTCACTTAGATGAACTCTCCTTAGAAGATGTTTCGACTCTCGATGAGGTCGAAAGCTTAGCAGAAGATATCCAAGTCGAAGCTACGGATGATAGTGAGTCCGAAGAGTTCGAGGTGGATATTGCATCCGATCTGCTGCTACAGGATTTCGGGAGCCTTGAAACTGATTCAGAGGAGTCAGAGCTGCCACTATCGGAAGATTCAGGTTTTCATGAAGTAGTGAGTTACCTGCAGTCTGATGATTTCTTCGAGGTGGAAGGCGACGAGGAGTTGCTTGAAATCTTCATCGAAGAGGGACGAGAGTTGTTGGAAGCCCTTGAACATGGCTATACCGGCTGGCAGCACTCTCCGAATGATGAAAAAGTGGTCGATGACATCAAGCGGACACTACACACACTGAAAGGTAGTTCCAGGCTTGCCGGGATCAATCCCATTGGTGATCTGAGTCATGCGCTGGAGAGTTTATACGAACGCCTTCTGCGAAATGAACTGAAGCCGGATCAAAGAGTTCAGGATTTAGTACGCCAAGCTTTCGATTTCCTTGCCACTCAAGTTGAGGATGCTGCAACCACTGGCAAAGTACATCTGTCGACCCAACTACTCGTCGATCTAGAGCAGCCAGCTGCTCCAGAAACTGAGTCTGAAGATCTATCAGATGATGCCATCCTGGAAGAAGTTCTCGAAGATGATCTGCAATTGGCAGATGAGGCATTCCCCGATTCAGAGCCTGTAGAGGATGAGCAGCCTGACCAGGAAGAGCTTGTGCGTCTTCAAAAAATGGAGCTGCAGAAGGCATTGGACGAGGCCGAGGAGAGCAGCACCTTATCTGAGTCAGATGAGCAAGTTGATTCGAGTTCTTATTACGAAGAACCAATGAGCTTTCTACATGAGGGAGATCTGTTTGAGGTCACTGAAGACCGTGAATTGGTTGATATCTTCGTAGAAGAGTCAAAAGAGCTGCTCGAAGTCCTGGAAGAACAACATCAGAAATGGCGTGAAAACCCATCAGACCATCAATATCTGGATGGTATTCTACGAGCGCTTCACACCATGAAAGGCAGTTCTCGTCTAGCTGGTGTAGAGCCGGTAGGCGACCTCAGTCATGCGATGGAGTCGTTGCTGAATTGCGTCATGAGGGGGCATATACCTGCTGATAGCGCAGTGATGAGCAGTCTCACCCGTACAACCCTCGACATGCTGGCTACACAGACTGATGATGCCGAGTCCTCTAATGAAGTCCATAGAGCGGATAACCTGATAGACGAAATTCAGGTGCTTATCGATAAGGGTACCGAGCGCGAAGAGATCGTTGAAGATCTTATTGATCCCGATCTTCAGGATGAGCTTGGGAGTGTGGTGCAATCCTCCACTGAGGATGAAGAGCTGGAAATTGTTCAGGATGAGCTCGATTCTCTGCTGCAACCCTCTTCTGAAGATGAAGCTCTGGCGGAGTTGGAAATTGTCGAGGATGAGCCCGAGCCAGAGGCACAATTAACTTCTGAGGATGAAGTCCTGCCCGAAGTGGAATCTGTCCAGGATGGGTTGGACTCTGATGAGATAGAAATAGTCGCTTCCGAGTTGGACATTACGCCTGAAGAGGTTCAGGAAGAGAGCCTCAGTCAAGCCGATGAGTCTTTCCTGGTAATGCATGACGAAGTGTTGCTGGATGTGGGTGAAGATGAAGAGCTGATACAGATCTTCGTTGAAGAAGCCAAAGAGTTCATGGATCAGATCGAAAATCGATTTCTGCAATGGCTCGATGATCTCAGCGACCAAGCTGCAACCGAAGGTATGCAACGTAATCTGCACACGCTAAAAGGCAGTGCTCGTCTCGCGGGTATTATGCCTGTCGGCGACTTGAGTCACGCTGTCGAATCAGTGATGACAGCTGTGGCTGAAGAGGAAATCGATCCCATCGAAACAGTTACAGATACTCTTCGCCACGCGATCGATCACCTGGCTTTCCAAATTGATACCATTGCCAAGACCGGTAAGGTTCCTGCATCAGATGTTCAAGTTGAACAGCTGCATAATCTCCTGGGTGGAGAACTCACACCTGTCCATGCCGGGATGGTTGAAACCATTCAGGAAGTTGCAGAGAGTGAGTTAGTTGAAGAGAAGGAAGAGGAGTCGCCGACTGCCAAGGTACTGCCCTTCAATGAAGAGATTGCCAAGCTGCTCAATCCGGAAAGTGAAGAGGATAAGAAAGCCAGCTTCAAACCCAACAAGGAGCAGGTTCGAGTCAATGCGGATTTGATGGATCGACTGGTTAACCATGCCGGTGAGGTTAGTATCTATCGCTCGCGCCTGGAGCAACAAAACAGTGTCCTGGGCTTCAACCTCGCGGAGCTTGAACAGACAGTCTCCCGTCTCTTTACTCAGTTGCGTGGTCTTGAGATTGAAACTGAGGCACAGATTCTCTATCGCTGGGAACGGGATAACGAAAAACTAGAGCAGGAAAAGACTGAATTTGATCCACTGGAACTGGATCGATTTTCCACCATGCAGCAGTTGTCGAGAGCGCTGGTGGAAACTGTTAATGACCTGGGTAACATCAATGAGTCGTTACGCGATCTGCAACGTGAGACGGATACCTTACTGCTTCAACAGTCACGCATCTCAACCGATCTGCAGGATGGATTGCTACGAACTCGAATGGTGCCATTCGCAACCTTGGTACCAAGGATGCAGCGCCTTGTCAGGCAGACAGCAGCTCAATTGAGTAAAAAAGCCAATCTGGAATGCTTTGGAATAGAGGGCGAGCTTGATCGCAGTATTCTGAATCGTATGGTTCCAGTGCTTGAGCATCTGCTTCGTAATTCAGTCTCTCATGGCATTGAGCTTCCAGGGAATCGGCTCTCTGCGGGTAAGCAGGAGACAGGTCGTATCTCCCTCTATCTTGATCGGGAAGCGACAGATGTAATGATCACCCTGTCAGATGATGGCAAAGGTCTTGATATCGAAGCGATTCGTAAACGGGCATTGGAACAGGGCATGATCAATGCCAATGCTGAAATAAGCGATGATGACCTAATCCAATGTGTGTTGTTGCCTGGCTTCAGTACAGCGAAAGAGGTAACCCAGATTTCAGGTCGAGGCGTTGGCTTGGATGTGGTGACCAGTGAGGTGAAACAACTCGGTGGCTCACTGGAGATCGATTCTCAGCCAGGACGCGGTACCAGTTTCATTATTCGTTTACCCCTCACTCTGGCTATTACCGATGCCCTGCTGATTCGGGTGGGCGAAGAGATCTATGCTGTTCCTCACGGTAGTATCAGCGGTGTTGTGCGGATACGACGCGATGAGATTCAGAAATGCTATTCAGGCGAACAGGAGAGTTTCGATTACGGTGGTAAGCACTATAAGGTGAACTACCTCGGGCGTATGATGGGAACTGGGCAGCATGAGATTCATGAAGGTATGCGTTGGTTGCCACTGTTGCTGTTACAGACCGGCGAACATCAGGTAGCGCTACAGATTGATGAGCTATTGGGTAGTCGTCAGGTCGTGGTGAAGACATTAGGTAAGCAGGTCGGCAGTGTGCGTTGGATTACCGGCGGCACTATTCTCGCCGATGGTCGTGTAGCCTTGATCCTCGATCTTGCTTCTCTGGTTCGTATGGACGCAACCCATGCCGCACCGCTCATGCAACCGGATAGCGATCAGCAACAGAAGAAGCTGGAAGAGCGTCTACGCGTCATGGTGGTGGATGATTCGATCACTGTGCGTAAGGTCACCAGTCGCTTACTGGAACGCCATGATATGGATGTTGTGACTGCGAAAGATGGTGTTGAAGCAGTGGCACTGTTACAAGAACAGGTGCCGGATATTATGCTGCTTGATATTGAAATGCCGAGGATGGACGGTTTTGAGTTGGCTCGACATATCAATAACTCCGTAGATTATTATGGATTGCCGATCATCATGATCTCTTCCAGAGTTGGGGATAAGCATCGTCAACGTGCAATGGATCTTGGGGTTAAGCGCTGTCTTGGTAAGCCCTATCAGGAGAGTGACTTGCTGGATAATATCAACGAAGTCCTGGCGGAAAACAGACAATGAGCCAAGCGGTAGTCAAAGAGGTCAGAAGCGTAATAATCCCTCTGCACGAACGCCAGCTTCTGCTGCCTAACGCATCGGTAGCCGAAGTCATGAGCTATCAACAACCTGAATATGCGGGTGATGAGCTACCCGAGTGGTTCCTGGGACATCTTGCCTGGCGTGGTGTGATGATTCCTGTCATCTCCTATGAAGGGATGTTGGGTGAAACGGTGGTTGCTCCAGGTTACCGAGGTAGGATTCTTATCTTGAATGCTCTTGGTGATCATGAACGGCTTTCTCATATCGGCATGGCAGTGCATGCAATTCCCTCTCTTGTCAGAGTCAGTGCTGATAATGTTGTGCCTGTGAATTCTGACGATGAAGAACCACAACCTCTGATCAAACAAAAAGTCGAGCTGGATTTGAGTCCGGCTATAGTCCCGGATATGGATGAGATAGAGCGCCAGGTTCTGGATTTGATTAAGGGTCTGTAAAAAATACCCACACTTTGAAACAAGCCATAGTGTAGATTTATCAGGTGTAGTCCAAAGGGTTGAAATTATTTTTAACATGGCACCTTGATATTTATGCTGTAGTGTTATTCGGATAAGTAACTATCAGACCCAAGGGGTTATTCTCTCTCTTGTCTCTACTCCAATACTATCAACAGCAGCTGCAGATAAACGGTTTCGATCGGGATGCCTATCAGGAGCGTATTCTGCTTGCCTTCGATCGACTGGCTGATCAACTTACTCAACCAAGAAAAACTTCAGGTTGGCTGTGGAAAAAGAGTGTTCCAGCTGTCCAGGGACTCTATATCTGGGGTGGCGTTGGTAGAGGCAAGACCTGGCTGATGGATCTGTTTCATCAACAACATGAAACACTGGGCATCGAACGACACCATTTTCACAGTTTTATGCGGCTTATTCATCAGCGATTGAAAGAGCATGAGGGGGATAAGGAACCTATGATGCTGATCGCTCATGAGATGGAAAACCGCATGCGGGTACTCTGTCTTGATGAGTTCAATGTCATAGACATTGGTGATGCGATGCTGATGCGGACTCTTTTAGAGAGCTTGCAGAAGGTGGGTATCACTTTAGTCACGACTTCCAATCAACCTCCCGATAATCTCTATATGAACGGCCTCCAGAGAGAACGGTTTTTACCCGCTATCGCACTGCTAAAAAGTGGCAACGAAGTGCTGGAACTGGAAGGTGACCAGGACTATCGCCTGCAACTCTTCGAAACTTCCTCTGTCTACCATACCCCACTCAGTGATGACGCTATGGTCAAACTGAGCGGTGAATTCGATCGTCTGGCGAGTGGTTCGGTTGAAGAGATGGGACGATTCGAGGTGCCAGGTCGTGCGGTGCGATTCGTCAAAAGAGCCAGTGGTGTGATCTGGAGTGATTTCAATGCGCTATGCGGGCCGCCACGCTGGCAGAACGACTATATTGAACTGGCTCGATGCCATCACACGGTGTTTATTTCAGATATACCCCGACTTGATGGGACATGGGATGACAGAACCCGGCGTTTCATCAACCTGGTCGATGTCTTCTACGACCAGAAAGTTAAAGTGGTTATCAGTGCTGATGCTGAACCCGATCGGCTCTACAGTGGAACCCGGCTCGCATTTGAGTTTAAGAGAACTGCGAGCAGGTTGAAGGAGATGCAGTCGGCCAAATATCTGGAGACACCACATAAAGGCTGAGTCTGTTGTCGGGAATGAAGAAGCTATGACGAATCGTAGGGTGCGGCCCTGCCGCACCATAAGGTCAGGGTTACCTCGAACCTTATGGTTAATTCCAGCTGCGCTTCTAGAGGGAGGTGGAATTTGTCTCTAAACCTGCTGATCAGGTAGTTTAATTTAAGCCAGCCATGGTGCGGCAGGGCCGGCACCCTACATCGGTTGCATTTTTCTGGACTGTAGTGGGCATGAGCCTATGTGATTGGATCTGACAAGTCTGCCCACAACTCCTTTTGAGGCTCAGTAATTTAGTATTCAGAATCGTAGGGTGCGGCCCTGCCGCACCATAAGGTCAGGGTTACCTCGAACCTTATGGTTAATTCCAGCTGCGCTTCTAGAGGGAGGTGGAATTTGTCTCTAAGCCTGCTGATCAGGTAGTTTAATTTAAGCCAGCCATGGTGCGGCAGGGCCGGCACCCTACATCAGTTGCATTTTTCTGGACTGCAGTGGGTATGAGCCTGGGTGGTTGGATCTGACAAGTCTGCCTACAACTCTTTTTGAGGCTCTGTTATTTAGTATTCAGATTAGAAACATTTCACTTTATTTTATCTACTTGATGGTTCGTGATTCACACATTGACATGCCAGCCGTCATCATCGATTGCGCCGGGAAATTTGCCATGCATTGCCACTCCATGCTGGTACCATCCATAACCAATTTTGGTGCTAATACCACTCTCTTGTCATTACCGAAGCTATTGCTCAACGTTGCAACTATTGCACCGCTATCACCAAACAGCACCTCCGTGATATCTGCACTTTTCAATTTTTCCGGTTCAAAGCCCAAATCCTGAGGTTTCTCTGGCCATGCGCCGTTCATCATATAGTATTGCTGCATTTCAAATTTGATCGGAGTCAGCAAACTGATGACGTTGACGAGCCTGGATTGAAATTGCATTTTTCCAATGGTTGCGGGCTCTTCTCCCTGGGGGATATATTCAGATTCGCCCATTAGTTTTGAGCCCAGTTGAGAGCGCTGTTCAGGTGCAGTAAAAACGCTGACGGTCTCCTGGCTGATATCAGAATCGCAGGCCACCTGCTGATAGACAAGCTCACCCTCGGCATTGGTGCACTTGTAGAATTTCTTAGCCACCACCTGGCTGCTTGGAGCGAGAAAGAGCAGGGCCAGGAGGATAATCCGGAAAAGTTCTGTTTGATGTTGCATCATTCTGTCTTGCTGGTTGGTGATCTCCTTATCCTAGCAAGAAATTGAGAAATTGGCACAGTCATTACTGACTGGGTTAATAACTGTACACTTGTGGTGGCCGATAGGTGAGTGACACCACCACAAGCGTACATTGTGCACGGTTAAGATTGTATATAATTAACGCTCACATCTACGATGACGTCGCTCAGGTTTACGATCACTGCACTCTTCAGGCTTATTCTCTTGAGTAAGGTTGGAAGCAAATACGACAACACGGTTTGTCATTCCTTGCGCCTCCTCTTCATCATTGGCGCGGATTATGCCATAGAGCACGCCTTCTTCAGAATGATCCCAGGCAATACCCTGGCCGCGGATATTCAAAGATATGCTCTCAGCAACTTCCAGCACAGATCCGGCTTCAGGAAAACGGATTTGATAGGTTTCTGCCAGATCGTGGCCTGTGATGTAAAGTTTTCCATCCGGTCCCCAGGAGCCGCCGGAGTTGCTCATCAGTTCAAATTTCTCCATTAATTCGGTTGGAAAAATCCAGCCTTCCAACACCTGCCAATCCTCGTTGAACTTAACCAATGTAGTATTGATATTGCCACCGGTATGGATTGCATAAGGTACGCTGGCTTTAGTGCCGTCTGGTAGTTTGCCTTCCTTGTTATAGTTGGCGAAGGTACCCCACCAGTAGCCATCATGTTTGTCCAGCCAGGTTAAAGAGCCAAGGCGGATACCGATACTGTGGCTTTCAATGTGCTTCATGGTTTCTGCATCCCAGACCTCAATAGAGCTGGTCATCGGGAAGTAGCGGTAGTTGGAGTGTGAACAGTAGATTTTGCCATCAACTACAGCGGCACTGTCCAGGTGTTTAACCTGGCCATCGTCTTCGCCAATCCAGGCATCTACATATTCACCATCCTTGGTGTACTTAGCGATTGTATGATTGTCTACCGCATAGAAATGGTCCTCATCAACACCGATGCCCTGATTGGCTTCGGGTATATCGAATTCAGCAATCTGCCAAATGGTGGTTTCGGCTACGGAGACGGTTGATGCAAGACAGAAAAGTGCTGCAGATAGTGATGATCGTAACAAGCTGGCATTCATTGGTTATTCTCCCAATTCTTATAGGTGTCCTGATTCCAGGAAGATTGACGCAAGCGCACTCTATAGTTATTGAATGACAGTCTTATGCAGGTCAATTGATCGCTTTGTGACTATTCGTCACAACTAATTTGTATTCAGCATCAATCGTAGATATTTAAAGCCGCACCTATTCTTTTTTTGTCGTTAAGCAATTGCTTTCTGTCGGTTGCGGACTAAGGGGATTCGGCCAGAGTTGGGGTTTTTTACAAAACTTTGAAGTCACCCCAAAGGGTCTGGATAGCTGCAATGGAGGCCAGAGGTGCAGTCTCGGTGCGCAGAATTCTCGGACCTAGGCGAAGACCTGGAAACTCTTGTTGAAGGGCTTGATCCCACTCGCCATCGCTCAGTCCGCCCTCCGGTCCGATCAGGATTGAAACTGAAGATTTCGGGGGGGAATATCAGATATGGGTTGTTTGCCACCTGGGTCGAGTACCAAGGCAAAGTCAGAATTTTGTTGAGAAATTGCGATAATGTAGCCTGGATGAAGTGTAACGGAATCCGGGAGAGTAGTGCACCAATCTTCCCGGATTCCGTTGCACTTCATCCAGGCTACGGACTAACGGGATTCGGCCAGAGTTGGGATTTTTTACAAAACTTTGAAGTCACCCCAAAGGGTCTGGATAGCGACAATGGCGGCCAGAGGTGTAGTCTCGGTACGCAGAATTCTCGGACCTAGGCGAAGACCTAGAAACTCTTGTTGAAGGGCTTGATCCCACTCGCCATCGCTCAGTCCGCCCTCCGGTCCGATCAGGATTGAAACTGAAGATTTCGG